>NZ_JBVJRL010000002.1:0-641987 GCF_055607665.1 Streptomyces sp. NPDC036984
GTACTGCAGGGGGGACCCTGTGGGAGAGTAGGACGCCGCCGAACAATTTTTGGGAAAACCCCCGCACCTTCCGGTGCGGGGGTTTTCTGCGTTTACAGACGACTGACGGCTGCCAGCACGTCACGCCGGCCGTGTCCACGGTCCCGCCTCGGCGGCCGGGTACCTCCCGCCCCTTCCAGTACAGGTTGGTTGCGGCGTGCGGCCGATCACGAAGCTCGGTCATGCCGCCAAATACGCGGTGCCGCCGTCAACCCCTGGTCTACGGTTGCCCTATGACCCTCCTGACCAGGAACGACTACGTCATTCGCGCAATACGTCCCGACGACTGGGAGCGGGTGAAGCAGCTGCGCTTGGACGCGCTGCGGGACCCGGTCGCGCACCTCGCCTTCTTGGAGAGCTACGAGGAGGCCGCGGCCCGGCCGGACTCCTTCTGGCAGGACCGGGCCGTCGGGTCCGGCGAAGGATCCGCGTCAGCCCTCCAGTTCATCGCCGAGGCGCCCGACGGGAGCTGGGCGGGCTCGGTGACCGTGCTCATCGAGGAGGCCGGGACGAAGGACTGGGCCGGGTTTCCGGTCGAGCGGCGGCAGGGGCACGTAGTGGGGGTGTTCGTCCGGCCCGAGCACCGGGGGAACAGCCTGGTCGAGGCGTTGTTCGAGGCCGGTGTGGCCTGGGCGTGGGAGCGCGCGGCCGAGCGGATACGGCTGTATGTCCACGCGGAGAACACGCGGGCGCAGGCGGCGTACCGCAGGATCGGCTTCCAGCCGAGCGGTGTGGAGGTGCCGTTCTCGAAGAACGAGGCGCAGAACGAGCTGGAGTTCGTGCTGGAGCGGTGAACCCCGGTCCGCGGACCGCTTCGTGCTGGGGCCGGCTCGGTTCCCGGACTGGTTGCGTTCCCGAACCGGCTCTGTTTCTCAGACCGGCAGTTCCCGGTGCGGCCAGCGGGAGCGGGCCTGTTCGCGGGAGCGGAGCAGGGTGAGCGTCGGCAGGCCCTGGTCTGTTCCGGCGTCGAGCAGGTCCGGCAGCTCGGGGAAGGGGGCCACGGCCGCGATGTCGTCCAGGACCAGGGTGAGTGGTGGGTCGAGCCGACCGGAGGATGACCGTTCGGCCATGCGCCGGCCGTGCTCGACCACGCTGGAGACGAGGGCCGTCAGGAGCGGCATCGCGCCCGGATTGCTCCTGGGGTCCTCGATGGATTCACCGACCACATAAAGCGTGCCCCCTTCGTGGACGAAGGAATCCAAGGCGAGCGCATCAGTTCGGTTTGGGGTGCAGGCCTCGCGGACGTTGACCGTGAAGAGGGCGGACAGCGCCCGGCTGGTCAGCTCCTGCGCGATGTCCCGGCGTTCCGGGTGCGCGGTGAGCGCCGCTTCCAGCTCGCCCGCGGCGCCGGGGGCTGCCCTGGGATGGGTGCGGAGGGTACGGACGGCGTCCTGGACCTGGGTGCCCTGGGACCAGCGGTGGACATGCCGGATGGTGCGGTTCTCCAGGGCCGCGGCGTGCAGATAGCTGCGCAGGAGGATGGTCGCCGTGTCCGCGAGCGCCTGGTCGATCTTGGCGCTGGGGCGTACGGGGGCGAGGAGTGCGGTGGCTGTGCGCACCGCCGTCTGCTTGTCCTCGCAGCCCGCGGTGGGAGACCAGTGGAGGCGGGCCGGGGTGTCGCAGAGGTGCGTGGGGTCGTAGAGGAGGGTGGGGCCGAGTTTGGCCCGGGTGTCCTTGGTTTCGACCCAGAGGGCCGGATTCGAGGTGACGAGGAGGAGGGGCCCTTCCGCGTCGCGTACGGCCTGGGTCGCGGCCGCTTGGCGGGTTTCCCTGGGGGCGATGAGGAGCCTTTCCCATCCGCCCACCCGGTCGCCGTCGGCGGGCAACGCGCCCGAGGGGTCCGGTGCCGCCGCCTCGTGAAGACGCTCAGTCGGCTGCGGCTGCGGCTGCGGCTGGGGCTGCGGCTGCGGACGTGGCTGCGGTTCGCTGCGCGGTGCAGGCACCTCGTGCACCGGTTCGGCAGGCGCCGCCTGCGGGGCGGGGCCCGGCACCGGCTTCCCTGCGGCCCGGTCCGCCCGCTGCAGGGCCTTCCCCGCCCGCCACCGGGCCACCGTGCCCATCACGAACACGGTGAGGACGAAAAGGATCATCAGCTGGCCGAGGAGGAGGCCCCAGAAGAGGCCCCAGCCGGACAGCTGGCCCGGCGGGGTCTCCGGCCAGGCGCCGGTGAGATCGTGCGGCCGGCCGATGAGGTGGCGCATGGCCAGGGGAGTGCGGGTGAACGTGACGCCGTCGGGCCAGCCGCCCTGGGCGAACCAGGCGGCCAGGCCCGTGGCCGTCCACACCAGCACGGTCATGCCGAGGAGGAACGCGAGTACGCCGAGCAGCAGGCCGTCGGGGATGCCGCCCTGGCCTTCCCGGCGGCTGTCACGGCGGTCGTCCGGTCTCACCTTGCACTCCCTCTACGCCACTGTGGACTCGGAGTCGCCCAGGTGCTGCTCCACGAAGGCCGCGGCCCGCTGCTCGGCCTCCCGTTCGGCCGCGCGCAGGGCGTCGTCGGCCGCCAGCTCGCTGGAGGACTCGGTCATCGCGCGGTCGGTGAAGACCAGCGGCCGTTCCGTCTCCGTGACCAGGTGCTTGACCACCTGGACGTTGCCGTTGACGTCCCAGACGGCGATGCCGGGGGTGAGGGTCGGGATGATCTCGACCGCCCACCGGGGCAGACCCAGCACCCGGCCGGTCGCCCGTGCCTCGTCGGCCTTCTGGGCGTAGATCGTCCGGGTCGACGCCATCTTCAGGATGGCCGCCGCCTCCTTCGCCGCGGCCCCGTCGACCACGTCGGACAGGTGGTGGACGACCGCCACGAAGGACAGGCCGAGCCGGCGCCCGAACTTCAGCAGCCGCTGGAACAGCTGGGCCACGAACGGGCTGTTGATGATGTGCCACGCCTCCTCGACCAGGAAGATGCGCTTCTTCCGGTCGGGGCGGATCCAGGTGTGCTCCAGCCAGACGCCGACGATCGCCATGAGGATCGGCATGGCGATGGAGTTGCGGTCGATGTGGGACAGGTCGAAGACGATGAGGGGCGCGTCGAGGTCGATGCCGACCGTCGTCGGGCCGTCGAACATGCCGCGCAGGTCACCGTCGACGAGCCGGTCGAGGACCAGGGCGACGTCCAGACCCCAGGCCCGTACGTCGTCAACGGCGACGTTCATCGCCTCCGCCGACTCCGGCTCGGGGTGCCGTAGCTGCTCCACGATGTCGGTGAGGACCGGCTGGCGGTCGACGATCGTCTCGTTGACGTAGGAGTGGGCGACCTTCAGGGCGAAGCCGGACCGTTCGTCCAGGCCGTGGCCCATCGCCACCTCGATGATCGTCCTGAGCAGTGCGAGCTGCCCGGTCGTGGTGATGGCCGGGTCCAGGGGGTTGAGCCGGATCCCGTGGTCCAGGGCGGCCATGGGGTCGAGCCGGATAGGCGTTATCCCCAGCTCCTGCGCGATGAGGTTCCACTCGCCCACGCCGTCCTCGCCCTGCGCGTCCAGGACGACGACCTGGCGGTCCTTGAAGCGGAGCTGGCGCAGGACGTACGTCTTCTCCAGCGCCGACTTGCCGTTGCCGGACTCGCCGAGGACCAGCCAGTGCGGGGCCGGCAGCTGCTGGCCGTACAGCTGGAACGGGTCGTAGATGTAGCCCTTCCCGGAGTAGACCTCGCGGCCGATGATGACACCGGAGTCGCCGAGGCCGGGCGCGGCGGTGGGCAGGTAGACGGCCTGGGCCTGGCCCGTGGAGGTGCGTACCGGCAGCCGGGTCGTCTCGACCTTCCCGAACAGGAAGGAGGTGAAGGCCTCGGTGAGGACGGACAGCGGATCCCGCATCGGCGAATCAGCCCCTACCTTCGGATGCCGGTGGCGAACGGAAGTGTGTTCACGAAGGCGCGGTGGTGCTCTCGGTCGCACCACTCCAGCTTGAGGTACGACTTGCCGGCGGAGGCCCTTATCGTGCGCTTGTCGCGGGCGAGGGCCTCCGGGGAGCGGGCGGAGACGGTGATGTAGCCGACGAGATTGACCCCGGCGGCGCCGCTGGCGAGATCCTCGCCTCGCTGGTCGAGGCGGTTGTGCGCGGCGATGTCACGGGGGTCGACGGTCCGGTTCATCTTGGCGGCGCGGGACGCTTCGGCCTCGTCGTTGGTCTTCTCGGTCAGCATGCGTTCGATGGCCACCTCGGTGGGCTCGAGATCCATCGTGACTGCGACCGTTCGGATGACGTCCGGTGTGTGGACGAGGAGCGGGGCGAGGAAGTTCACCCCGACCGGGGTCATGGGCCACTCCTTCACCCACGCCGTCGCATGGCACCAGGGGGCGCGGGTGCTGGACTCCCGGGTCTTGGCCTGGAGGTAGGTGGGCTCCATGGCGTCCAGCTCGGCCGGCCAGGCGTTGCGCTTGGTCATCGCCTGGATGTGGTCGATGGGGTGGTCCGGGTCGTACATGGAGTGGATGAGGGAGGCGAGCCGGCCCTGGCCGAGCGGCTGCCGTACCCGGATGTCGGCCTCCTGGAGCCGCGAGCAGATGTCGGTCAGCTCGCGGGCCATGACGACCGCGAGTCCGGCGTCCCGGTCGACCTTGCCGCCGTGGGCGCGGACGGCCCGGGCCATGGCGTGTGCCTCGGCGGCAAGGTCGCGGGTGTAGTGCATACAGGCGACGAGGTAGGCGCGGTGCTGCTCACTGCTGGTGGACACCATGGACTGCAGCTGGTCGTAGGACCGCTGGAGCCAGTCCGGGGAGCGCTCGTCGCCGCGCAGGGTGACGTCCTTGGCGTGCGCGTCCGGGTCGGCGGGCAGGGTGCGGGCGAGCATCTGGAGCCGCGTGACGAATCCGTCGCCGTTGGCGACGTGCTTGAGCAGCGTGCCGAAGCGGTCGACCAGGGCCTCCTGGTCCTCGGAGTCGCGCAGGCCGACGCCGGGGCCCTCGATCTCGATGGCGGCCGTGACCGTCCTGCGGTCGGCGTGCAGCAGTACGGCGATCTCGTCGGGTCCGAAGGGCGCGGCGAGCCAGTTGATGTGGCCGATGCCGGGCGGGGGTCCGACCTCGATCTCCCGTCCGTCGAGCCGGATCCCGGCCTCCATGGCGCCGGACCGGTAGGCGGCTCCGCGCTTGAGGGTCCGCTTGTACGAGCGGTTGATCTCGAACCACTTGTAGAAGGTGCGGCGCTTGTACGGCACGTAGACGGCGGCGAGCGCGAGCAGCGGGAAGCCCATCAGCAGCACGATCCGCAGGGACAGCACCGGGACGAGGAGGCCGCACATCATGCCGAGGAACGCGCCGACGATGATCAGCGCGATCTCGCCGGACTCGCGGTTCCGGCCGACGATCGCGTTGGGCCGGGCGCGGCCGATGAGATACGTACGGCGGGGCGTGACCGGATGGGACAGGTGGGACTCGGTCGTCAACGCCCTTCACCTCCCGTGCGGTTGTTGCGGGTGTTGCTGGCGTGCGGAGTGTTGACCGGACTGGACGCGCGGGGCGCGGGCGCGGCGGAGGGGACGGCTCCGCCGGTGCCCCCGGTCGGGGTACGGCTGCTGTGGGCGGCGACGCCGCCGGTGGCGGGGTTGGCCGCGCGGGGGGTGCTGCTCTGGCCGCCGCCGTTGTTGTCGGCGCGGGAGCTGTGGGTCTTGATGCCCTGGGCGACGAGGGTGGCGGGGGAGCTGATGACGGCAGCGGCCTTGCTCTCGGCGCCCTGCATGATGCGGTTGCTGCGGGAGCCGGCGATCTCGTCGCCGAAGCCGGGGACGAAGCGGTAGATCATCGCGCTGGCGAAGATGGCGAGCAGGATGATGGCGAGGCCGGAGACGACGGCGGAGAAGGCGTCGGGGCCGTTGTCGCCGGACAGTGCTCCGGCGAGTCCGAGCACGATGACGATGACCGGCTTCACGAGAATGACGGCGATCATGATGCCGGCCCAGCGGCGGACGTGGCCCCAGAGGTTCTTGTCGACCAGGCCGGCGTAGACGACGGTGCCGAGGAGGGCGCCGACGTAGAGCAGGGCGGCGCGGATGACCAGCTCCAGCCAGAGGACGCCGGCGGCGAGGATGCTAACCAGGGACACGACGATCAGCATGATCGGTCCGCCGCCGATGTCGTTGCCCTTCTTCAGGGCGCCGGAGAAGGTGCCGAAGAACGTGTCGGCCTGGTCGCCGGTGGCCTTGGCGAGGACGTCCGTGACGCCGTCTGTCGCCGATACGACGGTGTACAGGATCAGCGGGGTGAAGGCGGAGGCCAGCACGGTGAGCCAGAGGAAGCCGACGGCCTCGGAGATGGCGGTGGTCAGCGGCACGCCGCGCACTGCGCGCTTGGCTACGGCCAGCAGCCACAGCAGGACGGTCAGCACCGTGGAGGCGGCGAAGACGATGGCGTACTGCTTGAGAAAGGCCTGATTGGTGAAGTCGACCGTGGCGGTCTCCTTCACGGCGTCACTGAGCTTCCCGATGGTCCACGAGGCAGCGTCGGCACATCCCTTGGCGAGGGAGGCGAGGGGGTCGAGGGTGTCGGTCAGGGGGGTGTTGGGTAGGCCGGAGGAGCCTTTGGAGGAGCCGCTGTCCTTCTCACAGAATTCCCGGGCCGCGCCGTGGATCAGGTCACAGTTGTCACTGCTCTTCGTGGGCGTGGGCGTGGATGAGGGCGAGGACGGAGGGGTGGGCGCGGCGAAGGCGCGTGCGCCCATGAGGACTGCGGCCGTCTGCATGGCGGTGACTGCGCCGGCCAGCGTGAGTACGCGGCGGTTAGCGGGCATAAGTGAACCCTCCGTACTCGTCGACAGCCTTCGACATCTCATCGGCACTGGAGGCCTTGTCGTCGCCGGGAACGGGCGCCGGGCCTTCCTTCTGGGAATGCGTGACGATCTTCCAGTCGCCCGCAGCCCACTCGAGTTTCATCGTGATGGTGAACCAGCTGTTGGTGACCGGGTTCGTGGACTTCTCGCCCGCGAGACCGAGCAGGCCGCTGCACCAGACCTCAACCGTGGTCGTGTCGCTGGTGGCCTCGGTGACCTTCGTGCCGATGGGACTCGTACGTGAGACGAACGTGTAGCCCTGGGGAGCGGTACCGTCATCGTTCAAGCCGAAGCTCTTGCTGAAGGCGGGGGTGTACGCCTTGTCGAAGTCTGCCTCGGAGCTCACCACGCGCGAGGGCGAGATGACGGCCTGGAGGACCGCGTCACGCCTGGGCTTGTTGAACATGTCCGCCGACCCCAACGCCACCGCATAATTCGCCGCAGCGCTCTGGGCCCCCTGGTCCGTGTGGGCGTAGCCCGAGGGGATGGTGCCGGTTTTGGTTTGTACCGGGTGGGTGCCTGAGGGGGCTGTGGTGGACGTTTGGGGGCGGGAGCCCTTGGTGACGGTGTCGTCGGACCCCGAGTCGTCCCCCCGGTTCGCGAAGGCGATTGCGGCGATGAGGAGGACTGCTACGCCGACCACCGTGACCAGGCTTCTGGAGGAGGAGCGGTGGGGGCGGCGGGGGGCGCCGCCGTAGGGGTCGGATTCCGGGAGGCGGGTTCGGGTGCGGCCCGTCTCGGGGTAGTCGGTGTAGGCCTGGTCGTCTCCGGGACTCATGCCGTGTGCGCTCCCTCACCCTCGTAGACATACGACGGTAGCCGTGCTGGTTCCCGCGCGGGCGCGGTGTGGTGACTCGACATCAGGGAAACGCAACCTCAGCCGGTGGGCACGACGGACGGGTGGGGTGGAGGGGACAGCCGCAGTCGGGCGTGCCCGGGAGGCCTGGGGCTACACCGCCATGCCGTACACGATGGTGAACAGGGTGCCGAGGGAGCCGATGATGAAGACTCCGGTGAGGCCGGCGATGATCAGGCCCTTGCCCTGTTCCGCGCTGAAGGTGTCCCGGAGGGCCGTGGCGCCGATGCGCTGCTTGGCCGCACCCCAGACCGCGATGCCGAGGCAGAGGAGGATGGCCACGGCCATGACCACCTCGATCATCACCTTGGCCTCGTTGCCCAGGCTGCCGAAGGGGCCCCAGTCCGGAGCGATCCCGCCGATGATGGTGTTGATGTCTCCCTTGTCGGCCGCAAAGAGCATGTAAGTCACCGCCCCTGGTGGGTAGTTCCGCGAGCGCCCCTGCGGTGTGCAGAGGTCAGGCCCCATTGTCGCCGACAACGTCGCCGACGTATGTCGACTTGACGTCATTGGCCGGCGGGTTTCGTACACATGGCCCGCCCGGTCACTCTGTGTATCACGGCAGGTCACGCCGGGCAACGAGGTCGGTGCGGAACCTGTCGTGTGGTTCTCTCGTTGACCTCCTTTACGGCCCGGCAGGGTTTCTGACGGCCGGTCGGGTGAGGAGTCGCGTCGATGTTCTCACGGGCGGGGGCGGAAAGCGGACAGGGTTCCGGCCGGGAAACGGGAGAACGGGCCACGGCTGGGTGCCGTGGCCCGTCTTCCGTCACGTGCCGTTGCTGCCGCTGGTGACGTCGTTCAGGGCGGAGGTGCCGGCGGCCCGGTACGAACTCGGCCAGGTGGCTGCCGGTTGACGGGGTGCCGGCCAGGACGTAGGCGCCGGCGAGGCTTTCGGAGCCCTGACTTCCGCGTTACCGGAGCGGGTTCCGGGCTTACCGCTCGATGGCGGTGGGACGGCTGTGTGCTGGGCGGTGCTTGACCGGGCGGACAGGGCACGCACAGCCGTCCGAAAGGCGGCTCAGCGCGGACGCAGGCCGTGCAGCAGCAGGTGGACGTGCTGGTCCAGGCCCGCCAGCGCCTCGTCCGCCTCCAGGGCGCAGCTGGCGATGAGGGCGGCGAGGCCGTGCAGGCCCGCGGCGGCGGCCAGGGTGATGCGCTCGGGGTCGCCCTCGACGATCTCGCCCCGCTCCTGGGCGTCCGCGATCATCCTGGTGAAGGAGCCGAAGGACTGGTCGACGGCCGCCGCGAGCTGCGCGGAGCTGTCGGGGTCGTGCTTGCGCGCGAACATCAGCTCCAGCAGTTCCGGGTGCTCGACGGCGAACCCGAGGTAGGCGCGGGCGAGTGCCGTCATCCGCTCCTCGAAGGACGGGACCGGGCGGTCGGCCGCGGTGGCCAGGGCCTGGTTCAGCCGCTCGTACCCGTCCAGCGCCAGGGCGTCGAGCAGGGCCTGCTTGTCCTTGAAGTGCCGGCCCGGGGCGGCGTGGCTGACGCCGGTCTCGCGTGCCAGTTCGCGCAGGGAGAGCGCGCCGACCCCCTTCTCACGCAGGGTGCGCTCGGCGCTCCTCAGCAGGGCGGCGCGCAGGTCTCCATGGTGGTAGGGGCGGCTGGTGGGCATGCGCACCATCGTATCCCGATGTTGTCGATGTCAGCTTTGTTGGCGCCGCCACCATTGTTGTCATTGACAGCATTGTTGTCGGTGCCTACTTTGGGGGTATGGCTGAGACGACCGAAGCGCGCACCGCGCGCAAGTGGAACGCGACCCGACTCCCCGACCTGACCGGCCGTACGGCCGTGATCACCGGCGCCAACAGCGGCATCGGCCTGGCCGCCGCCGAGGCGCTGGCCCGGGCCGGGGCCCATGTGGTGTTCGCCGTACGGGACCTCGCGCGGGGCGGCGCCGCCGCGGCGCGGGTCGCGGGCAGCACCGAGGTGCGCCGGCTGGACCTGGCGGACCTGGACTCCGTACGGGAGTTCGCCGCGGCCTGGGACCGCCCGCTGGACCTGCTGATCAACAACGCGGGCGTGATGATGCTGCCGGAGCAGCGCACCCGGCAGGGCTTCGAGATGCAGTTCGGCACCAACCACCTCGGGCACTTCGCGCTGACCAACCTGCTCCTGCCGTATGTGACGGACCGTGTGGTGACGGTCTCGTCCGGAGCGCACCGCATGGGCGACAAGGTGATCCACTTCGAGGACGTGAACCTGCGCGGGAACTACACCCCCACCCGTGCCTACGCCCAGTCCAAGCTGGCCAACCTGCTGTTCACCCTGGAACTCCAGCGGCGCCTGACCGAGGCCGGGTCCGCCGTGCGCGCCCTGGCGGCCCACCCCGGCTGGTCCGCGACCAACCTCCAGAGCCACGCCGCCAACCCGTTCGCCCGCCTGTTCATGCAGGTCGGCAACAGGTTCCTGGCCCAGGACGACAAGGCCGGCGCGCTGCCGACCCTGTACGCGGCGACCCAGGACCTGCCCGGCGCGGCCTACGTCGGCCCCGACGGCCCGGCCGAGATGCGCGGCGCCCCGACCCTGGTCGGCCGCAGCACGGCCGCGAGCGACCCGGCGGCGGCCCGGCGGCTGTGGACCCTGTCGGAGGAGCTGACGGGCGTGCGGTGGCCGCTCACGGCGACGGTGCGGTGACGGCAACGGCCGCCGGACTCGGCGGCACCGGGCCGGCGTCACCCCCCTCACCTGGGGCCTGTGTCGCTGCGGTGGCGGGCGGGCCGGGATTCACAGGAAAATCTGAGGGAAGTCCGAGCGGGTTTCTCACCTCCGTGGGACAGGGTGGGGGCTGATGAAGCGCATCTCACGCATCTCGGTCACCTCGCGGCCCGCGTTGCTCGGCGCTGTGGTGCTGCTCGCGCTGACCTCGGCCTCCGTGGCCGCCGCCGACGACGGGCCGGGGCCCCTCGGGGTCACCGCCGACACCGTCGCGACCCGGCAGAGCCTGCGGGTCGGCGCGCTGTTCGGCGCCGACCGGGCGGACCGGCTGGCCGGCGGCCACTATTGCACCGCCTCCGTGGTGCACAGCTCCCAAGGCGACCTCATCGTCACCGCCGCGCACTGCGTGGCCGGGACCGACGACGACCTGGTGTTCGTGCCGGGCTACCGGAACGGGCAGGCGCCCTACGGGGTGTGGAAGGTGACCGAGCGGTTCCTGCCCGACGGCTGGGCCGAGGACCAGGACCAGGACGAGGACAGCGACCTCGCCTTCGCCGCCGTCGCCGAACGGGACGGCAGACGGCTGGAGGACGTGGTCGGGGGCAACCGGTTCACCCCCGGGGTGGCCACCGGCGCCACCGCGGTCACCGTCACCGGCTACCCCGACTTCCGTGAGACGCCCATCACCTGCACCAACAAGCCTGCCCTGCACAGCAGTACGCAGCAGCGCATCGACTGCCCCGGCTTCACCGGCGGCACCAGCGGCAGCCCCTGGGTCAACGGCGACAGTCAGGTCGTCGGCGTCCTCGGCGGCCACGAGCAGGGCGGTGCCACGGCCGACACCTCGTACAGCGTGGTCCTCGGCGGCGAGGCGGCCGCGCTGTACCGGAAGGCGACGACCGGCTCCCGCACGGGCTGAGTGGACGTCACTCCGGCCTGCCCGCCTGTGAAATGGCGCCACTTCGTGCCCAAATGGCTTCGAACGGGGTCGGCATGGGGGAAAGTTGAACCGTGCGGAAGGTATGGGTGATCGGTGGGGCGGCCGTCGCGCTCGGCATGGGCTTCGTCATGCTGCTCGTCGTCGGGGTGTACATCGTGGCCGGAAACCTGGTCAACGGGGTGACGTCGGGCAGCCGGGGGCTCGCCAAGGGCGCCGTACCGGCCGCCTACAAGGAGCTGGTGCAGAAGTGGGGCAACCTGTGCCCGGCGCTCAGCCCGGCACTGCTCGCCGCCCAGCTCTACCAGGAGAGCGGCTGGAACCCGACGGTCGTCAGCCCGGCCGACGCCCGCGGCATCGCCCAGTTCATCCCCAGCACCTGGGCGACCCACGGCATCGACGGCAACGGCGACGGCAAGCGCGACATCTGGGACCCGAACGACGCGATCCCGTCGGCCGCCTCGTACGACTGCGAACTCGCGAAGTACGTCAAGGACGTGCCCGGCAACACCTCCGACAACATGCTCGCGGCCTACAACGCGGGCGCCTACCGCGTCATCCGGTCGGGCGGGGTGCCCGCCATCAGCGAGACCCGGAACTACGTCCAGCGGATCCGCAGCCTGGAGAAGAGCTTCGCCGCGCCCGTCACCCGGATCGACCCCACCCGGCAGGCCGCCGGCGCCATCGCCTTCGCGCAGAGCCGGCTCGGCACGCCCTACCTGTGGGGCGGCAACGGCACCGCCGACCAGGGCGGCCGCTTCGACTGCTCGGGCCTGACCAAGGCCGCGTACGAGAAGGTCGACATCACCCTGCCCCGGGTCGCCAACGACCAGTACAACGCCGGACCACACCCCTCAC
Organism: Streptomyces sp. NPDC036984; assembly: GCF_055607665.1. Lineage (NCBI taxonomy): Bacteria > Bacillati > Actinomycetota > Actinomycetes > Kitasatosporales > Streptomycetaceae > Streptomyces > Streptomyces sp. NPDC036984. The sequence continues at coordinate 12,114 of NZ_JBVJRL010000002.1, forward strand.
GGGACCAACTGCTCCCCGGTGACCTGGTCTTCTTCTCCGACGACCACACCGACTCCCGGGCGATCCGGCACGTCGGCATCTACGTCGGCGGCGGGTACATGATCGACGCCCCGCGCACCGGCGCCGTGATCCGCTTCGACCCGATCGACACCCCCGACTACTTCGGCGCGACCCGGGTGACCGAAGATGGCGCAAAAGCGCTCCCCACGACCGTGTGAACCGACCGGGACCCCACCCCCTGAGCTGCGGCGACGAGTCTCTCTTCGATAACGTCTGCGTGATCATTCAGTGGAGAGTGGAACGTATTGATGGTGGCTGTGCGTTCCTGTTGACGTAGCCGAGCGGACGTCAGTGCGGCAGTGCAGCGGAAGCGGATCTACACATCACGGGGGGCAGGAGCGGCGCACACGAGGTGCGTCCGGGAAGACGACGAAGGGGCCGCAGCACCATGGCACTACTCGCCGAATCCGGGGCGAACCCCGACGTCGACCTGCTCTACGACATCAACGGCCTGGCCAAGGACGCCCCCGGCTGGTTCGACCGGGTCATGGAGTTCGTCGGCGAGTACGGTCTGCTGCTCGCCATGGCGCTGCTGATCCTGTGGTGCTGGTGGTCGGTGCGGCGCCGGGGCGGCGAGGACGCGGCACCCTCGGTGGCCGCGCTGGTCTGGGCGCCGCTCGCGGCCGGCCTCGCGGTGCTGGTGAACGTCCCGATACGCGGTTTCGTGCGGCGCCCCCGCCCCTTCCTGGATCACCAGGGCCTGGACGTCCTCGTCACCGGCAAGAACGACTTCTCCTTCGTCAGCGACCACGCGACGATCACCATGGCGCTCGGCGTGGGGCTCTTCGTCGCCAACCGCCGCTTCGGCCTCGCGGGCATCGGCCTGGCCCTGCTGGAGGGCTTCTGCCGGGTCTACATGGGCGTGCACTACCCGACGGACGTCGTCGGCGGCTTCGCCCTCGGTACGGCGGTCGTCCTGCTGCTGTCCCCGGCGGCCACGGCCCTGCTCACCCCGCTGATGCGGGCCGTGGAGCGGTCGCGGCGGGCGGGCTGGATCATCCGTAAGCGATCGCCCGCGGACGTCCCCCTCCTCTCCGGCACCCGCCGCTCGGCGGAGTCCGAGGAGAGGGACCTGGCGGCGTAGCGCCCCGTCAGGGGCGCGGGGAACTGCGCGACCGGCCCCCACGCGCCCGCGGCCGAGGCACCACGCCCGGACCCCGCCTAGAGACCTTGCGCGTACGAGAAGAACCGGCCCGGGTCGTACTGCTTCTTCACCTTGCCCAGCCGGGTCGCCGCGTCCCCGTAGTACGCCTTCTTCCAGTCCTTCAACGTGGAGTCCGTGTAGTTCTGGTACGCCGCGCCGGAGGCGTACGGCTTCATCGCGGTGTGCGCCGAGGTCAGCCAGGACTGCGCGGTGGCGCCGGAGGACCCCGCGCCCCAGGAGGCGATGTACTGGGCCAGCATCCGGGACCGGCGGTGGACGAACGCGGTCGCGGTCGGCGAGACCCGGTTGACCGCGCCGCCGAGGGCGGTGAAGGCGATGCTGCCCCCGCCGCCCCGCACCCCGGCGATCTGCTTCAGCACGGTCTGGATACCGGCCGCGGACAGCGAGCGGTCGAAGAAGTCGGAGCGGGCCGCGTACGTCTCGCGGCCCAGCTTGCCCTGCGGAGAGCGGCCCGGGGTGGAGCCGGGCAGGTGGCACTGGGCGTCGGTGGAGAAGGAGGAGCAGCCGGCGTAGATCTCCATCGCCTCCTCGTAGCCACGGCGGCGCAGGGTGACCGAGGCGGCGTTCGCGCCGGCCTGGTGGGCCAGGCGGTCCACGGCGTTCTGGAGCTCGCCGTAGGTGCCGAGGGAGAAGCAGGCGACGGAGATGGACGGGGTGCGGCCCGGGGAGCAGGACAGGTGCAGGGAGGACCAGATCTCGTCGGGCTGGCTCGGGCCCCACTCCTGCCAGGCCTTGAGCACCTTGGCGGCCTTGGACCACGGCCAGGTCAGGTAGGCGGTGACGGCCTGCGGCGCGGCGTGGGTCTTGAAGTGCAGCTCGGTGACGACGCCGAAGTTGCCGTTCCCGGCGCCGCGCAGGGCCCAGAAGAGGTCGGAGTGGTGGGTGGCGTCGGCGGTCACCTGGGTGCCGTCCGCCGTGATCAGGGTGGCCTGGGTGAGGCTGTCGCAGGTCAGCCCGTAGGCGCGGGAGGCCACGCCGTGACCGCCGCCGAGCACCAGGCCGGAGACGCCGACGGTGGGACAGGAGCCGGCCGGTATGGTCACGCCCTTCGCGGCCAGCGCGCGGTAGACGTCGATCAGCTTGGCGCCGGCGCCCACCACCGCCTGCCCGCCGCTCGCCCGCACCCGGTTCAGCTTGGAGACGTCGAGGATCAGGCGGTTGTCGCCGGAGGAGTAGCCGGCGTAGGAGTGGCCGCCGTTGCGTATGGAGACCTTGATGCGGTGCGCGTGGGCGTACGCCAGCGTCGTGCGGATGTCGGCGGCGTGCGCGACGTAGGCGACCGCGGCCGGCTTCAGGCCGTCGAAGCGGGTGTTGTACAGCTGGTGGGCGGTCCTCCAGGTCGCGTCGCCGGGCCGCACCAGGCTGCCGTCCAGGTCACGGGCGAGGGCCGCCCAGTTCGCGGCCGCGCCCGCGCTGGTGGTCCTCAGGGACGTGAGAGACGATGATCGCGACGGCGTACCGGTGTGCGCCGCCGCGGGGGCGGACGTGCCTCCGCCCGCACCGCATGCGGTCAGTGCGGTCGTCGCCAGGGCGGCCGCGCCGCCCGAGATGAACGTACGCCGTTCCATGTCCGTCGCCTTTCCTCGGCTCTCGTGGAACCAGACGACACGCCGCTCCCCGGGGTTCCCCCTGACGGGTGAAGAACATCGGACACACGTCCGGGCAACCCGGCCGCCGGAACCTCCATGTGCTCTCCCCGTAAGCATTCCGTGACCTCACCGGGCTGACGGCAGGGGTTCACTCCGCGTTCACTTCCGGCCATCGGTGGCTTCACCTGTTCTGCCTAATTTCGGCCGTACCGGGTGCCGAGTGCGGCCATGAACGCGGCCACGCCCTCACGCACCTCTACGACCTCGCGCGCCGCCGACAGCGGCGGCTCCTGGAAGGACCCCGAAAGTGAACCTTCAGCGCAAGAACCGGCTGCGCGCCCTCTCCCTCGGTGCTGTCGCCGTCTCCGGCGCCCTGGCCCTGACGGCGTGCGGCTCCGACGACAACGGCGGCAAGGAGTCGGGCAACCCGTCGTCGTCCGCCGCCGGCTCGATCAAGTGTGACGACGCCAAGGGTCAGCTCCTCGCAGACGGCTCCTCCGCGCAGAAGAACGCGATCGACGCCTGGGTCAAGGCGTTCTCCCAGGCCTGTGGCGTGCAGATCAACTACAAGGGCGGCGGCTCCGGCGCCGGTGTCACCGCGTTCACCCAGGGCCAGGTCGCGTTCGCCGGTTCCGACTCGGCGCTGAAGCCCGAAGAGGTCACCGCTTCCAAGAAGGTCTGCTCCGGCGGCCAGGGCATCGACCTGCCGATGGTCGGCGGCCCGATCGCCCTCGGCTACAACGTCCCGGGTGTCGACAACCTGGTCCTGGACGCCCCGACGATCGCCAAGATCTTCGACAGCAAGATCACCAAGTGGAACGACCCGGCGATCGCCGCCCTGAACAAGGGCGTGAAGCTTCCCGACCTGAAGATCCAGGCGTTCCACCGCTCGGACGAGTCCGGCACCACGGACAACTTCACCAAGTACCTGATCGCCACCACCCCGGACAACTGGAAGTACTCCGGCGGCAAGGCCTGGCAGGCCAAGGGCGGCCAGTCCGCTCCGCAGTCCGCCGGTGTGGCCCAGCAGGTCAAGCAGACCTCCGGCGCCATCGGCTACTTCGAGCTGTCCTACGTCAAGGACGGCCTGAAGTCCGTGTCCATCAACACCGGCGCCAGCAAGCCGGTCGCGCCCAGCTCCGAGAGCGCCACCGCCGACATCGCCGCCGCGAAGGTCGTCGGCACCGGCAAGGACCTGGCTCTCCAGCTGGACTACAAGACCAAGGCCGAGGGCGCCTACCCGATCACCCTGGTCACCTACGAGATCGTCTGCGACAAGGGCAACAAGGCGGACACCCTGCCCGCCACCAAGGCCTTCCTGCGCTATGTCGCGAGCGAGGACGGTCAGAAGGTCCTCCCGAGCATCGGCTACGCGCCCGTGCCCGACGAGATCATCACCAAGGTCCGCACGACCATCGACAGCCTGAGCTGACCTGATCCGAGAGTGCGGCCCGGTTCCCGACGGGGCCGGGCCGCACCGTCCGGTGCACCGCCGCCATGAGCCGCGGCCCCCAGCGGGCGCACGGCTCCGCAGACCGGAGAACCCGATGGACATATCGACGACAACCGACGCACCTCCCCCCATGCCCCAGGCCAAGGTCGCCGAGCAGAAGCGCGCGGCCCGTGGTGCCACCCGACCCGGTGACCGGATCTTCCTCGGTCTGTCCCGCGGCTCGGGCATCCTGCTGCTGGGGATCATGGCCGCGATCGCGGCCTTCCTCACCTACCGTGCGGCCCTCGCCATCAGCAAGGACCACGGCAACTTCCTGACCACCTTCGAGTGGAACACCAACATCCTGGAGCAGAAGTTCGGCATCGCGGTGCTGGCGTTCGGCACGGTCGTCTCCTCGATCATCGCCATGCTCATCGCGGTCCCGGTCGCGGTCGCGATCGCGCTGTTCATCACCCACTACGCCCCGCGCCGCATGTCGGGCCCGGTCGCGTACGTGATCGACCTGCTCGCCGCCGTGCCGTCCATCGTCTACGGCCTGTGGGGCGCCCTCGTGCTGGTCCCGCACATGAACGGCCTGTACGGCTGGCTCGACGACTTCTTCGGCTGGACCGGCGTCTTCTCCTGGGAGGAGGGCGCGCCGCGCTCGATGCTCACCGTCGGCATCCTGCTCGCGATCATGATCCTGCCGATCATCACCAACGTGAGCCGCGAGGTCTTCCGCCAGGTCCCGCAGACGCACGAGGAGGCGGCCCTGGCCCTCGGCGCCACGCGCTGGGAGGTCGTCCGCATGGCCGTGCTGCCCTTCGGCCGCTCCGGCGTGATCTCCGCCTCCATGCTCGGCCTCGGCCGCGCGCTCGGCGAGACGATGGCCGTCGCCACCGTCCTCTCCCCGTCCTTCGACATCCAGGCCAGCCTGCTCAACCCGGGCGGCGGCACCTTCGCCCAGAACATCGCCAGCAAGTTCAGCGAGGCGAACGAGTTCGGCCGGGACGCGCTGATCGCCTCCGGTCTGGTCCTGTTCGTCATCACGCTGCTGGTCAACGGCGCGGCCCGGCTGATCATCGCCCGCCGCGCGGAGTACTCGGGGGCCAACGCATGAGCACCGCAAGCCTCACCGACAAGCGCCCCAGCACCCTGCGCGCCGCCAGCCTGCCCAAGTGGACGCCCTGGGCGATCGCCGCGGGCTCCCTCGCCCTGGGGATCGGCATCAGCGCCGCCGCCGGCCTGGACAGCAAGATTCAGTGGGGTCTGATCGCCGCGGTCCTGTTCGTCCTCGGCACGTACGGCATCGCCGCCCGCGTCGAGGGCCGCCGCCAGGCCAAGGACCGCGTCGCGACCAGCCTCGTCTGGGTCGCCTTCGTGGTCGCCGTGATCCCGCTGGTCTCCCTGATCTGGGTGACCGTCGCCCGCGGTGTGAAGGTTCTCGACGTCTACTTCCTGACGCACTCCATGGGTGTCGTCGCCGACACCGAGCCCGGCGGCGGCATCTACCACGCCATCATCGGCAGCCTGGAACAGGTCGGTCTGGCCACTGCCATCGGTGCCCCGATCGGCGTGCTCACCGCGATCTACCTGGTCGAGTACGGCCGTGGCCGGCTCGCCAAGGCGGTCACCTTCTTCGTCGACGTCATGACGGGTATCCCGTCGATCGTCGCGGGTCTGTTCATCCTCAGCCTGATGCTCATCTTCGAGATGCAGCCGTTCGGCTTCGCCGGTTCGCTGGCCCTGGCCATCCTGATGATGCCCGTCGTCGTCCGCTCCACCGAGGAGATGCTCAAGCTCGTCCCGAACGAGCTGCGTGAGGCGTCCCTGGCGCTCGGTGTGCCGAAGTGGCGCACCATCCTGAAGGTGGTCCTGCCGACCTCCATCGGCGGTATCACCACCGGTGTGATGCTGGCGGTGGCCCGTATCGCCGGTGAGACCGCGCCGGTGCTGCTGCTGGTGTTCGGCAACCCGTTCATCAACAACAACCCGTTCGAGGGCGCGCAGGCCTCGCTGCCGCTGTACATCTACCAGCAGTTCGCCAACAGCGCGGGCTCCGGTGCGGCGTACGACCGGGCCTGGGCGGCGTCCCTCGCGCTGATCGCCTTCGTGATGATCCTCAACCTCGTGGCCCGCGGCATCGCCCGCTGGAAGGCCCCGAAGTCCGGTCGCTGAGGCGACTGATTCCGGCTCCGCCGGGCGGAGCCACACAGCGACCGAGCTTGAATTTCTGGAAGTGAAGTAGACATGGCCAAGCGAATCGACGTAAGCGGACTGACCGCCTACTACGGCTCCCACAAGGCGATCGAGGACATCTCGATGACCGTCGAGCCGCGGTCGGTGACGGCGTTCATCGGCCCCTCCGGCTGCGGCAAGTCGACGTTTCTGCGCACGCTGAACCGTATGCACGAGGTCACGCCCGGTGGCCGCGTCGAGGGCAAGGTGCTCCTGGACGACGAGGACCTGTACGGCGCCGGGGTCGACCCGGTGTCCGTCCGCCGCGAGGTGGGCATGGTCTTCCAGCGCCCGAACCCGTTCCCCACGATGTCGATCTTCGAGAACGTGGCGGCGGGCCTGCGCCTGAACGGCAACTACAAGAAGTCGGAACTGAACGACATCGTCGAGAGGTCGCTGAAGGGCGCGAACCTCTGGAACGAGGTGAAGGACCGCCTGAACAAGCCGGGCTCCGGTCTCTCCGGCGGTCAGCAGCAGCGTCTCTGCATCGCCCGAGCCATCGCGGTCGAGCCGAAGGTCCTGCTCATGGACGAGCCGTGCTCGGCCCTGGACCCGATCTCCACGCTCGCCATCGAGGACCTGATCGGTGAGCTGAAGGAACGGTTCACGATCGTCATCGTGACGCACAACATGCAGCAGGCGGCGCGTGTCTCCGACCGTACGGCGTTCTTCAACCTGGCGGCCGTCGGCCAGCCCGGGCGCCTGATCGAGATCGACGACACCGAGCGGATCTTCTCCAACCCCTCGGTCCAGGCCACGGAGGACTACATCTCCGGCCGCTTCGGCTAGACCGGCCGGCACAGACCCCTCGCGGTGCTGCATGGCGGTGCCACCGCGAGGACGCAAAAGGGCCCGCCCCCGGTTTTCCGGGGGCGGGCACCTTGCGTTGCCGCCGCGCTCGGCTTCAGCGCCGTTCCGGGGGTTCCGCCCCCAACCCCGCCGGGGCTCGGCCCCTCCCCCCGGCCTCTGCCCACCCACCCATCCGGCTCGGCCGGCTGGAGGGTGGGCGAGCGAGAGGGGGCGCTCGTCAAGCAGCAGGACGCCCACCCGCTCCGGTGGCCTGGCAGCCGGCCGAGTCGGGTGGGCGAGTGGGAGAAGGGGTTACAGGGCCACCAGCTTCACCACGCCGAAAGCCAGGGCAGCGACCAGCGCGGCTGCCGGCATGGTGATGAACCAGCCCAGGACGATGTTCTTGGCCACGCCCCAGCGGACGGCGTTGAGGCGCTTGGTCGCGCCGACGCCCATGATCGCCGAGGTGATGACATGGGTGGTGGAGATCGGTGCCTTGAAGATGAACGCGGTCGTGAACATGATCGACGCGCCGGTCGCCTCCGCCGCGAATCCCTGCGGCGGGTCCAATTCGATGATCTTGCGGCCCAGCGTGCGCATGATCCGCCAGCCACCGGCGTACGTACCCAGGGACAGCATCACCGCGCAGACGATCTTGACCCAGACCGGGATCGGGTCGCCGAACGTCTCGTGGCCGGAAATGACCAGTGCCAGCACCACGACGCCCATCGTCTTCTGGGCGTCCTGGAGGCCGTGGCCGAGGGCCATGCCGGCGGCCGAGACGGTCTGGGCGATACGGAAGCCCCGCTTGGCCTTGTGCGGGTTCGACCGGCGGAACAGCCACATGATGGCCGTCATGACCAGGTAACCGACGAGCAGACCGACGAGCGGGGACAGGAACATCGGAATGATGATCTTGTCGATGACCCCGTCCCAGAGCACGTCCGTGCCGCCCGCGAGCGCCGCGCCCACCATCCCGCCGAACAGGGCGTGCGAGGACGAGGACGGCAGGCCGAAGTACCAGGTGACCAGGTTCCAGACGATCGCGCCGGTAAGCGCCGCGAAGAGGATGCCCATCCCGGTGGAGCCCTTGGGCGTCTCGATCAGCCCCTCGCTGACCGTCTTGGCGACGCCGGAGCCGAGGAAGGCACCCGCGAGGTTCATCACCGCGGCCATGGCGAGAGCCGCCCGCGGGGTCAGCGCCCGCGTCGACACCGACGTCGCGATCGCGTTCGCCGAGTCGTGGAAGCCGTTGGTGTACGTGAAGAAGAGCGCGACCGCGATGGTCGCGACCAGGGCGAAGGTGTCCATCGACGCCTCAGGACTCCTTGACGGCGATGGTCTCCACCGTGTTCGCCACGTGCTCGAACGCGTCCGCCGCCTCTTCCAGGACGTCCACGATCTGCTTGAGCTTGAGCACCTCGATCGCGTCGTACTTGCCGTTGAAGAGGTGGGCGAGCAGCTTGCGGTGGATCTGGTCGGCCTGGTTCTCGAGGCGGTTGACCTCGATCCAGTACTCGGTGAGGTTGTCCATGGTGCGCAGGTTCGGCATCGCTTCGGCCGTCAGCTCGGCCGCGCGCGCCAGCACCTCGATCTGCTGCTCCACGCCCTTGGGCAGTTCCTCGACGTTGTAGAGAACGACCAGGTCGACGGCCTCCTCCATGAAGTCCATGATGTCGTCCAAAGAGCCGGCGAGGGTGTAGATGTCCTCCCGGTCGAACGGCGTGATGAACGAGGAGTTCAACTGGTGGAAGATCGCGTGCGTGGCGTCGTCACCGGCGTGTTCGGCTGCCCGCATACGCTCTGCGATCTCGGCCCGGGCGGAGGAGTCCGCCCCGAGCAGTTCCATCAGGAGCTTCGAGCCGGTGACGATGTTGTCCGCGGACGCGGCGAACATGTCGTAGAAGCTCGTCTCCCTGGGGGTCAGACGAAAGCGCACGTGGGGTCCTCGGGGTGCTTCGGTTTCGGTCAGGCTGATGCTAGGCGCATCATCCGGCCACGGCTATCGGGCCGCATCCCAGTGTCGCCCATCGGGCAGAGTGATCAGCACGGGGGCGTACCAAGGGCCCCCTACCCCGGAAAGTTCGGTACCATATACCCTCCAGGGGTATATATCCCTTTTCGTGTCCGCAGCTCGTCCCGAGATGGAGGCCCGCGATGACGACGACCGAGGCCGGCGCCACGCACGGCTACCACAAGCAGAAGGACGAACACCTCAAGCGGCTGCGCCGCATCGAGGGGCAGATCCGCGGCCTCCAGCGCATGGTGGAGGAGGACACGTACTGCATCGACATACTCACGCAGGTCTCCGCCTCCACCAAGGCCCTCCAGTCCTTCGCGCTCCAGCTGCTCGAGGAGCACCTGCGGCACTGCGTGGCGGACGCGGCCCTCAAGGGCGGCGACGAGATCGACGCGAAGGTGGACGAGGCGACGAAGGCGATCGGCCGCCTGCTGCGCAGCTGACCCGCCCGGCTCGCGCTCAGTCCGCGGCGCTGTCCGGATCCCGCTCCTTGGCCACCCGCAGCACCTCGTCGATGCTCTCCAGGCTGAGCCGGTCCTCGGCGGCCGAAGCCGCGATGATCAACTCCCCGCACAGCTCGATCTCGGCGAGGGCCACGTGGTCCTGAACCGCCGTACCGCCGACCGGAGCCACCCGCCTCACCTCTTCCCTGCCGTCACCGACTTCCTAGAGTAGGCAGCGGTCTACACGCCGCGCATGGCACGGACGGGCTACTTACGGGAGGGCGTCCCGGACTAGTGCCATGGCCGGATTCAAGCGCCATCCGGGCTCTCCTCCTCGGCGATCCGGCCCGCGTAGATGTCCGTCGGGGCCGGCAGCCGTACGTCGGTGGGCGCACCGAAGTCGTACAGCAGCAGTGTCGAGGCGACCGCCACCCCGGTCTTCGCGCGGCCGTTGACGAAGCTGAAGCGCTGCCGGAGCTTGCGGATGCGCCCCTGGTCGTCCAGATAGGCGTCGAACGGCACCTCGGCCGTGGCGAACCCTTTCGCCGCCGCTGCCAGGGACGCCCTGTCGCCGGCGGCGGCGTAGCGCGCCGCACGGCTCAGATCGGCGGTGCCCCGATAGTGCCGCACCGCCGTCCCGGCGACCTCGGTCCGGCCCACGAAGGTGGCCTCCCGCGTCCCGCGCAGCACCTCGGCGGCCGCGTACGGGTCGGTCGCGCCGCCGGTGACCAGATTGCCGTCGGACAGCGTCGCGGTCTCCACCCGCACCCACTTGTCGGCGGGCACGCCCGCGCCCCGGTTCTTCATGTACAGGGCGCCCGGGGCGAGGAGTTCGGTGATGGGCCGGTGTTCGGAGGCGCCCGTGGGGTCCTCGGGCAGCATCACGGTGAGCCGGCCGAGGCGGCGCCGGTAGTCGTAGACGCCCCTGCCGCGGATGGTGACCCGGGTGCCGCCCGTGGCCATCTCCATCGAGGTGCTCGCCTTGGAGCTGCCCGCGTCGCGCAGCGCCTCGGCGGCCCGGTGCAGGGCGGCGACGGGGTCTCCCGGACCCTTGACGTCCTCGGCGGCGGCCCCGCTGCCGGAACAGCCCGTGGTGCCGGCACCGAGGCCGAGGAGGATGCCCACCGCGACGACCGTTCCGCCCGCGCGCCTGTGCTGCCGCCGCTCCATCGCCTGTTACCCCCAGCCGGTGTGTCCGTCACGGGCCCCCTGTCGATCGGTTAACGACGGGTAGGGGGTGCCGTCACGCGCCGCCGGGGGCCGGCGGGAGCCGCAACGACTCGTCGGCGAAGGGCTGGGTAACGTTGTCGGCGTGGCAGTCACCGCGGCACCGCAGGACGGGCCGGAGCGTGCCCCGTCCGGGCAGGAACACCTCACGACGACGATGGAGCAGGGCCGCTTCTGTGTGGCCCGGTGCAGCTGCGGCTGGCGCGGCCCCGCCCGCCGGGCCCGCAGCCAGGCCCGCACGGACGCAGAGGGGCACACGGCGGGTCTGTGACGGGGCCTGGCCTCGCCGCTCGCCGCTCAGCTCCGCCCCTCAGCCCCGCCGCTTGGCCCAGCCGTTCGACCCAGCCGTTCCGCCCCGCCGTTCCATGCGGCCGGGCGGGCGGCCCGGCGCGTCCACCAGGTCCCGGTCGCGGGGCTGGGTGAGACGGGACCGGGCCGTGGCCGGGGAGATCCACAGCACGCGGTCCACCTCGGTGTTCGGCGTACCGGCTGCCTCGTGACGTCATCGCCCTGCGGGACGCGTTGGTGGTGAACGGGACCGGCATCCTCATCGAGGGCAAGGGCGCGCCTGCGGCGCGCCGGGCGGGAACTGCACAGCCATCAGGCCCGCCTTCCCCAGCCGCCAGTGGGGCGGTGCCCCGCAGCTCGTCCCCGTCATGGCGATCCGGCTCCGGCTTCGGGGGTAGGCACTCAAATCGCCGGCGTGAAGGACGGGGCACCGATTCCGTGGCCTTGTGAAGAGCCCGAGCGCATGAACGAACTCCGCGCAGAAGTCGGCATCGAGCCCTTCGACGAGTACGTCGCCGAGTTCCCCCTGGCCTGACGCGCTGTTCCCGTCGCGTGCTGCGGATCACTGCCCGCACTTCCGCTGCCTGTCCGTGCTCCGGCATGTCAGGTCCCCCTGGACCGGTCGGCGTCGATGGCCGCGAGTGCAGCGGAGATCAGTTCCCTGTCTTTTTGGTGGGTCAGGCGCTCGCGGGCCTTCGCCGGAGACAGCCAAACCAACTCGGACACTTCGTCGTTGGGTGCGAAGTCGCCGCCAGTCGACTCTGCGGCCCAGTACCGGACTTCCTTCTCTCGTCCCGACTGATCGATGTAGCGGAGAGTCGGCAGGCCCGATCCGAGCCGACACGTGTGGCCGGTCTCCTCCTGCACTTCGCGCAGAGCAGCCGCGTGAGCCGCCTCGCCCTTCTTGAGCTTGCCCTTCGGCCAGGACCAGTCGGACCACTTGGGCCTGAAGACCAGGGCCAGCTCGACGCCGCCCGAGGAAGGGCGGCGCCACAGCACGCAGCCGGCCGCCCGGACCACGGTGTCCTTCACAGCGCCTCCTTTCGGGGTTCAGGGCGCGTTGACGGTCTCCTTCTGCCACGCCTGCTGGAAGGCGAACCGGGCCGCCTCCACCTCGTGCCGCTGGTCGGCGTGGAGCACGCCGAGCGCGTACGCGGTCGCCGGGGTGATCCGCGGGGTGCGGGCCGCCTGCGCCGCCGCCGCTGCCGCCTCCGAGGCGTCCCGGTGCCGGTTCAGCGCCTGGCCCGCGCTCAGCAGCCGTACGTCCGTGTGCGCGGCCCCGTGGAGCACTTCGCGGGCGTACCGGTGCAGGCGCAGCAGCAGGCGGACCTGGTGCCAGGGGCCGTCCTGCGGGTGCGGGGACGGGTCCGGGGACAGGCCGTGGACCAGGGCCTCCGCGTTGTAGGGGTGGCCGGCGGTGAGCAGGGGGAGTGCGGCGATGGCGTCGGTGAGGCGTTCCTCCGCCGCGGCGGCGAGGGGACGGAGGTCGGTGGTGGCGGCGGTGGGGGTGAGGGGGACTTCGCTGGCCAGGACGGCGACCTTGTCGGCGACGGCGTGAAAGCGGGAGGAGCCGAGGGCCTGGAGCGCGGTGGAGTGAGCCCTTGTCCGGGCGAGGGTGAGCTGGCGTTCCAGTAGTGCGCCGGCTTTGGCCGCGCCGACCGTGAGGCTGCCGCGTTCCGCAGTCGCCGTCGCGCCGGCCGGGCCACCGGTGTTGACGGGTGCCGCTTGCAGCGGCCTGGGTGCCGTCCCGGCGGCACGGCTGCCCACGGCCACGGCGGCTGCCGCGTCGCCCGCTCGGCCCGCCGCTGCGCCGGCCGCCGCAGTGGTGACCGCCTGTGCCGGAAACGCCGTAAAGCCCGACAGCCTGTGCAGCGCCAGCAGCAGCCTTTCCAGGCGGCCCTCGTACGCGTGCTCCAGGCCCAGCGTGCCCGACAGCCAGGCCAGTTCGGGACGCATCTCCTCGGACCAGCCGGGGTCGAGGAGGGGGCGGAAGGTGTGCAGGCTGCCGCTGATGCGGCGGGCCGCGCGGCGCAGGGCGCGGGCCGCGTCGACGGACTCCTGCGCGCCGCCGTCCCGCGCGCTCGCGTGTCCGCGCGCGGCGGCGCCCGCGCCGTTGCCGCCGGTCTCCCGGTGCAGGCGCAGGGCGCGGAGGAACTCCGTGGCCTGGGCGCGCAGGTAGCCCGCGAGGGCGTCCCCGGTCGTCGCCCCGGCCGTGGGGTCCGTCGGGTCAAGGTGTTGCTGTGCCACGCCGGCGCCTCCGGGCGTCTATGAGCATCTCCTGGACGTTGCGCAGGGGTTGGCCGTCCGTGTCGGTCGCGTGCCGGGTCCACTCGCCGTCCGGGCCGAGGTGCCAGGACGCGGTGCCGTCGGACATGCCGGTGTCCAGCAGCCGGTTGAGGGCTGCGCGGTGGCCGGGGTCGACGACCCGGACCAGGGCCTCTATCCGGCGGTCGAGGTTGCGGTGCATCATGTCGGCGCTGCCGATCCACACCTCGGGCTCGCCGCCGTTGCCGAAGGCGAACACCCGGGAGTGTTCGAGGAAGCGGCCGAGGATGGAGCGGACCCGGATGTTCTCCGAGAGGCCCGCGACGCCCGGACGGACGGCGCAGATGCCCCGCACCCAGATGTCGACCGGCACGCCCGCCTCGGACGCCCGGTACAGGGCGTCGATGACCACTTCGTCGACCATCGAGTTGACCTTGATGCGGACGAAGGCCGGACGGCCCGCGCGGTGGTGCTGGATCTCCTTGTCTATTCGGGAGACCAGGCCGTCGCGCAGGGACTTGGGGGCCACCAGCAGGCGGCGGTAGGTCTCGCGGCGCGAGTAGCCGGACAGCCGGTTGAAGAGGTCGGAGAGGTCGGCGCCGACCTGCGGATCGGCGGTGAGCAGGCCGAGGTCCTCGTACAGGCGGGCGGTCTTCGGGTGGTAGTTGCCGGTGCCGACGTGGCTGTAGCGGCGCAGGGTCTCGCCCTCCTGGCGGACCACCAGGGACAGCTTGCAGTGCGTCTTCAGGCCGACCAGGCCGTAGACGACGTGACAGCCGGCCTCCTCCAGCTTGCGCGCCCACTTGATGTTGGCGTGCTCGTCGAAGCGGGCCTTGATCTCGACCAGGACGAGGACCTGCTTGCCGGACTCGGCGGCGTCGATGAGCGCGTCGACGATCGGGGAGTCGCCGGAGGTGCGGTACAGGGTCTGCTTGATGGCGAGGACGTCCGGGTCGGCCGCCGCCTGCTCCAGGAACGCCTGCACGGAGGTGGAGAAGCTGTCGTACGGGTGGTGCAGGAGCACGTCCCGGGCGCGCAGGGCCGCGAAGATGTCGGGCGCGGACGCCGACTCCACCTCGGCGAGGTCGCGGTGGGTGCCGGCGACGAACTTGGGGTACTTCAGCTCCGGCCGGTCGAGGCTGTGGATGCGGAACAGGCCGGTGAGGTCGAGCGGGCCGGGCAGCGGATAGACCTCGGCCTCGGAGATCTTCAGCTCGCGGACCAGCAGGTCCAGCACCTCGCGGTCGATGGACTCCTCGACCTCCAGGCGCACCGGCGGGCCGAAGCGGCGCCGCATCAGTTCCTTCTCCAGGGCCTGGAGGAGGTTCTCGGCGTCGTCCTCCTCGACCTCCAGGTCCTCGTTGCGGGTGATCCGGAAGGCGTGGTGCTCCAGGATCTCCATGCCGGGGAACAGCTCTTCCAGGTGGTTGGGGGCCGCGATGACGTCCTCGATGGGGACGTAGCGGCCCGGGGAGGCCTCCAGGAAGCGGGAGAGCAGCGGCGGCACCTTCACGCGCGCGAAGTGCTTGTGGCCGCTGACCGGGTTGCGTACGACGACGGCCAGGTTCAGGGAGAGGCCGGAGATGTACGGGAAGGGGTGCGCGGGGTCGACGGCCAGCGGGGTGAGGACCGGGAAGATCTGGTGCCGGAAGAGCGTGAAGAGGCGGGCCTGCTCCTTCTCGGTCAGCTCGGACCAGCGGACCAGGTGGATGCCCTCCTCGGCGAGCGCGGGGGCGACGTCCTCGTGGTAGCAGGCGGCGTGCCGGGCCATCAGCTCGCGGGAACGGGCCCAGATCATCTCCAGCACCTCGCGCGGCTGGAGGCCGGAGGCGGAGCGGGTGGCGACGCCGGTGGCGATACGGCGCTTCAGGCCGGCGACCCGGACCATGAAGAACTCGTCCAGGTTGCTGGCGAAGATCGCGAGGAAGTTCGCGCGCTCGAGCAGGGGGGTGTTCGGGTCCTCGGCCAGTTCCAGGACACGCTCGTTGAAGGCGAGCCAGCTGCGCTCACGGTCGAGGAAGCGACCCTGGGGCAAGGGGGTGCCGTCGGCCTCGGACTCCTCGTACCCGTCGAGATCCGCGTCGAGGTCGGGTGCCAGATCGGAGACCGCGGCGGCGACGGCACGCTGCCGGCGCGCGGCGATGGAGCCCACGGGGGGCTGCGGGTGCTGGACCTCGGCCTGGGTGTCTTGCTGACTCATGAACCCATTCTTCCGCGCAACGGGTGACACAAGCGCGTCGGAACGTGCGGGCGGGAGCGTCACAGCCCCGTTCCCCGCGGGCCCCTCGGGGGGTGGCGAAGGCTCTGGCACGGCGGGCTTCATTGGCCGAGCGTCGCAAGTCCGGCTGAATCAATGGTTACGGCGACATGACGTGCGGGATAGCGCGGAGCGGCCCGAAGGGATCGCCGGATGCGAAAACACCGGTCCGGCACGTCCCTCCCCCCGTGGAGGGGCGTACCGGACCGGCGCGCGCCCCGGGCTCAGGAGACCCGGTGGCGCAGGACGGTGTACGCGGCGACGGTGGCGGCCGCGGTGAGGGCGAGGACCATGCCGGTGGCGGCCAGGTGCAGCGGCCAGAAACCGGTGAGCGGGCCGCGCAGAGGCTGCCACAGGTCGCGCAGACACAGCCGCAGCGCGAGGGTCGCGGCCCCTGCGGCGGCGAGCGCCGGGAGCGTACGGCGCAGGGCCAGCCCGGCGAGGGCGCCCGCGGCCAGTGCGAACAGCGCCAGGGCGGGCAGCAGCGGGCCGCGCGGCACGAAGACGCGGTCCCAGGTCCAGTGCGTGACCAGGACGTCCCGGTCGGCGGACCAGACCCGGCCGAAGGCCAGGGCGAGCACCGTGGTGCCGGCGAGCAGCGGCAGCGCGGCCGTGGTCAGTTTCGCGGTCAGCCAGCGGACCGGGGTGACGGCCTGGGTCCAGGCCAGCCGCGCGGTACCGGACTCCAGCTCGCGGCCGATCAGTGCGGCCCCGGCCCAGGCGGCCACGGCGCAGGGGGCGTAGGAAAGGGCCTCGCCGAGGGCGTTCATGACGTTGTCGGTGTCGGTGAAGGCGGTGTACGTGCACCAGTGGCCGGACCGCGCGCAGGACCGGTCCCGGGGGGCCGCCCAGTAGTGGATGCGGAGCAGTTGGCCGACGGCGAGGAGCACGAAGGCGGTCCAGGCGAGCAGGGCCGGGCGGTGCAGCCGCAGCAGGGTGCGGCCGGTGGCCGGGCGGGCGGGGGCGAGGGTGGTGGTCATGCGGCGGCTCCGGTGCGGGCCGTGGACGACGGGGTGCCGGCGGCTTCCGTGCGGACGGCGGCGCCGGTGGTCCGGCGCCGTACCAGCCAGAAGGCCGGTGCGGCCAGCAGGACGGCGAGGGCGAGGAGGACGCCGGTCGCGGTCAGCTGGAGCGGCCAGTAGTGGGAGAGGGGGTGATGGTCGATGTAGAAGCCTTCGACGCCGTGTTTGTCGTTGAAGGCCCGGCAGAAACTGCCGGCGTCGCTCACACAGACGCTGGGCAGATGGGCGCCGGTCGAGGTGATGACGCCCTCCTCCACCTTGATGCCCGTGTAGTGGGGGAAGCCGCCGCGGCCGCTGACGCTGGTGGCGACGGGCCACAGGTACGGCAGGGTCATGTGGACGGCGATCCACAGCGCGGCCATGGTGAGCGGGGCGGTGCACAGCGCCAGCAGCGAGCGGCCGAGGAGCAGCCCGACGAGGGCGCCGAGGACCAGGCCGGCCAGCGCGAGACCGATGGGCAGCGGGCCGTTGGAGTAGAAGGTGACCGGCTCGTACCAGGGCTTGGCGGTGTCGGGGCTGCCCCCGCCCGCCGACCGCGCCAGGCGGTGCAGGACCACCAGCAGGCCGGTACCTGCGCAGAGCAGGGCGGCCGGGACGGTGAGCTGGGCGGCCAGCCGGCGCAGCGGGGAGACGCCCTGGGTCCAGGCGAGCCGCGCCGTGCCGGTCTCCAGCTCCCGGCCGGTCAGGGCGGCCGCCGCCCAGCCGGCGGCCAGGAACGGGATGGCCAGGATGCCGAGGGTCGTGTAGTCGTAGACGTCCGAGTAGCGCAGGAGCGCGTCCTGGTCGTACCGGCACGTGCCGGCGGCTCTGCAGGTGGCCTGGTACTGCTGCCAGGCCGCCGCGGCGGCGTCGGCGAGCGGGCCCCACAGCCACAGCAGCGCGCCGGCCAGGACGACGACGAAGGCGGCCCAGCCGTACAGCGCGGGGCGGTGCAGGCGCAGCAGCCAGCGGACGGTGCGCGGCCGGGCGGGCGTCGGGTGGGTCGGGGCGGTGATCACGCGGCACTCTCCATGCTCGGGGCGCCGGGGTTGCGCAGATGGGCGAGGACCAGTTCCTCCAGGGAGGGTGGCGAGGTGCGCCAGTCGCCGGTGAGCCGTCCGGCCGGGCGGATCAGCGCGGTCAGCTGGCGGCCGGTGACCCGGGACTCCACCACGGTGTGCGGGCCGAGGCGGGCGGCGTCGGCGGCGCCGGTCACCCGCAGGTGGGCGGCGAGCAGCTCGTCGATCTCCCCGGCCAGCCGGATCCGGCCGTCGCCGACCAGCAGCAGATGGTCGCAGGAGTCCTCCAGTTCGGCGACGACGTGCGAGGACATCACGATGGTGGTGCCGTACTGGGCGGCCTCGGCCATCAGCGTGCCCATCAGCTCGTGCCGGGCCAGCGGGTCGAGGTCGGCCATCGGCTCGTCCAGGAGCAGCAGCTCGGGCCGTTTGCCGAGGGCGAGGGCGAGCGCGACCCGGGTGCGCTGGCCGCCGGAGAGGGAGCGGATGCGGGCCTTCGGGTCCAGGTCGCCGCGCGCGACGACCCGCTCGGCGACGGCCGCGTCCCAGCGCTCCGGGTTGAGGTCGGCGCCCATGAGCAGTGTCTCGGCGATGCTGAGCTGCGGGTACAGCGGCTTGTCCTGGGCGACGAAGCCGACCCGGGGGCGGGCCTGGGCGGGCGTGGTGCCGAGGACGGTCACGCTGCCCTCGGTGGGGGCGGTGAGCCCGGCGGCCAGGGCCAGCAGGGTCGACTTGCCGGCGCCGTTGGGGCCGACGACCGCGCACACCCGGCCGGCGGGCAGCCGGAACGAGCAGTCCCGCAGGGCCCAGCCTGCCCCGAGCTGCCGGCTCCGCTCGGGCCGGGGGAGTCCCCAGCGTCGGCCGAACCGTTTCCCCAGAGCGTCGGCCCTCAACGCCGTGTCGCTGCTCATGTCGGGTCTCCCTGGAAGTGCTGGTCGAGTACGGCAGTGAAGAGTGCGGCCACGTCGTCCCGCTCCAGACCGGCGGCGCGGGCGCGGTCCGCCCACTCCTCCAGCTCCGTGCGCAGCGGGGAGTCGGCGGGGGCGGCCCCCAGGGACCGCCGGACGAAGGTGCCGAGCCCGCGCCGCGCCTCCACCAGGCCCTCGCGTTCCAGTTCGCGGTACGCCTTCAGGACGGTGTTGGGGTTGATGGCGGTCGCCTCCACCACCTCGCGTGCCGTGGGCAGCCGGTCCCCCGGCTCCAGCAGGCCCAGCCGGAGGGCCTGCTTGGTCTGCTGGACGATCTGCACATAGGTGGCCACGCCGCTGTGCCGGTCGATGCGGTACTCGACCATCGGTACAACCACCCTTTCACTAATTGAGTAGTGAAAGGGTGGTGCAAAAGAGGGGCGGCCGTCAAATGCGACCGCCCCTGGTGAGGGGAATGTCAGGTTTCGGTGCGGTACATCAGGTCCGTCTCGTGGACCGTGAAGCCCAGCCGCTCGTACACCGACACCGCCGCCTTGTTGTCCGCGTCGACGTAGAGCATCGCGGTCGGCAGCTGCTGGGCGGCCAGATGGCGCAGCCCGATCATGGTCAGCGCCTTGCCGAGCCCGCCGCCCTGCTCGCCGGGCCGCACCCCGAGCACGTACACCTCGCCGAGCCCCTCCTCGGCGTGCACCTTGGTCCAGTGGAAGCCGATCAGCTCCCCGCGCCGCTCGGCGAGGAAGAACCCGGCCGGGTCGAACCACGGCTCGGCCTTGCGGTCGTCCAGGTCCCGCTGGGTCAGCGAGCCCTGCTCCGGGTGGTGGGCGAAGGCGGCCGCGTTCACCGTGAGCCAGGCCGCGTCGTCCTTGCCCGGCACGAAGGCGCGCACGGTCACGCCCTCCGGCAGCGCCGGCTCGGCCGGCTCCAGGCCGGCCAACGGCCGCCGCATCTGGCGCAGTTCGCGGAACAGGGTCAGGCCGAGCACCTGGGCGAGGTGCCGGGCGGCGGGGTGTCCGCCGTGCGCCCACACCCGCAGCCGCTTGCCGGAGGCGGCGAGCAGGGCCGCGCCGAGCGCCCGGCCGTGTCCGTGCCCGCGGTGCGCGGGATGCACGACCAGTTCGGCGGCCGGTGCCTCCACCGGGTCGGTGTCCTCCAGCTGGGCGTAGCCCACGAGTTCGCCGTCGACGGTCAGCAGCAGATGCGAGACGCCCTCGCGGGTGCCCCCGCGCAGCTGAAGCCGGCCCTGCTCGGACACCGGCTGCTGGCCGTCGACCGCGGCGGCCTCGCCGATCAGGCTCAGCACGGCCCCGGCCCGGTCCGGGGTGAGCGCGGATTGGGTCTCGATGGAGCGGGCGGGGAAGCCCCGTACGGTGTCGTCGCTGCTCATGCGTACGAGGGTACGGGGCGGCCCGGGCGAAATCCCGGTACACCGGCCGGAAGGCATCGGCAAAGGGAAACCAGGATGTAACCCTGAACCCCCTGTCGAGCTACGCGCGTTGACCTTAGGCTGCGCCGAGCCACCACAGCCGACCCACAGGGGGCCCCATGCCAGCCGTGCCCCGGCGCACCAGACGTCGTACGTACGCCCTACTCGCGAGCGCAGCCGGTCTCGCCACGGCGGCGGCGCTGACCGCCGCCCTCCCGGCGGACGCCCACGAGAGCCACCCCCGTCCGGGCCGCTATCAGGACGTCCAGCTGCTCTCCTTCAACGACCTGCACGGCAATCTGGAGCCTCCGTCGGGCTCTTCCGGCCGGGTCAGCGAACTCCAGCCGGACGGCACGACGAAGACCATCGACGCGGGCGGTGTCGAGTACCTCGCCACGCACCTGCGCCAGGCCCGCACCGGCCATCCTTACTCGATCACCGCGGCCGGCGGCGACATGGTCGGCGCCTCCCCGCTGCTGTCGGGCCTGTTCCACGACGAGCCCACCATCGAGGCGCTCAACGAGCTGGACCTGGACGTCACCTCGGTCGGCAACCACGAGTTCGACGAGGGCGCGCGGGAGCTGGCCCGCCTGCAGAACGGCGGTTGCCACCCCACGGCCGGCTGCTACACCGACGAGGAGTTCGCGGGCGCGGACTTCCCGTACCTGGCCGCGAACGTCCAGGACGAGAAGACCGGCAAGCCGATCCTGAAGCCGTACTGGGTCTGGAAGAAGAAGGACGTCGAGATCGGCTTCATCGGTGTCACGCTCGAAGGCACCCCGGGCATCGTCTCCGCCGACGGCGTCAAGGGCCTGTCCTTCAAGGACGAGGCCGAGACCATCAACAAGTACGCCAAGGTCCTCCAGCGCCAGGGCGTCAAGTCGATCGTCGCCCTGATACACGAGGGCGGCTACCCGGCCTCCGGCTCCTACAACTACGACTGCGACTCCCCGGGCGCGGGCGACGGCATCTCCGGCCCGATCGTGGACATCGCCAAGAACGTCACGCCCGCCGTGGACGCCCTGGTCACCGGCCACACCCACCAGGCGTACGTCTGCACGGTCCCCGACCCGTCGGGCCGTCCCCGCATGGTCACCTCGGCGGCCTCCTTCGGCCGCCTGTACACCGACACCACGCTGACGTACGACCGCCACACCGGCGACATCGTGCGTACGGCGGTGAAGTCCGCCAACCACGTGGTCACCCGGGACGTCCCCAAGGCGCCGGACATGACGGACCTGATCGCCCGGTGGAACACCCTGGCCGCCCCGATCGGCAACCGCGCCATCGGCTACATCTCCGCCGACATCAACAACACCGGCACCGAGTCCCCGATGGGCGACCTGATCGCCGACGCGCAGCTCGCCCACGGCCGTGAGCTGGACCCGAAGACCAGCCTGGCCCTGATGAACCCGGGCGGGGTCCGGGCCGGCCTGACCTACGCGGCCAAGGGCGCCGAGGGCGACGGCGTGGTCACCTACGCCGAGGGCTTCACGGTCCAGCCGTTCGCCAACACCGTGAACCTCCAGGACTTCACCGGCGCCCAGCTGATCCAGGTGCTCAAGGAGCAGGTGAGCGGCGCCAACGCGGCGGCCCCGAAGATCCTCCAGCCGTCCGCCGGGCTCACCTACACGCTGGACCTCACCAAGTCCGGCGCGGACCGTGTGGTCACCGACTCCATCCGGCTGAACGGCGCCCCGATCGACCCGGCGGCCACCTACCGCGTGGCCACCAACAGCTTCCTCGCGGGCGGCGGCGACGGCTTCCCGACGCTGGGCCAGGGCACCGGCGACCTGGTCGGCGCGGACGACCTGAGCGCCCTGGAGAAGTACCTGACGGCGAACTCGTCGGCCACGAACCCGATCGCCCCGCCGAAGGCCGACCGGATCACGGTCGTGAGCTGAGACCGGCGGGCGGACCCGGGCCTCAGCTCTGCTTCTGGCGGTCGAACCAGATGGTCGCCGCCGTCGGGGCCAGCCCCGCCCAGAAGATGAGCTGGGGCACGGTCCGCTCGGTCCACGGCACCTGGGTCAGCAGCAGCGCGCACAGCATGGCCCAGGCGGCCTGGCCGAGCACGATCCGGGGCCAGCGGCGGCGCCGGATCAGGGAGTGGAGGTTGTACTGGACGCCCTTGCGCAGCCGGCGGTAGCGCAGCAGGGCGCCGACGGCCCACAGGGCGCCGATGGGCACGAAATACCACAGCCGTTGCCCGAGAGAGACGGGCAGCGGACGCGGGACCTCCCCTTCCCTGGGCCACAGATCGAGCATCACGGCGGCGAACAGCAGCGAGAGCAGCGCGATCCAGCGCACCCCGCGCAGCAGCCGGTAGGAGGCGTGATCCAGGCCCCGCTGAAGGGCGGGGGAATCCGGGGTGGCAGCGAGGGCGTCGGCGTAGAGGGCGGCGGCCTCGGCGGCCTTCACGCCGGGGGTGCCGGCGGCCTTCTCGGTCCGCCGGGCCAGGGCCTGCGGGTGCTGCGGATCGAGCCGGAGGATGGCCTGGTCCATCTGGTCGGCCACAGCCCGGTCGCCGCCCAGGTCGGCGATCGTCCACCGCACCTCGTACGGGAAGACCTCCTCGGGCGCCAGCCGGACGGCTTCCCGGGCCAGTCCGTCCGACTCCTGGAGGAAGGAGAGGAAGGCCTCGCGGGTCAGGTCACCGCTCGCGCGGACGAGCTGGATGGAACGGATGCGGTACAGCCAGTGGCCGAGCAGCGCATACCCGTACCAGTAGCCGGGATCCAGCCGGATGACCTCGCGCAGGTCGGCCTCGGTGTCCACGAGGCGGCCGAGGCCCTGCAGGGCCCGGGCGCGCTGGATGAGCGCGGCGACGTCCTCGGGAGCGAGCGCCAGCGCTCGCTCGGCGGCCTCCAGCGCCCGGTCCTCCTCGCCCTCCACCTCCCGATGACAGCGGGCCAGCCGGACCCAGGCGCGGACGTCCTCGGGGTCCTCGGCGAGCCGCTGCCCGAGCAGCGTCTTCACCTCGTCGTAGCGGCCCAGTTCGAAGAGCGCGTCCGCCCGCTCCAGGGCCGGGTGCAGTCCGGTGCTCACAGCTTCCGCCGCTTCTTCAGATAGGCGATCAGGTCGTCGTACATCCCGCCCTCGTTGGCGAACATCGCCACGTTCCGGGCGGCGGCGAACCACGACTCGGTGGAGGGGACGACCTCTTTGGCCGCCGCCAGCAGATCCTTCATCCCGATCAGGCGTACGGTGCCCGTGCGGGCCGAGTCGAGCAGCGCGCGTTCGGCGGCGCTCTCGCACAGGTGCGCCAGGTCGGCCCCGGACAGCCCGTCGGTGACCTTGGCCAGCCTGCCCAGGTCGATGTTCTCGATGGGCCGCTCGCGCAGGTGGTAGCGGAGGATCGCCTCGCGGGCCGGCGCGTCGGGCGGCAGCACGAGCAGGGTGCGGTCCAGCCGGCCCGGCCGCCGCAGCGCGTTGTCGACGTCCCAGGGCACATTGGTGGCGGCGAGGACGAACACGCCGTCGTTGGCCGCCGAGTCGATCCCGTCCAGCTCGGTGAGCAGCTGGTTGACGGTGTTGCGCATCCCGCTGTGCGCGCTGCGGCTGCGCTTGGCGCCGAGTGCGTCCAGCTCGTCCAGGAAGACCACGCAGGGCGCCTGCCGGCGGGCGGTCTGGAAGATCTCGTGCATGTTGCGCTCGGAGTTGCCGATCCACATGTCGAGGACGTCGTTGACCGACACCGACAGGAAGGAGGCGCCGAGTTCCCCGGCGACGGCCCGCGCGATGAACGTCTTGCCGCACCCCGGCGGGCCGTACAGCAGCAGCCCGCCGCGCAGGCTCTTGCCGTACAGCCTGCGCAGCTCTGGGTTGCGCAACGGCGCGAGGAAGGCGGCCTCCAGCCGGTCCTTGACCTCCTGCATCCCACCGACGTCGGCGAGCCGCACACCACCGGGCCGCTCGACGTCCCAGGCGTCGGCGTCCCCGGGATCGCCGGCCCCGTCCGCCCGCACCGGCGCCTCGACGAACCGGGGCGGTACGACGTCCCCGACCTGCTCCTGGGCGGCCTGCCAGTCGAAGCGGGGGCGTCCGGCGGCGGGTGCCGTCCCCCGACGCTCGACCGGCGGCTGTTCCGGGACCGGTGCCTGCTCTTGGACCGGTGCCTGTTCCTGGACCGGTGCCTGTTCCTGAACCGGCGGCTGCTCCTGGACCGGTGCCTGCTGGGGTACTCCCATGGCCCGTGCCATGAGCTGCCGCGCCTGCGCGTCACCGGGCGCGTGCTGAAGGGCGACGGCCGCCTCGGCGACCGCCGCCTCGCTCTGACCGGCGTTCAGCAGCAGCTCGGCCAAATGCAGTCGGAGCGGCACGTCGGCAGGCGCGGCGGCAACCGCCGTACGCAGGCTCTGTATCAGGGGGGAGTCTTCCGGCATGACGCCCACCCTACGAAACCGCCCCGCGTCAGGAGGCGGCAGGCGTCCAGCCCGCCAGCCAGTCCGCGACCTCCTGCCCCGCGGCCTGGGCGTCGGTCAGTTGGGGCCGGTCGGCAGTGGCCGTGCCCGAGCCCGCCCCGGTGTTCTTGTACTCGGCGAAGCGGTCGTCCTTCCAGGAGAAGCCGCTCATGTCGGTCCAGGGCGTGGTCTTGATCGCCGCGCTGAGGGCGGTGTTGCGGACGGTGGTCTGCGGGTCGAGGGTGGCGTCGCCGCCCGCGTGCCAGGGCCGGCCGAGGTAGAAGGTGCGGTCGGAGACGTCCCCGGTCACCGTCGAGTTGGCGATCAGGATGCCCTTGCGGCCGGCCGCGGTGCTGGGGGCGGTGACATAGCCGGCGGAGCTGCCGTTCCACCGCTTCTTCAGGGTGATGACCGACTTGTCGAGCACGGCGGTGGCCCGCCCGAAGACGAAGTCGACGTTCCCGACGACGTAGGAGTTGGTCATGTAGACCCGGCCGAGCCGGTCCTTGGCGGCGGTGTCGAGGAGCAGTGTGTCCTGGTCCCCGCTGACGATGACCCCGTCCAGGAACACCTTGTCGGCGGCCGTGCGCAGGGCGACGGCCTGCTGGGCGATGTCCTGGTGGGCGCCCTCGTCGAAGTCGTTGGAGATGCTGAGGTTGCGGGCCTGGAAGTCGTCGGCCTCCACGGCGACGGTCGCGCTGCCCCCGGTGCCGTAGGTGCCCGATCCGTCGGGCTTCTTGGTGCCGGCCGCGTTGTTGTAGACGATCAGCGTGTCCTTGCGGCTGGAGCCGGTGCCCTGGAGGGTGACGTGCGGCTTGTTCGCGGGGACCTTGACGGTTTCCCGGTACGTGCCCGGCTTCACGGCGATGACGACCCGGGAGGGGTTGTTCGCGGGTACGGCGTTCACGGCGGCCTGCACGGTCGTGTACTGCCCCGAGCCGTCCTTGGCGACGGTGAGGGTGGTGACGGCGGCCTTGGCCGTGGTGGTGGCCGTCGTACCGAGTGAACCACGCGGCCCGGCACCGGACTTGACGACCGACGGCACGTCGGCGGTCTTGTCGAGGGTGTAGCCGTAGTAGCTCTTCGGGTTCCAGGCGGGACCGGAGCCCCCGCTCTCGTTGCGGCCGGCGGTGCCGGAGAAGACGTTGCCGCGCTGGACGAGGGTGGCGGTGCTGTCCCTGATCACCGGGTTGTTCAGGCCCTGGAAGTAGGAGTTCTCCAGCAGCATGTTGGTCCTGCCGCGGGCGTAGTTGCCGTACGAGGACGTGATCGTCGTGCCCGGCTCGTCCTGGAGGTAGTTGTTGTACAGGTGCGCGTGGGCGACGTTGTCCGTGGACGGGTTGCGCTGCTCGGTCTCGCGGATCCAGTTGTGGTGGATCGTGATGTCGGCGGTGGTGTTCTGCGTCCAGCCGATGCCGAACGCCTTGTTCTCCTGGCCGAGCCGGTTCCAGGAGACGGTCAGGTACGTGGTGTCCTTGCGGCTGTCGATGAGGCCGTCGGCCATGTGCCGGATGTCGTTGTGGTCGATCCAGACGTGGTGGGCGCCGTCCATCTGGATGCCGTCGTAGTCGTGCTCCTTGTCGTTCCAGACGCCCTGGTACGCGTCCCGGATGGTGAGGTTGCGGATGATCACGTTGTGGACGCCCGGGCCGAGGAAGAAGCCGCCGCCGACGATCTGGCCCGAGGTGCCGGACCCGATGATGGACTTGTCGGAGCCGACCTTGATCTCCTTGCCGACCGGGTCCATCGTGATCGCCGCGGCGACGACGATGATGTACGGCTTGTCGGCGGTGGCGTACTTCTCCAGGTCGGCGAGCGTCTTCACGGTGACGATCTCGCCGCCGCGCCCGCCGTAGGTGCCGTTCTGCCCGAGGGCGTTCACCGAGGCGAAGCCGTCGGCGGTGGCGGTGGCCCAGGCCGGTACGGCGGTGGCGGCGGAGGCGTGCTGCTGGGCGCCGGGGCCGAGGAAGCCGTAGCCGAGGGCGCCGGCGGCGGCGAGCGCGAGCGGCAGCCCGAAGGCGAGCGCCGTACGGCTCTTGCGGTGGCGGGCGTGGGGGGTGCGGGGACTCATGGGCGACTCCAGTCGGTGGTCCGGGCAGGGTGCTGACCTGGAGTCGCCGTGGGGCGGGGGAAGGTTGCCGCCGGGCTACCGCCGGTCCAGCAGGGTCGCCCAGTCCTGGCCCGCGGCCCAGTCGGCGAAGCTGTGCCAGCCGACCTCGGGGTAGGCGCGGCGCAGGCCGGTGACGTCGACGTCGAGGCCGATCTCGGTGAAGTAGGCGAACATCGCCGCCAGGTCGGCGGAGTGGGTGCGGACGTGGGCGAGCGGGACCTCCTGATGGGTGACCGGGCGGCCCAGGGCGGTGGTGAGGGCGGCCGCGAGCTGCGCGGGGGTGCACGTGTCGGAGGCGATGTCGATGCGCCGGCCGGTGAAATCGGCACGGCGCCGGAGGGCGAGCGCGGCGAAGGCCCCGATGTCGGCGGCGGGGATGAGGGTGAGCGGCCGGCCGGCCGGCATGGGCCAGGCGAAGGTTCCGGTGCGCAGCCCGTCGAGGGTCCAGCCGCTCGTGTAGTTGTCCATGAACGCCGCCGGGGCGATCACCGTCCAGGGCAGGCCGGACGCGCGCAGGTGCTGCTCGACGGCCCACTTGCTCTCGTAGTGCGGGACGCCGGTGCCGCGGTCGGCGTGGGCGGCGGAGGTGAGGACGACATGGCCGAGCCGGGCCGCCGCCGCGGCGTCCACGAGGGCCGTGCCCTGCCGGATCTCGGTGCCGGTGTCGGTGCCGAACGGGGTGGTGACCGCGAAGAGCGCGTCGGCGCCGGCGAGGGCCGCGTCGAGGGAGGCGCGGTCGTCGAAGTCGGCGTGCCGGACCTCGGCGCCCGCCGCACGGAGGGCGTCGGCTGCGGGCGTGTCCGGGCGGCGGGTCAGGGCGCGGACGCGGTGACCGGCGGCGAGCAGGGCGCGGGCGGTGGCCCCGCCCTGGGCGCCGGTGGCGCCGGTGACGGCGATGGTGAGCATGGGTGTCCCCCTGATGGATAGCATTGCTGCGTGACGCACTTGCTGCGCCATGCAGCAGATTACCCATACTTCGCTGCGTCGCGCAGCAACTTTTGGGAAGGAGCCCGCCGTGACAGACCCCGACCGCGCCCGCCTCTACGAGGAACTGGCCCTGGAGTCCCGGCGCTATCTGGCCGCGTACGTGCTGTTCAACCAGGCCGTCGCCGACCACCTCGGGCTGCACCCGACCGACGTGCAGGCCCTGAGCCTGCTCACCGCCGAGCCGGCACCGCTCACCGTCCGGCAGATCGCCGACCGGACCGGTCTCACCACCGGCTCCGCCACCCGCCTCGTGGACCGGCTGGAACGCGGCGGCTACGTCGCCCGCACCCCCGACCGGCAGGACCGCCGCCGGGTGCTGGTCACCCCGGTCCCCGAGCGCGTCGCCCGCGTGACCGCGCTCTGGGACGACCTCGGAGCGACCTGGCAGACGATCCTCGACGACCACAGCGCGGACGAGCTGCGGGCGATCACCCGGCACATGCGCCGGGCGAACGACCTCAGCCACACCCAGATCCAGCGCCTGCGCGCCATGCCGAAGCCGGACTAGGGCCACATCAGCCGGCCGGCGTCTCCGGCTTCTCCAGCGCCTCCGGTGTCACCAGCGCCTCCGACGTCTCCGGTGTCTTCGGCGGAGGCGTCGGCGCCCCCGGCAGCCGTACTGTCGCCACCGTGCCGCCGCCCTCCGCGCGGGCCAGTGTGACCTCCCCGCCCGCCTGCTTCACCGTACGGGCGACGATGGACAGGCCGAGCCCGGAGCCGGGCAGGGCGCGGGCACTGGGGGAGCGCCAGAAGCGGTCGAAGACGTGCGGGAGTTCGTCCTCCGGGATGCCGGGACCGTGGTCGCGGACCGTCAGGACACCGTCGCTCAGCCGCACCTCGATCGTGCCGCCCTCGGGGCTGAACTTCACCGCGTTGTCGAGGATGTTGACGACCGCCCGCTCCAGGGCCGAGGGCTCCGCCCGGACGAACCAGGGCTCCAGGTCCGCGGTGAGCGACAGCTCCGGACCGCGCAGCCGCGCCCGGCGCAGGGCCGCCTCCACGGTGTCCTGGAAGGCCACCACCTGGACGCGCTCGCCGCGCTGCCCCTCCGAACGGGACAGCTCCTGCAGATCCCCGATCAGCGAGCCCAGTTCGGTCATCTGCGCCTTCACCGAGCCGAGCAGCGCCTTGCGGTCCTCCGGCGGGATCGGCCGGCCCGTCTCCTCGCTGCGGGTGAGCAGTTCGATGTTGGTCCGCAACGACGTCAGGGGCGTCCGCAGCTCATGGCCGGCGTCCGCGATCAGCTGCTGCTGGAGGTCGCGGGAGCTGGCCAGGGAGGCGGTCATCGAGTTGAAGGACCGCGAGAGCCGGGCGACCTCGTCCTCGCTGTCGTCCTCCACCGGGATGCGCACGGCCAGATCCTCGGTCCGGGCCACGTGCTCCACGGCCTCGGTGAGCTTGTCCACGGGACGCAGCCCCGCACGGGCCACGGCGAGCCCCGCGGCGCCCGCGCCGAGGACTCCCACGCCGGAGACGAGGAGCAGGATCAGCGCGAGGTCCTTGAGGGCCTTGTCGGTGTTCTTCAGCGGAACGGCGGTCATCCAGGCGGCCCCGGGATACACATGCGGCCCGTCGTCCGTGATGACCACGAGCGGCATGGTCAGCACCCGGACGGTATTGCCCTCGGTGTCCGTGCCGTTGCGGAGGATGCCGCCCTGGCTGCTGTCCCGTCCGACCACCGCCACATCCGCCGACGTGGTCTTCAGCACGCCCGCGGAACCCGCCGAGACGCACGCCGTGCCGTCGGGCTTGATCAGCTGGGAGTAGGCGGTGTCATGGGCGCGCAGGCTGTTGTACGAGGAGTCCGCCGGCTTCTGCGGACACGTGGTCAGCAGGTCGAACACCTGCGCGGACGGCACCGCGCGCGGCGACGAGTTCTGGAGATCCTTGTCGACCAGGTCGTACAGCTTCTTCTCCACGATGAACCAGCACGTCACCGACACCGCCGCCACCGCGAACGCCACCGCCGCCGCCACCAGCACGGCGAGGCGGGCCCGGATCGGCAGCGCCCGGTACCGGCGCACCAGATGCTTCACTCGGCGCCGCCCTGCCTGAGGACATACCCCACGCCGCGCACGGTGTGCACCAGGCGCGGCTCGCCGCCGGCCTCGGTCTTGCGGCGCAGGTACATGACGTAGACGTCGAGCGAGTTTGAGGACGGCTCGAAGTCGAAGCCCCAGACGGCCTTGAGGATCTGCTCACGGGTGAGCACCTGGCGCGGGTGTGCCATGAACATCTCCAGCAGGGTGAACTCCGTGCGGGTCAGCTCGACCTGCCGGCCGCCGCGGGTGACCTCCCGGGTCGCGAGGTCCATCCGCAGATCGGCGAAGGTGAGCGCCTCGTCCTCCTGGGCCTCGGCGGACACCTGCGCCGCGTACGAACTGCGGCGCAGCAGCGCGCGGATACGGGCGAAGAGTTCGTCCAGTTCGAAGGGCTTGACGAGGTAGTCGTCGGCGCCCGCGTCCAGGCCGGTCACCCGGTCGCCGACCGTGTCGCGGGCGGTGAGCATCAGGATCGGTGTGGTCTCGCCCGCACCCCGGATCCGGCGAGCCGCCGTCAGGCCGTCCATGCGCGGCATCTGGATGTCCAGCACGACCAGGTCCGGCTGGTAGGCCGTGGCCTTCTCCAGGGCGTCCGCGCCGTCGAAGGCGACCTCGGTGTCGTACCCCTCGAAGACGAGGCTGCGCCGGAGCGCCTCGCGTACGGCCGGCTCGTCGTCGACGATCAGGATGCGCTGGGGGTCACGGTCGCCTTCGGCGGGGCTCATCGCTCGCGATTCCTCGGGGTGCGGTGGTCGGGTGATGGGGGTGTCTCTCAGCGTGCCACGTCCCGCGGCCCGGCGAGGGGCACGCGTGCCGGTCAGGCCCGGACCGCGCTCAGGCGGTGCAGCGGCACCTTGCGGCGGTGCGGGCGGGCGGCGGAGGTGCGCAGGCCCATCAGCTGGGGGACCGGGGTCACGGCAGCAACCTCCGGGGCGCGGGGCGCCGGGATCGGCACGTGCAGCTGGGACGCGATGGACAGGGCCAGGGTGATCCCGGCCGGACCGCGCTCGGCCATGTGGTGGGGAACGTGCTTGATCATGACCTGCTCCTTGCTGTCTGGCGCGCGGGGTGCGCGCGGGGTGTCGCTAGCTGTCGGAGCCCGCCCGGAGCTTGGCCAGGTCGGACTTGACGGTGTTGACGGGGATGGCGAAGCCGAGGCCGATGCTGCCCGCGTCCGAGGACGAGGACGACTGGGAACTCGACGAGTACATCGCGGAGTTGATGCCGATGATGTGGCCGCTCGCGTCGATCAGCGCGCCGCCGGAGTTGCCGGGGTTCAGGGACGCGTCGGTCTGGATGGCCTTGTAGGTGGTCGTGGACGAGCCGGTGTCGCCGTTGAACTCACGGCCGCCGAACTGGAACGGCCACTGTCCTTCGCCGCCCTGGCCCTGGCCCTGGTTCTCGTCGGTGGAGACGGTGACGTCCCGGTTCAGGGCGGAGACGATGCCGCTGGTGACCGTGCCGGTCAGGCCCTCGGGGGAGCCGATCGCGACGACCGTGTCGCCGACCTGGACGCCGCTGGAGTCACCGAGCGCCGCCGCCTTCAGCCCGGAGGCGCCCTCCAGCTTGATCAGCGCGAGGTCCTTGGAGCTGTCGGTGCCGACGACCCGGGCGGTGTAGCTCGTGCCGTCGCTGGTGCGCACCTTGATCGAGGTGGCGCCGGAGACGACGTGGTTGTTGGTGGCGATCTCGCCGTCGGAGGTGATGATCACGCCGGAGCCGGTGGAGGATCCGCCCGCGAGCGTCGCGTTGATCTCGACCACGCTCGGGGTGAGTGCGGCGGCGATCGCGGCGACGTC
The DNA here is from genome assembly GCF_055607665.1 of Streptomyces sp. NPDC036984. NCBI lineage: Bacteria > Bacillati > Actinomycetota > Actinomycetes > Kitasatosporales > Streptomycetaceae > Streptomyces > Streptomyces sp. NPDC036984. Next base: position 43,600 of record NZ_JBVJRL010000002.1, read on the forward strand.
GCCCTTCTTGCTGGAGGGCACCACGGTGGTGCTGCTGCCGGCGGTGGCGACCGTGTCCTTGCCGGCCAGCTCCTGGAAGGCGTAGGCCGTGCCGCCGCCGACCGCCGCCGCGACGATCGCGACCGCCGCGAGCAGGGCCCCCGGACCCCGGGTCCGCTTCTTCTGGTGCGGAGCGGACTCCATGGTCGGCTGGTACGGCGGCGGGGGCGGCCACTCCGCGTTCACGGGAGCGGAGAAGGAGTGCGGCTGCTCGTAAGTGCCCTGGCTCTCGGTCATGACAAAAGAGTCCCCCGCGACCATGAGAGCTTCCTGAGTGCTCCCTGAGAAGCCCGCCAGAACCTCGTTTGCCCGATATGAAGACGCGGCCCGGGATCAGGCGCAGCCGCAGCTCGTGCGCACCACCAGGCGCGACGGGAACGTCTTCAGCCGCTCGCGCCGGGACCCGGCGATCCGCAGCCCGTCGTCCAGCACCAGGTCGACCGCCGCCCGGGCCATCGCCGAGCGGTCGGAGGCGACCGTGGTCAGCGGCGGGTCGGCGAGCGCGGCCTCCTTGATGTCGTCGAAGCCGGCCACCGCCAGCTGCCCGGGCACGTCGATGCGCAACTCGCGCGCGGCCCGCAGCAGGCCGATCGCCTGGTCGTCGGTGGAGCAGAAGATCGCGGGCGGCCGGTGGGGTCCGGACAGCACGTCCAGGGCCACGCGGTAGGCGTCGTAGCGGTTGTACGGCGCCTCGAACAGCCGGCCCTCGGTGGGCAGGCCCGCCTCGGCCATGGCCCGCTTCCAGCCCTCGACGTGGTCCGAGACCGGGTCGCCGACGGCCGGCGTCTCGGCCGTACCGCCCATGCAGGCGACGTACTCGTAGCCGTGCTCCAGCAGGTGGCGCACGGCGAGCTGGGCGCCGCCCAGGTCGTCCGTCACCACGGCCACGTCGTCGATGGCCTCCGGGCGCTCGTGCAGCAGCACCACCCGGGCGTCCCAGGCGTCGATCTCGGCGGCGGCGAGGTCGTTCAGGGCGTGGGAGACCAGGATCAGGCCGGAGACGCGCATACCGAGGAACGCGCGCAGATAGTGGACCTCGCGTTCGCCGATGTAGTCGGTGTTGCCGACGAGGACCATCTTTCCGCGCTCGGAGGCGGCCTGCTCGACCGCGTGCGCCATCTCGCCGAAGAACGGCTGGCGGGCGTCCGGGATGATCAGACCTATCAGGTCGGTGCGCCGGGAGGCCATCGCCTGGGCGACCCGGTCGGGCCGGTACCCCAGTTCCTTGATCGCGGCGAGGACACGCTCGCGCGTGGCCGGGGCGACCGGCCGGGGTCCGTTGTTGATGACATAACTGACGACGGCGGTGGAGGTTCCCGCCAGCCGTGCCACGTCATCCCGAGTCACCTTGGCCACGCGCGGAGTCTACGCGGATTGACCCGCTCTGGGCAGGGCGTATCACATGGCGGCCGGGCGATGTCGCCGCCCCGCCCGAGCGCCGCCCCCGCGCCGGCTATGCCTCGGCGTGCGCCTCGGCGCCGCCCAGGACCGCGGAAGCGTCCGCATCTTCCGGCTTTGCCCGGCCGCCCTTGGCCTTGGTGTCCTCGGCGGGCCGCTCGGCCTTCTCGGGGGTAACGAATCGATAACCGACGTTCCGGACGGTTCCGATCAGCGACTCGTGCTCGGGGCCGAGCTTGGCGCGCAGCCGCCGTACGTGAACGTCGACCGTCCGGGTGCCGCCGAAGTAGTCGTATCCCCACACCTCCTGGAGCAGCTGGGCGCGGGTGAAGACCCGGCCCGGGTGCTGCGCGAGGTATTTGAGCAGCTCGAACTCCTTGAAGGTCAGGTCCAGCACCCGCCCCTTGAGTTTCGCGCTGTACGTCGCCTCGTCCACGGAGAGATCGCCGTTGCGGATCTCCATCGGCGAGTCGTCGTTGACGATCTGCTGCCGGCCCATGGCGAGCCGCAGCCGCGCCTCCACCTCCGCGGGACCGGCGGTGTCGAGGAGCACGTCGTCGACGCCCCAGTCCGCGGTGACGGCGGCGAGGCCGCCCTCGGTGACGACGAGGAGCAGTGGACAGCCGGGGCCGGTGGAGCGGAGCAGCTGGCACAGGCTGCGGACCTGGGGCAGGTCACGCCGGCCGTCGACCAGGATGACGTCGGCGCCCGGGGTGTCGACCAGGGCGGGCCCCTCCGCCGGGGCCACCCGCACGTTGTGCAGGAGCAGGCCGAGGGCCGGAAGCACCTCCGTCGACGGCTGGAGGGCGTTGGTCAGCAGCAGCAGAGAACTCATACGTCTGGTTCCTCCTCGGTCCCTGCGAGGACGTGTACGGACGGGCACTGCTCTGCGATCCCGAAGGCCCCGTACACCGGCGGTCACCTGAGGTTTCCCGCTGTGTATACAACGCGTCCGAAAGCACAAAAGGACCCGGGGGCTACGCTGCCCGAGTCCTCTGCCCAGCAGAATAGCCCACATGAGCAACCGTCCGGCAGGTCATGTGGCGCGTTCCACCGTTCGTCCGAATTCCGAGACAGGCAGACGGGGCCCTATCCGGACGTTTCTGCGCACGGCCGACGGAATTCCGGTCGATTCCGTATACGATCCGGGCCCGGTCGTATACAAAGCATTTCCCGAGGCTCCGGACGCCTCTCGTTCCCCCTCCCGTGACCTGGTGTTCGTGATCGCGCACGGCTTCACCGGGGACGTGGACCGGCCACACGTACGACGGGTGGCCGCCGTCCTGCGCGCTTACGGCGCGGTCGTCACCTTCTCCTTCCGCGGCCACGGACGCTCCGGCGGCCGGTCCACCGTCGGCGACAAGGAGGTGCTGGACCTCGCCGCCGCCGTCGGGTGGGCCCGCGGCTTCGGGCACGCGCGCGTGGTGACCGTCGGCTTCTCCATGGGCGGCTCGGTCGTCCTGCGGCACGCGGCCCTGCACCCCGGCGCGGTCGACGCGGTGGTGTCGGTGAGCGCGCCGGCCCGCTGGTACTACCGGGGCACGGCCCCCATGCGCCGCCTGCACTGGCTCGTCACCCGCCCCGAGGGCCGCCTGGTGGGCCGCTACGGCCTGCGCACCCGCATCCACCACCGCGAGTGGAACCCGGTGCCGCTGTCACCGGTGGAGGCCGTCCCGCGGGTGGCCCCCACCCCGCTCCTCATCGTCCACGGCGACCGCGACGGCTACTTCCCGCTCGACCACCCCCTGATGCTCGCCGAGGCGGCCGGCGGCCACGCCGAACTCTGGGTCGAGCCGGGCATGGGCCACGCGGAGCACGCGGCGGACGACGCCCTGGTGGCCCGGATCGGGGACTGGGCGGTCTCGGCGGCGGGCTAGCCTGACTCCACACAGTCTTTGTCTCTGTCTTGCCGTCGATTGAGGAATCAGATGCCCAAGGTCACGGTGCGCTACTGGGCCGCCGCCAAGGCCGCGGCCCAGGTCGCCGAGGAGCCGTACGAGGCGGACACGCTGGCCGACGCACTGGCCGCCGTGCGTGCGCGACACCCCGGTGAACTCACGCGCGTGCTCCAGCGATGCTCCTTCCTCATCGACGGCGACCCCGTCGGGACCCGCGCGCATGAGACGGTACGGCTGGCCGAGGGCGGCACGGTCGAGGTGCTCCCGCCGTTCGCAGGAGGGTGAGCGATGACCGACCAGCCGTACCAGGGCGGCCCGTACGAGGGCTACGACCCGTACCAGCAGCACGGATGGACCGGGCACGAGGAGTACGCCCAGCAGCCCGGCCAGGACCCGGAGCTCACCCAGCAGTGGCAGGGCCACACCTGGGATACGCAGACGCACGCGCCGGTACAGGCGGCGGAGACGGCGTACCTGCCCCGGCAGGAACAGCAGCCGGACCACCGGCAGCCGGGGTATCAGCAGCCGGACCACCGGCAGCCTGGGCATCAGCAGTACGCGTATCAGGAGCCGCAGTACCAGCAGGCGCAGTACCAGCAGTACCAGCATCCCCAGCAGTTCGCGGAGCCGTACACACATGCTCCTGAGCCGTACGCGCCCGCCCCCGAGCCCGACCCGGCACCGGTGGCCGCCGCCCCCGCGTCGGCCCCCGCGTCGGCCTCCGCCTCCGCTGCCGAGCCCGACCCGGCCTACGGCCCCGCCACCCTCGCCGGCAACGCGCGGATCACGGACGCCCAGCGGGCCCGCCTGGAGGGGCGGTCCCCGATCATCGAGCCCGGCATGCAGCCGGCGGCGCTCACCGCGCTGCTGGGCCTGCTGCTCGCCGCGACGGCGCCCGTCGCCTCGTACGCCCTCGTCGTGCCGCTGGTGCTGCTCCAGGCGGTGACGGCCGCGGGCTGGTTCCGGCTGAACGGCATGTGGCCGGCCCGGCAGGGCATCGCGCTGGCCTTCGCGGGCGCGCTGACGGCCGACGTGGCGGTCCTCGCGGCCGGCCGCGAGCACGCCCTGATCGCCATCCTCGGCTCGCTCGGCCTGTGGGTCCTGCTGTCCCTCGTCCTCCAGCTGCGTTCCCACGCCTCGGCGGACGAGCGGATGTACGGCCTGATGGCGACGGTCGCCTCGGCGGCGCTCGCGGTACTGGCGACGGGCTTCCTGGCCGCCGATCCGCACGCGGTGTCGGTGGGTGCGGCGGGCGTGGCGGTGGCCGTCCTGGCCCGCGCCCTGCCCCTGCCCACCCCGGCGTCGGTCGTGATCTCCCTGCTGGCCGCCGCGGGCGCGGGCATCGCCCTGGGCGGCATGACGGACTTCGGAGCGAGCGGAGCGCTGCTGGGCGCCGCCGCCGGAGCGTGCGCACTGATCGGCCACCGGGTGGCGAGCTACGACTACCCGTCCCGGTTCGTGCACTTCACGGCGGGCGTGGCGCTGCCGCTGTCCGCGGCGGCACCGGTGGTGTGGGTGCTGGGGCGGGCGCTGGGCTAGCGCCTGTCGTCCGCAGTCATGACCTCTGCGCCGGACAGGCTGTCGGCGGCCCGTCCGGCGCTGCGAGATCCCCGGTTCAGACGAAGTCGATCGACCGCCCCACCTCGGCTGGGTTCCAGGACGGCGACCTCGTCAGGCTCGTGCCGCTCGCCTACGGCTCGACCACGACCTCCTGCGCGGCCGCCGTCTCCCCGGCCAGGAGCCTGGCGTCGAGCGGGACATTCCGCTTCACCAGGGCCAGGGCCACCGGCCCCAGCTCGTGATGGCGTACGGACGTCGTCACGAAGCCGATCTTGCGGCCCTCGGGGCCCTCGTCCGCGAGCCGGAGCTCGGTACCCGGCACCGGCAGATGGACCTCGCTGCCGTCCAGGTGCAGGAAGACCAGCCGGCGCGGCGGCTTGCCCAGGTTCTGGACGCGGGCGACCGTCTCCTGGCCGCGGTAGCAGCCCTTCTGGAGGTGGACCGCCGTGCCGATCCAGCCCAGCTCGTGCGGGATGGTGCGGTGGTCGGTCTCGAAGCCCAGGCGGGGGCGGTGGTGCTCGACGCGCAGCGCCTCGTAGGCGAGGAGCCCGGCGGCGGGCCCGTGCCCGGCGGCGAACTCCTCCAGCCCGGCGCGCGGCAGGAACAGGTCACGCCCGTGCGCCGTCTCGCGTACGACGACGCCGTCCGGCACCTCGGCGATCGAGCCGGCGGGCAGGTGCACCACGGCGGTGTCACCGGTCCGGTCGGCGACCTCGACCCGGTAGAAGAACTTCATCGATTCCAGGTACGCGATCAGCGCGTCCTGGGTGCCGGGCTCCACATGTGCCCAGACGGTGCTGCCGTCGTCCACCAGATACAGCGCGTGCTCGATGTGCCCGTGCGCGGACAGGATCAGGGCCTCGGTGGCCTCGCCCACGGGCAGGTCGCTGACGTGCTGGGTGAGCAGCAGGTGCAGCCAGCTCAGCCGGTCCTCACCGCTGACGGTGACGACACCGCGGTGCGACAGGTCGACGAAACCGGTGCCGTCGGCGAGGGCGCGCTGCTCGCGGAACAGGTCGCCGTAGTGGGCGGCGACACCTTCGTCCACACCCTCGGCTGGGACGGCGCCGGGCAGGGACAACAGGGGGCTCTTCATATGGCAAGCCTACGACGTGGTATTTGAACCCTTCAGAGAACAGTCCGCGCATCGGCCGAAGATCGCGAAATGCTTCATGTCGGTGTCGAACCCGAACTGCTGCCGCAGCTTGGCCGTGAACTCGGAGGCGACCTCGACATCCGCCTCGATCACGTTCTCGCAGTCCCGGCACACCAGGTGCAGATGGTGGTGGCGGTCGGCGAGGTGGTACGTGGGCGCACCGTGGCCGAGGTGGGCGTGGCTGACCAGGCCCAGCTCCTCCAGCAGCTCCAGCGTCCGGTAGACGGTGGAAATGTTGACCCCCGACGCCGTCTTCCTCACCTCGCTGAGGATGTCGTCGGGGGTCGCGTGCTCCAGGGTGTCCACGGCTTCGAGCACGAGTTGCCGCTGCGGCGTCAGCCGGTAGCCGCGCTGCCTGAGGTCGCTCTTCCAGTCGGTGCTCACCACACCGGAAAGTCTAGGACTACTTGAAGAAGGCGATGCCGTCGTCCGGCATGTCGTCCGGGAGGGCCTTGGCCCAGCGCTCGACGTCCTCGGGGGTGACGACCTTCTTCAGCTGGGCCGACATGTAGGGGCGCAGCGGGACCTCGGGGGTCTGCTTCTCGCCGACCCACATGAGGTCGCTCTTCACGTAGCCGTACAGCCGCTTGCCGCCGCTGTACGGCTGGGAGGCGGCCGTCCGGGCGACGGCGTCCGTCACCAGGTCGATCTGCGGCTTCTTGTCGGCCATCTCGCCGTACCAGATCTCCACCGTGCCGTCGTCGCGGGTCATCGTGACCTCGACCTTGCGGTCGGCGTCGATCCGCCAGAAGCCGGACTCCGACTCCAGGGGGCGCACCTTGTTGCCGTCGTTGTCCAGCACCCAGGTGTAGGAGCGGTACTCCAGGAAGTCCCGGCCGTCGTGGGTGAAGCTGACCTCCTGCCCGAAGTTGCACTTCTCCGAGCCGGGGAAGTCGTGCACGCCCGCGCCGGCCCAGTTGCCGAGCAGGAAGGCGAGCGGGACAAGGTCCTTGTGGAGGTCGGACGGGATCTCGATCATGAGCTGCAGCTTTCCTGAAGGGTGGGTCAGCGCTGGCCCTGGTACAGCTTCTTCACCGTCAGACCGGCGAAGGCGAGCACGCCGACGCAGACCAGGACCAGCAGGGTTTCGAAGAAGATCTCCACGGGTGCTCCTTGAGCGAGGGTGGGCGGACGACAGAGCCGGAGCCCAGCTTACGCGGCCGGGGCCACGCGCTCTTTGCGAGGGGCGGGGCCCGCGAGGGCTACGCTTCCCGCATGGCGAAGAAGCTCGTGATCAAGGTGACGGCCGGGGCGGACGCCCCGGAGCGCTGCTCGCAGGCGTTCACGGTGGCGGCGGTGGCGGTGGCCAGCGGGGTCGAGGTCTCGCTGTGGCTGACCGGGGAGTCGTCCTGGTTCGCGCTGCCGGGCCGGGCCGCCGAGTTCGAGCTGCCGCACGCGGCTCCGCTCCCGGACCTGATCGAGTCGGTCCTCGCGGCGGGGCGCATCACGCTGTGCACGCAGTGTGCCGCCCGCCGGGAGATCACGGAGAAGGACGTCATCGACGGCGTACGGATCGCGGGCGCGCAGGTCTTCGTCCAGGAGGCCCTGGCGGACGACGCCCAGGCGCTCGTCTACTGATTGTTTCTAGGGGCGCGGGCGCTTCTTGCCGTCCAGCTCGTCCCACCACTCGTCGGACTGCGGGTCGCCGGAGGGGTCGTCCCACCAGCGGTCCTCCGGGCCCCGGCGGTTGGCGATCATCGCGGCGACGGGCGGGATGACCATGGCCACGACGCACATGCCGACGGCCGCCGGCACCGACCACAGGCGTACGACCCCCCAGGCCAGGACGAAGAGGCCGATGCAGGTCCCCATCATGGCGAAGTAGATGTGCCGTCGCCGGGCGTACATAGGTACAGGGTAGGACCGGCGGGCCCTGTCACAACTGATCCACAAATCCCGTCCGGCCGGGCCGTGCAGAGTTACCGTGGCGTATCGGTACCCACTTCGCACACCACAGCCGACCCGGGGGAAACACCACATGCGCGTCCTGCGAATACTCCTGATCATCGTCGTGATCCTGGGGGGACTCTTCGTGATCGCGGACCGGGTCGCCGTGCACTTCGCGGAGGGGGAGGCCGCGGACAAGCTGAAGGCGACGGAGAACCTGGCCTCGACCCCGGACGTGAACATCAAGGGCTTCCCGTTCCTCACCCAGGTCGCGGGCGGCTCGCTGGACGACGTCGAGGTCGGCATCAAGGACTACGAGGCGGCCACCGGCAAGCCCGGCCAGACCATCCGGATCGACGACCTGAAGGCCGACATGAAGGGCGTCGAGTTCTCCGGCGACTACAGCTCGGCCACCGCGGCGACCGCGACCGGTACGGCGACGGTCTCGTACGCCGAGCTGCTGAAGACCGCCAAGTCCGAGCCCACCGAGGTGGCCCCCGGGGTGACCGCCCGGGTCGTCGGCCTCTCCGACGGCGGCAACGGGAAGATCAAGGTGGCGGTGGAGGGCACCGTCTCGTCCCTCGGGATCAAGCAGACGGTGTCCGTGCTCAGCACGGTGACCGTGGAGAACGACAAGGTGCAGGTGCACGCGGACTCCCTGCCCAAGCTGGGCGCGGCCGCGATCGCCGAGAACCGCATCCGTACGATCACCGACTTCCAGCAGGCCATCGACCAGCTGCCCGGCGGCATCAAGCTGGACAAGGTGGAGGCCGCGCCGGACGGCGTGGAGATCAGCGTGAAGGGTTCGGACGTCAGGCTCGCGGGGTAGGGACCCGGAACACCCCCATGGACGCAGGGTGTCCGACTGGCGAGACGCCCCCGTCCGCAGCGCAGATGTCCTGACGCACCCGAGCGCCCGGAGGCCCCGAGAGGGGTACCCGGGCGCTTTTCTCATCCCGCCATCCGGACGATCGTGTCTCGCAATATGACACACCGGTGACACGCCCGCCCGGACGTCCCTACGATCGAGCCCATGAAGCGACAGGCGGATCTCACGAAGCGGCGGGCAGTCGACCTGTGCCGCGTTGCCGCCATGCTCTGTCGCCCCTTCTGACCGGAACGCCCCGGCTTCCGCGTTCCACCCCGCCCTGCCGTCAGGGCCCCCGTGCGCCGCTCGGGCCTCGAGCGCGCCCCCGTAGCCATTCGCACACCCCGCCGCAACTGCCCCGGAGGAGAAAGAGCATGAGCCGCAGCGACGTCCTGGTCGACGCCGACTGGCTTCAGGAGCACCTGGACGACCCGACCATCGCGATCGTCGAGGTGGACGAGGACACGTCCGCCTACGAGAAGAACCACATCAAGAACGCGATCCGCATCGACTGGACCAAGGACCTCCAGGACCCGGTCCGCCGTGACTTCGTCGACCAGGCCGGCTTCGAGAAGCTCCTGTCGGAGAAGGGCATCGCCAACGACCACACGGTGATCCTCTACGGCGGCAACAACAACTGGTTCGCGTCGTACGCCTACTGGTACTTCAAGCTCTACGGCCACGAGAACGTCAAGCTCCTCGACGGCGGCCGCAAGAAGTGGGAGCTGGACGCCCGCGAGCTGGTCGCCGGCGACGAGGTCCCGGAGCGCCCGAAGACCGACTACAAGGCCAAGCCGCAGAACACCTCGATCCGCGCCTTCCGCGACGACGTCGTGGCCGCGATCGACTCCCAGAACCTGGTCGACGTCCGTTCGCCCGACGAGTTCTCCGGCAAGCTGCTCGCCCCGGCCCACCTGCCGCAGGAGCAGTCGCAGCGTCCGGGCCACGTGCCGACCGCGAAGAACATCCCGTGGTCGAAGAACGCCAACGACGACGGCACCTTCAAGTCGGACGAGGACCTGAAGGCCCTCTACGTCGAGGAGAACGTCGACCTCGCCAAGGACACGATCGCCTACTGCCGCATCGGTGAGCGCTCGGCCCTGACCTGGTTCGTGCTGCACGAGCTGCTCGGCGTGGAGAACGTCAAGAACTACGACGGCTCCTGGACCGAGTACGGCTCCCTCGTCGGCGTGCCGATCGAGCTCGGCGCCGGCAAGTAACCCATCCCGACCGACCTTCCGGTCAGACCCCTTACGGAGAGACAGCATGTGTGGAGCGAAGGCCGGCGGCCCGGACGCCTCGACGATCAAGCCCGGTGAGACCACGATCCAGGGTCAGGTGACCCGCGACGGCGAGCCGGTGACGGGCTACGTCCGTCTCCTCGACTCGACCGGCGAGTTCACCGCGGAGGTCCCCACCTCCGCGACCGGCCAGTTCCGTTTCTACGCGGCCGAGGGCACGTGGACCGTCCGGGCGCTGGTGCCGGGTGCCACCGCCGACCGCACGGTCGTCGCCGAGAAGGGCGGGCTGGCCGAGGTCGCCATCGCGGTCTGAGCGGACCGAACGGTCCATGTGGGCTCAGTGACGAGCTGAAGGGCCGCACCCCTGGGTTGGACGCCAGTGGGGGTGCGGCCCTTCGGCTGTCCGGGAGTTCCTCCTGTCAGCACCGCCCCCGAACGACCACGAGGGCGACCGCCGCGAACAGCGCGGCGACACAGAGGGCGGCGAGTACGCCACTGACGCCGGCACCGTCGGCCATCCGGCGACGCGTGTACCGGCGGGCGGGGCGCGGGCGAGGGGCGCGGTGAGGGTCTGGCCGAGGGTGGGGGGCGTCGCGCGGGCCGCGCATCTCCAGGGCCCGGTACTCGCCGACCTTCGTCGTCATCACGACCAGCTCCTTTCCATGAACGCAGGTGCGCAGCGCAAAGCTGCGGCTACTCTGCGTGTTCGGGCGGTGCTCAAGAGCATGCCGCACGGAATGGGCGTCTGGGCTGTTGAGGGGCCCAAATTCAACGGTGGGCTGCCAAATTCAACAAATTCAACAGGAGCGCGATGCCACAGCGGTTGGTGATCACGGGACGGAGTCAGGAGCCAAGGGGGCGGTTCACCGAGGAACTGAGGCGCCTGAGAGGCGAACGCGGCCTGAGCCTGCGGGACCTGGCCAAGGAGGTGGGCTGGGATTCCTCCCAGTTCAGCAAGCTGGAGAGCGGGCAGACCCTGGGCGGGCCCGAGGTCGTGCAGGCGCTGGATCAGTTCTATGGAACACCGGGTCTGCTGGTCACGCTGTGGGAACTGGCGGTGGCGGATCCTACGCAGTTCAAGGAGCAGTATCGGCGGTACATGGTGTTGGAGGCCGAGGCGATGAACCTGTGGCACTACGCCGTCAGCAGGCCGCCGGGGCTTCTTCAGACCGAGGCGTACGCACGCGAGGCGCTCGCCGCGGGCGGCATCGAGGGCCGGGAGCTGGACCAGCAGGTCGAAGCGCGAGTGGGCCGGAGGGAGTTGCTGAGAGGCGTCGACGCACCGACGTTCCGCAGCATCCTCTCCGAGTCGGTATTGCGGACTCCGTTGCGAGACCCGCGGGAGTGGCGGAAGCAACTGGCGTACCTGGCGGAGGCGTCGGAGCGTCCGAACATCACGATCCAGGTGCTGCCGTTCAGTGCCGGCTCTCACGGCCTGGCGAGCACCGCGATGATGTTCCTCCGGCTGCTGGACAGCCGTACCGTGGCTTACGCCGAGAACGACGTACACGGTGAACTGATCGAGGAACCAAGCCGGGTTGAGCGTTTCCAGCGCACTTATGATGCGGTGCGCGACATGGCCCTGTCTCCGGCCGAATCGCGAACGTTCATCCTGCGGATGTTGGAGGAAGTGCCGTGCGAGCCATCGACCTGAGCGGTGTGACCTGGCGCAAGAGCAGCTACAGCAACTCGGACGGCGGTGAGTGCGTCGAGGTCGCCGACAACATCACCTCCGTCATCCCCGTCCGCGACAGCAAGGCCCCTTCCCGCGGAGCCCTCGTCTTCCAGGCCGAGGCGTGGGCGGCCTTCGTCAACGGAGTCAAGCGCTAGATCTCCAGCAACACCGTGAACGGCCCGTCGTTCGTCAGCGACACCCTCATCCGGGCGCCGAAGCGGCCCGTCGCCACCGTCGCGCCCAGGGCGCGCAGCTGGGCGACGACCTCGTCGACCAGGGGCTCGGCCACGTCTCCCGGGGCCGCCGCGTTCCAGGTCGGGCGGCGGCCCTTGCGGGCGTCGCCGTACAGGGTGAACTGGCTGATCACCAGGAGCGGGGCGGCGATGTCGCTGCACGACTTCTCGTCGTGCAGCATCCGCACGGTCCACAGCTTGCGGGCCAGCTGGGCCGCCTTCTCCTTGGTGTCCTCGTGGGTCACCCCGACCAGGACGCACAGCCCCTCGCCCTCGATCGCGCCGACCGTCTCGCCGTCCACGACGACGCTCGCGCCGTCCACCCTCTGCACCACCGCACGCATGCGGACCATCATGCCCGGTGCCCCGCGCTCGCCCGCGGGGGGCCCAATATGGATCCGTTACCCCCCATCTAGGGCCGTTCGGGGGCACTCGGTCACATAGCGGCCAGTTGGGGTGGCACGATGCTTGCACACGCCGGTCGAGGGGACGGTCAGAAGCAGATGAGCACACCGAGTACCAGCGGGCGGCTGGGGACGCAGGGGACGCACCGGCCGCCCGCGCAGCGCGCCGACGCTCCGGCGGGCCCGGGGCTGCCGGGGGATCCTCACCCGGCCTTTTCGGGGTATCTCCAGCCGCCCGATCTGGCCCGGCTGAGCCTGCCCGAGCTGCGCGCCGTGCGCCGTGACGCCCAGCGTGACGAGGCGGACCTCAGCTATGTGCGGCGGCTGCTCCAGGGCCGGATCGACATCCTGCGCGCGGAGCTGGGCCGGCGGGGCCGGGCATCGGTGCCGGCGCCGGTGGACGGCTCCGTGGTCGACCGGCTCCCGGAGATCCTCAAGGACGCCCCGGCCCGGCAGCGCTCTTCGGCCCGCCATGTCACGCTCGGCACCCCGCACAACGAGGAGTACCGGCAGCTGGCCGCCGACATGCTCGCGGAGGTCGAGCTGTCCGACCTGACGGCGCGCACCGATCTGGAACTGACCGCCGCCATGGGGCGCCTGGTCCGCTACGAGCAGGAGGTCTCGCGCCGCCGCCAGCTGCTGCAGCGCACGGCCGACGACTGCAGCGGGGAGATCGCGCGCCGGTACCGGGTGGGCGAGGCGCAGGTCGACGACCTGCTGACGTGAGCGGCGGGGGCGCACGAGAGGGCGCCGCCCCCGTGAGGCCGACGCCCTGGTGAGTGCTCGTCCGGGTGGTCGTGCTGCCCGGACCTGCGCGGTCGCTCCCGTCTTCCGAGGACGTGCTGACTGTTCATCCGTAGCGAGCTGTTCAGTTGTGGCTGTGCGATGTCGGTATTCAGATGTCGCTGTTCGGTTGTGGCTGTGCGGGATGTTCAGTTGTGACTGTGCGTTCCGGTGACCGTCCCCTGTCCGGGCTCCCGGCTCCCCTCCGGAAGGGAGCCCGGTCGGCCAACCACTGGGAAGCTCGACCATGTCATGCGAGTTGGCTGCCAACTCACTGTACTTATCTCCGTCGGAACGCGGCGCATAACCACCTGCCGGGGAACTGCCGCAAGTTGGCGGGAAGTTGTAGGGTTTTTTTGTGGACCCGGAGCACGCCTCCGCCAGTGGGCGGACGAGGCCCCAGCGGCCCCGCTCGTCCCACCGCGAGATCGCCGACGAACTGCGCAGCCGGATCAGGTCCGGGATGCTGCGGCCGGGTGAACGCATGCCCACGCAGGCCAAGCTGGCCGACGAGTTCGGTGTCGAGCGCGGTGCGGTACGGCAGGCGCTGCGGATCCTCCAGTCGGAGCACCTGCTGACCGGTGCCTCCAAGGGCAGCCCCGCCATCGTGGCGGGGGTGCCGGGGCCCGCGCGCCCTCAGGCCGGCCCGGCGGCACCGCCACAGCCCACCATGGTGGGCCTCACCCCGCGTGTCGCCGCCGCCTTCGCCGCCCCGCACGTGCGGATCGACGCGCTGTGCCTGACCTCGGTCTCGCTCACGCTGGCGATCGGCGACCCGCTGCGGCAGATCCACGCAGGACGGCTGAAACCGGCCAAGATCGACGTTCGGCTGCTGCTGCCCAGCCGGGACATCGACCTCGCCTTCCCGACCCCGGTGGACGCCGACGACGGCGGCCTGCTCCACCGGCGCTGGCTGGCCCAGCGCAACGCCCAGGGCCTGGTGCTGCGGCAGAACCTGCTGGCGCTGCGCACCACGCACGGGATCGACGTGCGGGTCTCCTTCCGGGCGCTGCCCTTCACCCCGCCGGTGAAGCTGTATCTGCTCAACGGCGCCGAGGCGCTGTTCGCGTACTACACGCTGGGCCGCCGTGAGCGGGAGATCGGGCACGAGCACATGGAGCTGTACGACGCCGACGGCACCCGGTCCATGCTGTTCGCCTTCGAGCGGCGGGCCGGGCGGCGGGACGCGGCGTTCGTGGAGCAGTCGCGGCTGTGGTTCGACGCCCTGTGGGAGACGATCAGCTCGGAACTGGTGCTGACGCTATAGCGCGGGGCCGGCCAGGAGCAGCGCGAGCAGGACGGCGCCGGCGGAGCTGACGGCCGGGCTCTTGGCCTTGATGCCGACGGTGAGCAGCAGCAGGCCGGCGATGCCGGTGGCGCCGAACCGTGACTGCACGAGCTGCTCGAAGCCGAAGACGAGGAGGGCGGAGAGGAGCGCGGGGACAGGCATGGACGTTCCCCCTTTCGGTCTGCCAACTCAACCTAGTTGGCAGCCAACTCTCCTTGAGTTGTCCCCACTTGGTCGCCCTACACAAACAACTTCAGAACAACTCCCCATAGATAGAACAGGGTTGTAGCGTTTGGCCGTGACCCAGGAGAACGTGGCAGTGAACGGCAGCAGAAGGCGCTCGGCCCGGGAGATCGCCGACATCCTGCGCGAGCGCATCCGGACCGGAGCCCTGCGTTCCGGCGAGCGGCTGCCCACCCAGGCCGAGCTCGCCGAGGAGTTCGGCGTGGAGCGGGGCGCCGTACGCCAGGCCCTGCGGGCGCTGCAGGACGACGGTCTGCTCAGCGGCGTCAGCAAGGGCAGCCCGCCCCGCGTCGCCGGGCCGGCGCCCGCGGGCGAGGAGCCGCAGCCGACCATGGTCGCCCTCGCCCCCCGGCTGACCGAGGCGTTCTCGGCACCGCACGTGCGCATCGACGCCGTGTGCCTGACCGCGCAGAGCCTGATTCCCGCCCTCGGCGAGCCGCTGCGCCTGATCCACGAGGGACGCATCCGCCCGGAGCGGATCGACGCCCGCATCCTGCTGCCGTCCCGGGACATCAACCTCGCCTTCCCGGTCTCGGTCGACGCCGGCAGCGACGACGACGCCGTCCACCAGCGCTGGCTGGCGATGCGCAACGCCCAGGGCCAGGTGCTCCAGTACAACCTCCAGGCCCTGCGCGGTACCCACGACATCGAGGTCCACGTCACCTTCCGGGCCCTGCCGTTCACCCCGCCGGCGAAGCTGTACCTGCTCAACGGCACGGAGGCGCTGTACGCGTACTACATGGTCACGCGCCGCGAGGAGCCCATCGAGAGCGGCAGAACGCTGGAGATGTACGACACCCTCGGCTCCGAATCCCTGCTGTTCTCCTTCGAGCAGCGGGCCGGGCAGCGGGACGCGGCGTTCGTGGAGCAGTCACAGAAGTGGTTCGACGCCCTCTGGGAAACCATCACCACGGACCTGACACTCTCCTAGTGACTTCTGATGCGACATCTGGTGCGACTTCTGTTGCGAGCGAGACTGAGAAGCTTCGGGAACTGATCACATCGGCCCGGTTCGTGCTGTGGGACTTCGACGGGCCGATCTGCCGGCTGTTCGCCAGACACCGGGCCGAGCGGGTGGCCGCGGACCTGGTCGACTGGCTGGAGCGGCAGGGGCTGCGCGGGCTGCTCAGCGAGACCGAGCGCGAGACGCTGGACCCGCAGGTGGTCCTGCGCGCCGTCGGCCGCCGCCGGCCGGGCAGCGACCTCGTGGCCGGGCTGGAGGAACGGCTCACCCAGGAGGAGCTGCGGGCCGCCGCGTCCGCACTGCCCACCGCCTACGCCGACCCGCTGATCCGCACCTGGACGGCCGTCGGCGCCCGGCTGGCCGTCACCACGAACAACTCGCCCCGCGCCGCCCGCACCTACCTCGAATCCCGCGGCCTCGCCGGCTGCTTCGCCCCGCACCTGTACGGCCGCACCGAGCACCTGCACCATCTCAAGCCGCACCCGCACTGCCTCAACCGCGCCCTGAACGCGATGGGCGCCGCCCCCGCCGCCGCCCTGATGATCGGCGACTCCCCCTCGGACCTGACCGCGGCCCGGGGGGCCGGGGTGCCGTTCCTGGGCTACGCGCGCAAAGAGGCCAAGGAGAAACTCCTGCGCGCGGCGGGCGCCGTACACGTCGTACGGTCGCTGGAGCCCTTGCTGCTGTTGCTCAGGAACGGGCCGGCCGCGCGCTAGCGAACGCCACCGCGTGCGCCACCCGCACCGGTGCGCCGCCTCGGACGGCTGTGGCTTTCGGTGCGTTACGATGCGGCCCTCCGGGCCACCGCTCGGATGCGCGCGTACGGGACGGCGACGAGCCGGTCCCGCGTCGTCGCGCCCGGTGCAGGTGAGTGACCGGCCACCCGTCGGGCCGCTCGTCCCGGCCCTTCTTTCTTCACGCCCTCATCTCCATTCGCACGATCTACCCGGAGCGGCCAGTGGGCGCACCGCCTCTTCCCCGTGCCGTTCGGACGGATGCCGTCGTCCGGGAGTTCGTGGCCCGTGCCGTCGCGGCCGGCCGGACGGGCCGCGGCTTCCAGCACCGCAATCACGTCGTCGCGCTGACCGAGCCGGCGGCCGGGCTGCTCGGCCGGGCGCCGGGCACCCTGGTGACCGTACGGGTGCCGCGTCCGGACGCGGTGCCGGTGGTGATCCGGACCTGGCGGAGCGAGCCGGAGATCCTGCGGGCGGTGCGCAGGGTGCTGCCGCAGGCGCCGGAGTGCCTGGCCGAGGGCCCCGGGTACGCCGTCCACAGCTTTGTGGACGGCTCTGTGCTGGCCGACGTCTGCCCCCCCGGCGAACCGGTCGACGGACCGCTGCTGAAGGACCTGGCGGAGCTGTTCGCCGCCGTCGTCCAGGTCCGCGGCGGCGCCCTGCCGCCCCTGCCGGCCCACTGGCCGCGCAACCACACCGACTCCCAGGGCTTCCTGCGCACCCTGGCCCACCTGGCCGACCAGCAGGTCCGGCGGCCCAACCGGCACCGGTACGGGGGGCTGTTCACGGCCCTCGGCGTGCCCGAGGACGCCCTGCTGCGGTTCGCCGACCGGGTGCCGGCCCTGGCCCGGCGGCCGTACGGCCTGCTCCACGGCGACCTGCACCGCGGCAACCTGGTGCGGCCGGCCGCCGGTGACGTGCCGCTGCACTGCGTGGACTGGGAACTGGCGAGCTACGGCGACCCGTTGCACGACCTCGCCGTCCACCTGGTGCGGATGCGCTACCCGGACCACCAGCGCCGCGAGGCCGTCACCGCCTGGGCCGAGGCCGTGCACCGGGTACGGCCCGCCGCCACGGCCGGCCTCTCCCGGGACCTCGGGCACTACCTCGCGTTCGAGCACGCCCTCTCCCTGTACGCCGACGTGGTCCGGGCCGCGCGCTCGCTGGAGGACGGCTTCGACCCGCAGCGCCTGGACGAGGCGACGGCAACCGTTCGCGCCGCCCTGCGCGCGGCCGCCGGCTCCCTGCGGCTGGGCCGGGTGCCCGAGCGGCGGGAGATCGAGCGGATCCTGTTCCGGCGGGCGGCGTCCGGTGCCGTGCCCCGGCGGGCCGCGGCGGCCCGGGCCATCGGCTGGACCCCGGACCGGCGGGTAGCCGAGCACCCCGACTTCCCGCACGCAGCGGTCGCCGACGCGCTGTTCCTGGAGGGCGCCGCCCCGGCCGGCCGGGTGTTCAAGGGGGCCACGCACCTCAACACGGTGCTCCGGGTGCCCGGCACCGCTTTCCCCGTCGTCGTCCGCCGGGAGGCGGCCGTCGTCGTGCGGCGCGAGACGGGCTTCCTCAGCGAGCACGCCGTCCTGCGGGCGATCGAGCGGTCCGGGGTGCCGGTGGCCGCGCCCCGGGTGCTGGCGCTGGGCACGAGCCACGCGACGGACGAGGCCCACCGCTACGGCGGTGACGTCTTCACCGTCCACACCTACGAGGGCGACCTCGACCTTCGCCCCGAGCACCCGGTGCACGGGCTCCGGCCGCACGAGGCCGACTGTCTGGTGGACCAGCTGGCCGCGCTGACCGAGGTCGACTACACCCCGACCGACCCGGTGGCCGGCGGGCCCGGCTTCCACGACTGGCTCAGCGACCAGCTGGTGGCGCTGGTCGCCGGCCTGCCGCGGGAGTCCCAGCAGCTGGCCCGCTTCCTCGGCCTGCCGGACGCGCCCCGGCTGCGCGAGATCCTCGCCCGGCACCGGGTCACCGAGCGGGACCCCGCCCTGCTCCACGGCGACCTCAACCCCTGGAACCTGGTCCGGCGCGCCGACGGCCCGCCGCTCACCCTGATCGACTGGGAGATGGCGCTGGTCGGCGACCCGCTGTACGAGCTGGTCCGGCACATGCACCTGACCCCGACCCGCCCGGAGATCCGGGACCGCATGTTCCGCCGCTGGGAGGCCCGGCTGGACGCGCGGTTCACCAAGGGCTGGCGGGAGGACTGGCGGGTGTACCGGTGGATCGAGATCGTCCGCTCGGCCTACGTCGACCTCGACCGCCTGGTCACCGGGGCCGGCCTGGACGCACCGAACGTGCGGCGCGCGGTGGACTCCTACGCGATGACCCTGGCCGCGGCCACCGCCTCCCTGGGGCTGTCGTCCCGGCGGCGCGGCAGCCCGCACCCGGCCTGGCCGACCGGCCCGGGCGGGGCTGCGTAGGCTCCCACCATGGGTGAGATGGGTCTGCGTGAACGCAAGAAGCAGCGGATGTACCAGGACGTGTCGGACATCGCCGTACGGCTGTTCCTGGAGCGGGGCTTCGACGCGGTGTCCGTGGCGGAGGTCGCCGCAGCGGCCGGGATCTCCAAGCCGACCCTGTTCCGGTACTTCCCGGCCAAGGAGGACCTGGTCCTGCACCGGATCGCGGACCACGAGACGGAGGCCGCGCGGGTGGTCGCCGGGGCCGCCGACCCGGTGGACGCGCTGCGCCGGAACTTCCTCGCCGGCCTGGAGCGGCGCGATCCGGTCACTGGGCTGAACGACCATCCCGCGGTGCTCGCCTTCCACACCCTGCTCTACGGCACCCCGGCTCTGGTGGCGCGGGCGTACGCGCACCTGGAGCGCTCGGAGGCGGCGCTCGCCGAGGCGCTCGGCGGGGGGTTGGAGGCGCGGCTGGCCGCCGGGCAGCTCATCGCCGTACAGCGGATCCTCGCCCAGGAGAACTGGCGGCGGGTCGCTGCGGGCGAGGCGGTCGCGGACGTGGCGCCGGACGCGGTGGAGGCGGCCGAGCGGGCGTTCCGGCGGCTGGCGGCGGGGCTGCCGGAGCTGAGGCGCGACCAATGAGACTCGGTTAAAAATGTAACTCGGTAACATTTTGGCGGTAGGCTGGCGTCATGACGTCACTCGAACCCGCCCTCACGGACACCCTGCACACCGAGCGCGCCTACCACGACACCTGCCGTGCGGTCCTCGCCGCGATGGTCGAGGGCGCCGCCGAACAGGTCGTCATCGGTGCGGACGTCTCCGCCTCCGGCGCCGACGCCGAGGTCCTCGGCCGCCGGCTGCGCAGCCAGGCCGTGGCCATGCGCGAAGTCCCGCCGGGGCCGCTGTTCTTCGGCCGGCTCGACTTCGGCACGCAGGATCCGGAACACGGCGGGCAGAGCCCGCGGCCGGAGGCCGCTCAGCAAGCACTGCACGTCGGCCGGCTGCGGATCACCGAGGACCCGGCCGCCCCGCCGCTCGTGGTCGACTGGCGGGCCCCCGTCGCCCGTGCCTTCTACCAGGCGAGCGCCCACGACCCGCAGGGTGTGGCGGTACGGCGCCGGTTCGGCTGGGCGCCCGGCAGCCGGGGCGACTCCGCCGACCTCACCGGCCTGGAGGACGAGCACCTCGGCCGGGGCGAGTCGCGGACCAGCGCCATCGTGGCCCGCGAGATCGAGCGGCCCCGCGTCGGACCCATGCGGGACATCGTCGCGACCATCCAGCCCGAGCAGGACGACCTCGTGCGCGCCGCCCTCGCCGACTCGGTGTGCGTGCAGGGCGCCCCGGGCACCGGCAAGACCGCCGTCGGCCTGCACCGCGCCGCCTATCTGCTCTACACCCACCCCAAGCGGCTCCAGCGCTCCGGGCTGCTCATCCTCGGCCCCAACCGCACCTTCCTGCACTACATCGCCGAGGTGCTGCCCTCCCTCGGCGAGACGGCCCGTCGCGGAGCGACTGATGGGGGCTATCGGCAGTCCACGCTGCTCGACGAGATCGCCCGCCACCCGGCCACCGGGACCGATCCGGTGCGGACCGCGACGGTCAAACACGACCCGCGCATGGCCGAGGTGCTGCGCCGGGCGCTGTACGCGCGCGTGAGCGCCGACGGCGTGACCGACCTCGCCGTACCCGACGGCTCCTACCGCTGGCGGGTGCCCGCCGGTGAACTCGCGGCCATCGTGGCGGAGGTGCGCGCCGAGGAGCCGCCGTACGCCGTCGGGCGGGAGCGGGTGCGCACCCGGGTGGTCCGGCGGCTGCGCGACCGGGCCGAGCGGCGCTCCGGAGTGCTGCCCGCCTCCTGGGTGCGCCGCATCGAGCGGGCCCGGCCGCT
Organism: Streptomyces sp. NPDC036984; assembly: GCF_055607665.1. Taxonomy (NCBI): domain Bacteria; kingdom Bacillati; phylum Actinomycetota; class Actinomycetes; order Kitasatosporales; family Streptomycetaceae; genus Streptomyces; species Streptomyces sp. NPDC036984. Next base: position 64,267 of record NZ_JBVJRL010000002.1, read on the forward strand.
GACCGAGCAGCTCGACACCGTGTGGCCGAAGGTCCGCCCCGAGGAGGTCCTCACCGAACTCCTCACCGACGGCACGGCGTTGGCCCGCGCCGCCGACGGCCTGCTGGACCCCGGGGAGCAGGCGGCGCTGCTGTGGCCCCGCCCGCCGCGCTCGTACAAGTCGGCCCGCTGGTCGGCCGCCGACCTGGTCCTGCTGGACGAACTCGCCGGGCTGATCGAACACCCCGAGGGCTACGGGCACATCGTCGTGGACGAGGCGCAGGACCTCTCGCCCATGGAGTGCCGGGCCATCGCCCGCCGGGCCGCGTTCGGCTCGCTGACCGTCCTCGGCGACCTCGCCCAGGGCACCACCCCTTGGGCCGCCCGGGACTGGTCCGTGCACCTGCGCCACCTGGGCCGGCCGGACGCCGCCCTGGTGCCGCTGACCACCGGGTTCCGGGTGCCGGCGGCCGTCGTGGAGCTGGCCAACCGGCTGCTCGCCCGGCTCGGTGTCGCCGTACCCCCCGCCACCTCCCTGCGCACCGACGGGGAGCTGACCCTCCGGCCGGCCGAGGACGTGCCGGGCGCCACCGTGGCCGCGGTACGCGACGCCCTCGCCCGGGAGGGGTCGGTCGGAGTGATCACGGCCGACGCGGACGCGGACCGGGTGCGGGAGGCGCTCACCCGGGCCGGCATCGAGGCGGCCGGCCCCGACGCGCTCGGCGCCCGGGTGACCCTGGTCCCCGCGAGCATGGTCAAGGGCCTGGAGTACGACCATGTCGTCGCCGTGGAACCGGCCGCCGTCGTGGAGGCCGAGGAGCGGGGCGCCCACCGGCTGTACGTGGTGCTGACCCGGGCGGTGTCCCGGCTGGACGTGGTGCACGCCCGGCCCCTGCCGTTCTGACCGGACCCCGGCCCTGCGCGATAGCGTGCCGCCATGACCGACACCAGCCAAAACGCCACCCGGGACGCCGACTTGGGCGATGCCGGCGTCTTCCGGGACGTGCCCACCACCACCCTCGCCGTCCTGCTCGGCCGGGAGCAGGTCATGGACATCGGGATACGGCCGTTGTGGGACCCGGTGCCCCGCGTGGCCGGACCGGCGTACACGGTGAGCTGCCCGCCCGGCGACAACCTCATGCTGCACGCGGCCATCTACCGTGCCGCCCCCGGCTCGGTGATCGTCGTGGAGTCGGGGGACCTGGACTACGCGCTGGCCGGCGGCAACGTCTGCGCCGTGGCCCGGCGGCGGGGCATCGCCGCGTTCGTCGCCGACGGGGTGATCCGCGATCTCGCCGAGGTCCGGGAGCTGGGCTTCCCGGTCTTCGCCCGCGGGGTCATCCCCGTCCCCGGCGTCAAGCAGGCCGTACGGCCCGTCAACCGGCCCGTGCGCTGCGGGGGCGTACGGATCGAGGCCGGGGACGTGGTCGTGGCCGACGAGGAGGGTGTGGTCGCCGTACCCGCCGCCCGCCGGCAGGAGATCCTCGCGGCCTCCCGGGCGGAGCTGGCCCGGGAGGCCGCCGAGACCCTGGACGACTGGGAGAAGGCCCACCGCGCCCGGGTCGACGAGCTGCTGGCGCGGCACGGTGATGCCGCCGGATCCGGACGGTGATGCCGTTCTTCCCCGGCGTCGGCGGTCCGCTCATCCCGCCCCGATACGCAACGCGTCAGGCGCCGACGTACTCCGCCAGGTGCCGGCCGGTGACGGTGGAGCGGGCCGCGACCAGGTCGGCCGGGGTGCCCTCGAAGACGATCCGGCCGCCGTCGTGGCCGGCGCCCGGGCCGAGGTCGATGATCCAGTCCGCGTGCGCCATGACCGCCTGGTGGTGCTCGACGACGATCACCGACTTGCCGGCGTCGACCAGCCGGTCGAGCAGGCCGAGCAGCTGCTCGACATCGGCGAGATGCAGACCGGTGGTCGGCTCGTCCAGGACGTAGACACCGCCCTTCTCTGCCATGTGCGTGGCCAGCTTCAGCCGCTGCCGTTCGCCGCCGGACAGCGTGGTGAGCGGCTGGCCGAGGGTGAGGTAGCCGAGGCCCACGTCGGCCATGTTCCGCAGGATCCGGTGGGCCGCCGGGGTGCGGGCCTCGCCGCTGCCGAAGAACTCCTCGGCCTCCGTCACCGGCATCGCCAGCACCTCGCTGATGTCCCGGCCGCCGAGGTGGTACTCCAGCACCGAGGCGTCGAACCGCTTGCCCTCGCACTCCTCACAGGTGGTGGCCACCCCGGCCATCATCGCCAGGTCGGTGTAGACGACGCCGGCGCCGCCGCACGCCGGGCAGGCGCCTTCCGAGTTGGCGCTGAACAGGGCCGGCTTCACGCCGTTGGCCTTGGCGAACGCCTTGCGGATGGGCTCCAGCAGCCCCGTGTACGTCGCCGGGTTGCTGCGCCGTGAGCCGCGGATCGGCGTCTGGTCGACCGACACGACACCCTCGCGGGCCGGGATCGACCCGTGCACCAGCGAGCTCTTGCCGGAGCCGGCCACCCCGGTGACGACGACCAGTGTCCCGAGCGGGATGTCGACGTCGACGCCTTGGAGGTTGTGCGTCGTGGCACCGCGGATCGCAAGGGCCCCGGTCGGCTTGCGGACCGTCTTCTTCAGCGCCGCCCGGTCGTCCAGATGCCGCCCGGTGAGCGTGCCGCTCGCCCGCAGCCCGGCGACGGTGCCCTCGAAGCAGACGGTGCCGCCCGCCGTACCGGCGCCCGGGCCGAGGTCCACCACGTGGTCGGCGACCGTGATGACCTCCGGCTTGTGCTCCACGACGAGCACCGTGTTGCCCTTGTCCCGCAGCCGCAGCAGCAGGTCGTTCATCCGCCGGATGTCGTGCGGGTGCAGGCCGGCGGTCGGCTCGTCGAAGACGTACGTGACATCGGTCAGCGAGGAGCCGAGATGGCGGATCATCTTGGTCCGCTGGGCCTCGCCGCCCGAGAGCGTGCCCGCGGGCCGGTCCAGGGAGAGATAGCCGAGGCCGATCTCCACGAACGAGTCCAGGGTCCCGCCCAGCGCGGTGAGCAGCGGCGCCACCGAAGGCTCGGTCAGGTCGCGCACCCACTCGGCCAGGTCGCTGATCTGCATGGCGCAGGCGTCGGCGATGCTGATCCCCTTGATCTTCGAGGACCGGGCCAGGGCGCTCAGCCGGGTGCCGTCGCAGTCGGGACAGGTGGTGAAGGTGACCGCGCGGTCCACGAACTCCCGGATGTGCGGCTGCATCGCCTCCCGGTCCTTGGCGAGCATCGACTTGCGGAGCCGCGGGACCAGACCCTCGTAGGTCATGTTGATGCCCGCGATCTTCATCCGGGTCGGCTCGCGGTACAGGAAGTCGTCCAGCTGCCGCTTGGTGAAGGTGCGGATCGGCTTGTCCGGGTCGAAGAGGCCCGACTCGGTGTAGAGGCGGTAGTTCCAGCCGCCGGTCTTGTAGCCGGGGACGGTGAGCGCACCCTCGTTGAGCGTCTTGTCCTCGTCGTAGAGCTGGGTCAGGTCGATGTCGGTGACCGTGCCCCGGCCCTCGCAGCGCGGGCACATGCCGCCGGTGACGGTGAACTCGCGGCGCTCCTTCACGGTCTTCCCGCCGCGCTCCACGGTGACCGCGCCCGCTCCGCTGATCGAGGCGACGTTGAAGGAGAACGCCTTGGGCGAGCCGATGTGCGGGGTGCCGAGCCGGCTGAAGAGGATGCGCAGCATCGCGTGGGCGTCGGTGGCCGTGCCGACCGTGGAGCGCGGGTCGGCGCCCATTCGCTGCTGGTCCACGATGATCGCGGTGGTCAGCCCGTCCAGTACGTCGACGTCGGGCCGCGCCAGCGTGGGCATGAAGCCCTGGACGAACGCGCTGTACGTCTCGTTGATCAGCCGCTGCGACTCCGCGGCGATGGTGTCGAACACCAGGGAGCTCTTGCCCGAGCCGGAGACGCCCGTGAACACCGTCAGCCGGCGCTTGGGGATCTCGACGCTGACGTCCCTGAGGTTGTTCTCGCGTGCGCCGTGCACGCGGATCAGCTCGTGGCTGTCGGCGACGTGCGGTGCCTCCGCCGGCGCGCCGGTCCTCATGGTCATGCTCATCGTCTCTCCGTCCGTGGGGCCGCCTCCGCCACGCTAGCGGCGACGGCCCGGCCACCGCTTCTCGATTCCTGACCGGTTCGGTGGCCCGGACTCCTGTGTCGTGGCCGGTGCCTGCGCCCTTGAGGCGGACGGCTCCCGTAGCGTGTGCTCCACGCGCATGTGACCCCCGTCACTTGGCCGACACGCGACACACTCTTGCAAGCGGATGCTTGCAATAGTTAGCGGAAGTGGGGCAAGGTGGAGGCATGGCATCGCTGAACGTCGGCAATCTCGGTGAGTACCTGCGCGAGCAGCGGCGGAACGCCCAGCTGTCGTTGCGGCAGCTCGCCGACGCCGCCGGGGTGTCCAATCCGTACCTGAGCCAGATCGAGCGCGGGCTGCGCAAGCCCAGCGCGGAGGTGCTCCAGCAGGTCGCCAAGGCCCTGCGCATCTCCGCCGAGACGCTGTACGTCCGCGCCGGCATCCTCGACGCCGAGCGGGACCGCGACGAGGTGGAGACGCGCGCCGTCATCCTCGCCGATCCCTCGCTCAACGAGCGGCAGAAGCAGGTGCTGCTCCAGATCTACGAGTCCTTCCGCAAGGAGAACGGATTCGGGGTCGGCGAGCCCGCCCCGGACGAGGAGACCGGGGACGGCCCCCTGGACCAGGAAAACGGCGGCGGCCGTACGGCCGCCGGAAGCGATGCCGCCGGAAGTGACACGGACGCCGGTCCGCGGCGGACGGCCGGCTGACGCCGGACCAGGGCACCGGGCGCCCACCGCGGACCACACCAACCCAGCCGAACGCGAATCCGATCCGGGAGGACCCTCACCATGGCCATCACCGACGACCTGCGCAAGACCCTCAGCGACCCGACCCCGCTCTACTTCGCCGCCGGCACCGCCGACCTGGCGTTTCAGCAGGCCAAGAAGGTGCCGGCCCTGGTCGAGCAGCTGCGTGCCGAGGCACCGGCTCGCATCGACGCCGTGCGCAACACCGACCCGAAGGTGGTGCAGGAGAAGGCCGCCGCCCGCGCCAAGGAGGCGCAGGAGACCCTCCAGACCAAGGTCACCGAGATCATCGGCGGCCTCGACGTCGACCTGCGCAAGTTCGGCGAGACCGCCCAGGACTTCGCCCTGCGCGGTGTCGGCATCGCCGCCGAGTACGCCGTCAAGGCCCGCGAGACCTACGAGAAGGTCGCCGAGCACGGCGAGCAGGCCGTGAAGACCTGGCGCGGCGAGGCCGCCGAGGAGATCGAGGACTTGGCCATCGCCGTCGAGGGCAAGCCCGATCCGGTCGAGGTCAAGGACGACGAGCCGAAGCCGGCCGGGGCGGCGGCCGAGCCGGCCGCGGAGAAGAAGCCCGCGGCGAAGAAGACGCCGGCGCCCCGCAAGAGCACCACGACGAAGAAGACCACCCCGCCGGCCAAGTGAGCGTGGCCGTTCGGATGCGTCCGGGCCGGGCACCTTTGGGGTGTCCGGCCCGTTCTATGGGTACGGTGGCGGCGTAGCAGGGATCGGGATTTCAACGGGCGGTGGACAGCATGCTGATGTTGGGCTTCGCGGGTTTCATGGGCATCTTGAAGATCGTCCTGATGGCCCTGGCCGCGTTCGGGCTGTTCGACGCCGCCTTCCGGCGCGAGGACGCCTTCCGCGCGGCCGACAAGCAGAACAAGGTCTTCTGGCTGATCATCCTCGGCATCGCGCTCGTGGTCAGCTACCTGTTCACGCTTCTGTCCATCCTGCCGATCGCCGGCGCGGTCGCGAGCATCGTGTACATCGTGGACGTACGCCCCGCCCTCCAGCAGATGGGCGGCGGCCGCGGCTGGGGCCGCCGCCGCGGAAGCAGCAGCGACGGTCCGTACGGGCCGTATAACGGGGGCCGCTAGCGGCATCCCGCCGTGGCGCCGCTGCTCGGCTGCCGGGCGCGGGTCGTTCGTGGCTTGTCGCGCAGTTCCCCGCGCCCCTCGGGTGGGCTGCAGCTCGCCCACCCGAGGGGCGCGGGGCTGTGTCGATGTGCGGCTCCGCCGCGTGGGCGCGAACGGGCCCCACTCACGCCGCACCCGGCGACGGCGAGGTACCCCTACGGCAGGTCGCCGCTCACGCCGTCCGGTCCAGCAGAACCACAGCCACGTCATCGGTCAGCTCGCCCCCGTTGAGGTCGCGCACCTCATGCACCGCGGCCCGCAGCAGGTCCTCCCCCCGCAGCCCCTCGGAGAGCTGCCGGCGGATCATCTCCACCATGCCGTCCTGCCCCAGCCGCTCCCCGTCCGCGCCGACCCGGCCCTCGATCAGGCCGTCGGTGTAGAGCATCAGGCTCCACTCGGCGCCCAGCTCCACCTGCATCCGGGGCCAGCGGGCGCCCGGCAGCAGGCCGAGGGCGGGGCCGTTGTTCTCGTACGGCAGCAGCCGCGCCGGCCGGCCCGGGCGGGCGATCAGCGGGGCCGGGTGGCCGGCCAGGCACAGGCCCGCGCGGCGGCCGTCGGGCGCGATGTCCACCGTGCACAGCGTCGCGAAGATCTCCTCGTCGGCGCGCTCGTGCTCCAGCACCTGCTGCATGGTGTTCAGCAGTTCGTCCCCGCACAGCCCGGCCAGGGTCAGCGCCCGCCAGGCGATGCGCAGCTCCACGCCGAGCGCGGCCTCGTCCGGGCCGTGCCCGCAGACGTCGCCGATCATGGCGTGCACGGTGCCGTCCGGGGTGCGGACGGCGTCGTAGAAGTCGCCGCCGAGCAGCGCCCGGGAGCGGCCCGGCCGGTAGCGGGCGGCGAAGCGCAGCGAGGAGCCCTCCAGCAGGGGCGTGGGCAGGAGGCCGCGTTCGAGGCGGCGGTTCTCCTGTGCGCGCAGCTTGCCCTCGGCCAGGCGCCGCTCGGCCGTGTCGGAACGCTTCCGCTCCACGGCGTAGCGAATCGCCCGGCTGAGCAGCCGGCCGTCCAGCTCGTCCCGGAAGAGGTAGTCCTGGGCGCCCACGCGTACGGCCTCGGCGCCGCGCTCGGCGTCGCCGGAGGCGGTCAGCGCGAGCACGGCGTGCCGGGGCGCGAGCCGGAGCACGTGCTTGAGCACGGCCAGCTCGTCGTCGGGGTCGCTGCCGGCCGGCGCCGGGAGCGCCAGGTCGAGCAGGATGCAGTGGACGTCGTCGGTGAGCAGCCGCTCGGCCTCGGTGAGGTTGCGGGCGGTGCGGACGCGGATCGGCTTGCCGGCCGAGTCCAGCAGGTCGGGCACGATCGGCGAACCGGCCGGATCGTCCTCGATCAGCAGCAGGGTGAGAGTGGCGCCGGTGCCGTTCGTGGGCGCGGCGTCGCGGTGGGCCTCTTCCTTGAGGGGGCCGCCGACTGCGCGGGCGGCCTGCGCCTGACCACTCTCCACGGCCGGGATCGCTCTCTGCCGCGGTACGGGTACGGGCATTGTCTTGAGTTCCTTCCCTCCCCCCGAGGGCACGGGGCGGCGTCGAGGGGTCTCGACCCACCGACCGGGACCATAGCGGCTCGGGCCACCCCGATGGAATGGTGTGAGCCGCGTCGCTCCGGCGTCCGCCACTGTCATATGCCGCGTTCCGTATCGCAGTTGGACACGGCGGCGGCCCGGAGGGGATGACGAAGCTCACGTCCTGCGGGGGTTTGGGCGGGTGTTGGGCGTGCGGTGGGTCACGTGACCTGCCTCACGCGTCCGGTCGTACGACCCCGAGGATGGGCATCGAGCCGGCGCCCGCGATCGTCACCGTGCGCCCGGGGCGCGGGGCGTGGATGATCGCGCCGTCGCCGATGTACATCGCGACATGGCTGGCGTCGCCGAAGTAGATGATGAGGTCGCCGGGGCGCATGTCCTTGATGTCGACGTGTTCGAGCTGCTTCCACTGCTCCTGCGAGGTGCGCGGAACGGGGTGGCCGGCCGTCGCCCAGGCCTGGGAGGTCAGGCCCGAGCAGTCGAAGGAGTCCGGGCCCTCGGCACCCCACACATACGGCTTGCCGAGCTGCGCCGTGGCGTACTTCACGGCCTTCTTGCCCTGCGCGGTGGCCTTGCCGTCGATGTCCTTGAGGACGCCGGTGTCCAGCCAGGCGGTCTGCGCCTTGTCCGCGGCCTCCCGTTCGAGCTGGGCGAGCCGCTCCTTCTCCTTCTTCTCCAGCCGGGATTCGAGCTTCTCGGCCGCGTCGATCTGCTTCTGGATCTTCTTCTTGGCGGCGGCCTTGGCCTTGCGGTTGGCGTCCAGCTTCTCCCACCGGTCGGAGGCGTCGTCGGCGTACTTCCGCAACTCCTTCTGGGTGCGGGCCATTTCGCTCATCAGCTTCGTCGCCGCCTGCTGGCCCTGGAGCACTCGGCCGGCGCTGTCCAGGAACTGGCCCGGGTCGTCGCTGAGCAGGAACTGGGCGGTGGAGGACAGGCCGCCGGTGCGGTACTGGTCCCGGGCCGCCGCGCCCGCCTGGTTCTTGAGCTTGTCCAGCTTCTGCTGCCCCTGGACGATCTTCTTGGCCAGCGCCACGATCTCGGCGGACTGCTTCTTCGCCTTCTCCTCGGCCGCGTTGTAGGCGTCGGTGGCCACGGCCGCGTCGTGGTAGAGCTTGTCGAGCTTCGCGCGGACCTCTTCAAGGTCCTTGCCCGGCGCGGGAGTCGGCGAGCCGCCGGCCGTCGGTGTGGGGGTGGGTGTGGGCGCGGGGGCCGCGAACGCCGTGCCCGGCGCCGCGAGGGCGGTCACCGCGCAGATCACGGTCAGGGCGGTTGTGAGCAGGCCGCGCTTGCCCGAACCCATACCTCTTCCCCCAAGCTGATTTACCGTCAGTAACTTACGGTCGTCTGAGGGATCGTGCCACGGCCGGGCGCAAAGCGACAGAGGCCGTCGGAAAGCGGATGTCCCCCGTCGAGCGCCGGAAACGGCGATCCCCGCGGCGATGTGACGAACGAGGAGCGGAGATCGTTCCGCCGTCCGTCGGCGGATGTGCGGCGCCGGCGGATGTGCGGCGTCGGCGCGTACGCGGGGCGGCGCGCCGGCGGCGGGTGATCAGCGCACCGGCGCCAACGCCGCCCACGCCACGGAGACTTCGCCCTGCCGCCAGCGGGCCGGCGAGTCCGTCACCGGCCAGTCCGCCGTCAGGTCCCGTACCGCGCGCAGCCAGCGCTGGCGGGCGCCGTAGGAGGCGTAGGGCGCGGCGGCGGCCCAGGCGCGGTCGAAGTCGCGGAGGAAGGCGTGCACCGGCTCGCCCGGGACATTGCGGTGGATCAGTGCCTTCGGCAGCCGTTCGGCGAGGTCGGAGGGGCGGTCCAGGGAGCCCAGCCGGGTGGCGAAGGTGACCGTGCGGGGGCCCTCGGGGCCCAGCGCCACCCACACGTGCCGGCGGCCGATCTCGTCGCAGGTGCCCTCCACCAGCAGCCCGCCGCGCGAGCCGCCGCCCGCCGGGGCGAGCCGCGCGCACAGCCGCTCCCACACCGCGGCGACCTCGGCCTCGTCGTACTGCCGCAGCACGTTGGCGGCCCGGATGAGCACCGGGCGCCCGGAGACCGGGACCTCGAAGCCGCCGTGCCGGAAGGTGAGCCCGTCGCGCTCGTACGGCCGGGCCGCCGCGACCCGGTCCGGCTCGATCTCGATGCCGACCACGCGCGCCCGGGGCGCGGCGGTGCGCAGCCTGGTCAGCAGCTCCACGGCGGTCCAGGGGGCGGCGCCGTATCCCAGGTCGATCGCCACCGGGTCGCTCGCGCGGCGCAGCTCGGCGCCGTGCACGGCCGCGATCCAGCGGTCCATGCGGCGCAGCCGGTTGGGGTTGGTCGTCCCGCGCGTCACCGTTCCCACGATGGGGGTCCCCCCGCTCGAGCGAAGCCGAGAGCGGAGGAGGGATGCGGCGCGGGCTGTCATGGGTACGAGGGTAAGCGTGCGCCGCCGGGCCCCCAGGTCGTCTGCCTGCCGCGGGTGCGATCGGGGCTGGTCGTGCAGTGCCCGCGTGCCTTCGGGGCACGCTCCCGCCGACGCGGTCCAGGTTCGAACTGTGATCGATTCCGGGTAATGATTCGGCAAAGCCACCCGAGTGGGAAATGGCGGGACACCCGCTCACTGTTGGACCCCCTTGGAGGGCGAACGGGCCCTCCAGAGGCATGCCCGCATAAGGAGGACCGCCACGTGAGCCAGTACATCAGCAGGCTCGGGCGCCGCTCCCCGTCGGCCGCCGCGCGCCTCCGGCTGTACCGCAGACCCCGCCGGGTCGCCATGCTCTCCGTGCACACCTCCCCGCTCCACCAGCCCGGCACCGGCGACGCCGGAGGCATGAACGTCTACATCGTGGAGCTGGCCCAGCGGCTCGCCGCGCTGGGCATCGAGGTCGAGATCTTCACCCGGGCCACGGCCGGCGGCCTGCCGCCCTCCGTCGAGCTCGCCCCCGGCGTCCTCGTCCGGCACGTCGACGCGGGCCCGTACGAGGGCCTCGCCAAGGAGGAGCTGCCGGCCCAGCTGTGCGCCTTCACGCACGGCGTGATGCAGGCGTGGGCCGGCCACCGCCCCGGTTACTACGACCTCGTCCACTCCCACTACTGGCTCTCCGGCCATGTCGGCTGGCTCGCCGCCCAGCGCTGGGGCGTCCCCCTGGTGCACGCCATGCACACCATGGCCAAGGTCAAGAACGCCAACCTGGCCGACGGCGACACCCCCGAACCCGCCGCCCGGGTCATCGGCGAGACCCAGATCGTGGCCGCCGCCGACCGCCTGATCGCCAACACCACCGAGGAGGCCGGCGAGCTGGTCCGGCACTACGCGGCCGACCCGGCGAAGGTCGCCGTCGTCCACCCCGGTGTGAACCTGGAGCGGTTCCGCACCGCCGACGGCCGCGCCGCCGCCCGCGCCCGCCTCGGCCTCCCGCAGGACGCCCTGATCCCGCTCTTCGCGGGCCGCATCCAGCCCCTGAAGGCCCCCGACATCCTGCTGCGGTCCGTGGCCGTCCTGCTGGACGAGCGCCCCGAGCTGCGCTCCCGCATCGTCGTCCCGGTCGTCGGCGGGCCCAGCGGCAGCGGGCTCGCCAAGCCGGAGGGACTGCAGAAGCTCGCGGCCCGGCTGGGTGTCGCGGACGTCGTACGGTTCCGCCCGCCGGTCGGCCAGGAGCAGCTGGCGGACTGGTTCCGGGCCGCCTCCGTCCTCGTCATGCCGTCCTACAGCGAGTCCTTCGGCCTGGTCGCCATAGAGGCGCAGGCGGCCGGGACCCCGGTGCTCGCGGCCTCGGTCGGCGGGCTGCCGGTGGCCGTGCGCGACGGCGAGACCGGTTTCCTGGTCACGGGGCACAACCCGGCCGACTACGCGCGCGTGCTCGGCCGGTTCGCCGACGAGCCGGCCCTCTCGGCGTCCATGGGCGAGGCGGCCGCCCGGCACGCGCAGTCCTTCGGCTGGGACACGGCGGCCGCCGCCACCGCCGACGTCTACACGGCCGCGACCCAGTCCCACCGCCGTCGCGTACGCTCCCACCATGGGTGATGTGGAGAAGGTCGGGCAGGTCCTGGAGGGCGTCTTCGAGGACGCCGAACTGGAGTGGGAGAGCCCCGAACCCGGCACCTACGTGGTCAAGCTGCCCGGTACGCGGAAGCTGTCCACGACGGTCTCCTTCCTCGTCGGCCGTCACTCCCTCTCTCTCAACGCCTTCGTCATCCGCCACCCCGACGAGAACGAGACGGGCGTCCACCGCTGGCTCCTGGAGCGCAACCTCAAGCTCTACGGCGTGAGTTACGCCGTCGACCGGCTCGGCGACATCTACGTCACCGCCCGCCTGCCCCTCGCCTCCGTCACCCCGGACGACATCGACCGCCTGCTCGGCCAGGTCCTGGAAGCGGCCGACGGTGCCTTCAACACGCTCCTGGAGCTGGGCTTCGCCTCCTCGATCCGCAAGGAGTACGCCTGGCGGGTGGCGCGCGGCGAGTCCACACGGAACCTGGCGGCGTTCATGCACCTGATCGAGCGCCCGACGGACTGACGCCCGTTCCCTTGCGGTGACGCGCACCTCCACGCGGCGCAGCACGCCTTGCCGCGACGGCTCCCCCGGGGGAAACCGGCCGCTGCCCGCCGTCAGCCGAACATGCCGGGCCGGTAGTCGCCGGCGGGCTGCCGGACCATGACGTTCACGCGGTTGTAGACGTTGATGACGGCGATGAGCCCCACCAGGGCGGCGAGCTGCTCCTCGTCGTAGTGCTTGGCCGCGTTCGCCCAGACCTCGTCGCTGACGCCGCCGGCCGCGTCGGCGATCCGGGTGCCCTCTTCCGTCAGCTCCAGGGCGGCCCGCTCGGCCTCGGTGAACACGGTGGCCTCGCGCCAGGCCGCGATCAGGTGCAGCCGGGTGGCGGTCTCGCCGGCCGCGGTGGCGTCCTTGGTGTGCATGTCGGTGCAGAAACCGCAGCCGTTGATCTGGCTGGCGCGGATCTTCACCAGCTCCTGGGTGGCGGCCGGCAACGTGGAGTCCGCGAGCACCTTGCCCGCCGCGTTGACGTGCTTCAGGACCTTCCCGGCGAGGGGGCTGGCGAAGAGGTCGAGTCGAGCTTCCATGATCCGCTCCTGTGTGGTCGCTGCTGCTTTCACGTCATTGACGGGAGGGAGCGGCGGGATGTGACAGCATCGGATGTGACCTGTATCACATCGCCTGGCCGGGGTCACCCCGCCTGGCGGGGCGCGGTCAGATGTGCAGCTCGGGGAGGAAGCCGGTCCAGCGCAGTTCGGCGGGCAGATGCCGCATGTCGTTGGAGAGGAGGACGGAGGCCGGCCGACCCGGGGCGTACCGGATCACCGTGAGCGCCGCGTTGCCGTGGTTCAGGCCGAGCCAGCGCCACTTCGGCGCGTGCATGGCGTCCCGGACGAGCCAGGCGACCAGGAAGTTGTGCGTGACGACCAGCTCGTGCCGGTCCCGCGGGCCAGCACCGGCCCCCGCTCCCGCTCGTCGTCGGTGGCACCGGCGAGAAAGCGGAGGAAGAAGTCCGCCGACTCCGCCGGGAGCTCGTCCCTCGCCGGCAGGTAGGGCACGTAGTCACCGGCGATGTCGGAGACCCGCAGCGGGACGTCCTTGGTGCCGGTTCCCACCGCCCGGCGAGGAGGCGTGCCCTAGGCGGTACGGACCTCGGTGCCCGCCTCGCTCCGGGCCGGGGCGGGGTCCGGCCGCTCGGGCGGCAGGCGCCGCATGAGCAGCCCGTACCCGGCCCCCGCCACCGTCCCCACCACCGCGCACATCGCCCACAGCCACCCCGCGCCGAGGCGGTCGATGACCGCGCCCGACATCAGGGGGGCGATCAGGGCGGCGAGGGACCAGGACAGGGTGTACATGCCCTGGTAGCGACCGCGCCCGTGCACGGGGGAGAGGCGGACGACCAGGCTGGTCTGGGTCGGGGCGTTGACGATCTCGGCGAGGGTCCACACGCACACCGTCAGCGTGAAGGCGCCGACCGACCCGGCGAAGGCGGTGAGCCCGAAGCCGTACCCGGCGAGGACCGAGGAAGCGATCAGCAGGCTGCGCGGGTCGCGGTGCTCGATGAACCGGGTCACGGGGATCTGGAGTGCGACGATCAGGATGCCGTTGACGGCGATGGCCAGGCCGTAGTCGGCGGGCGAGAACCCGGCCCGCCCCATCGCCACCGGCAGTCCGACCGAGCCCTGCTGGAAGACCAGGGCCACCAGGAAGGACAGCCCGACGACCGCCATGTACCGCCCGTCCCGCAGCACCGTGCCGAGGCTGACGCCCGCCTCCGCCTGCCTGGCCGTGACCGTGGGCCGCGACTCCGGCAGCTTGGCGAAGACGACGACCGCGCAGGCCAGCGTCATCCCGGCCTCGATCAGGAATCCGGCGCGATAGCTGAACTCCGCGATGAAACCGGCGCCCATGGAGGAGACGGCGAAGCCGAGGTTGATGGCCCAGTAGTTGAGGGAGAAGGCCCGCACCCGGTCCTCGGGGCGGACGAGGTCCGCCATCATCGCCTGCACGGCCGGCCGGGAGGCGTTGGAGGCCATGCCGACGAGGAAGGCGACGGCGGCGATGGCGGCCGGGTCGGTCATGAAGCCGAGCAGGGCCACGGAGGCGGCGGTGGCGGTCTGGGCGATCAGCAGGGTGGGCCGCCGGCCGAGCCGGTCGGCCATCACCCCGCCGCCCAGCGCGGAGACGACCCCGCCGAGCCCGTGCAGGGAGGCGACGAGACCGGCGTAGGTGGCGGAGTAGCCGCGGTCGAGCGTGAGGTAGAGGGCCATGAACGTGGCCACGAACGCGCCCAGCCGGTTCACGAGGGTGCTTGTCCACAGCCACCAGAACTCGCGGGGGAGCCCGGAGACGGACTCCCGGACAGCACGTCTCACGGTGGCTGGTGACATCGAGGATCCCCCGCAGGTGTAAGTGGCCCTGATCGAGATCAGAACTTACCGACGCGGCACGTGCCGATGCCACTCGATTAACGGGACCTGTCAATCGAGCCGCTGGGCCTCCTCCCGGCCCGCCCCCCGCGCCTGCCGCCGGGGCCGGCCCGCGCGGCGCGGGGCCGGGCGGCACCGGGGCACCTCGTGCGCCGCGGCCGGGTACGGGGCGGTCCGGGCCGCCCGTTCGAAGCGGCTCGGGAACGGGAACCTCCGCTCCAGGAAGTCGCGGATGGCCGCCTGTGCCGCCGCCCGGTCCGCCGGGTCGGTGTCCACGTCGTTGAGGCAGAAGAAGTCCACGTCCTCGCCGGCCGCGAGCCGGGCCAGCCGCCGCCGCATGTCCGGGGTGCCCAGCTGTACGTACCGGAAGCGATAGTCCGCCGGCACGGCCCGGCCCGTCGCGATCGCCCAGTGGTGATGGAGCGTGGACGCCGGAGCGACGTCGGCGGTGGACCGGAAGCGGGAGTACGCCGTCCGCTCCAGCTCCTCGATGCCGAGGCTCTCCATCTCCCGCATGACGGACAGCAGTTGGGGGTGCGGGGTGTGCAGCGACTTGTGCGTGACGTACCGGCCGTGGAAGCGCCGGATCACCTCGCGGGCGTTCTTCCCGGCGGAGTTCGGCGCCGGCTCCAGCGGGTGCGGGGCGCCGACCCCGAGCTTGAGCGGGGACAGCGGGATACGGGCGATGCCGTTGCCGTGGAAGAAGTGCTCGGCCCGCACCGGGCGGTTGATGAAGACGTCGTCGTTGAAGTACAGGTAGTGCTCGGACAGGCCCGGGATGTGGTGCAGCCGGCTCTCGATCGCGTGCGAGTTGAACACCGGCAGCGCGTCCGCCGGGAGGATGTCCCGGTGGTCGACCACGGTCAGGCCCGGCGCCTCCGGGTCCAGCCAGACCGGCGTCTGGGAGTCGGTCACGAGATAGACGTGCCGGACGAAACCGGCGTACATCTCCAGCGACCGCAGCGCGTACTTCAGCTCGTCATGGCTGGTGTAGCGGGAGGCACCGGTCTCGCGCGCGGCGATGACGTTGTCGGAGACCGCCTGATGGGCCCGGCGCTTGGCGGCCAGCACCGGATCGTCCCCGTCCACCCACGTGTACACGGCGTCGACCGGGAAGCAGACCTGGTCGATGCCGGGCTCGGCGAAGGCCGCGAAGGTCGGCAGGGCCCGCCGCCGCTCGGCGACCACGGCCGACTGCTGCCCGGCGATGGCGGGCGGCTGCTGCGAGGCCGCCGTGGCTGCCTGGTGCCCGGCGATGGAGGCGGGCTGTCCGGTCACCGCGGCCGTTTGCTGCCCGGCCACCGCGGCCGACGGCTGCCCGGCCGGTACCCCTGGCGCGTGTCCGGTCACCGGGGCCGGCTGATATCCGATCACCGTGGCAGACCGGGGTGCCGCCGCCACCCCCCGCTGCGGCCCCGTCGGCGAGGCCGGCTGCCAGGCCGTCGCCGGCAGGACCTCGGAGACGGCGTTGCGGCGTGGGGCGACCAGGGCCGGGGGGAAGTCGTCCTGGAGCCGGGTGCCGGGCACGGTGAGGTGTGCGGGGTCGGTGCCCAGGTCGCGGCCGTACCGCCAGAACTCGATGTCGCAGCCCGTCTCCAGCCCGCCGAGCACCTGCCCGCCGGGCCCCAGCCGCACCAAGCCCGCCCGCAGCACCGGCGCCCCGCGCAGCGCCCGCGGCAGCTTCCCGTCGGCCCACAGCACCGCGCTGGTCACGGCACCGTCCGGGCTCACCGCGCCGACGTACCCGGCGCTGTGGGCGAAGTGCTGCCGGGCCCGGGCGAGGACCGCGGCCCGGTACGACTCCGCCACCCCGACCACCGGCCGCGGCACCCCGGGCCCCGGCTCGGCCGGGACCAGGAAGTACGGCACCCCGGCCGCCTCCAGCAGCGCGCACACCTGCTCCAGGTCGGCGGCGGCGGCGTCCGCGGCGGTGTAACCGGCGACCGTCCGCCCGTACAGCCGCACCGGTCCGCAGGCGACCCGGCGCAGCCCCGGTACGGCGGCGCGCAGCCGCCGGCGGGCCGGGGCCGCGCGCAGCGCCCAGAACCGGGCCGCGAGCCACAGCCGCAGGCGTACCAGGAGCTCCCGGGCGGCCCGCAGCCCCCGCGGCGGCGCCGCGATGCGGTGGCGGAGGTCGATGGCCATGGCCGCGGCCCGTCAGCTCTGCTTCTCGAAGGGGCTCGGGAAGGGGAAGTAGTGCTCCAGGAACCCGTGCATCCGCACGCTGACCTGCTCCCGCTCCTCCGGCGGCACGTCGACGTCGTTGAGGCAGAAGAAGTCGAAGCGGCGGTTGCGGCGCAGGTCGGCCAGGCGGCGCTCGGCGTCCGGCCGGCTGATGTTCACGTACCGGAAGCTGAACTTGCCGGGCACACCGCGGCCGGTCATCAGCGCGTACTGGTACAGCAGCGGTGCCGTCATGGCGATGTCCTGCGGCGAGCGGAACCGGGACGCGGTGGTGCGCCGGATGTCCTCCGGGAACAGCGCCTCCAGCGTCTCCAGCGTGCCGCGCTGCTGCGGCAGCGGGGTGTGCATGAAGTTGTTCGTCGTCATCCGCCCGAACCTCTCCAGCAGCAGCCGGCGCACGTTCTTGCTGGCGGAGTTGGTCGCCGTCTCCTCGGCGTGCGGCTTGCCGATGCCGATCTTGAGCGGGGACACCGGGATCTTCATCAGGCCGCTGCCGAAGAAGAAGTGCTCCGGGGTGACCCGGCGGCCGACGAAGACGTCGTCGTTGAAGTAGAGGTAGTGCTCGGACAGGCCCGGGATGTGGTGCAGCCGGGTCTCGATCGCGTGCGAGTTGAAGACGGGCAGCGCGTCCGCCGGGAAGATATCGCGGTGGTCGACGACGGTGATCCCGGGGGCGGTGTCGTCGAGCCAGTGCGGCTTCTGGCCGTCGGTCACGATGTA
Organism: Streptomyces sp. NPDC036984; assembly: GCF_055607665.1. Taxonomy (NCBI): domain Bacteria; kingdom Bacillati; phylum Actinomycetota; class Actinomycetes; order Kitasatosporales; family Streptomycetaceae; genus Streptomyces; species Streptomyces sp. NPDC036984. Next base: position 81,525 of record NZ_JBVJRL010000002.1, read on the forward strand.
GATGTGCCGGACGAAGTCGGCGTACATCGCGAGCGAGCGCAGCGAGTACTTCAGCTCGTCGTGGCTGGTGTAGCGGGAGGCGTTGGTCTCCTTGTCCAGGATCTCGGCGATGCCGTTCTCCTGGTGGCGGGCCCGCTTGGCCCGCATCGCCGGCTCCTCGCCGTCCACCCAGGTGTAGACGACGTCGACCGGGAAGGTCACCTGGTTCACCGTCGGCAGGGTGAGCGGGGCGAAGCTCGGCAGCTCCCGCTCGCCGACCCGCACGGTGACCGGCTTCTGCTCGCTCGCCGGCAGCACGTCCGTGATCCCGTTGTTGCGGGGCGTGACGAGCGACTCGGCGAAGATGTCGGCGGACGCCTGCGGCTGCACCTTGGCCAGCCGCCGTGGTCCGTCGGCGGAGGCGAGCAGCTCCGCCCCGTCCTCCCAGAACTCGACGTCACAGGCCAGCTCCGGGCCGGCGAGCAGCTGGCCGGCGGGGCCGAGGTGGTTCTCGCCGACGCGCAGCACGGGGGCCGTACGCAGAGCGGCCGGCAGCACGCCGTCCAGGAACAGCGCGGGGTGCTTGAGCTGGCCGCCGGGCAGCGGCCGGCCGATGAACACCGCCGTGCCCGCGTGCCGCGCCTCCAGCGCGGTGAGGAACCGCTCCCGGTCGACGGCGTTCACACCGAGCGTGTAGCGCGTCCGGGAGGAGACCAGGAAGTAGGCGATGCCCTCCTGCTCCAGCGCGCCGACCACGAGGTCCAGGTTGGCGGCAGCCGCCTCGGCGGCGCTGAACCGGTCCACCACCCGGCCGTAGAACTGCTGGCCGCGCACCGTCACCGGGCGCAGCACCGGATCCGTGACCGCCGCCCTGCGGCGCCGCCGCATGGTACGCAGCTGCCACACCCGCTCGGCGGCCTTCCGCTCGACCCGCGGTCGTATCCGCCGCGCAAAGGAACGCACGGTCACGTTCTGTGCTCCTCTTCCTGACGCCCCAAGCTTCCTGGCGATAACCAGACAGATGAATGTGGCGAAAGGTTGTAGAAGAGTTAACCCGCACTTGGCCAAGGGCAGGGCGGCGCCACAGCCGTCGCACGGCCCGGCGTGCTACGGCCCCCGCGCGCGGCGCGGCCCCCAGGGCCCTTAGGTAGGCTCAAGGCCATGGCCGACGCACCGTACAAGCTGATCCTCCTCCGCCACGGCGAGAGCGAGTGGAACGCGAAGAACCTGTTCACCGGCTGGGTGGACGTGAACCTGAACGAGAAGGGCGAGAAGGAGGCAGTCCGCGGTGGCGAGCTTCTGAAGGACGCCGATCTTCTCCCCGACGTGGTCCACACGTCCCTCCAGAAGCGCGCGATCCGCACGGCCCAGCTGGCCCTGGAGGCCGCGGACCGCCACTGGATCCCCGTCCACCGTTCGTGGCGCCTGAACGAGCGCCACTACGGCGCCCTGCAGGGCAAGGACAAGGCGGCGACGCTCGCCGAGTACGGCGAGGAGCAGTTCATGCTCTGGCGCCGCTCGTACGACACCCCGCCCCCGCCGCTGTCGGACGACTCCGAGTTCTCCCAGGCGCACGACGCGCGCTACGCGACGATCCCGCCGGAGCTGCGCCCGAACACCGAGTGCCTCAAGGACGTCGTCGTCCGCATGCTCCCGTACTGGTACGACGGCATCGTCCCCGACCTGCTGGCCGGCCGCACGGTCCTGGTCGCCGCCCACGGCAACAGCCTGCGCGCCCTGGTCAAGCACCTGGACGGCATCTCCGACGCGGACATCGCGGGCCTGAACATCCCGACGGGCATCCCGCTGTACTACGAGCTCGACGCCGACTTCAAGCCGGTGACGCCGGGCGGCAAGTACCTCGACCCCGAGGCGGCAGCGGCGGCGATCGAGGCGGTCAAGAACCAGGGCAAGAAGAAGTAACGCTTACCCTTTGAGCCCCCCACCTGCGTGTTTTACGCAGGCAGGGGGCTCTTTTGCGTCCTGGGGGCCGTGGACTGGGCGGCGCAACGTGCTTCCGACCCCTGCCTGGCGGCCGTACGTCGGTACATGCGGGCCCTGGTCTACTTCCGCGAGGGCGAGTACCGGATCGGCCAACGCCTCGTCGCCGCCGGGCACGACGTCATCCCGCAGGACGATCACTCCCGTGAGGCGCTCGCCGTCACCGGACAGCTGCACCTCGGCGGCTCCGTCATCGCCGCACGCGCCGAGGAACAACCGGCGGTCGAACAGCACATCAGCGAGGCCCGCCGGATCGCACAGTGCATCGGCGACTCCTCCGAGGTGCACTGGTTCAGCTTCGGTCCCGCCAACGTCGCCCTCCACCAGATGTCCGCCGCCGTCGAGATGTGCCAGTACGACGAGGCTCTGAAGCAGGCCCGGAACATCGAACTGCCTGTCCGGCTGCCCACTTCCCGCCGCGCCCACTTCCCAACAGCGCCTCGGACGGCTCAGCGGCTATCAGCCCACCTGGCTGGGCTTGAACGGGCCGGCCTGCTGCTCAACGGGTCGGCAGTGAGGGTCTCAGCTGCCGCAGGCATCTGGAGCGGCTGCGAGTTCCGAGCCAGCCCTGAGGTCGACTTCGGCGCATCGCCTCACCAGGCACCCGCGACAATCAGGAAATCTCGACTCTCGACTTCCGAAAAGGGCCTCGTTTTTGCGGTCACCTTGGTAGGAATTCACTCGTCTGCCGTATGAAGCTGTCGACGAGCGGCGAGTTGATTGGATGGGTTTATTCGGGCCGGAAGTAGCATCCGTTCCGGCCAGTTCGGATGATTTTCCTCAGGAGGGCAAGTGCGCGGGGTTTTTGATAGATGCAGGCGTGCTGGAATGGCGAAAAGGAAAAGTCGTACCGCTGCCCTGCTCGCCTCGGCAGTGGTCGTGTTCGCCGGGGCCGGGGCCGCCGCGGCCCAGGACCCGGACCCCATCGCGGGGCTCCTGGGAGGCGTCCTTTCCCCTCAGTACTGCGCCGTCGGCCAGGTCGGTGCCGCGAACACGGTGCAGGGCACCCAGGAGAACGACTGCCATCAGACCTCGGCGAGCGGGGGGCTCGTAGGCCCCATTCTTTCTCCGCAGTATTGTGTTCCCGGGCAGGTAGGTGCCGCCAACACGGTCCAGGGCGACCAGAAAAACCACTGCCACCAGAACTCGACACACACGCCCGGGCCGACGCCCAGGCCGACTCCGCCTCCGACAACCCCGCCTCCGACAACTCCGCCTCCGACAACTCCGCCTCCGACAACTCCGCCTCCGACAACTCCGCCTCCGACGCCGACCGCCGTGCCGATCTACAATTCGATTCCAGATGTGCTGCCAGGGAATGTGTCGTCCCAGGGTTTTCAGGCGCAGCGCACGAGCGAGTTCGGTGATGAAGTTCAGTTCGGCGGCACCGAGCGCGAGCTGGCTTCCATGGAAGTCGTGATGTCGAGCTGGGCCTGCGAGAGCGGCAGCATGACCACCTGCACGACCACGCCGGGTGCCACGTTCACCCACCCCATCACGATGAACATCTACGCGGTGGACGACTCCGGAACCACCCCGGCGCCGGGTGCCCTGCTGGCCTCCAGGACCGAGAACAGCAGCATCCCGTTCCGCCCGTCGGCCGACAACACCAACTGCACCGGCGGCAGGTGGTTCAACACCGCCAACAGCACCTGCTACAACGGCTTCGCCTTCCGGCTGAAGTTCGACTTCCCCGCCGGCACCACCCTGCCCGAGAGGGTCATCTGGACGGTGGCGTTCAACACGACGAACGCCGGAGCGAACCCCATCGGCACCGATGCACCCTGCTACAGCACCCCGACCGGCTGCCCCTACGACAGCCTGAACGTCGGAGCGCAGACTTTCCCCGGCGCGCCGTACCAGGGCATCGACGTCGACCCGGACGCCGTATTCCAAAACTCCACGGACCCGGCGGCCTACTGCGACGGCGGTGCCGGCGGCACCGGCGTCCTCAGGTTCGACTCCCCCTGCTGGACCGCCAACAAGCCGCTCGGCAAGATCACAGCGGTCTGAGAACGAACCGACTCTCCGGATCCCGTGCAGGGCAATACCTGCGCCGAAGCCCCGCCGGATGACTCGCACTGGCCGGTGACCACCACACGATGGTCACCGGCCGACTGTTTTCTGCAGTGCGTATGTCAGTCGTGCCCTGGGTGGACCCTGGCATCGTCGAGTTGACATCGATTCAGCCCCGTTCACGGCCGTTCAGAGCGGGCCACGCGCCAGGCCCGTCTCACCGGCGAACCGCCCATGAACGCAGGTGAACGCCCCTGCACACCGCTCCGCAGCCCACCACCACACTTGGAAAGCGGGCGCCCTCAACGCCTGATGGTCCTTGAGTACGCGATGATTTGGTATGGCCCCTGAACCTAGCGATACTCCGTCGATGACCACTCACGTAAGCGCGGTGACCGACGGCACCACCAGTACCTTCACGTGGGAGGAGGACGCGCGTATCGAGGTCCGCAACCTAGGTGGAGAGATCGTCATTCAGGCCAACGCGGCCGGGCTTAAGACCCTGGCCGGCCACCTCCTCACACTGGCCCAGGACGGCACACCTGATGGCGCTCATCTCCATCTGGAGGAGAGCAATGGACTCGAAGCGGGCTCCGTAAGCCTGGTCTTGGAGAGGTGCGAGGACGAATGACTCGTGCCAGACGCGTGTCGGATCGGGCGGGGAGGCACGGGGAACAGCGGGGAACCCACTGAACCGCCCACCAGGCGTCTGCGTGCCTTTGCCCAAGTCAGGTCCGGAGCAAGTCCCCAGATGCCCTTGGCTTCCCAAGCCGGTGTCTCCGACAGTCGCTCGCACTCGCGTCTTGCTCTTCACCGTTGAGGGAGATCGCTCAGCGTGGCGCCCCCCCTGGCCCAGCCCTGCCACGGCACTCCTTGATCAGGCTGCAGCACAGGTCACCGCCGTGGCTGGGGCCCTAGCTGTTCTGCACCGGCACGGCATCCCGCCAGATGGTGATGTTCAGGGTGACGTACTGGCTGGCACTGGTGCTGGGTGACTGGCCCTCGAACGTCACGAGGGCGATGAGGCCGTCCTGGGTGGTCGCGCAGAGCTGCCTGCCCTTGGAAAGCCGACTCACGGAGATCTCCTGGGGGAGATAGCGGGTGTCCTGCTTGCAGGTGTCCAGGGAGCCCTGTGCGCCCTGGTCGAGCAGGACGAGCTTGGTGTTGTAGTGGCCGAAGTCGCAGTCTGCGTTGCCGTCACACGTGAAGTACAGGTCGTCGTAGTTCGAATCGTGTGGCACCAGTGGCTGGTCGCTGAATTTCAGGTAGTAACCCTCGGGCAGGTTGACGTTCTTGTGGATTTCCGGCTCAGGGGCGCTGCCCGTGGACGACTCGCCCGAGGGGTGTGCGGGAGCGTTCGCCCCGCGGGAGGCGGTGGCGACGGGGCCGGTCCGCTTCGCGTCGTCGCCGGTACCGGATCCACCGTCCCGCCCGAGATGACCGACGAGAGCGGCAACGAGGACCACGACGGCTCCGGCAGCACAGCCGAGGACGATGCCGATCTTCCGGCGCCGCCCAGGCGGGGGGCCGGGTACGCCCGGCGCGACAGGCTGAGCAGGCCAAGCGGACCCGCCCGTCTGCGTCGGCCCGTACGCCGCTGCCGTCTGCGTCGGCGCATACGCCGGGGCCGCCTGCGCCGGGGCTTGCGGAGGGTGCTGGGGCATCGACGCCTGCGGGGCCGGTGCTCCGGCTGACACGGCCGTCGGAGGGTGGTGCATCCCGCCGGGCGCGGTCGCCGGAGGCTGCTGCGGTGCCGCAGGCCCGAGCACCGAAGACTGCTCGGGTGCCGCCGGTCCCGGCGACGGAGCGGCGTACTGCTGGGCGATGGCCGTGGTGAGGGCGCCGGGCAGCCAGTCCTCGGGACGGCGCAGCTGAGTGGCGTCGGACGCCGCACTGCACAGGGCGAGGACTTCACTGAGCGAAGGACGCGCGCCCGGATCCTTCGCCAGACAGCGGCGGACGAGTTCGTCCAGTTCGGCGGGCAGTCCGGCGAGTTCCGGATCCTCGTGGACGATCCGGTAGAGGACCGCGTGGGACGGCCCGTCCCCGTGGGCGGACCTGCCCAGCGCGGCGAAGGCGGCGACCTGCCCGAGGGCGAACACATCGGACTGCGGCCCCACAGTGCGGCCCGCCGCCTGCTCCGGCGACATGAAGGCAGGGGTACCGATGGTGACGCCGCTGCCGGTCAGCGCGGTGGTGTCGGCGGCGCGGGCGATGCCGAAGTCGATGACGCGGGGGCCGTCGGCGGCGAGCAGCACGTTGGACGGCTTCAGGTCGCGGTGCACGATGCCGGCACCATGCACCACTTGCAGTGCCTCGGCGACACCGGCGGTGAGCAGCAACACGGTGGGGGCGGGCAGCGGCCCGTGCTCGGCGACGGCGGAGGCCAGCGTGGGCCCGGACACGTAGGCGGTCGCCAGCCAGGGCTGCGGCCCCTCCGTGTCACTGTCGATCACCGGTGCCGTGTACAGGCCCTGCACCCGCTCGGCCGCCCGTACTTCCTGCGCGAACCGCCGCCGGAACTCCGGGTCCTCGGCGAGCTCGGGCCGGATCACCTTGAGCGCCACGGGTCGTCCGCCCGGGGTATGCGAGAGATACACCTTGCCCATGCCGCCCGCACCGAGCCGGGCAGTCAGCCGATACCCGCCAACACTCAGCGGATCGTCAACCCCCAGTGGTTGAAAGACCCCTTGAGCAGATCTGCCTGCACCGTTCATCGATCCCCCGAAACGCCCGTCACTCAGCAGCGCCAGAAGCTTAACGCGGAGCACAAGCCCGACCCGGGGCGAAGAAGCAAGCCGTCCCGCGCAAGGCCCCTGCCTGCGGTGCAGCCGCTGGTGGGGCCTTCGTGGTGGGTGCGGTGGGCGGGGAGTGGTGGTGTCGGCCCGCTCGCAGGCGTGTTCTGGTTGCCCGGCGCGTGCAACCCTGCTGTTCTGAGCGTGTCGTGGATGTGGACATGGGGGGCGGCATGGCGGCGGTGCGGTGGGTCGTGGCGGTGGTGGCCTCGGTGGTGGCGTTCGTCGTCGTCGCGGTGCCATGGGCGGTGCTGTCCAAGGGCGGGGATGATCCCTGGGACGTCATCGGCCCGGTCGCGGGAGTGGTCGCGGCCGGTGTGCTGGCCGCTCTGGGGTGGTGGGCCTCGCAGGCCGGTGCGTCCGGCAGCGGCGGGCAGCCGACGCGCCGGGTGCGGCAGGCGGCGCGTGCGAAGCGCAATGTGCGGCAGACCGCCGGCAGTCACGGCATGCCCGCGTGGCCGGGGCGGCGCACGCTGCGGGAGAGCATCCGGCAGAAGGCGCGCGGCGGGGGAGACGTCGACCAGGTCGCCGGCGACCGCTCCTGACGGCGCCAGGGGGGATCCGGTGACATCGGGACGGCGGCAGACCCAGCAGAGCGCCCGTGCGGGCAGAGACGTCACGCAGATAGCGGCCGACGTGCACATTCAGGCGCCACCCGCACGGGAGCCGGAGGTGTCCTGGCCGGTGTGGGTGGGCAACGTCCCCAAACTCGCGGCCGCGTTCCAACCGCGTGCGGCTGCCCAGGCGGCCCTTCAGCACGCCCGCGACGAGCAGGGGGCGGGCGGGCCGGTGCTGTCCCAGGTCCTGTCGGGGGACGGCGGAGTCGGCAAGAGCCAGCTCGTCGCCGCACTGGCGCGGGAACTGCGCGACCGGGACCGCGGGCCGGGCGGCGGGCTGGACCTGCTCGTGTGGATCAGCGCCACGGACCCCGACCAGATCATCACCGGTTACGCCAGGGCCGCCGAGCAGTTGCGTCTCCCGGTCGGCGGCAGCGGAGACGACACCAGCGCCGCGCGTGCCTTCCTGGCCTGGCTTTCGGTCACCGATCGGCGCTGGCTGGTGGTGCTCGACGACATCACCGACCCGGTGACCGTCGATCCGTGGTGGCCGGACGGTCATCCCCGTAACGGCCGGGTCCTGGCCACCACCAGACGCAGGGACGCCCTGCTGAGCGGTCAGGGCCGCCGCCTGGTCCATCTCGACCTCTACACCCCCGCCGAGGCCACGGCCTACCTGCACCGCCGCCTGTCCGACGCCGGCTGTGCCCAGCTGTTCGAGGACGGTGCGGCAGGCGAACTGTGCCAAGCGCTGGGCCTGTTGCCGCTCGCGCTCGGCCATGCCGCCGCCTACGTGATCAACAAGCGGTGCGACACCGGTACGTACCTCAGCCGCTTCCGCGCCACCGGCAGTAGACTCGCCGACCTGCTCCCGCCCGAGGCGGACACCGAGGGCTACGGCCGGCCCGTCACCACCGCGCTGTTGCTCTCCCTCGATGCCGTCCAGGCCGCCGACGCCACTCAACTGGCCCGGCTCCTGCTGCAGTTCATCGCGCTGATGGACCCGCTCGGCCACCCCGCGGACCTGTGGACGACCCCACCGGTGCGAGAGCACCTGCGCACCTCACGCCAACCCCGCCGCCGCTGGCTGCGCCGACGGCAGCGGACCATCACCGAGCAGGACATCCACTCCGCGCTCGACTGCCTGCGCACCTACGCGCTCATCGCGCAGGACAGCATGCACGCACCGATGCGCATGCACGCCCTGACCGCACGGGCCATACGCGAGACGATCCCACCCCAAGCGCTGCCCGCGATCGCCCGCACCGCCGGCGATGCGGTCCTCAGCCTGTGGCCCGACCTCGACCACGAGGACCGCGACCTGTCGGCGGCCCTGCGCTCGAACACCATGGCGCTGGAGCAGCACACCTACCCCCTGCTGTGGCAGCCCACCACGCATGAGTGCCTGTACCGGGTCAGCAGCAGTCTGACAGCGGTGGGCCTGTACGAACAGGCCGTCGAATACAACCAGAGGCTTGTCCAGCACAGCACCGACAGCAAGGGCCCGGACCACCCCCACACCCTCAGTGTCCGCAACGACCTGGCCAACTCCTACCGAGCCGCCGGACGCACCTCGGAGGCCCGAGAACTGCATGAACGGGTGCTGGCCGACTGCGAGCGTCTGCTGGGCCCGGACCACCCCGACACCCTCAGCGCCCGCAACAACGTGGCCGTCTCCTACCGAGCCGCCGGACGCTCCCAGGAGGCTCTCGAACTCCAGGAGCGGGTGCTGGCCGACCGCGAGCGTCTGCTGGGCCCGGAGCATCCCGACACCCTCAGCGCCCGCCACAACCTGGCCATCTCCTACAGCGACGCCGGGCGTACCCATGAGGCCCTCGGACTGCACGAGTGGGTGCTGGCCGACCGCGAGCGTCTGCTGGGCCCGGAGCATCCCGACACCCTGACCGCCCGCAGCGTTCTGGCCGTCTCCTACGGCGACGCCGGGCGCATCCAGGATGCTCTCGAGCTGGAGGAGCGGGTGCTGGCCGACCGGGAACGGCTGCTGGGCCCGGAGCATCCCGACACCCTGACCGCCCGTAACAATCTCGCCGTCTCCTACAGCGACGCCGGGCGCATCCAGGATGCTCTCGAGCTGGAGGAGCGGGTGCTGGCCGACCGGGAACGGCTGCTGGGCCCGGACCACCCCGACACCCTCACCACGCGTAACAACCTCGCCGTCTCCTACCGAGCCGCTGGACGTCCCCAGGAGGCCCTCGAACTTCGTGAGCGGGTGCTGGCCGACTATGAGCGGCTGTTCGGCCCGGAGCATCCCGACACCCTGACCGCCCGTAACAACCTCGCCGTCTCCTACCGAGTCGCCGGGCGCATCGAGGATGCCCTCGAACTCCAGGAGCGGGTGCTGGCCGACCGGGAACGGCTGCTGGGCCCGGACCACCCCGACACCCTGAAGGCCCGTAGCAACCTGGCCATTTCCTACGGTGATGACGGACGTCCCCGGGAGGCCCTCGAACTTCGTGAGCGGGTGCTGGCCGACTATGAGCGGCTGTTCGGCCCTGACCATCCCGACACTCTCAGCGCCCGCGGCAACCTGGCCCTCTCCTACAGTCACGCCGGGCGCATCGAGGATGCTCTCGAACTGGAGGAGCGGGTGCTGGCCGACTCTGAGCGGCTGTTCGGCCCTGACCATCCCGACACTCTCAGCGCCCGCGGCAACCTGGCCATCTCCTACGGCGACGCCGGGCGCATCGAAGATGCTCTCGAACTGGAGGAACGGGTGCTGGCCAACTATGAGCGGCTGCTCGGCCCGGACCATCCCGACACGCTCACGGCCCGTAACAACCTGGCGGTTTCCTATGGCATTGCCGGACGCTCCCAGGAGGCCCTCGACCTGCATGAGCGGGTGCTGGCCGCCCGCGAGCGCGTGCTCGGCCCGGACCACCCCGACACCCTCGCCTCCCGCAGCGTGGTTGCTTACGCCCGCACCGCCGTGGAAGCCGTACAGCAACCGAGTACGGCAACCACGGCGACCACTGAAACACACGACCCGGCCCCATCGGCCGAAAGCGGCTGAGCCGGACCGGCTGCGCGTCGGCGGGGTGGTTTTCTACGCTGGGTGCGACCCAGCAGCGTAGGTCGGGGGGATCACATGAGCGCTGAGATCGTGCGGTTGGCCCGGGAAGCGGGCCCGTGCCCGACGGCGGCGGTCGGCGCGTGCGGGGCGGCGGTGCGCGGGAGCGCCTCCCGTGCGAGAGCCGTCGCCGCGAGAAGCATCCGCGTCGCCGGCACCGGGGACGACCCGACGATCCACCCATGACCGAGCAGGCCCGAACCGCGGGCGGCGGCCCGCAGGCCGAGGGTTCCCGGACGATGGCGATCGGCGGCAATGTCGGGGTGGCCGTCACCGGGGACGCCGCCCGGGTGGTGACCCTGCCGGCCGAGGCGGTGCGCTGGGCGCAGGAGGTCGACGCGCCGCCCTGGGCCGGGAGTCTGCCGGGATCGGCGTCCGGGGTGTTCGTCGGCCGGGACCAGGACCTGGACCAGGTGCATGCCCTGCTGAGCACCGCAGTGTCCCGTCGGGACGCCGGTGGTGGAGTGGTGGTCACCCAGGCCGGCGCGGTGCACGGACTGGGCGGGGTGGGCAAGTCCACGCTGGCCATGCACTACGCGCACCGGTTCCGCGCGGAGTACGGCCTGGTGTGGTGGGTCACCGCGGACACACCGGAAGCGATCGTGTCCGGGCTGGCCGCCCTCGCGTTGCGGCTGTGCCCGCAGTGGGCGGGCACGGCCGGAGTGGACGAGCAGGCCGCGTGGGCGGTCACGTGGCTGGGGTGGCACTCGGGCTGGCTGCTGATCTTCGACAACGTCGAGGACCCCGCCCACCTGCACCCGTACCTCGGCGCACTGACCGGCGGGCACGTCCTGGCCACCAGTCGCCGGGCCACCGGCTGGCACAAGATCGGCCCGGCGATGCCGCTGGGCCTGCTGGAGCCCCGGGCGGCGGCGAACCTGTTGTGCCGGCTGGCGTTCAACGGCCGGGAACCGACCGCCGAGGAGTACGGGCAGGCGGAAGCGCTCGCGCGGGAGCTGGGCTTCCTGCCGCTGGCGCTCGAACAGGCAGGGGCGTATGCCTACGAGACGGGGACCGACCTCGGCACGTACCGGCGGTCCCTGGGGCTGATGCTGGACGCGACAGCGACCGGCACCGATCCGGAACGCACGATCGCCCGCATCTGGGACCACACCCTCACGGCCGTCGAGGACCGGGACCCGCTCGCGGCGCAGCTGCTGTACGCGATGGCGTGGCTGGCCCCCGACGACATCCCCAGGGCCCTGCTCGCCCCCCTCGCCCCGGACCACATCACGTTGAACAGGGCGCTGGGGGTGCTGCACGCCTACAACATGGTCGCCTTCACCGGCCCGCAGGGCATCGGCGTCCACCGCCTGGTCCAGAGCGTCCTGCGCACCCGCCGCGGCACCAGCCAGGACGGCGCGCCAAGGGGCCGGCGGGAGGCGGAGCAGGCCGTCCAGCACGCGCTCGGCCAGGAAGAGAAGGCGCAGGCCGCGCCCTCGGGGCTGTGGGAATGGCTGCTGCCCCATGTCCTGGCGCTCATGGAGTCCACGCCCTCCGGCCACGTCACCTCGTCCGGCATGACCGAGACGTACGACGCCGCCGCACGGCATCTCGCCCGCCAGGGACGCGATGCGCAGACCACCGGCCTCCGCAGGGCCGTCCTCGCCCAGCTGGTGCGGGACCTCGGCGACGTCCATCCCGACACCCTGATCACCCGGCACAACCTCGCCGTCGCCTGCCGGGAGGCGGGAGATCTGGACGGGGCGATCTCGCTGTTCGAGGCCACCCTCGACCAAAGCGTGCGGGTGTTCGGCGACGACCACCCGCACACGCTGAGCACCCGGAACGAACTCGCCCGCTCCTACCGGGTGGCCGGGGATCTCCGGCGGGCCATCCCGCTGTACGAGACCACCGTCGCCCAGCAGGTGCGGGTACTGGGCGACACCCATCCCGACACGCTGGTCACGCGCCACAACCTCGCCTACGCCTGCCGGGAGGCGGGGGACCTGGAGCGGGCGATCTCGCTGTTCGAGGCCACCCTCGGCCAGCGCGTGCAGGTGGTGGGCGACACCCATCCGTCCACCCTGGTCACCTGCAACCAACTCGCCCTCACCTACCAGGAGGCGGGGCAGCTGGAGCGGGCGGTCTCGCTGTTCGAGGCCACCCTCGCGCAGCAGGTGCGGGTACTGGGCGACACCCATCCCGACACGCTGATCACCCGGCACAACCTCGCCTACACCCACCAGGACGCGGGCGATGTGGGCCGGGCGATCTCGCTGTACCGGACGACCCTCGGCCAGCAGGTGCGGGCCCTGGGCGGCACGCACCCGCACACCCTGATCACCCGGCACAACCTCGCCTCCGCCTACCAGGACGCGGGGGACCTGGAGCAGGCGATCGCGCTGTACGAGGCCACGCTCACCCAGCAGCTGGAGACCCTGGGCAGCACGCACCCCGACACCCTGGTCACCCGCCACAGCCTCGCCCACGCCCGCCGGCAGGCGACGGGACCGTGAACGGAAAGTCCCGTCCCCAACCGGCGCCCCGGTCCCGGCGCCGATCCCCGGGAAAACGCACCGTTACTTCCCCCAGCCTGGGAACTCGGTAGCCGGATCGGATCCATGAGGTCCGGCTGGAGCGGGGGCCGGACGGAATGCTGGTGGATCATGTCGACTGAGCCGTGTCCCGTGGCGGGGGTGATGAAATGCCGCCCGAGGAGTCCGGATCGCCGGCCGGCGGTGGTGTGCCGCCCGACGTCGAGGTCCGGCTGCGCGTGAGAGAGACGCTGGCTGCTGCCGCGCGCGGCGCCGACGACGCGCAGGCGGTGCCCGGCGCGCTGTGCGCGGCGTGCGTACGGCTGCTGCCGGTCACCGGTTCCTCGGTGTCGATCTCCGGTGGCAAGGGCGTGCGCGTCACGTGGTGTGCCAGCGACCGGGTCGCCGCCCGGCTGGCCGAGCTCCAGTACACCGTCGGCGACGGCCCCTGCCAGACCGCCCTCGACCAGGGCGCCCCCGTCATCGCGGCCGATCTGACCCGGGGTCCCGACGTCCGCCGCTGGCCGATCTTCGCGCACGAGGCGGTGGGCCTCGGCGTCCGCGCGGTGTTCTCGCTGCCGCTCGGCGTCGGCGGTGCCGCGATCGGCACGCTCGACCTGTACAGCGACCAGGCGGGCGGGCTCGCCGAGCCGGATCTGCGGACCGCGCTGTGGGTGCGGGACGCGGTCACGTACTCGCTGATGAACCTCCAGGCCGCCGTCACCGGCGTCGGCCGGGGCGCCGCGGACTCCGGTGCGGACACGGAGAACGAACTGGCGTCCTGGGTGGCGGCGTCCGAGGCCGACCACACCGAGGTCTACCAGGCGGTCGGCATGGTGATGGTGCAGCTGGACGTCGACCCCGAACAGGCCCTGGACCGGCTGCGGGCCCGCGCCTACGCCGACGGGCGCACGGTCAGTCAGGCGGCCCGGGAGGTCCTGGCCCGCAAGCTGAGCTTCCGGTCGGAGTCGTACGGCGGCGGCCTCGAAGGTCTCGCCGGTGAGGACGGACGGGACGCCGGTGACGAGGGCAGGGGCGGTGACCGGTGACGGGGTGTGCACGGCGACGCGCCGAGGCGCTCTCCGGGCCGGCCGACTCGGCACCGACCGTGGCTGGGACGGGCGACTCGGCACCGACTGTGGCTGGGCCGACTCGGCACCGACCATGGCTGGGCCCGGCCGACCCGGTACCGACCGTGGACCCGGACGGCGCCCCTCGTCCTGCGGCGCTGCCGGCGTCCCCTCCGGTCAGACCTGCAGCGGTACCGGATGCACCTCGTCGGCGCGGTGTCCGGCGCGCTCGTGGATGCGCTGGACGGCGTCGGCAGAAGGGGCCTCGGAGAGGCAGTAGACGATGCCGGACTCCGGGTCCGCCCAGGCGCGCTCGAAGTGCACGGCCTCGTCCGCCTCGATGGCGAGGTCGGCCCGGTGCGCCTCCATCAGCTGATCGGCCGTGATGCCCTGCATTCCGCGGTGTATGTCCATGAACTTGGCCATGGCCACACCTCCTTTCCCACCTGTCACGTCCATGCTGCGCCCGGTCGGCGGGATGGGCATCCGGTACGGCGAAGGGCCGGCGTGAACCTTGTTCACTCCGGCCCCGGGCTGTCGTTCAGCCGCACTGGCAGGGGTTGCCCGACTGGCACCCGCAGCCGCAGCCCGAGCCGCAGCCGCACGCGCCGAACAACGGGAGGCTCCTGATCTCGGCGGGCTGGTCGGTCTCGCGCTCCTGCGTGGGGTCCGGCGTGGTGCTGGGGGATTCGGCCATGGGTCCCTCCTAGACGCTGGGGCAGGGGTGCCCTCGCCCATTCCATGCCCGCTTCGCCGGGCGCATCAACGGCGCACGGAGGCGCCGGGCCGGCAAGCCCCGGGCGCCCCGGACGCGTTACGCGCCCTCGACGCCCGTCACCGGCTGGATGTCCGACTGGAGCTCGTCGGCGTGCTCGCCGGTGACCAGGTAGACGACGCGCTTGGCGACGGCCACGGCGTGGTCGGCGTACCGCTCGTAGTAGCGGCCGAGCAGGGTGACGTCGACGGCCGTCTCGATGCCGTGCTTCCAGCGCTCGTCGATCAGGTGCTGGAAGAGGGTGCGGTGGAGCAGGTCCATCTCGTCGTCGTCCTGCTCCAGCTGGAGGGCCAGGTCGACGTCCTTGGTGATGATCACCTCGGCGGCCTTGGCCATCAGGCGCTGCGCGAGCTGGCCCATCTCCAGGATGGTGGCGTGCAGGTCGTTGGGGACCGCGCGCTGGGGGAAGCGCAGCCGGGCCAGCTTCGCCACGTGCTGGGCGAGGTCGCCGGAGCGCTCCAGGTCGGCGGACATGCGCAGGGAGGTGACGACTATCCGCAGGTCGGTCGCCACCGGCTGCTGCCGGGCGAGCAGGGCTATCGCCCGGGCCTCCAGGTCGTGCTGGAGTTCGTCGACCTTCTGGTCGGCCTCGATCACGTTCTCGGCCAGCTTGAGATCGGCGTCGAGCATGGCGGTCGTGGCGCGCCCGATCGCCGACCCGACCAGCCGGGCCATCTCCACCAGTCCGTCGCCGATCGAGTCCAGTTCCTCGTGGTACGCGTCCCGCATCTTCGGTTCCCTCTCGTGCGTCGTCGTTCGGGGGGTTCCGGGGCCGTCACGGCAGGCGTGCGCCCCTGGCGAAACCGGCGGTACGAACCCCACGCTCTCAACGTGTGCCCTGTACGCGTCTGTTTCCGCCACCCCAAATGAACCGGTACTGGCTCCAAGGTGAACTCTGGGCGACGAGTGTTCGAGGTCGCACCTTGACGGCTGTGGGTATGTCGTACCCCATGCCTAACCTGGAGGCATGGACGTGAACGCGGCGGTCGCCGCAGCGGCAGCGATCGCCGGGGTGCTCACCGGTGTCATCGCCATGCTGGCGTTCCGCTGGAGCGAACGCGACCAGAAGCGACCGACCAGGACTTCCTTGCACACTGATCCCGTACTCCCGCCCGGCGTGGACACCGTGCTCTCGGTGCTGCGCTCCTCCGCCGTCGTCCTCGACGAGGCCGACGGCGTGGTCAAGGCCAGCTCCGCCGCCTACGCCCTCGGGCTGGTCCGCGGCGGCAAGCTCGCCGTCGAGCCGATGCTCCAGATGGCCCGTGACACCAGACGGGACGGGGAGATACGCCAGGTCGAGCTGGATCTGCCCCGGCGCGGCACCGGACGCGGCGAGGCTCTCGCCGTCTCCGCACGCGTGGCCCCGCTCGGCTCCCGCCTGGTCCTGCTGCTGGTCGAGGACCTGACGGAGGCCCGCAGGATCGAGGCGGTACGACGCGACTTCGTGGCCAATGTGAGCCACGAGCTGAAGACGCCCGTCGGCGCGCTCTCCCTGCTCTCCGAGGCTGTCATGGACGCCTCCGACGACCCGGAGGCCGTGCAGCGCTTCGCCGGCCGGATGCAGATCGAGGCGACCCGGCTGACCAACCTGGTCCAGGAGCTGATCGACCTCTCCCGGGTGCAGAACGACGACCCGCTGGAGGACGCCGAACCCGTCCGGGTGGACGAGCTCGTCGCCGAGGCCATCGACCGGTGCCGCCACCAGGCGGGCACCAAGCAGATCACGATCGCCGCGGGTGGTACGGCGGACCTGCACGTGAGGGGCAACCGGGGCCAGCTGGCCGCCGCCCTCGGCAACCTGGTCGAGAACGCCGTGAACTACTCCCCGGCCCGCACCCGCGTCGGCATCGCCGCCCGCCGGGTCTCCGCGCCCGGCGGCGACATGATCGAGCTGGCCGTGACGGACCAGGGCATCGGCATCTCCGACAAGGACAAGGAGCGCATCTTCGAGCGCTTCTACCGTGTCGATCCGGCGCGCTCCCGGCAGACCGGAGGCACCGGTCTGGGTCTCGCGATCGTCAAGCACGTGGTCGCCTCGCACGGCGGGGAGGTCACGGTCTGGAGCGCCGAAGGCCAGGGCTCCACGTTCACCCTCAGGCTGCCGGAGGCGGGCGCGGCCCGCGACCGCGCGCAACAGCACCCCGACCTCGACGACGAGGCCGGGCACTCCGACTCATCCCCGTACGAACCGCTTCCCGCCCCGGAGGTCCTTCCGTGACCCGAGTGCTCGTCGTCGAGGACGAGGAGTCCTTCTCCGACGCCCTGTCGTACATGCTCCGCAAGGAGGGCTTCGAGGTGGCCGTGGCGGCCACCGGCCCCGACGGCCTCGACGAGTTCGAGCGCAACGGCGCCGACCTCGTCCTGCTCGACCTGATGCTGCCGGGTCTGCCCGGCACCGAGGTGTGCCGCCAGCTGCGCGGCCGTTCGAACGTCCCCGTGATCATGGTGACCGCGAAGGACAGCGAGATCGACAAGGTCGTCGGGCTCGAAATAGGAGCCGACGACTACGTCACCAAGCCGTTCTCGTCCCGCGAGCTGGTGGCCCGTATCCGTGCCGTCCTGCGCCGCCGCGGTGAGCCGGAGGAGGTCACCCCGGCCGCTCTGGAGGCGGGCCCGGTCCGCATGGACGTCGACCGCCACGTGGTGACGGTGTCGGGCTCGAAGGTCGACCTCCCCCTCAAGGAGTTCGACCTCCTGGAGATGCTCCTGCGCAACGCCGGCCGCGTCCTGACCCGCATGCAGCTCATCGACCGCGTCTGGGGCGCCGACTACGTGGGCGACACCAAGACCCTCGACGTCCACGTCAAGCGCCTGCGCGCCAAGATCGAGCCTGACCCGGGAGCGCCGCGGTACCTGGTGACGGTGCGGGGGCTGGGTTACAAGTTCGAGCCGTAGGCCGGGGCCGGTCTCGGCCGCCGGACGGAGTCCGGCGCAGCACTCCGAAGCCTGCGCAGCGGTGCGAGGGGTGCGTCGAGGATGGTGCTCGAGCCTGACCCGGGAGCGCCGCGGTACCTGGTGACGGTGCGGGGGCTGGGTTACAAGTTCGAGCCGTAGGCCGGGGCCGGTCTCGGCCGCCGTAGGCCGCGCCGCCGGTTCCGTGGGCCGGGTTCACGACGAAGGGCGGCACCCCGTGCGGGGTGCCGCCCTCGTGCGTACGGCTGGTCAGTGGCCGGCGGCCGACTGGGAGGCCGAGTCGCTCGGGGTGACGGCCGTCCCGGTGGCCGAGGACGACGGGCTCGCCTTGTCGCCCTGCGCCGGCTTGCCGCTGCTGGACGCGTCGGCGCCCGGGGCGCCGGAGGCGGACGCCGAGGCCGAGGCGGAGGCGGACGGGATCTCGGTCGGGCCCCACTTGTCGAAGTAGCTGGTGGCCGGGACCACGAAGGCGCGCAGGCTCACCTTGCCGGTCTTGCTGAAGGTGAAGGTGATCTTCTGGGCGTTGCCGTCCTGGACGGCCTCACGGCCGCTGGGCAGCACCGCGGAGGCGTTGTCCTTGCCGCCGATGACCAGCGAGCCGCCGGCCGGAACGGTCAGCTTCTGCCCCTTGGCGGGCTTCAGCTCGGCGGAGTCGCCACTGCCCTCCACGGTGACCGACTGGAGGGTCTGGTCGCTGCGGCCGGTGTTGAACAGGGTCGCGGAGATCGCCGCGGGACCCGTCGACTTCAGGTCGGGCTGGGTGATGACCACGGCGTTCTGGATCTTGATGTCTCCGACGCTGGTCGCCGCGTTGTCCGGCTTGATCTCCAGGGTCTGCGAGTTGTTGCCGGCGCCACAGGCGGCGAGCGAGGCGATCGAGAAGACGATGGCGGAGGCGGCGAGGGCGCCGCGTCGAAGGCTGCTGCTCACGGCGGCGGCAACTCCTTGAACGCGCGGGCGGCTCCCCTTATAAAGCCACCCTAAGTGTCTGTCAGCGGCCTCAGGTTACCGAGCCGTTCCCGCGCGCCCGCACCCGACCCTCCCCCGAGCCCCGGTCTTCCCTCCAGGTGGGGGTACCGGGCCCGGCCCGGAAGTGACTCCGCGGTCACATTGCGGAGCCTCGTCCGTCATTCACATAACGCGCCGGTGAGCCCTCTCGACGCCACCCGCGAAATTTCCGTGAAGGAATGTGCGGCCCTCCCTAAAATTGATCACGGGGCACCCGTCCGGTCGCCGTTGATCAATTCCGGATTCGTCTCACATCCGCCTCCGGTCACCGAACGGAGTAGCGGAAGTCGCACGCGCGGGGCCGGACAAATCCGGACGTTACGCCACTTGGAGCGGCCTCCCGAGGTGTGTAACGTACCTGTTTCACCCCGCCCGAAGAGCCCCTCCGACCTGCGAATACCCGCTTCCCGGGACGCTCCGCAGCACGTTCCGGTTGCTGTTGTCAAGCCCCGAGATATGCCCTGACCTGCGAAAACGCCATTCAGAACCCGCCGTTTCCGTGTTACCCTGGATAGCCACGGAAGGGGTACCTGTCACATGACGTTCAAGGTTGGCGACACCGTGGTCTATCCCCATCACGGGGCCGCGCTGATCGAGGCCATCGAAACTCGCCAGATCAAAGGCGTGGACAAGACCTACTTGGTGCTGAAGGTCGCCCAGGGTGACCTGACGGTACGTGTGCCAGCGGACAATGCGGAGTTCGTCGGCGTGCGTGATGTGGTCGGTCAGGATGGGCTGGACCGGGTCTTCGAGGTGCTGCGCGCGCCGTACGCCGAGGAGCCCACGAACTGGTCTCGCCGCTACAAGGCAAACCTGGAGAAGCTCGCCTCCGGCGATGTCATCAAGGTCGCGGAAGTCGTGCGTGACCTGTGGCGTCGCGAGCGCGAGCGTGGACTCTCCGCCGGCGAGAAGCGCATGCTCGCCAAGGCCCGCCAGATCCTGGTGAGCGAGCTGGCTCTCGCGGAGAACACGAACGAGGACAAGGCCGAGGCCCTGCTCGACGAGGTGCTCGCCTCCTGACGCGCAGCGGCAGCGAACGATCGCTTCCAGCACGCTCAGCACAGTGAAATGCCGCGGTGCCCGATGACACTCACCCTGTCGCCGGGCGCTGCGGCATGTTCGTCCCCGCAGCGGGGTCCTCTTCGGGGAACCGGTGACACAGCCCCCCCGATACTCGACGTGCCGGGCCCGGGCGGATGGCTCGACCAGGGTCACGGAAAGGGTCCGGTCAAGGCGTCGCGCCCGGCACTCCTCCAGGCCATACCCACGTAGGTCGAGCACACAAACCTGACAGGAACCGATGTCTGACGAATCGCGCCCTACGCCCGCGCAGACCCCCGTCGCCGCCGTGATTCCCGCCGCCGGCCGGGGCGTCCGCCTCGGTCCGGGCGCCCCCAAGGCGCTCCGCGCGCTGAACGGCACGCCCATGCTCATCCACGCGGTCCGCGCCCTCGCCGCGTCCCGCCATGTCTCGCTGGTGATCGTCGTGGCCCCGCCCGACGGCGCCGCCGAGGTCAAGTCCCTGCTCGACGCGCACGCGCTCCCCGACCGCACCGACTTCCTGGTCGTGCCCGGCGGCGAGTCCCGCCAGGAGTCGGTCCGGCTCGGCCTGGACGCCCTGCCGCCGGCGTACGACATCGTCCTCGTCCATGACGCGGCCCGCCCGCTCGTACCGGTCGACACGGTCGACGCGGTCGTCGAGGCCGTACGCGACGGCGCTCCCGCCGTGGTCCCGGTGCTCCCGCTGGCCGACACGGTCAAGGAGGTGGAGCCCGCCGCCGTGGCCGGCGACCCGGAGCCGGTCGTCGCCACGCCCGAGCGGGCCCGGCTGCGTGCCGTCCAGACCCCGCAGGGCTTCGACCGCGCGACCCTGGTCCGCGCCCACGAGACCGTCACCGAGAACGTCACCGACGACGCCAGCATGGTGGAGCAGCTGGGCCTGACGGTCGTGGCCGTACCCGGGCACGAGGAGGCGTTCAAGGTCACCCGCCCCCTGGACCTGGTCCTGGCCGAGGCGGTCCTGGCCCGCAGGAGGCTGAACGATGGGTTCTGAGGCCGGCTTCGTGCTCCCGCAGGTCGGCATCGGCACCGACATCCACGCCTTCGAGGAGGGCCGCGAGCTGTGGTGCGCGGGCCTGAGATGGGAGGGGGAAGGGCCCGGACTGGCCGGCCACTCCGACGCGGACGTCGTCGCGCACGCGGCCTGCAACGCCCTGTTCTCCGCCGCCGGCCTGGGTGACCTGGGGCAGCACTTCGGCACCGGGCGCCCCGAGTGGTCCGGCGCCTCCGGGGTCACCCTGCTCACCGAGGCCGCGCGGATCGTGCGCGCGGCCGGCTTCACCGTCGGCAACATCGCGGTCCAGGTCGTCGGCCCCCGCCCTAAGATCGGCAAGCGGCGGGACGAGGCCCAGAAGATCCTCTCCGAGGCGGCCGGCGCCCCCGTGTCGGTCTCCGGCGCGACGACCGACGGGCTCGGCTTCCCGGGCCGCGAGGAGGGGCTGATGGCGGTGGCCACGGCACTCGTGGTGCGGGTGAGCTGAGGGCGTGCGAGGGTACCCACACGACCACCAGTGATCCCTGGACTCCGGAGGGTGCCCATGTCCGCCGTACTGTCCGACCGTCTGAAGTCCGTGCTCGACGGCAGGGTGTTCATCGTCCTCGGCACCGTCCAGCCCGACGGCAGCCCGCAGATGTCCCCGGTATGGGTGAAACGCGACGGCGACGACCTTCTCGTCTCCACGACGATCGACCGGCGCAAGTACCGGAACCTGGACCGCGAGCCCCGGGTGACGGTCGTCGTCATCAACCCCGACGAACCGTACGAGTACGCCGAGATCCGCGGCACCGCCGAGATGACGACGGAGGGCGGCCGGGAGCTCATCGACCAACTCAGCCGCAAGTACACCGGCAAGGACTACGCCGACTTCAACCCCGCGTCCGCCCAGGACGCCCAGCGGGTGGTCGTACGGATCCGGCCGCGGAAGGTCGTCGGGCGGCTGTGAGGCGGCTTCCTCCCAGGAAAGGCGCATGGCACTGTCCGGCGCCCACTACCCTGGAGTGGTGACTATTCGCCTGTACGACACCAGCGCCCGGCAGATCCGTGACTTCACCCCGGTCAAGCCGGGCTGTGTCTCGATCTACCTGTGTGGCGCCACCGTGCAGGCGGCCCCGCACATCGGCCACATCCGCTCGGGCCTCAACTTCGACATCATGCGCCGCTGGTTCGAGTACCGCGGCTACGAGGTGACGTTCGTCCGCAACGTCACCGACATCGACGACAAGATCATCAGCAAGAGCCGCGAACAGAACCGGCCGTGGTGGTCGATCGGGTACGAGAACGAGCGCGCCTTCAACGACGGTTACGACGCCCTCGGCTGCCTGCCGCCGACGTACGAGCCGCGCGCCACCGGCCATGTCACCGAGATGGTCGAGATGATGCAGGGCCTGATCGAGCGCGGGCACGCCTACGAGGCCGACGGCAACGTCTATTTCGACGTGCGCTCCTTCCCCGGCTACCTCCAGCTGTCGCGGCAGGAGCTCGACAACCTCCAGCAGCCCTCGGGCACCGGCGAGACCGGCAAGCGGGACCCGCGCGACTTCGCCCTGTGGAAGTCCGCCAAGCCGGGGGAGCCGACCTGGCCGACCCCGTGGGGCCCGGGCCGCCCCGGCTGGCACCTGGAGTGCTCGGCGATGGCCCACAAGTACCTGGGCAGCGCCTTCGACATCCACGGCGGCGGCCTGGACCTGATCTTCCCGCACCACGAGAACGAGATCGCCCAGGCCAAGGCGTACGGCGACGACTTCGCCCAGTACTGGGTACACAACGCCTGGGTCACCATGGCCGGCGACAAGATGTCCAAGTCGCTCGGCAACAGCGTCCTGGTCGGCCACATGGTCAAGCAGTGGCGCCCGATCGTGCTGCGCTACTACCTGGGCACCCCGCACTACCGCTCGATGATCGAGTACAGCGAGGACGCGCTGCGCGAGGCCGAGTCCGCGTTCGCGCGGATCGAGGGCTTCGTCCAGCGGGTCACCGAGCTGGCCGGGAAGACCGTCGAACCGTCCGCCGAGGTCCCGCCCGCTTTCGCCGAGGCGATGGACGACGACCTGGGCGTCCCGCAGGCCCTCGCCGTCGTGCACACCACCGTCCGGCAGGGCAACAGCGCGCTGGCCGCCGACGACAAGGAGGCCGCCGTGGCCCGGCTCGCCGAGGTGCGGGCCATGCTCGGCGTCCTCGGTCTCGACCCGCTCGACCCGCACTGGGCCGACGAGAGCGGCGACCGCGGCGAGGACCTGCACGGCGTGGTCGACAGCCTCGTACGCCTCGTCCTCGACCAGCGCGAGTCCGCCCGTGTCCGCAAGGACTGGGCCACCGCCGACGCCATCCGTGATCAGCTCAAGCAGTCCGGGCTGGTCATCGAGGACAGCCCGCAGGGTCCGCGCTGGAGCCTCGGGTCGCGCTGAGCGCCGGCCCTTGATCGATTGTGCCGCCCGGCCCTCCGGGCGGCACACTGCATAGACGTACGCACACTTTCGCAGAGAACAGGTAGGTCATGGCCGCGAACAACCGCCGCATGTCCGGCAAGAAGGGCGCGCAGGTCGGCAGCGGCGGCAAGCGGCGCCGGGGCCTGGAGGGCAAGGGTCCGACCCCGCCCGCCGAGATGCGCAAGGGCCACGCCAAGCAGCGTGCCGCCGCTGCCAAGGCCCGCCGCGCCCAGGGCCGCACGCAGCAGCGCCGCGGGGGCGGCAGGTCCGCCTCCGAGCTCGTCGTCGGCCGTAACCCGGTGTTCGAGGCGCTCCGCGAGGGCGTGCCCGCCTCGACCCTGTACGTCCAGCAGTTCATCGACAACGACGAGCGCGTCCGCGAGGCCCTCCAGCTCGCCGCCGAGCGCGGCAACATCAACCTGATGGAGGCCCCGCGTCCCGAGCTGGACCGCATGACGAACGGCCTGAACCACCAGGGCCTGGTCCTGCAGGTCCCGCCGTACGAGTACGCGCACCCGGAGGACCTGCTCGACGCCGCGGCCGACGAGGGCGAGGACCCGCTGGTCGTCGCCCTGGACGGGGTCACCGACCCGCGCAACCTCGGCGCGGTCGTCCGCTCCGTCTCCGCCTTCGGCGGCCACGGCGTGGTCGTCCCCGAGCGCCGCTCGGCCGGCATGACCGCCGGCGCCTGGAAGACCTCCGCCGGTACGGCCGCCCGCACCCCGGTCGCCCGCGCCACCAACCTGACCCGGACCCTGGAGCTGTACAAGAAGGCCGGGGTCACGGTGGTCGGCCTGGCCGCGGACGGCGAGGTCGAACTCGGCGACCTGGAGGCCCTGGCGGGCCCGGTCGCCATCGTCGTGGGCAGCGAGGGTAAGGGCCTGTCCCGCCTGGTCGGCGAGACCTGCGACTTCCGGGTCCGGATCCCGATGCCGGGTGGCGCGGAGTCGCTGAACGCGGGTGTGGCCGCGGGGATCGTGCTGTACGAGGCGGCGCGCCGGCGGAGCTGAACACCCGTCCGGAACTTCACCCCTGCGGGGTAATTCGGGCGTCCATATGGCGTTCCGGGCGGCTTTGACGGGGTCCGGACACATCCGGCCGGTCAAAGCAGTGTCCTAACGCCACGTCACTCGGTTAGATGAGTGTGGACACCAGAACACCCCGCACACCCACGGGGGACCGCTCGTCGGGTTACGACGACGCTCCCGCGCTGAGCATGGTGAAGGTGCCGAGCGATCCGGCGCAGGTCATCGTCAACCACGCCAGCTTCCGCGTGCAGCTGGGCGCGGCGGCGAGTCGGACCCAATCCCCGCGTATCGCCCGGCACCTGAGCGCCGGCCAGGACGCCGCTCCCCGGATGCCCGTCGTGGGCACGGCGAGCCGGGCCGGCGCCACCGGCCGCCGCCGCCCCGTCGTGTGGAGCGGCAGGTCCGCCCCCGACGACACCGGCGCCCACCGGCTCCTCCAAGCCGTGCGGGGCAGCAGCGTCCGCCACGCCGACGAGGCCGAGGCCGGCGCCACCCAGGTCATCCCGCGCGTCCAGACGGGCTACGCCGACACCTACGACGACCTCGACCAGACCGTCGAGGCCCCCGTCGTCGGCCACCAGCGCACCCCCGCCTACGCCGACGGCACCCGTCTCCTGCCGCACATGCGCACGGCCACCGGGGCCTACGACGACCCCGCCTACCCGGACACCGACTACGCGCCGTACGACTCGTACCCGGCCGACACCGACACCGACACCGACAGCGACCTGGACGAGGACCACGCGCGCCCCGTCAGGCGCCAGGGCGACGACCTGGCCCGGCACGCCTACTACCCCGGCCGCCGGCTGAACCTCGGCGTCGTCCTGCTGCCCCTGCGCATCTTCCTCGGCTTCATCTCCATCTACGCCGGCATGGGCAAGCTGTGCGACCCCGTCTACTTCGACGGCGGCAAGCGCGGCTCCATGGTCAAGTGGCTCAACACCCTGCATCCCTGGGACGTGGCCGAGCCGCTGCGCCAGTTCGCCCTGCAGCATCCGGTCGGCTCCGGCCTGGTCATCGCCTTCCTCCAGGTCGTCGTCGGCGTGCTGACCATCCTGGGCTGCTGGCAGCGCGTGGCCGCGGTGGTCGGCGCCCTGCTCTCCGCCGCCCTGATCGTCACGGTCAGCTGGAAGACCGTCCCCGTCTACGACGCCCCGGACATCATCTACCTCGCCGCCTGGTCTCCGCTGATCATCGCCGGCGCCCCCGTCTACTCCATCGACGGCCGCCTCGCGGGCGGCGCCTGGCGCCGGCTCGGCCCCCGCGCCGACATCTGGGAGCTGCGCCACTACGTGCTGCGCCGCGGCGCGCTGATCACGTTCATCACGGTCGGCCTGACCCTGCTCATCGGCTCCCTGCTGGGCGGCGCGGTCCGCGACTCCAGCCGGGTGGTCGTCCCCGGCCCCGGCGAGGCCCCCCGCAACCAGCTCCCTGGCTCCCCGCTCCCACAGGAGCCCGGCAAGCGGCACAAGAGCACCCCGGCGGCCTCCGCCTCGCCGACGGGCGGCGCCACGGCCGGCGCGAGCCCCTCCGGGGCGGCCACGACCCCGGGTGCCAGCCGCAGCACCGCCGGCGCCACCACCACGACGCCCAGCCAGACCCAGGGCACCACGGGCCAGGTCCCGCCCCGCCAGTCGCCCCCGACGGGTGGCGCCCCGAGCACGACGGCGGGCCCCACCACCACGGGCGGCGGCACCACCACGGGCGGTACGTCCTCGACGGGCGGCACGACCAGCTCCGGCGGCGGCAGCTCCTCCTCCGGCCAGACGGACCTGGTGGGCGGCCTGCTGGGCTGACAGTGACCCGACGACAAGGGGCCCCGTACCGAGGGAAGGTACGGGGCCCTTTCGAGTGACGAGAAGTGAACCGGCCCGAGGGGCGCGGGGAACCGCGCGACCGGCCCATGCGCACCCGCAGCCGGCTACCGACCCAAAGCCGCCAATTCCTTGGCCGCCTCGGTCAGATCCTTCGCGGTGTCGATGGCCCGCCAATAGGCCCCCTGCGGCAGGGGGAACCCGGCGAGCTTCTTCTCCCGGGCCAGCCGCGGGAACGTGGTCCGCTCGTGATCCCCCCGCTCGGGAAGCAGCGCGGCGAACTCCGGCGAGAAGACGTACACACCCGCGTTGATCTCGAACGTGGAGGGCGGCGCCTCGATGAAGTCGGTGATGTGCCCGAACCCGTCGGTCCGTACCGCTCCCCAGGGGATGCGCGGGCGGGCCAGCGCCAGCGTGGCCACGGCACCCCGCTCGGTGTGGAAGTCGGCCATGTCCCGCAGGGAGAACCGCGTCCAGATGTCCCCGTTCGTGGCGTACCAGGCCCGGTCGGGGTGCGGCAGATGCGCCGCCGCGTACCGCAGGCCGCCGCCGCGGCCCAGCGGCTCGGTCTCCACGACCGTGGTGACGGAGACGGGCAGGTCGGCCGAGTCCAGCCACTTCTGGAGGACCTCGGCGAGGTGGCCACAGGAGACCACCACGTCCGTCACACCTTCCTCGGCGAGCCAGGCGAGCTGGTGGCCGATGATCGGAGTGCCCGTACCGGGGATCTCGACCATCGGCTTGGGCCGGTCGTCGGTGTACGGACGCAGCCGGGAGCCCTGGCCACCGGCCAGGATCACGGCTTGAGTGGGGCGCGACGCGGCGTTCGGATGGGTCATGACCGCACTGTACGTGGCGCCCCACCGCGGTGCGCCGGCGGCAACGTGCTCCTCGGTGAGCCGTTACCCGCTTGCCACCGGGAGCCGGCCGTGCGCTCCGCCGGGCGGCCGGCTCCCGGTGCTCAGCTGTGGGCGGCCAGGATGCCCGAGGCGAAGGCCGTGTCGCACACCGGGCGGGCGTACGACTGGGCGCGCGGGGCGCCGTAGATGCGCACCGCGGCCTTGCCGAGGGCGCGGGCGATGGAGGAGCAGTGCCGGGCCAGCGAGGGGTGTCCGTTGACGGCCTGCTGGAGGTGCGTGAGGACGACCCCCGGGTTCTTCTCCTGGAGCTCGGTCATCAGCTGGTCGCGGAGCACGTCCTGCGGGGCGCGGGTGACCGTCTTGGCGGGGACCTCCGCCGGCGAGATGTCGGAGGCGGCCAGCACCGAGCTGGACGGGCTGCCGGTCCAGTCGACCCGGGTGACCGCGAGGGTCCCGGAGAGCACCAGGACGACGGGCAGGACGAGGGCGAGAGAACGGCCGATCCGGCGGGCAGGGCCGCCCCGGTGGCCGCGTCGCGTCTGCGGGGTGGTGGAGTGCTTCACGCGTGTGAGGGTAGCGTGCAGTGATGATTTGGAGACATTGAGTCACCCTTATGGGGGATGAGATCGCACCGCTTTGTGGGTAACGGGTTGACGCCCGACGCCCGGAATGATCGCTGTGCCGGGGTATCCGCACCTCAACGGGAAGGGCCCCGCGGTCAGACCGCGGGGCCCTCTCGTCGAAGCCGTGTCAGTCGGAGAGCCGCTCGCCCGTGGACGTGGAGAACACGTGGATCTCGCCCGGCCGCGGCACGACGTGCAGCGTGGAGCCCTTCTCCGGGACCTGGCGTCCGTTGACGCGGACGACCAGGTCCTTGACCTCGCCGCTGACCTCGGCGGTGCCGTAGACGTAGCCGTCGGCGCCCAGCTCCTCGACCACGTTGACCGAGACGGCGAGACCGGCCGGCGCGTCCGCGCTGTCCTTCGTCAGGGACGCGGCGGCACCGCCGCCCAGCTCGACCACGTCGAAGTGCTCGGGACGGACGCCGACGGTCACCGTGCGGTCGCCCCTGTCGGCGGCGGCCGTCAGGGCGTCCCGGTTCACCGGGACGACGCTGTTGCCGAACTTCACGCCGCCGTCGGTGATCGGCACCTCGACCAGGTTCATGGCGGGGGAGCCGATGAAGCCGGCGACGAAGAGGTTCGCGGGCTTGTCGTACATGTTCCGCGGCGAGTCGACCTGCTGGAGCAGGCCGTCCTTGAGGACCGCCACCCGGTCGCCCATCGTCATGGCCTCGACCTGGTCGTGGGTGACGTAGACGGTGGTGATGCCGAGGCGGCGCTGGAGGGACGCGATCTGCGTACGGGTGGAGACGCGGAGCTTGGCGTCCAGGTTGGACAGCGGCTCGTCCATGAGGAAGACCTGCGGCTCGCGGACGATCGCGCGGCCCATGGCGACACGCTGGCGCTGACCGCCGGAGAGCGCCTTCGGCTTGCGGTCCAGGTACTCCGTGAGGTCGAGGATCTTCGCGGCCTCCTCGACCTTCTGCCGGATCTCCGCCTTGTTGACGCCGGCGATCTTGAGCGCGAAGCCCATGTTGTCGGCGACCGTCATGTGCGGGTAGAGGGCGTAGTTCTGGAACACCATGGCGATGTCCCGGTCCTTGGGCGGCAGGTGGGTGACGTCGCGGTCACCGATGCGGATGGCGCCGCCGTTGACGTCCTCCAGGCCCGCGAGCATCCGCAGGGAGGTGGACTTTCCGCAACCGGACGGGCCGACCAGGACGAGGAACTCGCCGTCCTCGATCGCGATGTCGAGCTGGTCGACGGCGGGCTTGGTCGAACCCGGGTAGATCCGGGTCGCCTTGTCGAACGTGACAGTGGCCATGGTGAATGGGCCCCCTTCTACCGGCAGGAACGTGCCGGACGATCCGTTGTAGGAAGGTGGTTGGTGTAGTCCACCGGAGTGAACTGGGTCAGGACAGTACCTGGCGTTCACTCGCTCTGTCAGTACCCGGACCCCTGTGAACTTCGCGGAAATTTTCGACGGGACATGCCGTGGAGCTGGGTACACTGCACGAGCACCCTGGTGCACGCCTCCTTAGCTCAGCTGGTCAGAGCGCCGCTCTTGTAAAGCGAAGGTCGTCGGTTCGAATCCGACAGGGGGCTCTCCTTATACCGTGCTGACCTGGGGTTTCTCCCCGGGAAGGCGTTTTACGCGGCCTCGGACTCCTCGTCCGGGGCCGTTTGCGTGAGCGGTGCGTGAGCGGATGCGTCACCGGGCCGGGCTCGGCTGCGGATTCCCCGGCATCCGCCGGCATCTCCTCGGCGCCGGATCGCACGCCGTCGGCCCTCACGCTCGCCCGCGTCCTGCACGTCCACGGAATACCGGCCACGGTCTACGAGGCGGAGCCCTCCCCGACTGCGCGTTCGCAGGCGGAATGCTCGACATCCACGACTACAACGGACAACTCGCCCTCGAGCCGCCCTCATCGAATACGAGCAGGCCATGTTCCCCCGCAGCGCCGAGGCTGCCACCTTCGAAGGCGCCGAGGCCGACGGGACCGATTCCGACGACACCACAGCCCATGGCCTGATCGCCGCGTTCACCCGGCACGAGCAGTCCCGATAAGGCATTCGCCCAAGGTGGTGTGCGCCGTCGTGCGGGCCTCGGGGCGTCGGCGAACCGGCCAAGACGAAATGCGGTCTCGGTTCGCCTCGCGTCCGAGGCCGGAGGAACCGCGCGGTGGAGCCGCAGTACGGCGCGGTGCTGGTCCGCCGTGGGCCGCCGCGCCCCGCGATGACTCGCCCGCCGCGGGGCTGATCCCGGGATCCGGGCCCGCACCCTCGGCTGTTTCACCGGACCGCACCGCCGTCGCCGTCCAAGCGGCGCAGAACAGCAGCAACCTGGCCATGAAGTTGATCCACAGCACGACAGCGACCGGCACGGCGAAGGCGCCGTACATGCTCTTCCCCGCGACGCCCTGCAGATAGCCGGTCAGCAGCAGCTTCAGCAGCTCGAAGCCGACCGCACCGATCAGGCCGGCGACCACGACCGCTCGGCGGCCGGGATGCACCTGCGGTAGCCGGGTGAGCACGTAGACCAGCAACAGGAAGTCGACGAGCAGGGCGATGACCAGGCCGGCGAAGAACAGCAGTGCCCGTCCCGCCCCACCCTCGATCCCGACCTTGTCGGCGGTCCAGCCGACCGCACTGTTCGCGAACACGGAACTGCCCATGGCGACCAGCCCGACCACGCCGAGACCGACCAGCACACCGGCGTCCTTGAGCCTGAGCAGGATCGGGTTTCCGGGGTCCTGCTCCTTCTCCCACACCGCACGCAGACACCCGCGCAGGGCGCCTACCCAGTTGACGCCGATCACGAGCAGCAGCGCGCCCGCGATGAGTCCGACGCTTCCGGCGTGCGCGACCAGGCTGTTCAGGTTCAGCAGATCGGAAAGGCCCGGAGCCTGGGCGGCGATCTTGTCCTGGAGCTTCCCGAGCTGGTCCTTGCTCAGCAGCGCAGCGCCGATCGCCGCGCCGACGGTGATCAGTGGAAAGAGGGCGACGAAACTGGTGAAGGTGATGGCGGCGGCGAGCCGGGACCAGTGGACCGCACCCAGCCGCGCGAACGCCCGCCACACGTGCGTACCCCTCAGCCGTGCGATCAGAGGCAGCCTCGTCAGTGGTTCCATGTCAGTGGTTCCATGAAGAACACCCGCTCTCAGCGTACCTACGGCGACGGGAACAGGCATCCAGGTACCCACGGCGACGGGAACAGGCATCCCAGCGGCGAAGCCCCCACCCCTGCGTCCCGCTTCCCCGTGGCCTCGGGGGCGGTGTGGTTCTACTGTGGGATCAGGTAGATCCTCGCGATACGGCCTCCACCAGGAGGGACCGCGACGACCTGGTCGACCCACGCGATCCCGCCCGCGCGGAGAACGCGAACGCGCGGGGGAACCCATCCCACGGTGATCTGCCCCCGGCCCCGGATGGCGGTCGCCGGAGCGGACCGCACGTGTCTGCGCACCGGCCCGCCCTCGGCAGGTCGCCACCGCACACACGAACGCTGACGTCAGCGCCACGGGACAGTCCTCCTGCCACACCCCACAAGACAACTCACCCAGGGTGGCCACCCATGAGTATCGCGAAGAAGATCGCGCACGGAGCCGAAGCGATGAAGGGCGGTGCCAAGAAGACGACCGGCCGCGTCACCGGCAATCGGCGCCTGCAGGCGGAAGGCCGTGGAGACCAGGTCAAGGGCAACCTCAAGCAGGCTGCGGCAAAGATCAAGGACGCCTTCAAACACTGACCAGTTCGCTGCGCGGCGCCGACGACGCGTAGGCGGTGCCCGGCGCGCTGCCGACCTGACCATCCGCAACGCCGAAGGGCGTTGCGGAACCGCCGCCATGGAGAAAAAGGGTCGCGAGAACGGTCACGGTCGCCTCACGTTTCACGGGCCGGCCTCGGTTCTGCCGTGAAGCGCGGATCGCTCCGGAAAAGCCCTGCCCGTCCTGTCACGGCGTGAGACCTGCTACGCGGGGAACCCGCATTCGGACGAAGGGCCTGCGCTGCCGCCGGCAGACGAAGCAGACGTCTTCCTTGCTCCGCGGTCGTGCGATGCGCATCCCGCAGTGGCGGAAGCGCATCCCTACCTGCGGCCCGGTGTCAGCAGCTCCCAAGGCGGTGCCGAGCCATCTGCCTCCTTCGGAGAGAGCTTCACCATCATGAGCAGAAGCACCACGGTCCGTCCCCCGCTCTCGGAGACATCCGGCAGCGACTTCGCCCGGTTGTCGAGAAAGATCGCTGAGGCCGGCCTGCTGGAACGCCGTCCCGCCTATTACGCAGTGCGGACCACAGTGGTCGCCGGGCTCTACGCCGGAGGGTGGGCCGCCGTCGCGCTCATCGGCGACAGTTGGTGGACATTGGCGGTCGCCGCCTTCCTTGCCGTCGTCTTCGGCCAGGTCGCCCTACTCGCCCATGACGCGGCCCACCGCCAGGTGTTCCGGCGGCGCCGGGCCAGCGAGGTGTCCGGACGGATCGCCGGTGCCGGTATCGGGATGGGCTACGGGTGGTGGCAGGACAAACACACCCGCCATCACGCCAACCCCAACCACGAGGAACTCGACCCCGACCTCGACCCCGACCTGCTGGTCTGGTCCCAGGATCAGGCCCGGGCCGCCAGGGGGCTCCCCCGCCTGATCGGCCGCTGGCAGGCGTTCCTGTTCTTTCCGCTCCTCACGCTGGAAGGCTTCAACCTGCACGTTTCGAGCGTGAAGGCGCTGGCCAATCGCTCGCTCAGGCACCGAACGCTCGACGGCGTCCTGCTGTTCGCGCACTTCGCGGCCTACTTGGCCGTCCTGCTGTGGCTGCTGCCGCCCGGCATGGCGATCGTCTTCCTCGCCGTCCACCAGTGCCTGTTCGGCGTCTATCTCGGCTCCGTCTTCGCCCCCAACCACAAGGGCATGCCGATCCTGACAGGCGAAGACCGCCCGGACTTCCTGCGCCGCCAGGTGCTCACCTCACGCAACGTGCGCGGCGGCTGGTTCACCGACATCGCGCTGGGCGGGCTGAACCATCAGATCGAGCACCACCTGTTTCCCAGCATGCCCAGCCCCAACCTGCGCAAGGCCCGGACCATCGTCCGGCGATACTGCCAGGAACTGGGTCTGGACTACGTGGAGACCGGGCTGATCACCTCCTACCGGCTGGCCCTCACCAGCCTCCATCAGGCCGGAGCACCGCTCAGGCATGCCCGCGTCCGTGCCCAGCGGCATGCCGCAGCCACCGGTGGACGTGACCGGTGACCATGAGTCCTGCGGAGCTGCGGTGCATGAGCCCTCCCGGCGGACCTGCTGGAAGCGCCCCGAGGCCCAACGGAAGCCGGGCCGACGTCATGGCGGCCGTTACAGTCGCTGGGACCCCGCGGCCGGTCCGCAGGCCTTCTCCAGGAGGGTGAAAGACTTGGGTGCACCGCCCGGCTGCGGTTTGCCTGCCTTGTGGCCGACGACCCGGTAGCCGGCGTCCAGGTAGTAGGAGTTCAGGCGCGCGTTGCCGGCCAAGCAGTCCAGACGCACGAACGCCCGCCCCGTCGCGGCGATGCGGCGCTCCGCGGCGCGCAGCAGGAACCGTCCCGTCCCCGGCTGGGCGTGGCTGCGGTCCACCATCAGCCGATGCACGTAGCCGGCCACCGGCGGCTGGGGTCCCCAGGCGTCCTCGTCCTCCCACCACAGCTCCCATGCCCCGGCCACGTGGCCGTCGGCCTCGGCGAGCCAGACCTCACCACCGGCCATGGTCCTGCGGAAGTGGTCCTCGTCGAGCTGACCGGGCTGCCACTGGTCGGTGATGCCTTGGGTGAGCATCCAGCGGGCAGCGTCGTCACGCAGACGGACGAGAGTGGCGAGGTCGGTCTCCTCGGCGAGGCGGAAGCGCAGATCGGTCACGTCGGGATCTTCGCATGGGCTCGCACGGGTGCTCGATAGCACTGGTCAGGTTGATGTGAAGTCGTCGGTTGCACGGCCGACGGCACCTGCCTTCCGCGGAACGGGACGAACTCGAAGAACAACGGGTCAAGCAGGTGGCGGAGGACGGGCCGAGCGCGACGAACTCCTTTGCCGGTTCGCCGGGGATGTCGATCACGAATCGGACGATACCGGCGTGCGTCAATCGGCTCATGGGAATCATCCGGGGCCTGAGCGGGGTGTGGACGTACGTCCGCAGCGCCCCCGGCACGTATGTGTGGCTGGGGATCCTGTTCGTCACGACGGTCGCCGTGCACCACATGTCGCCGGAGTTCGAGCAGCACTTCCTGCGGCACCGGTCCACGAACATCCACGAGCTGTCCCGCAGCCCGGTGCGGGTGCTGGTGACCAGCGCGATGTGGATCGAGGACGGGCACTGGGTGCCGTACGCCTTCCTGTACACGGTGTTCCACGCGCCGGCCGAGCGCCGGCTGGGCACCGCCCGCTGGCTGGCGGTGTGCGCGCTCGCGCACGTGCTGGCCTCGCTGATCAGCGAGGGGCTGCTGCTGAAGGCGATCCGGGACGGCATGGCCCCGCCCACGGCGGTCGACACCCTCGACATCGGGGTGAGTTACGCACTGGCCGGGGTGATCGCGGTGCTCGGCTACCGGATCACGGCGCCCTGGCGGTACGGCTATCTGGCGGTGGTGCTGGCCGTCTCCGGGCTGCCGCTGACCGAGTCGCCGGCCTTCACCGACGTCGGGCACTTCGTCTCCGTGCTGATCGGCCTGGCCTGCTATCCGCTGGTCAGAGGGCGCGGAAAAGCATGGAATCCGAAGGAGACACTGGCCGCGCTCAGGGGTTAACGTCCCGGCCATGAGCAGCTGGGCAAGCAGTGTCGTCAACGGTGGCATCTCGTTCTGGTTCGCGGACGACGGTCTTCCGGCGGTGCGGGAGCCGCTGTCCGGGGACGCGACGGCCGACGTCGTCATCGTCGGCGGCGGGTACACGGGCCTGTGGACGGCGTACTACCTGAAGAAGGCGGCCCCCTTCCTGCGGATCACGGTGCTGGAGCAGAAGTTCTGCGGGTACGGCGCTTCCGGCCGCAACGGAGGCTGGCTGTACAACGGGATCGCGGGCCGGGACCGGTACGCGAAACTGCACGGCCACGAGGCCGCCGTACGGCTCCAGAAGGCGATGAACGACACCGTGGCCGAGGTGATCGCGGTCGCCGAGGCGGAGGGCATCGACGCCGACGTGCACAAGGGCGGGGTCCTGGAAGTCGCGACGACCCCGGCCCAGCTGGCCCGGCTGCGGGCGTTCCACGAGCACGAGCTGGCCTACGGCGAGAAGGACCGGGAGCTGTACGGGGCCCGGGAGACCGCCGAGCGGATCCGGGTCGCGGACGCGGTCGGCTCGGCCTGGACCCCGCACGGGGCCCGGCTGCACCCGGTGAAGCTGGTCAAGGGCCTCGCGGCGGTCGTGGAGGCGCTCGGGGTGACGATCCACGAGTCGACGCCGGTGACGGAGATCCGCCCCAAACACGCGGTGACCCCGTACGGCACGGTCCGCGCCCCGTACGTCCTGCGCTGCACCGAGGGCTTCACCGCGTCCCTGAAGGGGCAGCGGCGGACCTGGCTGCCGATGAACTCCTCGATGATCGCCACCGAGCCGCTGACCGAGGAGCAGTGGGCGGCGATCGGCTGGGCGGGCCGGGAGACCCTGGGCGACATGGCGCACGCCTACATGTACGCCCAGCGCACGGCCGACGGCCGGATCGCGCTCGGCGGGCGCGGGGTGCCGTACCGCTTCGGCTCGCGCACCGACAACGACGGCCGCACGCAGGAGGCGACCGTCGAGGCCCTGCGGGAGATCCTGACCCGCTTCTTCCCCGCTCTCGCGGGCGTCCGCGTCGAGCACGCCTGGTCGGGCGTCCTCGGCGTGCCGCGCGACTGGTGCGCGACCGTCACCCTGGACCGCTCCACCGGCCTCGGCTGGGCGGGCGGTTACGTCGGCTCCGGCGTCGCCACCACCAACCTGGCCGCCCGCACCCTGCGCGACCTGGTCCAGCAGGACTCCGGCCAGGGCGGCCGGACCGAGCTGACGGACCTGCCGTGGGTGAACCACAAGGTCCGCAAGTGGGAGCCGGAACCCTTCCGCTGGCTGGGAGTCCAGGGCATGTACGCCACCTACCGCGCCGCCGACCAGCGCGAACGCCTCCGCCCCGGCACGCAGTCCTCGCGGCTGGCGAAGGTGGCGGACCGGGTGGCGGGACGGCACTGAGACCCGGGAGGCGGGGCGGTTACCCTCGCCGCATGATTCGCACCGCGACCCCCGCCGACATCCCCGTCATCCACGCCCTGATCCGCGAGCTGGCCGCGTACGAGAAGGCTCCGGACGAGGCGCGGGCGAGCCAGGAGCAGTTGCGGGAGGCGCTGTTCGGGGAGCGGCCGGCCGCCTTCGCGCACCTGGCGGTGGACGAGGACAGCGGCGAGCCGGTCGGTTTCGCGCTGTGGTTCCTGAACTTCTCCACCTGGCGCGGGGTGCACGGGATCTACCTGGAGGACCTGTACGTCCGTCCCGGCGCGCGCGGCGGCGGGCACGGGCGGGCGCTGTTGACCGAGCTGGCGCGGATCTGCGTGGAGCGGGGGTACGAGCGGCTGGAGTGGTCGGTGCTGGACTGGAACCGGCCGGCGATCGGCTTCTACGAGGCGCTGGGCGCCCGCCCGCAGGACGAGTGGACGGTGTACCGGCTCACGGACGGGCCGCTGGCCGCGCTGGGCTCAGGTCACTGACTCCGGTCATGGTTCCAGCACCACCTTGCCGATCGTGCCGCGCTGCTCCAGCGCCCGGTGCGCGGCGGCGGCCTGCGCGAGCGGGAAGCGGGTGACGGCCGGGCGCAGCCGGCCTCGGGCGGCCTCGGCGAGGGCCCGCAGCTCCAGCGCGCGCAGGCCGCCCGCCTTCCGGAGCATCGCCGGGCCGAGCACGGACTGGGAGACGCCCCCGACGAGGTACCCCTGGCCCTGCGCGATGCCCTCCGCCGACCAGCCGAAGACCAGGTGCCGGCCGCCGGGGCCGAGCAGGGCGACGGCCTCCCGGGCGACTTGGCCGCCGACGCCGTCGTAGACGATCGTGGCGGGCCCCTTTCCCTGCGCGCCGAGGTGGGCGCGGACCTTGGCCGGCCAGTCGGGGTCGGTGTAGTCGACGGCGAGGTCGGCGCCGTTCGCCCGTGCCCGGGTGGTCTTCTCCGGGCCGCCCGCGAGGCCGACCACGCTCGCCCCGGCGTTCTTGGCGTACTGCACGAGCAGGGTGCCGATGCCGCCCGCCGCGGCCGGTACGACCACCACGTCGTCCGGTCCCGGCTCGGCGAACTGGGCGATGCCCAGCGCCGTACGGCCGGTTCCGATCATGGCGACGGCCGCGGCGAAGTCCAGGTGCTCCGGGATGTCGTGGAGGCGTTCGACCTCGGTGACGGCGAGTTCGGCGTACCCGCCGGGCGCGAAGCCGAGGTGGGCCACCACCCGCCGGCCGAGCCACAGGCCGTCCACACCGTCGCCGAGCGCGTCGACGACCCCGGCGACCTCCCGGCCGGGCACGGTCGGCAGGGCGGGCAGCTCGGGCGCCGGGCCCCGGTGTCCCTCTCGCAGGGCCGCGTCGAGCAGGTGCACGCCGGCCGCGGCGACCGTGATCCGCACCTGGCCGGGGCCCGGGACCGGGTCCGCGACCTCCTCGTAGGTCAGGTTCTCGGCCGGGCCGAAGGTGTACAGACGGACGGCGTGCACGGGACCCCCAGGGAGACGATGCTGTGTGACGCTCAGCCTCCGACCTCAAGCGCGCTTGAGGTCAAGGGCGGACCGGCCGAGGATCAGGGACACCGCCGTCACCGCGCTGTTGAAGGACACCTCCGCAAGTACGCCCGGGGCCGCCACCTGGTCGCCCGCGAGGTAGACCCCGTCGCCGCGGTCCACCGCGGGCCGGTCCCGCCAGCTGCGGCCCGGCAGGTCCACGGCCCCGGTACGGTCGTCCGCCACGGCTTCCCGGCGCCAGGTCACCCGCTCCCGCCAGCCCCGGAACCCCAGGTCGAGCAGCTGTTCGGCGCGGGCGAGACCGTCGGCCCGGGTCTCGCCGGGCCCGACCGGGAACTGCCCCTGGAGCAGCTGCTCCCCGGCCGGCGCGAGGGACGGGTCCTGCGCGGTGAACCGCTCGATCCAGCCGGGCGCGTCCAGGTCGGAGACGGCGAAGGGGTCCCCGCGCCGGGCGCGGACGGCGAGGTCGAGGAGGACGGTACGGCCGCCGGGCCAGGTCAGCGAGGAGTCGCGGAGCAGGCTGCGGGCGGCGGGCAGGGGGGTGGCGACGACGACCGGGGTGTCCTCCGGCAGCTCCGCCACCCGGGACCCCGTCTCGATCCGCACGCCCATGTTCCAGGCCCGCGCGGCCATCCGCTCGACGACCGACGCCCAGCCGCCGCGCGGATAGTGCGCCTCCGGCGGCAGCTTGGTGGCCCGGCGCAGGCGCTCCTGCACGAAGGCCGCGGACAGGCTGCCCGGGTCGTGGTGGAAGAGGGCCACGGCCGCGTAGTTCGCCGCCGCGCGGGCGCCTTCCTCGCCGGCGAGCCCGGTGGCCCAGCCGAGGAAGTCGGCGTCGACGGGGGCCGGGCCGATCCGGCGCCGCACCAGCTTGAGCATGGCGAAGGGCGGGGTGCGGCGCAGCACGCCGTGGTGGCGCAGCCGCAGCCGGGCGGCCTCCAGGGGCGGCAGCGCGGCGAGCGGGCCGATCAGGTCTCGCTGCCGCAGCCAGGTCCAGTGCGGTCCGCCGGCGTAGAGCGCGTGCGGCCCTTCGTTGGTCCGGTACGGCCCCTCCGCCGTCCGGGCGCGTCCGCCCAGGGTGTGGTGGGCCTCGTACACGGTGACCTTCGCGCCGGCCTCGGCGGCGGTGATCGCGGCGGTGAGTCCGGCGAAGCCGCCGCCGATGACGGTGATGCGGTGCATGGGGGTCTCCCTGGGGTCGGTTCACCTGCTCGGGGAGTACGACGGCCCAGGCCCTCGGGAATGTGACATCACCGGCCGCTCCGGGGCGTCTTCGCAGCTCCGGGCGGATTGTCAGTGGCGGGGTGCAGCATGGGCGCATGGTGAGGCGAGCGACGGGAAGCCGGCCGGCGGGCCGGGCAGGGGTGAAGGGCGCGCGACGGCCGGAGCTGCGGCTGCCGCCCCTGGAGCCGTGGCCGGCAGAGGAGTTGGAGCCGGACGGTGACTATGACGGGCTGGAGTTCAGGGAGCTGGACCTGGCCGGGCAGGACGGCGTGGGCGCCCGCTTCATGGACTGCGCACTGACGGGCTGCGCGGTGGACGACACGGCACTCGGGCGGGCCCGGGTGCTGGACTCGGTGCTGACCGGGCTGCGCGGGGTCGGCACGCAGCTGGCCGAGGCCACCTTCCGGGACGTGGAGCTGGTCGACCCGCGGCTGGGCGGCACCCAGCTGCACGGCGCGGTGCTGGAGCGGGTCCTGGTCCGCGGCGGCAAGATCGACTGCCTGAACCTCCGCGAGGCCCGCCTCACGGACGTCGTCTTCGACTCCTGCGTCCTGGTGGAGCCGGACTTCGCGGGCGCGCACCTGGAGCGCGTGGAGTTCACCGGCTGCGCCCTGAAGGGGGCCGACTTCGGCGGGGCGACCCTGAAGGACGTGGACCTCCGCGGTGCCGACCCGCTGGAGATCGGCCGCGGCCTGGACCGGCTCTCCGGCGCGGTGATCAGCCCGGGCCAGCTGCTGGATCTGGCCCCGGTGCTGGCGGCGGAGCTGGGGATCCGGGTGGAGGGGTGAGTCAGGGCAGCCGGGGGAAGCGGGCCTGGAGGGTCCAGATCGCCGGGTTCTCCGCGAGGTCGTCATGGAGGTCGGTCAGGTCCGCGATCAGGTCGTGCAGGAAGTCCCGGGCCTCGCGGCGGAGTTCGGTGTGGGAGAAGGTCAGCGGGGACTCCTCGGCCGGCATCCAGTCGGCGGTGATGTCCACCCAGCCGAAGCGGCGCTCGAAGAGCATCCGGTCGGTGGACTCGGTGAAGTCCAGCTCCGCCCGCTGCGGCCGGGCGGCGCGGGAGCCCATCGGATCCCGGTCCAGCCGCTCCACGATGTCGCACAGCGCCCATGCGAAGTCCAGCACGGGCACCCATCCCCAGGCTGTGGACAGCTCCCGGTCGGTCTCGGTGTCCGCGAGATAGACGTCTCCGCAGAACAGGTCGTGCCGCAGCGCGTGCACGTCCGCGCGGCGGTAGTCGGTCTGCGGCGGGTCCGGGAACCGGTTGGAGAGGGCGTAGCCGATGTCGAGCACGGGGAGATGGTGTCACGCCGGTCCGCCGGATCCCGCCCCCGGTGCGACCCGGCCGCCTAAGATCACTGGCATGTCCAGATCCGTACGCCTTGTCCCGGCCGTCGCCGCCCTGCTCGCCCTCGCTCTCACCGGCACCGCGTGCGACGGCGGTGTGCGGGGCACCCCGGGCGGCTCCGGCGTACGCGACCCGTACTTCCCGAAGGCCGGCAACGGCGGTTACGACGTCGGCCACTACGCCCTCACCCTGGACTACACCCCGGCCACCCGCCGTCTCACCGGCACGGCCGTGATCACCGCCCGGGCCACCAAGGACCTGTCGGCCTTCGACCTGGACCTCGCCGGGCTGCACGTCGACTCGGTCCGCGTCGAGGGCAAGGACGCCCGCTGGAGCCGCGCCGGCCGGGAACTCACCGTCCGCCCGCACGACGACCTCCGCAAGGGGGAGACCTTCCGCGCGACCGTGCACTACTCGGGCAGCCCGCGCACCCTCACCGACCCCGATGACTCCGAGGAGGGCTGGCTGCCCACCGCCGACGGCGCCCTCGCCGTCGGCGAACCCGTCGGCTCCATGGCCTGGTTCCCCGGCAACCACCACCCCTCCGACAAGGCGGCCTACGACATCACGGTCACCGTGCCGAAGGGCCTCCAGGCCGTCTCCAACGGTGAGTTGACGGAACGGCGCGACCAGGGCGGCCGTACGGCCTACCACTGGCACACCACCCAGCCCATGGCGAGCTATGTCGCCACCGTCGCGATAGGCCACTACGACATCTCGCGCACCACGGGCCCGCACGGCCTGCCGATCCTCACCGCCGTCGACCCCACCCAGGCCAAGGCGAGCAAGGACGTCCTCGCGGAGATACCCGAGATCATCGACTGGGCGGAGACCAACTTCGGGCCCTACCCCTTCTCCTCCACCGGCGCGATCGTCGACCGGCCGCACGACGTCGGCTACGCCCTGGAGACCCAGAACCGGCCCCTCTTCCCCGGCGACCAGTTCGACACCAGCACGCTCGTGCACGAACTCGCCCACCAGTGGTACGGCGACTCGGTCACCCCCGAGAGCTGGCGGGACATGTGGCTGAACGAGGGCTTCGCGACCTACGCGGAGTGGCTGTACGAGGAGGACTTCGGCGACAAGAGCACCGAGGAGACGTTCACCGAGCTGTACGAGGACGACGACGAGGCGATCTGGGCCTTTCCGCCGGCGAAACCCTCCAGTGCCGCGCACATCTCCGACAGCCCCGTCTACCAGCGCGGTGCGATGGTCCTGGAGAAGATCCGCCAGAAGGTGGGCGACGACACCTTCTACGACATCCTCCAGGGCTGGGCCGCGGCCCACCGCCACGGCACCGCGAACACCGCCGACTTCACCGCCTTCGTGGAGAAGAAGGCCCCGGACGAGGACTTCGGCCAGATCTGGAAGGACTGGCTGTACGGAGACGGCAAGCCGGACCACCCGTGACGGGCGGCCCGGCCTGTGGTGTTCCGCGCGTGCGGGACTACTTGACGTTGACGGCCTTCCAGGCCGCCGCCACCGCGTTGTACTCCGCGCTGCCCGAGCCGTACAGGTCGGCCGCGGCCTGCAGGGTGCCGGTGCGGGCACCCGCGTAGGTGGTGGTCGAGGTGAAGTACGTGGTCAGGGCCTTGTACCAGATCTGGGCCGCCTTGGCCCGGCCGATGCCGGTGACCGCGGAGCCGTCGTAGGTCGGGGAGTTGTAGGAGACCCCGTTGATCGTCTTCGCGCCGCTGCCCTCGGACAGCAGGTAGAAGAAGTGGTTGGCGACACCGGACGAGTAGTGCACGTCGAGGCGGCCGACCGTCTTCGACCAGTAGTCGGCGGAGGCGCCGTCCTTGCTGGGCTTGTCCATGTAGCGCAGCGGGGTGCCGTCGCCGTTGATGTCGATCTTCTCGCCGATGAGGTAGTCACCGGCGTCGGTGGAGTTGTTCGCGAAGAACTCCACCGAGGTGCCGAAGATGTCGGAGGTGGCCTCGTTCAGACCGCCGGACTCACGGTTGTAGTTGAGCTTCGCGGTGGCCGCGGTCAGGCCGTGGCTCATCTCGTGGCCGGCCACGTCGAGCGAGGTCAGCGGGTCGGCGTTGTTGGTGCCGTCGCCGTACGTCATGCAGAAGCAGCTGTCGGACCAGAAGGCGTTGACGTAGGCGTTGCCGTAGTGGACGCGGGAGTAGGCGGCCTTGCCGTCGCCCGCGATGCCGCTGCGGTTGAACGCGGACTTGTAGAAGTCCCAGGTGACGGCGGCGCCGTAGGCGGCGTCGACGGCGGCGGTCTGGCGGTTGTTGACGGTGCCGTCGCCCCAGGCGTCGTCGGCGTCGTGGAAGAGCGTGCCGGTGCCGCTGGTGCCGCTGTTCAGGTCGTACGTCTTGTGACCGCCGCGGCCGCCGTCGACCAGGTCGTAGCCGCCGGAGGAGGCGGCGGTGGTGCCGAGCGGGACGGTGCCGCTGTACTGGCTGGTGCCCGTGCCGGTGTCGATCCCCTCGTAGGAGTAGATCTTCTTGCCGGTCCGGGCGTCCGTGATGACGTGCAGTTCGCTCGGGGTGCCGTCGTGCTGGAGGCCCTTGACGACGGACTCGTAGGCGAGGACCGGCGTGCCGCCGGCCGCCCACACGACCTTGCGGGCGCCGGCGGCGGTGGCCTTCGCGGTGCCGGCGGCCTTGAGAGCGGTCTTCTCCGCGCTCGCCGCCGGGACGGCGGCGGTGGTCGTCGGCACGGATATCCGGGCCTTGACCGCCTTGTTGACGCCCTTGAGCGCACCGTTCTCGGCCACGTGGGTGACCAGGTCGCCGCCGAGCACCGGCAGACCGGCGTAGGTGCGCTCGTAGCGGGTGTGCACGGTGCCGTCGGCGTCCTTGACGACGTCCCGGACGACCAGCTTCTCCTTGGCACCGAGGCCGAGTTCACGGGCCGCCGCACCGGCGTGCTCCTGGGCCGACCGCAGAGCGGCGGCGCGGGCCGGGGCGCTGAGCGCGACGGACTTGGCGCCGGCCGGGTGCGGCGCGGGTGCGGCGGTCGCGGGACCGTTCTGCAGAGCGAGGACGACCATGGCCGCCGAGCCGACCAGGGCGGCGGCGCGCACGGCTGTCTTGCGGGGAGTACGGGTGGCGGCGCCGGTGTCGTGGGACTGCTGTCTCACTCGATCTCCTTCTGACTGGTCTCGTGGGGGGAGACACAGGTGGGTCACAGGGGATGCACAGAGTTGCGGCGGGTGAAGGAGAGGGTGACACCGCAACCCCTCTGTTTGACAGGGTGCCGTCAAGACTTTACGTGTTCGTATCCGAAAGCCGAGCTGCGGAATCCGTTATCCGGACGCGATCAGTGCGCCCAACACCCGCTGTGTACAGCGCAGTTGAGCCGTGAAACGTCACACCCGGGGCAGCACCTTGCGCAGGACCGCGCACGGGCGGCCGAGGGCGCGGTCGGGGCGGTGGTCGAACGTCTCGTAGCCGAGGGCGGTCCAGAAGGGCAGGCCCCGCGGGTTGTTGTCGAGGACGGCGAGCCGTACGCCCAGGCGCCCGGCGGCTCGGAAGCGCTCCTCGACCAGCGCGGCGACCCGTCGGCCGTATCCCTTGCGCTGCTCGGACGCGTCGACCATCAGCAGCCCGATCCACGGGTCCGGGTCGGCCGGGCCGGGGTGCTGGGCCAGCGCGATCACGAGGGCCGGGGGCTCGAGGATCGTCCGGTCAACGGAGCGCGCGGGACACCGCAAGCGCCCTGTGCCGGAGCGGACGCCCCGGTCCCCGAAGACCGGAAGCCCCCGGCCGCGGACCACCGCGACCAGGGGCTTCTCACATGCGTCACGCCGGTCAGACGTTCACGCCGAAG
This sequence comes from Streptomyces sp. NPDC036984, assembly GCF_055607665.1. NCBI lineage: Bacteria > Bacillati > Actinomycetota > Actinomycetes > Kitasatosporales > Streptomycetaceae > Streptomyces > Streptomyces sp. NPDC036984. Next base: position 125,012 of record NZ_JBVJRL010000002.1, read on the forward strand.
TCCTGGGCGATGCCCACCAGGCCCGAGGCGTAGCCCTGGCCCACGGCGCGGAACTTCCACTCCGCGCCGTTGCGGTACAGCTCGCCGAAGACCATGGCCGTCTCGGTGGCCGCGTCCTCGGAGAGGTCGTAGCGCGCGATCTCGGCGCCGCCGGCCTGGTTGACGATGCGGATGTAGGCGTTGCGGACCTGGCCGAAGTTCTGGCCGCGGTTCTCGGCGTCGTAGATGGAGACCGGGAAGACGATCTTGTCGACGTCGGCCGGGAGCGCGGCCAGGTTGACGTTGATCGCCTCGTCGTCGCCGGAACCCTCGCCCGTACGGTTGTCGCCCGTGTGGACGATGGAGTTGTCCGGGGTCTGCTTGTTGTTGAAGAAGACGAAGTGCGCGTCCGAGTAGACCTTGCCCTGGCCGTTCACCGCGATGGCGGAGGCGTCCAGGTCGAAGTCCGTGCCGGTGGTGGTGCGGACGTCCCAGCCGAGGCCCACGGTGACGGCGGTCAGGCCCGGAGCCTCCTTGGTGAGCGAGACGTTGCCACCCTTGGACAGGCTTACAGCCATGTTGGGAGTCCCTTCCCTAGTTACCCGTGCATATCCGTGCACATCCGTCCGTGCACGGCTGTGCCGACGAAGCTACCGTCATCGGGAAGAACGTCCAGCGCGTCCCGGTGGTTCCTGAGCTCTTTACCTTTTTTACCGAGCCGAAATCCAGGTGACGTGCACCGGTCCGGACCGGGAACATGGGACGCATGTCCGGGCCCTATCTCATCCGTGGTTCGGTCTCGCTTCCCGAGGCCGAGCTGATGTGGCGTTTCTCCAGGTCGTCCGGGCCCGGCGGACAGCACGTCAACACCAGCGACTCGCAGGTGGAGCTGCGCTTCGACCTGGCCCGCACCGAGGCGCTCCCTCCGGTGTGGAAGGCGCGGGCGCTGGAGCGGCTGGCCGGCCGCCTCGTCGACGGGGTGGTGTCCGTACGGGCCTCCGAGCACCGCTCCCAGTGGCGCAACCGCGAAGCCGCCGCCGTACGCCTCGCCGCGCTCCTCGCGGAGGTGACCGCACCGCCGCCGAAGCCCCGCAAGCCGACCCGCATCCCGCGCGGCATCAACGAACGCCGGCTGCGGGAGAAGAAGCAGCGCGCCGAGACGAAGCGCGGGCGCACGGGCCGGGACTGGGGCTAGGGCATTGCTTCCGGGGCGTGCCGGCCGGCAACGGACCGTGCCCCCTGGCCGACCCGAGCGGGGCCGCTCTGTCACATCCTCGGCTTCCCCGTCGTCAGACGGAGTGCGGGAGCACCCAGGACGACTACGGAGAGGCCGGCCCCACTCATGACCGACAACGACTTTCTCGCCGAGCGGTTCGAGGCGTACCGGGGGCACCTGCGGGCCGTCGCCTACCGGATGCTGGGCTCCGTCGCCGAGGCCGAGGACGCCGTACAGGAGGCGTGGTTCCGGCTGAGCCGGTCCGACACCCGGGAGGTGGCGAACCTCGGCGGCTGGCTGACGACCGTCGTCGGCCGGGTCTGCCTCGACATGCTCCGCTCCCGCCGGTCCCGGGGTGAGGAGCCTTTGGAGAGCTGGCAGCCGGCGCCGTCCGCCGAACCGGACCCCGCGCACGACGCCCTGCTCGCCGACTCGGTCGGGCCGGCCCTGCTCGTCGTCCTGGACACGCTGTCGCCGGCCGAGCGGCTGGCGTTCGTGCTGCACGATCTGTTCGGGGTGCCCTTCGAGGAGATCGGCGGCATCATCGGGCGCAACCCGGCCGCGGCACGGCAGCTCGCCAGCCGGGCCCGGCGCCGGGTGCGGGGAGTGGAGGCGCCGGAGGCCGACCTGGCCCGGCAGCGGGAGGTGGTGGACGCCTTCCTGGCCGCCGCCCGGGGCGGCGACTTCGACGGGCTGCTCGCGGTGCTCGACCCGGACGTGGTGGCCCGCAGTGAGGCCGGGGTCAGCAGCGGCGCGGCCCGGGTGGCCGCCGGTGCGGCGAGCTTCGCCCACCTGGCGCGCATCGCGCGTCCGGTGCTGGTCGACGGCGCGACCGGCCTGGCCGTGTACGCCGACGGGCGTCCGGAGCGCGTGCTGGCCTTCACCTTCGTGGCCGACCGCATCTCGGTGATCGACATCATCGCCGACCCGGCCCGTCTGGCGGAGCTCACCGTGGAGGAGGTCTAGGTCCTGCCGTCGAACTCCCGTCGTCCGGTCGAAGGGCGGGGCAGGCGGGGGTTTGGCGGACGGGGCCTCGGGAGGTCCAGCGGAGCGCGGCGGCGGGCGGTGGGGCCGGGTGGTCAGAGGGGCAGCACGCCCACCGTCTGGCCCCCGCTCGTCTCGCCGTTCTTGTGGAAGCCCAGGCGGAGGTAGAAGTTCTCGGGGCCGGCCGGGCCGGGGTGCCAGGTGACGTACAGCTCCTTGCCGCCGCGGCGGCGGATCTCCTCGGCCACGGCGTCGACGGCGAAGCCGCCGTAGCCCCGGCCCTGTTCGCCGGCGGCGATGTTCAGCCGCCACAGTCCGGAGCGGCGCACGCTGCCGTCGCCGTGCCAGTCGATGTCGAGGAAAGCCATCAGGAAGCCGACCGCACGCCCGTCGTCGACGATCAGGCGCGGCCAGGCGACGCCCGCGGGATACACGTACGCCTCGGCGAGGGACTTCACGACCGGGTCGACGTTCTGTTCCTGGTCGGCACGGACGCGGATGCCCACGGCGGTGTCGAAGTTGTCGCGCGTGACTTCTTCCAGACGAACTGTCATCCCGGCACCTTAGGCACGCGTGTTTCCCGGCAGCCACGGAATTTCGGGTCCGCGGAATTCCCGTGCTCAGCCCAACTGCCGGTATCTGCCGCGGAAATAGAGCAGGGGGCCGCCCTCCGCGCTGGGCACGTGCGCGGTCAGGACGCGGCCGACGACCAGGGTGTGGTCGCCCGCGGCCACCCGCTGCTCGGTCCGGCACTCCAGGGTGGCCAGCGCGCCGCCCACCAGCGGGGCGCCGGTGGCCTCGCCGCGGACGTAGGGGATGTCCTCGAAGAGCAGCCGGTCGCTGATCCTGCCCTTCATGGCGAACCGGCCCGCGATGTGCCGCTGGCTCTCGGCGAGGACGGACACCGCCCACAGCGGCTGCTCGGCCAGCAGGTCGTCCATGCGGGCGCCCTCGCGCAGGCTGACCAGCACCAGCGGCGGGTCGAGGGAGACCGACATGAAGGCGGTGGCGGTCATGCCGACGTCCTCCACGTCCGGCGCCCCCGGGTCGTCCGGGTCCAGCGGCGGCTCCTGCGCCGTGACCAGGACCACGCCCGCGGCCAGCCGGGACATCGCGGCCCGGAACTCGTCGTTGCTCACCCCCTCAGCATGCCCGGAAGGCAGGGGGGTGGTGGAGGAGGGAGAGTTCAGCACGCCGGAAACGCTAGCCTTCGCCCCGAGCGGACCGCATCGGCCCTTCGCACGAGCCGGGTCCTAGGACCAACGGTGCACCGGCTGTGTGCATCATGTGTGCGAACCCGCACTCCTTGCCTTCGGTAAACGCACAGGCGAAACGCGGAAACTCCACCTCAATTGTTCACGTTCCCCTGTGACTTGAGTCACAAGGGGCAGGAATTGTTGACCCTGTGTACCGAGTGAGCAGCGCGCTGTGATTCAGTGGCGGGGAAGCCGCAAGAAGAACGCAAAGAGCCGCCGCGAAAGACGCGGGAGAAGCGCCGAAGACAACCCTTGATTCGCTGCGAGGTCTCGGGGGGAGGGCGAGCATGGAGACCGAGTCGGAGCCGTATGTCCGTCTTGCGTCCCTGCGACAGCTGCACCAGGTCATGGCCGACATGAACACGGCACGCAGCCTGGCGGACACACTGCAGACCGTCGCCGACGGCGCCGTGGGCGCGCTCGGGTACGAGATGGCGGCCGTCAACCTCGTACGGCCCGACGGTGACCTCGTCGTCGCCGCCTTCTCCGGCAACTCCGCCGCCGAGGCCCTGATCACCGGCCGGGTCGGCTCCCGCGAGTCCTGGGACCGACGGCTGAACATGGGTGAGCGCTGGGGCGACCTGATCTTCATACCGCACACCGAGGGCTGGGTCCTGGACGACGACGACGTCCCCCAGTGGTACACCGACGGGCCCGCGCCGCGCTTCGAGGACGAGTGGCACCCCTCCGACCGGCTCTTCGCGCCCATGTACACCCCGGGCGTGCAGGGCGGCGCCTGCGGCGAGCTGCTCGGGGTCATCTCCGTCGACCGGCCGCGCAACGGCCGGCGCCCCGGCGCCTGGGGCCGAGAGGCGCTCCAGATGTACGCCTTCCAGGCCGCCATCGCGATCAGCAATGCCCGACTGCGGGCCAACATGCAGCGCGCCCTGGTCCGCCTGGAACGCGAGCAGCAGGCCCTGCGCGCCAGCGAGGAATCCTTCCGGCAGGCCTTCGAGTACGCCCCCTCCGGCATGGCCATCGCCGAGATGGGCGGCGACCAGCACGGCCGCATCCTGCGCACCAACGACGCCCTGTGCCGGCTGCTCGGCCGCCCCGCCTCCGCGATGCGCCGCTACTCCTTCTCCGACCTGGTCCACCCCGAGGACATCGGCACCCTGCTGCGCACCTCCGCCGAGGGCGGCCGCGCGGAGCTCCGCCTGGGCCGCCGGGACGGCACCTATGTCTGGGTCAGCCTGCGCAACAGCGTCGTGGCCGACGCCGCCGACGGCCCCCGCTTCCTGCTCACCCACGTCGAGGACATAGAGGAGCGCAAGCGGCGCGAGCTCCAGCTCGCCCATCGCGCCTCGCACGACTCGCTGACCGGCCTGCCCAACTCCGCCGAGCTGCGCTCCCGCCTGTCGGCCCGGCTCTGCCAGCGCCCCGCCCACGCCGACGCCCTGGACTCCCTGGACGCGGCCTACGGCCACCCCCAGGCCCTCGGCTCCGCCGGTCACGGCTTCGACTTCGCGCCCGCCCCGGAGGCGTACGACGCCTTCGACCACCATGTGCACACCGTCGCCCCGGAGGACGGCCGCGACGACGGCACCAAGGGCCTCGCGGTCCTCTTCTGCGACCTCGACGGCTTCAAGTCGATCAACGACCGTTTCGGGCACAACGCGGGCGACGCGGTCCTCATCGAGGTCGCGCGCCGGCTGAGCAACGGCGTGCGGGACGGGGACACGGTCGCCCGGCTCGGCGGCGACGAGTTCGTCATCCTCGCCGACGGCCTGGGCCGGGCCGACGCCCAGGACCTCGCCGTACGGCTGCGCAACGAGATCATCCAGCCGATCCGCGCCGAGGGCCGGGCCGTCCGGGTGGGTGCGAGCTTCGGCATCGGCTGGGCGCACTGCGGCATGACGGCGGACGAGGTGCTGAAATCCGCTGACGAACGGATGTACGTAGAGAAACGATCTCGTCCCAAACAGCACCGCCGCGCCGGATGAGTCGCAGGTCAGCGTGTTGATGCGGTTCGACTCACCCGTTTGGACGAGTGAGAGCGGGTAGGCTCGCCATTCCAAACCCGTACCGCATCCGCCCGCACCTGTTGAGGAGTACCAAGGGATGACGCCCGGCGACAACGGCGCGAGCACGCCCGAGGACGACGACCCGTTCGGCTACCTGTACGCAGACGGCCAGGCCCGGGGAGCCCAGCCGCCGTCCGGTGGTTACGGCTACCCGAACTCGGTCAGCAGGGTGCGCGCGGTCGGTGAGCGCCAGTACGGCCAGCCGCAGGCCGCCTACGGCCAGGGCGGGCCCCAGCAGCAGGGTGGCTACGGCCGGCCGAGCGCCCACTACCAGGCACCGGAGACGGTGCCCGGCGGCGCCCCGGCCGGCCGCCGGCCCGCGCCCCCCGCGCCCGGCCGGCGCGGCCCGAACACCAAGGGCCTGCTGATCGGCGCGGTCGCGGTCGTCGCCGCGGTCGTCATCGGCATCGGCGTCGCGATGATCAACGGCAACACGGACGACGACAAGTCCGGCGACGACGCCGGCCCGGCCCCGACCCAGTCCCAGAGCGGCAAGCCGAGCCCGTCGGGGAGCAGCTCGGCAACGCCGGGCGAGCTGCCCAAGGTCGACGGCGCGGACAAGAGCCTTCAGCTGGTCGGCGGTGCCGCGGGGGCTTCGGACGTCACCGGTGCGCGGTCGGCCGACGGCAGCTACGTGGGCGGGCTCAACCAGGTCGGTGCCTCGGTGACCTGGACGGTCGACGACATTCCCGAGGAGGGCCCGTACACCCTCTTCGTCAACTACAGCGCCGCCGGCGACGACCAGTCGATGTCGGTCACTGTCAACGGCAAGCCGTTCGGCAGCAAGCTGGGCCTGGAGAACTGGAGGCACGCAGCCGAGGGCGACTTCGCCAAGGGGTGGACCAACTCCTACGTGTGGCCGAACTTGAACAAGGGCTCCAACACCATCTCGATCTCCTGCCAGCCCGGCGACAAGTGCAACGTCCTCATCGACCAGATGTGGATCAAGAAGGGCCGCGTCAAGCGGGACAGCTAGGCCGCGCTGAACTCCCCCGACACCGCCACCCGGTCCAGTAGTTCCGCGTAGGCGGCGGGGTCGAACTCGCCTGCGGCGGTGGCGCGTACCGTCGCCGCCGACAGGGCGACAGCGCGGGTCAGGCGGTCCGGCCAGGGGAGGCGTTCGACCAGGCCCGACAGCAGGCCCGCGACCGCCGAGTCGCCCGCGCCGGTCGGGTTGCCGTGGAGGCGGGCGGGCGGTACGGCCCGCCAGCGGCCCTCGGGGGTCACCGCGAGCAGGCCGTCGGCGCCGAGGGAGGCGACCACCGCGTGGGCCCCGCGCCGGCGGGCGTCCTGGGTGGCGCGCGACGGCTCGTGGGAGCCGGTGAGTTCGGCCAGCTCGTCGGCGTTCGGCTTGATGACGTCCGGGCGGGCGGCGACCCCGCGGCGCAGCGGCTCACCGCTGGTGTCCAGCAGGACCGGCACGCCGGCGGACCGGGCCGCGCGGACCAGGTTCGCGTACGCCCCCACCGGCACCCCCGGCGGCAGGCTGCCGCACAGGGCCACCGCCGAGGCGCCGGCCAGCAGCTCCTCGTACCGGTCCAGGAAGGCCGCCCACTCGGCCGGGGCGATCTGCGGGCCCGGCTCGTTCAGCTGGGTGGTGTCACCGGTCAGCTCGTCCACGATCGCGATGGTGCGCCGGGTCGCCCCGGAGACCGGCACCAGCGCGTCCACCGGTCCGCCCCCGGCCGTGAGCCGCTCGCGCAGCACCTGGCCGGTCGGACCGCCCGCGAACCCGGTGACGGCCACCCGGTGCCCGAGGGCGGCCAGCACCCGGGCCACGTTCACGCCCTTGCCGCCGGGCCGCTCGACGACCCCCGAGACGCGGTGCGAGGTGTGCGGCCGCAGCGACCGCACGCGATACGTGATGTCGAGAGCGGTGTTCAGCGTGACCGTGAGGATCACCCGGGCCGACCTCCCTCGAAGTCCGTGCGCCTGTCATCGTGTCCGGGGCCCCGATCATGCCAAAGAGACGGCGGCCGGCCCAGTCGTGGGTCGGCCGCCGTGCGGGGAAAAGCCGGACGGATCAGGCCAGTTGGGGCGCGACCACCCATGCGCCGTGCCGCATCACGCCCCGCACCTCGAAGTCCGCGTCCAGCAGGACCAGGTCGGCGTCCTTGCCGGGCTCCAGGGAACCGATGCGGTCGGACAGCCCCAGCAGCCGGGCCGGGTTGGCGGACAGGGCGGTCACGGCGTCCTCCACCGACAGCTTGTCGACGGTCACCGCCCGCCGGAACGCGCGGTCCAGGGTGAGCGTGGAGCCTGCGATCGAACCGCCCTCCACCAGCCGGGCCACGCCCTGGCTGACCTCGACCTCCAGCGGGCCGAGCATGTAGCGGCCGTCGCCGATGCCGGCCGCGTCCATCGCGTCGGTGATGAACGCGACCCGGTCCGGGCCCGCGTGGTGGAAGGCCAGCTCCAGCGCGGCGGGGTGCAGGTGGGTGCCGTCGTTGATCAGCTCGACCGTGACCCGCTCGTCCTCCAGCAGGGCGGCGATCGGGCCGGGCGCGCGGTGGTTCAGGGCGGGCATGGCGTTGAAGAGGTGGGTGGCGACGGTGGCGCCCGCGTCGATCGCCTCCACCGTCTGCTCGTAGCTGGCGTCCGTGTGCCCGATCGCCGCGATCACGCCGTGCTCGGCGAGCAGCCGGACGGAGTCGATGCCGCCCGGCAGCTCGGCCGCGAGGGTGACCATCGTCGCCCTGCCGCGCGCCGCGTCGATCAGCTTGCGGACCTCGGCCGGGTCCGGGTCGCGCAGCAGCTCCTCGGAGTGCGCGCCCTTGCGGCACGGTGAGATGAACGGCCCCTCGAAGTGGATGCCCGCGATGTCGCCCTGCTCGACCAGCTCGCTCAGCAGCCCGGCCTGGCGGACCAGCAGATCCATCTCGTCGGTGACGGTGGAGGCGACGAGGGTGGTGGTGCCGTGCAGGCGGTGAGTGTGGACGGCGGTGAGGATCTGCTCGGGGGTGCCGGAGAAGGAGGCTCCGCCGCCGCCGTGGTTGTGGATGTCGACGAAGCCGGGGACCAGCCAGTGGCCGGTGACGTCGATGATCCGGGCGTCGGCCGGGGCTGTGCCGGCGATGTGCTTGCCGTCGACGGCCAGCTGTCCGTCGATGACCGTGCCGGTGGGGAGCACCACGTTCGCGCCGGTGAGCACCTGCGGGCCGGTGGGGGCTTGTCGTGCCCCGCTGCGGAGCCGCATGTCCGTACCGCCCCGCGCCCCCTTCGGGGCGCTGCTCCCGCCCGGAGCCTGATCGTCCCGCTCGGTTGCCATCAGGTGCTTACCTCCGGAGTCGTAGAAGTGTCCGTCGTCAACAGATCCCGTGCGATCAGGCCCGCGCCGAGGCAGCCGGCCGTGTCGCCGAGCGCGGCGGGGACGATGGTGGGCGGTTTCTGGAAGGTGACGCGCCGCCGGACGGCGTCCCGCAGCGGTCGGAACAACACTTCCCCCGCCTCGGCCAGCCCGCCACCGATGATCAGCGTGCGGGGGTCCAGCAGGGTGACCGCGGTGACCAGCCCGTCGGCGAGCGCGTCCACCGCCTCCTGCCAGACCCGGACGGCGTTCGGGTCGCCGGACGCGACGGCCTTGGCGCAGTCGGCCGCGTCCGCGTCCGGGTCCCCGCAGGCCGCGGCCCATGCCTCGCTGACGGCGGAGGCGGAGGCGTACCGCTCCAGGCAGCCGTGCTGCCCGCAGGGGCAGGCCGAGCCGCCGGGCCGTACGACGATGTGCCCGATCTCGCCGGCGAAGCCGTGCGCGCCGGCCTCGACCCGTCCGTTCAGGCCGATGGCGCCGGCGATCCCGGTGCCCAGCGGCACGAACAGGAACCGGTCCGTGCCCCGGCCCGCGCCGATCCGGCCCTCGGCGAGGCCGCCGGTGCGGACGTCGTGGCCGAGGGCGACGGGCACCCCGAGCCGGTCGGCGAGCAGGGCCCGCAGGGGTACGTCCCGCCAGCCGAGGTTGGCCGCGTAGACGGCGGTGCCGTGCTCCTCGTCGACGATGCCGGGGACCGCGATGCCGGCCGCTGCGGCGGGTTCGCCGTAGTGCTCCAGGCCGTGGGCGCGCAGCTCGGCGGCGAAGTCGAGGATGCCCGCGACCACCGCGTCGGGGCCGCGCTCGCGGCCGGTGGCGCGGCGGGCGCGGTGGAGCAGCGCGCCGTCCTCGCCGACGAGAGCGGCCTTCATCCCGGTACCGCCCACGTCCAGGGCGATGACATGTCTCACCACGGGGCCTAGTGTGACCCTCGCACCCGGGAGAGGTCTAGTCCACTCGCGTGGTGTAGACCTTATGTGTCCATATGTTGAACGGTCAGACGGCAGGGTTGGGGCTTTGAGGGTGCGTCGGGGTACGGCAGGAACGATCGCGGTGCTGTCCGCACTGGGCATGACGGCGGTTCTCGGCGGCTGCGGGAGTACGGGCTCCTCCGACGTGACCCTCAGACTGGTCGCCGCCGACTACGGCGACTCCGCCGCCAACAGCTCCAAGAAGTACTGGGACGGCCTGGCCGAGGAGTACGAGAAGCAGCACCCCGATGTGAAGGTCGAGGTCAGCGTCTACTCCTGGAACGACGTCGACCGCAAGGTCAAGGAGATGGTCGACGCCGGCCACGCCCCCGACCTGGCCCAGATCGGCGCCTACGCCGACTACGCCGCCGCGGGCAAGCTCTACCCGGCCTCGGACCTGCTCTCCATCCGCACCCAGGCCGACTTCCTCTCCCAGCTCTCGGACGCCGGCGAGTGGAAGCACACGCAGTACGGCATCCCGTTCGCCGCCTCCACCCGCGTGCTCTTCTACAACAAGACGCTGTTCGCCAAGGCCGGCATCACCCCGCCCACCACCTGGGACCAGCTGGCCGCCGACGCCGAGGCGCTCAAGGGCAAGGGGGTCAAGTACCCCTACGCGCTGCCCCTCGGCCCCGAGGAGGCCCAGGCCGAGACCATGCAGTGGCTGCTCAGCGGCGGCAACGGCGGCAGCGGCTACACCGACGACATCGGCACCTACACGATCGACTCCGCGCAGAACATCGCGACCTTCACCTGGCTCAAGGACGAGCTGGTCGGCGAGGACCTGACCGGACCGGTCGCCCCCGGCAAGCTCAACCGCGCCGCCGCCTTCGCCGCCTTCGCCGACGGACAGGTCGGCATGCTCAACGGGCACCCCACGCTGATCCAGCAGGCTGAGCGGAAGGGCGTGAAGTTCGGCATGGTCCCGATGCCGGGCCGCACCGGCAAGTCCAGGGCCTCGATGGGCGTCGCCGACTGGATGATGGGCTTCCGGCAGAACGGACACGCCGAACAGATCGGCGACTTCCTCGACTTCGTCTACGCCAAGAAGAACGTCCTGTCCTTCTCGCGGAAGTACGGGCTGCTGCCGGTCACCAGCTCCGCCTCCACCGCCATGAGCGCGTCGGGCGCGGCCACCGACAAGCCGCTGCACGCCTTCCTCGACCAGCTGCCCACCTCCGAGCTGTACCCCGTCGGCAAGACCTCCTGGGCGGCGGTCAGCGCGGCCGTGAAGCAGAACATCGGCCAGGCGGTCGCCCCCGGCGGCAGCCCCGCCGGCGTCCTGGCCCGCCTCCAGTCGACGGCCACGGCGGCCGACAGCAGCAACGCGAGCTAGGCCGGCTGTCGGTGCCCGGCGCTACCGTGGCTCCCATGGAACTGGGCAGCCGCGAAAAGGCCATCCTCGCGCTGGAGCGCCGGGGCTTTCCGGGCGCCGGCGCGAAGGAGCGGGCGATCCGCGAGGAGCTGGGCCTGGCCCCCGTTCGCTACTACCAGCTCCTCAACGCCCTGCTGGACGACGAGGGGGCACTGGCCCACGACCCGGTGACGGTGAACCGGCTGCGGCGGGTCCGGGAGGCACGGCGCGCGGAGCGCTGAGGAGTGGACCGGGGCCCTCGTGGATAGGGTCGCGGTATGGGCACCCAGACGACGGACTCCCTGCACCCGCTGCCGATCCCGAGCACCCAGGCCGGCCGGGACGGCTTGGCCGCGCTCCTGGCCCGCCCCGGCTCCGCGCTGATCGGCCTGGACTTCGACGGCACGCTGGCCCCGATCGTGGCCGACCCCGAGCAGGCCCGCGCCCACCCCGAGGCGGTGCCCGCGCTGGCCGCGCTCGCCCCGAAGATCGCCTCGGTCGCCGTGATCACCGGCCGCCCGCCCGAGGTGGCGGTCCGGTACGGCGGCTTCGCCGACGTCCCCGGCCTGGAGCACCTCACCGTCCTCGGGCACTACGGCGCCGAACGCTGGGACGCGGCCACCGGCACGGTCACCGCGCCGCCCCCGCACCCCGGCGTGGCCGCCGTCCGCGCCGAGCTGCCGCGCCTGCTGGAGCGGGCCGGCGCCGGACCGGGCACCTGGGTCGAAGAGAAGGGCCGGGCCCTCGCCGTCCACACCCGCCGTGCCGCCGACCCGTGGGCAACGTTCGAGGCGCTGCGCGCTCCCCTCGCCGACCTCGCCAACCGGCACGGCCTGATCGTCGAGCCCGGCCGGATGGTCCTGGAGCTCCGCCCGCCGGGCATGGACAAGGGCGTGGCTCTCCTCGACCACGCCCGCACCACCAAGGCCGGATGCGTCGTTTACGCAGGCGACGACCTGGGCGATCTCCCCGCCTTCGCCGCTGTCGACAAGCTCCGCGCCGACGGCACCCCCGGCCTGTTGATCTGCAGCGGCAGCACCGAGGTCACCGAACTGGCCGAGCGGGCCGACCTGGTGGTGGCCGGCCCGGAAGGCGTCGTGGAACTGCTGCGGGGGCTGGCGGCTCAGCTCGGCTGACGGCCTGACCGGCCGCCCGCGCGGGACCGTACGGCCGGCGCCGCTCCGTCACGCCGAGCGGTCGTACGGGCCTCGGTGCGGGGCGTCGCTCAGTCACGCCGGAGCGCGTCGAGCTGATCCAGGAACCACCGGGCCGGCGGCAGCGCGGTGGCGGCCGCGGCCAGCCTCTTGGACCGCTCCGCCCGCTCCGCCGCCGGCAGGCTCAGCGCCTCGTGCAGGGCCTTCGCCGTGCCCTGGATGTCGTACGGATTGATCCCGAACGCGTCCTCGCCCAGCTCCTCGTACGCCCCGGCCTCCCGCGACAGCACCAGCGCGCAGCCCTCGTCGGAGACGACCGGGACCTCCTTGGCGACCAGGTTCATGCCGTCCCGGATGGGGTTCACCAGCGCCACGTCGGCCAGCCGGTAGGCGGCCAGGGAGCGCGCGAAGTCGTCCTTCACGTGCAGCACCACCGGGGTCCAGCCCTCGGTGCCGTACCGCCCGTTGATCTCGTCCGCGACCCGCTGCACCTCGGCGGTGTAGTCGCGGTAGACGGCGAGATCCTGCCGGGAGGGGTAGGCGAACGCCACGTGGACGACCTTCTCCCGCCACTCCGGGTGGTCCTCCAGCAGCTGCTCGTAGGCCAGCAGCCCGCGCACGATGTTCTTGGACAGCTCGGTGCGGTCCACCCGGACGATCGTCTTCCGGTCCGGTCCGATCTCCTCGCGCAGCGCCGCCATCCGCTCGGCCACGTCCTCCTCGTGCGCCCGCTTGCGCAGGAAGTCCGCGTCCGCACCCAGTCCGTGCACCCCGATCCGGGTGCCGGACGGGATGCCGGGCCCGAGCACCGTGTGACAGCAGTCCGTGAACGCGTCCGCCCACCGCTGGGTGAGGAACGCCGCCCGGTCCGCGCCCAGGATGCCGCTGAGCAGCTCGGTGGCGATGTCGTCGGGAAGGAGGCGGAAGTAGTCCGGCGGGGCCCAGGGGGTGTGCGAGAAGTGGCCGATGCGCAGGTCGGGGCGGAGCCGGCGGAGCATGCGGGGGGCGAGGGCCAGGTGGTAGTCCTGGATCACCACGGCCGCGCCCTCGGCCGCCTCCTGGGCCAGCGCCTCGGCGAACGCCCGGTTGTACGCCTCGTACGACGCCCACTGCCGCCGGAACCCGGCGTCGAAGACCGGCTCCAGCGGGGTCTGGTACAGCATGTGGTGGACGAACCAGAGCACCGAGTTGGCGATGCCGTTGTACGCCTCGGCGTGCACGGTCGCGTCGATGTCGAGCATCCGCACCCGCTGCCCGCCGGTCTCCTCGGCCGGCAGCAGCCCGCCGTCCGCGCGCCGGACGGCCGCCCGGTCACCGTCGCCCAGGGCGGCGCACACCCACACGGACTCCGCGTCCGACCCGATGGCGGAGAGCCCGGAGACCACCCCGCCGCCGCCTCGCCTGGCATGCAGCGAACCGTCTTCGCGTACCTGATAGGAGACCGGGCCGCGATTCGACGCGACCAGCACCCGAGCCTTTTCAGCAGCACCGCGCGTGGAAGCCATACGCCTCAACCTAGCCCGGTCCGGAAACGCTCAAACGTACGGTCCGTCCGGGAAGACGCGAGCGAGCGGCCGTATACGGCGCGTTCACGCCACCCTTCGCTCCGCGTACTCCGCGATCTCCAGCATGGGCGGCCGTTCCTCGGTGTCGACCGAGTAGGTGCGGGGCTCGAACCCGTCCTCGCCCCGCTCGAACTGGGTCAGCGTGGGCCGGATCAGATGGCCGCGGGCCAGCCGGAGCTGGGCCGTGCGGTAGATGGCGGCCGCCATCCGGCCCAGCGCCTGCCCGTCCTGGTGCCGGTGCTTGCGCACCCCCACGTCCACCTGGGCCAGCGCGTCCAGGCCCACCAGGTGCAGCGCGTCCACCAGCATGCCCAGCTCCACGCCGTAGCCGACGGGGAACGGCAGCTGCTCCAGCAGCGAGCGGCGGGCCGCGTACTCGCCGCCCAGCGGCTGCACGAAGCCGGCGAGCTGCGGCCAGTGCATGTTCAGCAGCGGGCGGGCCATCAGCTCGGTGACCCGGCCGCCCTGCCCGGCGGCCCTGCCGGAGGCCGGCGCATCGGACTCGGTGGTGAGCGGGCGGTCGTACATCGCCTTGACCAGGTCGACCTCCGGGTCGGTGAGCAGCGGGCCGACGATCCCGGAGACGAAGTCCGAGGAGAACTCCCGCAGGTCGGCGTCGATGAAGCAGAGGATGTCCCCGCCGGTCACCAGCAGCGAACGCCACAGCACCTCGCCCTTGCCGGGGACGGCGGGGATGCGGGGCAGGATCTCGTCGCGGTGGACGACCCGGGCGCCGGCGCGCGCGGCGACCTCGGAGGTGCGGTCGGTGGAGCCGGAGTCCACGACCACGACCTCGTCGACGAGCGGTACCTGCTCGACGAGGTCGCGGCGGATGACGGTGACGATGTCGCCGACCGTCTTCTCCTCGTTGAGCGCGGGCAGCACGACGCTGACCGTCTGGCCCGTGCGCTGCTTGGCGGCGAGTATGCGGTGGAGGGGGCGGTCGGCCACGGACCAGGACCGGGTGGTCAGCCAGCGCTCGACTTCTTCCAGCACAGTCTGCGGCTCCTCACTCTTGTCTCGCGGTTCGGACGACTATCTCAACTGTCCTGGCCGTCGGTTACAGTCTTGAACAACGCCGATGACCATCGCATGTCGGGGGTCACGAGCGTCCACAACCGCATACAGCTCATCCAGAGGGGCAGAGGGACACGGCCCGATGAAGCCCCGGCAACCCTCCAGTCGGTTCTCGTAGATCAGTTCTGATCGTTTCCGCGAGGCTCCCGGCTAGGGAAGGTGCCAAATCCGTCTCACGGCGAGATGCGTCGTGAGGAAGATGAGGAGAAAGGGCCTCGCCTCCATGGCTGTGCAGACAGTTGCAACCACCAGCGATTCCACCGTCGACCTCGGTCCCGCCGCCGCTCTGAGCTGTCGCGAGTGCGGTCACCGCGTGCCGCTCGGCCCGGTCTTCGCCTGCGAGGAGTGCTTCGGCCCGCTGGAGATCGCCTACGACTTCTCCGCGTACGACACCGAGGAGCTGCGCCGCCGTATCGAGGCCGGCCCCGCGAACATCTGGCGCTACGCGCCGCTGCTGCCGGTCCCGGCGGACGTCACCGACAAGCCCAACCTCAACCCGGGCTGGACCAAGCTCGTCAAGGCCGACAACCTCGCCCGCGAGCTGGGCGTGACCGGCGGTCTGTACGTGAAGGACGACTCCGGCAACCCGACACACTCCTTCAAGGACCGCGTGGTCGCCCAGGCCCTGGAGGCCGCCCGCGCCTTCGGCTTCACCACCCTCTCCTGCTCCTCCACCGGCAACCTGGCCGGCGCCGTCGGCGCCGCCGCCGCCCGGGCCGGCCTCCGCTCGTGCGTGTTCATCCCGCACGACCTGGAGCAGGGCAAGGTCGTCATGGCCGCGGTCTACGGCGGCGAGCTGGTGGGCATCGAGGGCAACTACGACGATGTGAACCGCTTCTGCTCCGAGCTGATCGGCGACCCGGCCGGCGAGGGCTGGGGCTTCGTCAACGTCAACCTGCGGCCGTACTACGCGGAGGGCTCCAAGACCCTGGCGTACGAGATCTGCGAGCAGCTCGGCTGGCAGCTGCCCGACCAGATCGTCGTCCCGATCGCCTCCGGCTCCCAGCTCACGAAGATCGACAAGGGTCTGCAGGAGCTGATCAAGCTCGGGCTGGTCGAGGACAAGCCGTACAAGATCTTCGGTGCCCAGGCCGAGGGCTGCTCCCCGGTGTCCACCGCCTTCAAGGCCGGGCACGACGTGGTCCGCCCCCAGAAGCCGAACACCATCGCCAAGTCCCTCGCCATCGGCAACCCGGCCGACGGTCCCTACGTCCTGGACATCGCCCGCCGTACCGGCGGCGCGGTGGAGGACGTGACGGACGAGGAGGTCGTGGACGCGATCAAGCTGCTGGCGCGTACGGAGGGCATCTTCGCGGAGACGGCGGGCGGGGTGACTGTCGGCGTCACCCGCAAGCTGCTCAAGGAGGGCCTGCTGGACCCGGCGAAGACCACGGTCGTCCTCAACACCGGCGACGGCCTGAAGACCCTGGACGCGGTGGCCGGGACCGGCCTCACCGCCACCATCCGCCCGACCCTGGACTCCTTCCGAGAGGCTGGCCTCGCATGAGCGTGACCGTTCGCATCCCCACCATCCTGCGCACCTACACCGGCGGCCGGGCCGAGGTCGCCGCCGAGGGCGCGACCCTCGCCGAGGTCATCGCCGACCTGGAGAAGAACCACACCGGCATCGCCGCGCGCGTCCTGGACGACCAGGGCAAGCTGCGCCGGTTCGTCAACGTGTACGTCAACGACGACGACGTCCGCTTCGAGCAGGGCCTGGAGACGGCGACGCCCGAAGGCGCCGGTGTCTCCATCATCCCGGCCGTCGCCGGCGGCTGATTATTACCCTCGGTAACCCCGGTTACCGGCTGTTCATCGGATTGCCCCCTCCGTGAGAGAAACGGAGGGGGCAATTCTGCGTGATTGAGCGCGGTAGAGTTGGGGAACGCGGTCGCGGCCTTCGGGTCGCAGGCCCTGGATTCATGCCGCACGCCCGACAAGAAGTAGCCAAAGTGTGCGGGTTTTATGCGGCTTTTGCGCCTTTTATGAGGCCCGACTTGCCCTGAATTCGGATGAATTCTCGGCACATTCCGGACCGCTCGCGTCCAGAATTCTCGTCCGATTGACCTGTTGCAGACGGCAGTTGGACAGATACATTCAGCCGCGGTCGACGCGTTCCGGCGCACGCCCCCGACCAATGGGGGGTGAGGTCTGACCCGGGTCCGCGAAGTGCGGATCTGTGCAAGGGCCAGTAATAGGGGAGTTAGGCATGGCTCAGGGCACCGTCAAGTGGTTCAACGCGGAGAAGGGGTACGGCTTCATCGCGGTCGACGGTGGTGCGGACGTCTTCGTCCACTACAGCGCCATTCAGATGGACGGCTACCGCACCCTGGAAGAGGGCCAGCGGGTGGAGTTCGAGATCTCGCAGGGCCAGAAGGGCCCGCAGGCCGACATGGTTCGCCTCAGCGCCTGAACGTTTCTTGTACGAAGGGCCCGCACCTCGCAGAGGGTGCGGGCCCTTCGCCGTGCCCGGGGTTCCTCTGTTCGCGGGCGGCTGACGCGGTGCCGTACCCCCCTCGGGCGCTTGCACTCGACCATGCCGAGTGCTAATCATTGCGTTAGCACTCTGAAGGTGAGAGTGACAGTGAAGGACCGGGTCGGTGAGGCCCGCAGGCCGGGTGGGGCAAGGAACCACGAGGCCGGCGAGCCGTCCGTCGCGGGCGCGGGCGCGGTCCGAAGGAATCACCCCCAGTCCTGGAGGGACCACTTCACATGGCCAAGATCATCGCGTTCGACGAGGAGGCGCGGCGCGGCCTCGAGCGCGGCATGAACCAGCTCGCGGACGCCGTGAAGGTGACGCTCGGCCCCAAGGGCCGCAACGTCGTCCTCGAGAAGAAGTGGGGCGCCCCCACGATCACCAACGATGGTGTCTCCATCGCCAAGGAGATCGAGCTCGAGGACCCGTACGAGAAGATCGGCGCCGAGCTGGTCAAGGAAGTCGCCAAGAAGACGGACGACGTCGCCGGTGACGGTACGACCACCGCGACCGTGCTCGCCCAGGCCCTGGTCAAGGAGGGTCTGCGCAACGTCGCCGCCGGTGCCAACCCGATGGCCCTGAAGCGCGGTATCGAGAAGGCCGTCGAGGCCGTCTCCGCCGCCCTGCTGGAGCAGGCGAAGGACGTCGAGACCAAGGAGCAGATCGCCTCCACGGCCTCCATCTCCGCCGCCGACACCCAGATCGGCGAGCTGATCGCCGAGGCCATGGACAAGGTCGGCAAGGAAGGCGTCATCACCGTCGAGGAGAGCAACACCTTCGGCCTGGAGCTCGAGCTCACCGAGGGTATGCGCTTCGACAAGGGCTACATCTCCGCCTACTTCGCGACCGACATGGAGCGCATGGAGGCGGTGCTCGAGGACCCGTACATCCTCATCGCCAACTCCAAGATCTCCTCGGTCAAGGACCTGCTCCCGCTCCTGGAGAAGGTCATGCAGTCGGGCAAGCCGCTGCTGATCATCGCCGAGGACGTCGAGGGCGAGGCCCTGTCGACCCTGGTCGTCAACAAGATCCGCGGCACCTTCAAGTCCGTCGCCGTCAAGGCCCCGGGCTTCGGCGACCGCCGCAAGGCCATGCTCGGCGACATCGCCATCCTCACGGGCGGCGAGGTCATCTCCGAGGAGGTCGGCCTCAAGCTGGAGAACGCGACCCTGGACCTCCTGGGCCGCGCCCGCAAGGTCGTCATCACCAAGGACGAGACCACCATCGTCGACGGTGCCGGCTCCTCCGAGCAGGTCAACGGCCGCGTGAACCAGATCCGCGCCGAGATCGAGAACAGCGACTCGGACTACGACCGCGAGAAGCTCCAGGAGCGCCTGGCGAAGCTCGCGGGCGGCGTGGCCGTCATCAAGGCCGGTGCCGCCACCGAGGTGGAGCTCAAGGAGCGCAAGCACCGCATCGAGGACGCCGTCCGCAACGCGAAGGCGGCCGTCGAGGAGGGCATCGTCGCCGGCGGTGGCGTGGCCCTGCTCCAGGCCTCCCAGGTCTTCGAGAAGCTGGAGCTGGAGGGTGACGAGGCGACCGGCGCCAACGCCGTGCGCATCGCCCTGGAGGCCCCGCTGAAGCAGATCGCCGTCAACGCCGGCCTCGAGGGCGGTGTCGTGGTGGAGAAGGTGCGCAACCTGACCCCGGGCCACGGCCTGAACGCCGCGACCGGCGAGTACGTCGACCTGGTCGCCGAGGGCATCATCGACCCGGCGAAGGTGACCCGTTCCGCCCTGCAGAACGCCGCCTCCATCGCCGCGCTGTTCCTCACCACCGAGGCCGTCATCGCCGACAAGCCGGAGAAGGCCGCCGCGCCGGCCGGCGGCGGCATGCCGGGCGGTGACATGGACTTCTGATCCTTCCCGGATCACCTGTCCTTTTCCGAGGGCGGCACTCCCTGTCTGTGGCAGGGGGTGCCGCCCTCGGGCGTTTCGGGCCGTCATCCCCTCGGGGCGCCCCACCGTTCCCTCCTTCGTACGGACCGACGGCCGTGTGGCCGGGATCACGTGACCGCTCGTCCGGGTTCTGGAATGTGCCGCACCGCATAGGCGGTTGCTTGAGTGAGTGCAACAATGCGCATGCACATACCAGCCGGTCGACCGAACCTCTCCCGAGGAGCCCCGCACGTGACCACCACGCCCCCCGCCTCCCGCGCGGCACAGATCCTCTCCCGCCCGATCGCCCTGGGCGGCCTCACCGTCCCGAACCGGATCGTGATGGCGCCGATGACCCGCATGTTCTCCCCGGGCGGCATACCGGGCGAGGACGTGCGCTCCTACTACGCGCGCCGAGCCGCCGCCGGCGTGGGTCTCATCGTCACCGAGGGCACCTACGTGGGCCACGAGTCGGCCGGGCAGAGCGACCGGGTGCCGCGGTTCCACGGGGAGGAGCAACTGGCGGGCTGGGCGAAGGTCGCCGAGGACGTGCACGCGGCCGGCGGCACCATCGTGCCGCAGCTGTGGCACATCGGCATGGTCCGCAAGGAAGGTGACGCTCCCTTCCCGGACGCTCCCGCCGTCGGCCCCTCCGGCATCACCACCGCGGGCGCCGAGCCCACCGGCAAGGCCATGACGCAGGCGGACCTGGACGCCGTCATCGGCGCGTTCGCCGAGGCCGCGGCCGACGCGGAGCGCATCGGCTTCGACGGCGTGGAGATCCACGGCGCCCACGGCTACCTCGTCGACCAGTTCCTGTGGGAGGGCACCAACCGGCGCACGGACGCCTACGGCGGGGACCCGGTGGCCCGCACCAAGTTCGCCGCGGAGATCGTCGCCGCGGTCCGCGAGGCGGTTTCGCCCGAGTTCCCCA
The DNA here is from genome assembly GCF_055607665.1 of Streptomyces sp. NPDC036984. Taxonomy (NCBI): domain Bacteria; kingdom Bacillati; phylum Actinomycetota; class Actinomycetes; order Kitasatosporales; family Streptomycetaceae; genus Streptomyces; species Streptomyces sp. NPDC036984. The sequence goes on from NZ_JBVJRL010000002.1 coordinate 145,183, forward strand.
TCCTCTTCCGCTACTCGCAGTGGAAGCAGCAGGACTACACCGCCCGGCTCGCCGAGACCCCCGAGGAGCTGGAGGCCATCCTGACCCCGCTCGCCGCGGCCGGCGTCGACGTCTTCCACGCCTCCACCCGCCGCTACTGGCTGCCCGAGTTCGACGGCTCCGACCTGAACCTGGCCGGCTGGACGAAGAAGCTCACCGGCAAGCAGGTCATCACCGTCGGCTCGGTCGGCCTCGACGGCGACTTCGTCAACGCCTTCCAGGGCGAGGGCTCCCCGGTCAAGGGCATCGACAACCTCCTGGACCGCCTGGAGGCGGACGAGTTCGACATGGTGGCCGTCGGCCGCGCGCTGCTCCAGGACCCCGAGTGGGCCGCCAAGGTGCTCGCCGACCGCTTCGACGAGCTGAAGCCGTACGACGCGGCCGCGGTGAAGACCCTCAGCTGACCGGGCACTCGTGATCGCCGTCGTGCGTTCCTCTGATGACCAGTGAGGAGCGAGCATGACGACGAGCGAGTCCGGGGGCCGGGCGGCGTGGACCGCCGGACCCGTGGTGCGCACCGCCTCCGGCGCCGTGCGCGGTCGCCACGAGGACGGCCTGGCGGTCTTCCGGGGCATCCCCTACGCCGAACCGCCGGTGGGCGAGGCCCGGTTCCGGGCCCCGCGCCCGGTCCGGCCCTGGGACGGCACGCGGGAGGCGTGCGCCTTCGGGCCCCCGCCCCCGCAGGACGTGGGCACCCAGGGCGGTGCGGCCGCGCCGCCCGGCCCCACCGGTGACGACTGGCTGACGGTGAACGTGTGGACGCCCGAGCCGGACCCGGCCGCCGGCCGTCCGGTCATGGTGTGGATCCACGGCGGCTCGTACCGGATGGGCCACGCCGGCCTGCCCGCCTATGACGCGCAGCGCATCGCCCGGGACGGCGACGTCGTCGTGGTCACCCTCAATTACCGGCTCGGCATGGAGGGGTTCACCCTCCTCGACGGCGCCCCCGCGAACCGGGGCCTGCTGGACCAGGTGGCGGCCCTGGAGTGGGTGCAGGCGAACATCGCGGCGTTCGGCGGCGATCCCGGCCGGGTCACCGTCTTCGGCGAGTCGGCCGGAGCGGGCTCGGTGGCCTCGCTGCTGGCCATGCCGAGGGCCCGCGGCCTGTTCCGCCGGGCGGTGGCCCAGAGCGTGCCCGGCACGTTCTTCTCCGCCGAGCTGGCGCGCGACATCGCGGTGGCGCTGGCGGCGGAGGCGGGCCAAAAGCCCACGGCGGCGGACCTGGCCGCCGTCGACCCGCGCCGGCTGACGGACGCCGGACAGGCGCTGAGCGCCAAGATGCACCAGTACACCGGCAGCTGGGGCCAGGCGGCACCGACGGCCAGCCCGTTCGCCCCGGTCGTCGACGGCGACGTCCTGCCCACCACCCCCTGGCAGGCGCTCGCGGCGGGGGCGGCCCGCGAGGTGGACCTCCTGGTCGGCCACAACCGCGACGAGTTCCGTCTCTTCATGGCCATGGGCGGCATGCTCGGCACGGTCACGGACGAGCAGCTGACGGGGACCCTGCGCCTGCTGGCCCCGGGCGGCGAGGCGGGCGAGCGCGCCTACCGCGCGGCCTTCCCGGACGCCTCCCCGTCCGCGCTGTTCGAACGGGTCCAGACGGACTGGCTGATCGCGATACCGACCCTGCGTCTCGCCGAGGCCCAGCTGAGGGGCGGCGGCAGCGCCCACGTCTACGAACTGACCTGGCCGGCCCCGGGCAACGGCGGCGTCCTGGGCGCCTGCCATGTCCTGGACGTCGCCCTGCTCTTCGGCACGTACCGCGCCGTCCTGGGCGGTCTGCTCTTCGCGGGGGCGGACATCCCGGCCGAGGCGGAGGAGCTGGCGGCCCGCTTCCGCCGCTCCTGGACGTCGTTCGCCCGGACGGGAGACCCGGGCTGGCCGGCGTACGACATTGAGGCGCGCCCGGTGCGGATACTCGACGCGGAGCCGACGGTCACGGCCTACCCGGAGGAGCGCAGCAGACGCCTGTGGGAGGGCCACGAGATCCCGCCCCTGCCGCTGCTCCCCCAGGTCCTGTCGGCCTAGAGGTTGCCCAGCGGCTCGATGTCGACCCGTACCGGCGTCCCCCACACCCGCAGCACCTCGTAGTCGGTGAACTCGTGCACGAGCCGGTAGGCCATGGCGGGCCGGGATCCGCGCCGCTGTGCGGCGAGATAGGCCTCGGCCTCGTGCCGGTCCCTCCTCGGCGTCCCGCACAGCTGCCACTCCTGCCCGTTCCACAGCTCCGGCAGCCACCGCTGCTGGGGCTGCGGCCGGTCACCGCGCACGCCGTACCGGGAGGGGGCCGAGGGGGCCGGCTCGACCGGCCGGGGCCTGCTGCCCTGGAACTCCGACCGCCGGGCGGCCCGGCGCCGGGTCTCGCACAGCAGACACAGGTCGGGCGCGCTCTCGTCCACGGGGCCCTGCGGATGCTCGGGACACCGGGTGGCGGGCGCACCGGTGGTGACGCTGTCGTCCAGCAGGTCGAGGGCCCGCCGGAGATCGTCCCTGACCTCGTACAGCCGGGCGTCCGGCGTGTCGGCGGTCAGTGCCTCCCCGTGCTCCCCGAGCAGCCGAAGAGCCCGTCCCAGGGCGGTGAGCTGGGCATGATTCATATCGGTCGGTCCCTCCTCCCCTCCATGGTGCCCTGTGCGGCCGGGCGCGGGTGCGCGGCCACCGTCACCGGGGGCGGCGGGCGAAGCCGAACAGGTACGTCGCCGCGAACCCCACCGCATACCCCGTGAGCAGTCCGCCCCCGTACACGGCCGCCGCCGGCCCGGGGCCCCGGTCTCCCGTCAGCAGCGGGAACAGCGCCCAGCCCGACGGGCCGATGGCCGTGGCGCCCACCTTGGTGCCGAGCATGGCGAAGAAGCCGACGAACGCCCCGCCCGCCGCGCCGCCCGCGCAGGCGGTCAGGAACGGGCGGCCGAGGGGGAGCGAGACGCCGTAGATCAGGGGTTCGCCGACACCCAGCAGGCCGGCCGGGAGGGCCGAGCGGATCGTCGTACGCAGCGCGAGGTCGTGGCGGAGTCGGACGTAGACCGCGAGGGCCGCACCGACCTGGCCGGCGCCCGCCATGGCCAGCAGCGGGAGCAGGACGGTGTAGCCCTGCTGGTCGATCAGGGTGGCGTGCAGCGGGATCAGGGCCTGGTGCAGGCCGAGCATGACCAGCGGGAGGAAGAGGCCGCCGAGGACGAGTCCGGCCACGGCCCCGGTGGTCGCGAGGAGCCAGTTCGCCGCCGTGCCGATCGCCGTCGCCACCGCGCCGGCCGCGTACATCAGGCCGTACAGCGTCACCAGGCCGGGGACGAGCACGGTGACCGTGGGAGTGAGCAGGACGTCCAGCGCCCCGGGCACCCGGCCCCGGCACCACTTCTCCACCCGGGTCGCCAGCAGCGCCGCCGCGAGGGCGCCGAGCACCCCGCCCTGCCCGGGGGCCAGGTGCACGCCGAACGCCGTCACCTTCGCCACGCCCGGGTAGACGACGACCGCCGCGACCGCGCCGCCCAGCACGGGCGTGCCGCCGAACTCCTTCGCCGTGGTGTAACCGACGAACACCGCGATCAGCGCCATGAAGGCGGAGGCGATCGCGGAGAGGGCCGGGGTCAGGCCGGGCAGCCAGCCGGCGTTCACCAGCAGTCCGTTGAGGCCGGCCAGGATCCCGCAGCCGATCAGCGCCGGGATGAGCGGAACGAAGACGTTCGCGACCCGGCGCAGAGCGGTCTTGAGAGGGGTGGCGTTGCGCTTTCCCAGCCGCTCCTTCAGCAGAGCACCCGCGTCGGCACCGGTGAGCGGTTCCGCGTTCGGGTGGGTGTCGGCGGGGGCCGGTCGCCCGGTGGGCGGTTGCCCGGCCTGGGGGGTGCCGGCGTGGGGCGGTTGCCCCTTCGGGCGGGTGTCCGGGTGCGCCGGTTGCCCGGTGCGCGGCTGGTTCTTGCCGGCGTCGGTGTGGGGCCGCCGGTTCTTCGGGGCGGGGGTGTCGTCGGGTGCCGGTCGGGGCAGCAGGGTCTCCACCGCTGCCGTGATCTCGTCCACCACTCCGGGGCCGAGCACGATCTGCCAGTCGGTGCCGGCGGTCACCACGCCCAGCACCCCGGGTACGGCCCGCAGGGCCTCCTCGTCCCCGGCCGTCGGGTCGGCGAGGCTCAGCCGGAGCCGGGTCATGCAGTGGGCCACGGAAGTGACGTTGGCCGGGCCGCCGACCCGGGCGAGGACGGCGGCCGCGGTGGCGGCGGGGTGGTTGCGCACGCCCCGAGCCTGCGGGTCAGCGGGGCGTGTGCGCCAGCGCGGCACGCAGATGGCCGCCGGACTCCTCCAGAAGGCGGGCGGCCGTCGGGCCGTCGACACCGGCGAGCAGGACCAGGATCGCGTGCTTCACCTCGCCGCCGGTCTCCGTGAGGGCCTTCTCGATCTCGTCGTCGCCCGCGCCCGTGGCCTGCGCGACGATCCGGTGGGAGCGGGCCCGGAGCTTGTCGTTGGAGGCGCGCACGTCGACCATCAGGTTCCCGTACGTCTTGCCGAGCCGGATCATCGTGATCGTCGACAGCATGTTCAGCACCAGCTTCTGCGCCGTGCCCGCCTTCAGCCGGGTGGAGCCGGTGATCAGCTCCGGGCCCACGACGACCTCGATGCCGTGCTCGGCGGCGGCCCCGAGCGCGCTGTGCGCGTTGCAGGCCAGGCCGACGGTCAGGGCGCCGAGCGCGCGGGCGTGCGCCACGGCGCCGACGGCGTAGGGGGTGCGGCCGGAGGCGGAGATGCCGACAACGCTGTCCTCGGGGCCGAGTTTCAGCGCGTCGAGGTCCCGGCGGGCCAGTTCCTCGGAGTCCTCCGCGCCCTCCACGGAGGTGACCATGGCGGCGGGGCCGCCCGCGATCAGGCCGACGACCTGGTCGGGGTCGGTGTTGAAGGTGGGCGGGCACTCGGAGGCGTCCAGCACGCCCAGCCGTCCGGCGGTACCGGCACCGGCGTAGACGAGCCGCCCACCGCGGGCCATGCGCGCGGCGACGGCGTCGATGGCGGCGGCGATCCGGGGCAGCTGACCGGCCACGGCCGCGGGCACGCCCGCGTCCTCCCCGTTCATCAGCCGGGCGAGGTCGAGGGTGGGCAGCCGGTCGATGTCGGCGAGTTCGGGCCGGAAGGCTTCGGTGGTCAGCGAAGCCAACTGGCTGCGGAGGTCATGAGAGGTCATCGGGGGGTGGCTCTTTCCGGTGGGGGGCTGTGCTGTTCCCTGATGTGTCTAACGCGACCCGCTGCGGTGACGGTGCGCCAGCGCCTCGTAGGACGCGGCGAGCGCCGGCGCCGCGGTCTCGTACGTCCGCTGCGCCACCCCCACGAACAGACAGTCCACCACCAGCAGCTGACTCGTCCGGGAGGACATCGCGGCCGGCCGCAGCTCCGTCTCCCGCGAGGTGGACGTGGTCAGCACATGGTCGGCGTACTGCGTCACCGGCGAGTCTGGCCGTCCGGTGATCGCGACGGTGGTCGCCCCGTGCTCGAAGGCGACCCGGAGCGGTTCGATGACGTCCCCCGTCGACCCGGAGTGCGTGATCGCGATCGCCACGTCACCCGAGCGGAGCTGTACCGCGTTGGTCACCGCTAGGTGCGGGTCGCTGTGCGCGTGGGCTATGAGCCCTATCCGCAGCAGCTTCTGGGTGAGGTCCTGGGCGACGAGCCCGGACGCTCCTATGCCGTACACGTCGGTGCGCCGGGCGGCGGCCAGCGCGGTGACGGCCGCGTCCAGCTGGACGGTGTCGAGTCCGGCGGCCGTGTCGGCGAGGGTCTGCTGCTCCTCGTAGGCCAGCTTGGCGACGACGTCGGCGATGGGGTCGTCCACCGCGATGTCGGTGGTGATCGCGGGCGCCCGCCCGGACTGCTGCTGGGCGGCGAGACCGGCGAGGGCGAGGCGCAGATCGCGGTAGCCCGGATAGCCGAGCAGCCGGGCGGTGCGGACGACGGTGGCCTCGCTGGTGCCGGTGAGTTCGGCGAGTCCGGTGACCGTGAGGGCGGCGCAGCCGGCCGGGTCGCCCGCGACGGCCTCGGCGACGCGCTGCATCGACCGGGTCATGGACGGGGCGAGTGTGCGCACCTTGGCGGCGAGCGAGCCGCCCGGACTGCCGAAACTTTCCTTCACGTCCTGGGTCACCCATGAAAGATATTTTCGGTTCGGTGTCGCGGTCAAGAGTGCGCACAATGGTGTGCATGGACCCCATCAGCCCCCTGGAGCAGGCGTTGCACGCGGCCCGCGCCCTGGTGCTCGCCGATCTGGTCGCGGGCGAGGTCGCGGAGGCGGACGTGGTCTCGCTGGTGGAGGACTCCATCGCGCAGCGGCGCTGGTGGGTCGAGCAGTGGCCGGACGGCGTCGCCTATCTCCCGGGGCTGGTCGCCCAGGACGTGCAGGACGCGCTGCTGGACCGGTACGGCCGCTGGCCGCTGTGCCCGGTGTGCGGTTCGGGCGACCCGCACGCGCTGGACGTGGAGCCGGAACTGGGCCCCGACCCGCACTGGGTGTGCCACAAGGCGGGGGTGAAGGTCGCGTCGGTGGGCTCGCTGGGCCCGGCCACGGGCGGAATGGCCTCGTCGTGACGCTGTACATCGACCCGCCCACCTGGCCCGGACACGGCCGTATGTGGTCGCACCTGGTCAGCGACGTGTCGTACGACGAACTCCACGGGTTCGCCGAGAAGCTGGGCGTGCCGCGGCGCGCCTTCGAACGCGACCATTACGACCTTCCGTCCCACCGGTACGCGGACGCGGTGGCCGCCGGGGCGGTGCAGGTCAGCAGCCGCGAGGTGGTGCGGCTGCTGCGGTCCTCCGGACTGCGCCGGCCGAAGGGCGCGGCTCAGCGGCGCAGCTCGTAGGCCACCTCCTCCGCGTCCTCGCTCACCTTGGTGAAGCCGGCGCGGGAGACGACCGCCCGGGAGGCGGTGTTGGCGGTGTCGATGGTCGCGAACAGCGCCCGTACGTCGTCGCGGGCCAGCGCCCAGTCCGCCAGCGCGCGCAGCGCCTCCGTGACGTAGCCGTGGCCGCGGGCGGGCTCCGCCAGGTCGTAGCCGATCTCCACCCGGCCCTCCTCGTCCGGGGCGGAGTGGAAGCCCATGCCGCCGATCGCGCGGCCGTCCTCGTGGCGGACCAGTGCGAAGACGCCGAACTCCGGCCGGTGCACGCCCGTTTCGTACGCCTTCAGCAGGAAGCCGGAGGCCTCGCGTGTGCCCTCGTACGGGCCGCCCTCGATCCACTCGATGCCGCCGTCGCCGCCGAGGGACAGGTCACGGGCGGCGGCCGGGCGGATGCCGACGAGGTCGAGGCGGGTGGCCGGGATGACCAGGTTGTTGTACCAGGTCCAGTCGGTGACCGGGGCGCGGCCGGGCAGCTCGCCGCGGCCGGTCGCCCACAGCAGGGTCGGCCAGGGCGCGGGGCCGGGCTGGACGTGCGGGAAGAGCCAGGCCAGGACGGATTCCGCGAGGTCGGCGGGCGGCTCGTAGGCGATGCCGAGGCCCCGGGCGATGTCATGGGTGTGCAGCAGCGCCTCGGCGACGCCCATCGCGGCGAAGCCCTCGCGGTCGGCGCTGCGGAAGGGGGCGGGGTGGAAGGCGCGCACGCCGGGCGGTGCGGTGCGGACGGCGGCGGCCAGCAGGGCGCCGGTGGCCTCGACGATCCGGAGCAGACCGGCGTTGTCGGTGCCCTCGGGGAGCGCGATGCGCAGCGGCAGGCCGTCCTGGGAGCGGGCGGCGAGGCGGCTCGCGTACGCGGCGAAGTCCTCGGCGATGTGGAACGCCGTGGTGCGGCAACTCCACTCCAGGCCATGGGCGTCGACCGCGTCCCAGTCCCGGTCGAGGGCCGTGCGCAGTGCCGCCGTGCAGCCCGCGACAGCCGCCTCCACCTGGTCCCCGCTCATCGTTCGCATGCGCGCACAGTACGGGGGTGCCGTCCTCAGGTCGACAGCATTTCCAGCTCGCCCGCGAGGTTGTAGCGCGCGGTGGCCTCCCAGTGTTCCCGGCCGTAGGGGGTCCGGAACAGCCGTGGCAGACCGAGGAGTTGGCGCAGCACCGCCGAACGGCCCGCGCGGAAGGCGTCGCTGGGGACGAAGTGGTACTCCTCGCGGACCTCGGCGGTGTAGGCGGCGTACGCCGACGGGGGCGCGGCCAGGATCGCGAGGTCGGCGTCGCACAGCACCTGGCCGTCGCGGTCGTCGTCGGCCGGGTCGTGCGTGACGGTGAGCCGGACCAGCCGGGCCACCTCGGCGGTCCTCGCGTCGGGCACGCCGGCCTCCGGCAGCGCGCGCTCGGCCAGCCGCGCCGACCGCTCCTCGTTCTCGCTGCGCTCCGGGAGGTAGACGGCGTCGTGGAACCAGGCGGCCAGGCGGACCACGTCGGGGTCGGCCGCGAACGCCTGCAGGACGTCGACGTGGTCGAGGACGGCGGTGAGATGGGCCACCGTGTGGTACCGGCGCTGCGGCTCCTGCCAGCGGGCCAGCAGGTTGTCGGCGTAGGGCGCCGGGTCGGGGCCGCCGCCGGGGGCGCGGGCGGCTTCCAGGGCGCGGGCGAAGCGGAGGCGCAGGGCGTCGAGGTCGGCCATGGCGGCCATTCTTCCCCGACGGCGGCCCGCCGGCCCGTTCCGTGCCCGCCGCGCCCCTAGCGTGACGACCATGACTGACAAGCACGACGTGCGCGACCCCGAACTCCCCGGACGGCTGCTGGCCGTCGAGCGCGACGCCTTCGTCCCGCTGCTGAGGTCCCGCCCCGACGCAGACTTCGCGCTGCCGACGGCCGCGTGCCCGGGGTGGACGGTGCGGGACGTCCTGGCGCACTGTTCCGCGGCGTTGCGGCGGGTGGTGGAGAACCGGCTCGGGCGCGGCGCGTTCACGCCGGAGTCGAACGAGCGGGACATCGCCGAACGGGCCGAGTGGACGCACGCCCAGGTCGTGGACGAGCTGGAGTGCGGGCTGACCGAGGCCGGGCCGGTGATCGCCCGGGCGGGTGGCGTGCTGGACATGCTCGCGCTGGGGGAGTGGGTGCACGCCGGGGACGTACGGGAGTGTCTGGGGGAGCCTGCGGCGTACGCGGGGCCCGGACTGCCGCACGCGCTGGACCTGCTGGCGTGGATCACCCGGCGGAAGGCGCATCTGCCGCTGCACGCCGACCTCGACGACGTGGACGAGCCGCTGCGGTTCGGGGTGCCGGCCGCGGACGCCCCGCCCGCCCGGTACCTCGGCGACGCCGCCACGCTCGTACGGCTGTACACGGGGCGGCCGGTGACCGGTGCGGCCTACGAGCTGGCGGGGGCGAAGGAGGAGGAGCTGAACATCTTCGGGTGAGGGGGCTCGGTGGCTCCCGGACCGGCGTACTCTTGAATTGGACTAGACCTGTAGTCGGCGAGGAATGGGGTGCCATGAGCAAGCGTGCAGTCCTGGAGGTGATCGCGCTCGACGTCGAGGACGCGGTCGCCGCCCAGGCCGGAGGCGCGGACCGGCTGGAGCTGGTCACCGAGATGGCGGCCGACGGGCTCACCCCCTCGCCCGCCACCGTCGCCGCGATCCGTGCCGCCGTCGACGTCGACCTGCGCGTGATGCTCCGCCTCGCGGACGGGTTCGCGGCCGGTGCGGTGGACCGGCTGGTCGGCGTGGCCGCCGAGCTGCGGCAGGCCGGCGCCGACCAGTTCGTGCTCGGCTTCCTCGCCGCGGACGGCGGCGTCGACCTGGCCGCGGTGGAACGGGTCGTCGGCGCGCTCGGCGGCTGCCGGTGGACCTTCCACCGGGCGATCGACCGGGCCGCCGACCGGGACGCCCTGCGCAAGCAACTCGCCGACCTGCCCGGCCTGGACACCTATCTCACCGCCGGCTCCGCGGCCGGCGTGGACGACGGCCTGCCCACGCTGCTCGCCGAGGCGGCGCACGGCGGCGAGCCTGGGTACGAGCAGCAGATCCTGGTCGGCGGCGGACTGCGCCTGGACCATGTGCCGCGGCTCCGGGCCGGCGGGATCGAGGCGTTCCACATCGGCGGGGCGGCCCGCCCCGACGGCTGGGAGGGGCCGGTCTCGGCCGAGGCGGTCGCCCGGTGGCGTACGGCGCTGGACGGCGACGCCGGCTAGTTCTTCACCGGGTGCAGGCACAGCGGGGTCCTGCCGTTCACGCTGTACTCGAGGCGGGCCAGGTAGTCCCCGGTCGCGCAGTAGCCGTTCTTCGGCTCGGTGACGAGGAACTGGGCGCCCGGGGAGTCACAGGGCACGTTCCGGAGGTCCTGGTTGGTCCAGTCGCCGTCGTTGTGCGCGCACGCCCCGACCGCGAGGGGGTCGAAATTCTTCCTGTGGTGGTAGTGGACGCCGCTCCCCTCGGTCGACCCGCCGATCAGCATGAGCACGGGAACGGCGATCACCAGCGCGGCGAGCGAGCCCAGCGGGACCAGTGCGAGAAGACCGGCCGGCCGCCGCAGCACCGGGCGGCCGGGGTCCAGCGGCGGGTGCCACGCGGCCGTGGCCGGCGCCGGGATCCTGCGCAGGCGGGCCAGCGCACCGAGGTTGACCAGCAGGGTGACCGGAGTGATCAGCATCGACAGCGGACCCCACCAGCCCCGCACCAGGGTGTCCGCCTGCATCTGCCGGAAGACGGCCAGCCCGCAGGTGCGGCACAGCACACCCCGCCGCCGCAGGAACCGCATGAACACCACCATGCCCTGATGCCCGCGCACCGTCACCGGCGCGGCGGGCATCGCCCCGCACACCTCGCACCCGGGCCCGGAAGCCGGTGGGTACGGCGCGGGGGGCTGCTGGTGCGGGTACCCCGAGTACGGGGAGTGCTGATATGGCGTGCTCAACGGTGGCCTCTCCAGGGGGACATGCCGGAACGGCACAGCACCCTACTCGGCGAGCTGCGCGGGCAGCGGCGCCGAGTGCGTCACGATCAGGCCCGACACCGCTCGGGTCAGTGCCACGTACAGCCGGCGCAGGCCCGTCCGCTCGTCCGGCTCGCCGTCCACCACGGCCTGCGGCTCGTCCAGCACCACGTAGTCGTACTCCAGGCCCTTGGCCAGCGAGGCCGGGACCAGGGTCAGCCGGGTCTCGCGGGTCGTCTCCTCACCGGGGGCCAGGCAGGAGATGCCGGCCCGCGTCAGGGCCTCGGCGAGGGCGGGGACGCGGGCGTCGGCGGCGATCAGACCGGTCGAGCCCTCGTTGCGCAGCAACTCCGCGCACGCGGCGACGACGTCGGCCGTCTCCGTCGCCGTACGGACCTCGAAGAACCCGGGGTTCTCCCGGACCGAGGCCACCGGTGTCAGCCCGGGCGCGATGTGCGGCAGCAGCCGGGACGCGTACCCGATGACGTCGGTCGGCACGCGGAAACCGGCCGTCAGCTCCTCGATCACCCCGTCCGCCTTGCCGAGATGCCCCAGCGCCTCCGCCCAGCTCCGGGTCGCCCACGGGGTCGTGCCCTGCGCCAGGTCGCCCAGCACGGTCGCGCTGCCGGTGGTGCAGCGGCGGCCGACGGCCCGGTACTGCATCGGTGACAGGTCCTGCGCCTCGTCCAGGACGACATGCCCGAGCGAGTGGGTGCGCTGGATCAGGTCGGCGGCCTCGTCGATCAGCACCGCGTCCGCCGGCGACCACTTCGCCGACTTCACGCTGCGCACCGGCTTGGCCCACAGGATCGTCTTCTGCTCGTCCTCGTCCAGGATCCCCTCGGCGTGCTCGGCGAGGAACTCGGCGTCGGTCAGCAGCCGCAGCACGAGCTTGGCCGGGTCCACGGCCGGCCAGAGCGCCTTCACGGCCGCCTTCACCGCGCTGCCCCGGGCCACCGCGTCCTGCACCCGGTCGTCCGGGGCCTCCCCGGCCCGCTCCATCTGCACCAGCACCGCGTGCGCGATGCGCTGCGGCAGGGCCTCGCGGGCGGCGCCGTAGCGGATGTCCCGCGCCCGCAACTCGGCGACGATCTCCTCCAGTTCGTACGCCGGTACCCGCCAGCGCCGGGAGCCGCGCACCACCACGACCGGCTCGGTGGGCATGGTCACGTGGGAGTACAGGGCGCGCTTGAGGACCTCGGCCATCCGGGCGTCGCCCTTGACGATCGCGGCGGCGGCCTCGTCCGTACCGCGCACCTCCACCTGCGCGACCAGGTCGTCCACGGTGGCCTGCTGCACGGTCAACTCGCCGAGCGCGGGCAGGACCTGCTCGATGTAGTGCAGGAAGGACCGGTTCGGTCCGATCACCAGGGTGCCGGTGCGGGCGAGCCGCTCGCGGTGGGCGTAGAGGAGATACGCGACCCGGTGCAGGCCGACGGCCGTCTTCCCGGTCCCCGGCCCGCCCTGCACACACACGGTGCCGCCCAGCCCACTGCGCACGATCTCGTCCTGCTCGGGCTGGATGGTGGCGACGATGTCCCGCATCGGGCCGACACGCGGCCGTTCGATCTCCTGCTGGAGCAGCTTGCTGGTGGTGGACGTTTCGGCCGGGTCGGAGAGGTGCTCGTCCTCGTACGCGGTCAGCTCGCCGCCGGTGTAACCGAAGCGGCGGCGCAGCCCGACGTCCATGGGGTCCTTCTTGGACGCCCGGTAGAACGGCTGCGAGACCGGTGCACGCCAGTCGATGACCATCGGGTCGCCGTCGGCGTCGTGTACATGCCGCCGCCCGATGTAGAACTGCTCCCCCTCGGCGCCCTCCGCCTGCTCCGCCCCCGGGGCGTGCAGGTAGTCGAGCCGGCCGAAGAACAGCGGGGTGTCGCTGAGGTCGGCCAGCGCCTTGATGCGCTCGTCGATCTGGCGGGCGAGCACCTCGGCGTTGACCCAGTTCGCGGTGACATCCCTGATGTCCAGGGCCTCCACGTCCTCCCGCATGGCACGCAGAGCGGCACGGGAGGCGGCGAGGTGGGAGCGCTCTCGGGCCAGGGGGTCGTCGGTGGGCGTGGACAAGGGGGTGCCTCCGGTGGGCCTGCTGCGTGGGCTACGACGATGCCGTCCGGTACCGGCCGGACGACGGCACTCCCCTGGGTCCTGTCGTCAAACTCCCGTCGTCCGCCCGAAGGGCGGGCCGCGCGGCGTCGGGTGCGGCGAGAGTGCGTGCCTGGCGTCGCGGGCAGGCGTGAGTTTGACGACAGGGCCCAGGAAGGCGGGCAAGGGCGGAGAGTTTAGAGGAGGCGCTCAGGGGCGGGCCAGCGAATTATCGGCGTCGCCCGCCGGCGCACCCGCCGGCCGCAGCATCTGTGCCGTCGCCAGCCGCCGGTACACCGAGCTGGTGACGAGCAGGTCCTCGTGGCGTCCGTGCCCGGTGACCCGGCCCTCGTCCAGGACGACGATCCGGTCGGCGTGCTGGACCGTGGACAGCCGGTGGGCGATGACGAGGACCGCGCACTCCCGGGCGATGTCCCGCAGGGCGGCCGTGAGCGCGGCCTCGTTCAGGGCGTCGAGGTGGGAGGTGGGTTCGTCCAGCAGCAACAGCGCGGGGCGGGCGAGCAGGGCCCGGGCCAGGGCGACCCGCTGGCGTTCACCGCCCGACAGCAGGCCGCCGTGCTCGCCGACGACGCCGTGCAGGCCGCCGGGCAGCCGCTCGGCCACCTGCTCCAGGCGGGCCAGCCGGACGGCCCGGCGCACCTCGTCGTCGGTGGCCTCCGGGCGGGCGTAGGCGATGTTGTCGCGCAGCGTGCCCGCCACCACATGGCTGCTCTGGTCCACGAGCGCGAGCCGCGCCCGGCAGGCGTCGCGGCCGAGTTCCGTGGCCGGGCGCCCATGGAAGCGCAGGAGTCCGGCATCGGGTTCGTAGAACCGGGAGACCAGCGCGAACACCGTGCTCTTGCCCGCGCCGGAGAGGCCGACGAGGGCGACCTGTCCCCGCCGCGGCACGCTGAAGGTGACTCCGCGCAGCACCGGGCGGCCGGGCCGGTAGGCGAAGTGGACGTCGTGCAGCGCCAGCGCGGGTGCGTCGGCGGCGGGGGCCGGTGGGGCGCCGGGTTCCGCGGGCCCCGCGGGCGGGCCGCTCGGCTCCACCGGCAGGCCCAGGGTCTGTTCGACCCGCAGGTGGGCCCCCATGCCCCGCTGGATCAGGCCGGCCGCCCGGAACACCGAGGACAGCGGGACGACGAGGTAGGAGGCGTACAGGAGGAAGGCGACCAGGTCGCCCAGGGAGTGGCCCGGGCCGTGCACGCGCAGGCCGCCGACGACGAGGACCAGCAGAAAGGAGCCCTGCACGGCCAGTTCGACCGCGCTGCTCATGCCCGCGGCGAAGGCCGCGGTGCGCACCCCGGCGGCACAGGCGCCGTCCACCCGGGTCCCGATCCGGGCCGCCTCCCGCCGCTCGCCGCGGTACACCCGGACGATCGGCAGGGCACCGAGGGCCCGCTCCAGGTCGGCGGCGACGGCGCCGACGGATGCCTGCGTGCGTTCGGCTGCGGTGCGGATGCCCCGGAGCAGGAGGGTCACCACGGCCGCCGCGCTGGCCACGGTCGCCATGACGAGCAGGAGCAGCAGCGGGTCGAGCCATGCCATCAGGGCCAGCGCGCCGACGGAGACCAGGGACCCGGTGATCAGGTCCACGAGCGCCTGGGCGACCATCTCGCGCAGCAGCGTGGTGTCGGCGGTGACGCGCGCGATCAGGTCGCCGACGCTCTGCCGGTCGTACTCCCGCATCTCCAGGCGCAGCAGCCGCCCCACCAGGTCGTGGCGCAGGTGCCGTACGACACCTTCGCCCGCCCGCTCCAGCAGGAAACGGCCGACGGCGCCGGTGGCCGCCTCCGCGACGAACAGGGCGGTGAGCAGCAACAGCGGTGGCCACAGGGCCTGCTGACCACCGCTGGCCTCCACCACACGCCGGGCCAGCAGCGGCTGCGCGAGCCCCAGTGCGGCGGCGGCCAGGGCCAGCACGGTGGCCAGGGCCATCGCGCCGCGGTGCCGGGCGGTGAGCCGCCAGACGGCGAGCACCGTGGCACGCGCGGACCGGTCGGTGCCGCCGGTGCCCTGGGCGCTCGTCGTCATCGGGCGACCGGGCCGATGGAGATCAGCGGGGCGAAGTAGCCGTCGGGCAGGTCCTCGCCCACCGGGCGGCCCTCCGCCTCCACCCAGGCGTGGGCGGTGAAGGGCGGTACGACGCTCGCTCCCGCGCACCAGGTCGGCCAGCTGCCGCCCAGTCGGCAGAGCAGCGCGGCCCCGAGGGAGCGGGGCAGGCAGCCCTTGGGGCCCGCGCAGCGCAGACTCACCGCGCACAGAGCGTCCCGGGCCAGCCGGGCCTGTGCCGCGGTGGCGGGGGCGGCGCCCCGGCGGAGCAGCCGCAGGACGGTGCGGATGCGGTGCGGTGGCAGCAGGGAGAGCAGGACGGCCGGCAGGAGGACCAGGCGGGCGGCGAGCCGCCGGCCGAGCGGGACACCGGCCGGCCGTTCCAGGGCGCTGGGCGTGGTCATACGGCCAGCCCGCCGGCGCGCAGCTGCTCGACCAGGGCGCTGACGTCGGCCCGCGCCCGCTCGGCGGTGACGTCGAACACCTCGGTGATCGCGGCTGCCGCGGCCTCCTCGTCGCCGCCCGCCATGAGCGTGTCGATGACCAGGGTCGCGGTGGGGTTCAGTTCCCAGTACGCACCGGAGCGCTGGTCGAGAAGGACCGTGCCGTATTCGGTCTTCGCGGTGCTGACGTCGGCTCCGAACCGCAGGGGCATGGCGGCTTTCCTTTCCTTCGGCTTCACGTGTTCACGTGCGGACTTTCGTGCCGCGGACGGTCGAGCGCGCGCAGCCACACCTCCACGGCGATCGTCGAGTACAGGACGGCCTCCCGCAGGTGGCGGGTGGCGGGCCGCTCCGCCAGGCGGCGCAGGACGTCGCCGTCGACCAGCCCCAGCCGCTCCAGCCGCGAGTCCTCCCACAGCGCCATGAGGTCGCCGCGGTGCCGGCGCAGTCCGTCGGCCGCGTCCATGGAGGCGGCGGCCTTGTTGGCCCGCCGCAGGCACTCCTCGGGCACGATGCCGCGCATGGCCGCGGTCAGCAGCGGCTTGTACCGCCACGGGGAGACGCGTTCCTCGGGGCGGACGGCGAGGCAGGTCTCGATGACCCGGTCGTCGAGGAACGGCGACGCCATGGGCAGTCCCCGGCGGGCGGCCATGTGGTCCCACTGCCGGATGATGCGGGTGCAGCCGCGGATCTGCTCCAGGTCGGCGTGCAGGCCCCGGTCGGGGTGCAGGGGCCGCGCCTGCCGGCCGGCCGTGCGCAGCGCCGTGCGGGCCATGTGCTCGGCCTGCGGGGTCGTCCACTCGAACAGGCGGGGGCTCATGCCCCAGCCGAGGCTGGTGGTCACCGTCGGGGGCAGCGGGTCGCGCAGCCGGTGCCCGGTTTCCGCGAGCCAGGTGCCGTAGGGCCGGGAGTCCGCCAGGGCACCCAGCATGGGCAGCAGCGGCCACTGCCACAGCGCCTTGAAGCCGCGCAGCTGCCGCAGGGCGAACAGCGGGCGCCGCCGGGCCAGCCGGTGGTAGTACGCCTCCGAGCACCAGGCCACGTGGTCGCCGCCGATGCCCGTCAGATGCACCCGGCTGCCGCGCTCGGCCATGGCGGGCAGGTGGTGCAGGACCCGGGCGCGGTCCATGACGCCGATGGTGGGCTCGTCCAGTACGTCGTCGATCCCGAGCAGCCCGTCGTAGACGAGGGGGGACTCCTCGGCGTCCCAGACGACGTGTTCGACCTCGGGCAGTGCGGCGGCGGCCCGCTTCGCCCACTCCAGGTCGGTGTCGGCCGGGTCGCGTCCCGGCCAGGTGGAGGCGATGACCCGGGCCGGTGAGCGGTCGGCGAGGAAGCAGATCGAGGTGGAGTCCAGGCCCCCGGAGAGGTCGCAGCTCACCGCGCCGCCGTGCCGCGTGCGGGCGCCGACGGCCTCGGCGAGGGCCTCCTGGACCCGGGGAGCGGCGGTGCGCAGCGGGACGACCGGTTCGGGGGGCGACCACCACCGGCTGTGCCGTACGCCGTGTCCGTCCGGTTGGAGGATCAGCGCGTCGTGCGGGGCCACGGCGGTGACGCCGGGCCACAGCGGCTCGTCGAGCAGGGGGTGCGGGACCGGCCACAGCAGGCGCACCGCCAGCCGTTCGGGCGCGGGTTCGGCACCGAGGGCGGCGGCGATCACGTCGGCGCGGGTGGCGGCCACCCGGGTGCCGTCGAGCTCGGCGTGGAAGACCAGCCGGAGTCCGGAGGCGGTGCCCTGCACCCGGACCCGTCCGTCGAGGGCGGCGACCAGGTGGAAGCTGCCGGGCAGCGAGCGCGCCCAGGCGTCCAGGGTTGCGAGGTCGCGCAGGGAGCGGGCCACCCGCTCCAGTTCCGCGGCCCCGACCGGGACGCAGCCGACGAGGGCGAGGGCGGCGGTGCCGGCCCGCGCGCTGACGATCTCCTGGTCGTCCCAGGTGCCGACGAGCCACGGCCGGCCCGAGGCGTGATCGAGGGTGCGCGTGCCGGGGCGGGCGAAGGAGCGGGCCACGGCGGCCGCGTCCGCGCGGTCGGTGAAGACCGCGAACTGCGCGGTGCCGGGGCCCGTTCCCGCACTCCTGTGCAGATCAGTCATGACGTCGCGTCAGTGACCTCGGTCTGTCGGCCTGTTCAGTTCTTGCTCAGGATGAGCCGGTCGTTGCCCGAGCTCTGCAGGAGCCCGGTCTCCTTCCGGAAGGAACCCAGACGGACCAGGGTCGGCGCTTCGTATGCCTTCTTCATGACCTGTCTCCTTACGGGGGTGTCGGCCGCCCGTCGAGGGCGGCTGACACCAGGGAGCCGGGGATCGGGTCGGTCCGGCAAGGGCAAGGAGAGCAGTCGTATTGTCTGCAAAAAGGTGAGGTTGGGTCTTCGTTCGAATGGTGAACGAGCGGGTGCGCGGCGTGACACGGGGCGTGGTGGGGGGCGCCGCCGGGTGTTGTGCGTCGCCGGAGCGTGCTTCGGGAAGCGATGTCGCGGGACCGTGCCGCGCAGAGCGATCCTGGGACTATGAGCGCAGCAGCCATCACACCGGCCCGCGCCCGGCCACCGTCCGGCGCCACGGCCCTCGACGGCATCCACCACCACCTTCTGGGCAACGCCCTCCGCGCGGTGAAGGTGTTCCTGGAGGCGGCCTTCGACGTCGTGATCCTCGGCGAGTACGGCGAGGAAGCGGGCAAACGCCCTCGGTAGCGGCATAGGGTCGCGTCCGTGCGCAAACGGACGGTGCCGCCCTCCCTGCCTGCCCTGCTCCTCCTCGCCCTCTCCCTGGCCTCGTTCGTCACCCTGTGCGCCCTGCACGGCGCGCCCATGACCGATCTCCTCGTCTACCGGGCCGAGGGCGCGGCCGTGGCCCACGGCACCGACCTGTACGGCTTCACCGTCACCGACTGGCGGCTCCCGGCGACCTACCCGCCCTTCGCGGCGATCCTGTTCGTCCCGGCGGCCTGGCTGCCCCTGCCGGTCCTGAAGGCGGCCTTCCTCGCGGGCAACACGCTCCTGCTCGCCGCCCTGGTCACCCTCTCCGCCCGCCTGGCCGCACGCCCCCTCGCACCGCCCCTGCTCTGCACGGCCACGGCCCTCGCCCTCTGGCTGGAGCCGGTCTTCCAGACGCTCCTGTTCGGCCAGATCAACCTGGCCGTCACCTGCCTGACCCTGTGGGACCTGACCCGGCCGCCCGCCGCCCGCGCCAAGGGGCTGACCCTGGGCATCGCGGCCGGCGTCAAGCTCACCCCGGCGGTGTTCGTGGCCTACCTGCTGCTGCGGGGCCGGGCGCGGGAGGCGGCGACGGCGGTGGCGGGCTTCGCGGGGACGGTCGCGCTCGGTGCCCTCCTGCTCCCTTCCGCGAGCGCGGACTTCTGGACCCGGCGCCTGTTCGAGACCGGCCGGGTGGGCAAGGCGTGGATCGTGGACAACCAGTCCCTGCAGGGGCTGGTGGCACGCGTCCTGGGCGCCCCGGAGCCGGGCCTCGTCTGGGCGCTCCCGGCGGCGGCGGTCGCGGTGGCGGGCATGGCGCTGGCGGCGCGCGCCCGCCGGGACGGCCACGGCGTCCTGCTGACCGCGTTCACGGCCCTGCTGATCTGCCCGATCAGCTGGACCCACCACTGGGTGTGGTGCGTGCCGCTGCTCGCGGTGCTGCTCGCGGAGGGGCGCACGCGTACGGCGGTGCTGGTGGCCCTCGTCTTCACCGCCCGCACGATGTGGCTGGTGCCCCACGAGGGTGCCCTGGACCTGGAACTCGCCTGGTGGCAGCAGCCGTTGGCAGCCGCTTACCCCGTCCTGGTGCTCGGGCTGCTCATCTCGTATGACAGCATGATCAGCCGTTGTCCGACCCTTTCGACCGAGCAAACGGGGAATTCACATGCCATTCTCGAAGCTTTCGTTCCGCAAGGCGGTGAGCGGTCTGACCGCCGCCACCGCGCTCGCCCTCGGCACCACCCTCGTGGCCGCTCCCGGCGCCTCGGCCGTCGGCTCCTCCGCGTGCACCAAGAACATCAAGGACCGGACCCTCCAGGTCGTCCAGTGGGACCACGCCGACATGTACACGAGCCCCAGCTTCGAGTCCAAGGTGAAGAAGTCCGTCTTCGCGGGCAGCAACGTGCGTGTGTACTGCACCGCGAAGCACGGCGACTGGTACTACGGCAAGTCCGGCAAGACGAAGGGCTGGATGGAGTACCACGCCTTCTTCTAGGCCGTCCTGGCTCCAGCCCTCGGCTCCAGCCCTCGGCTCTAGCCCTCGGCCAGGATCTCGTCCGCGTCCACGATGCGGTAGGCGTAGCCCTGCTCGGCCAGGAAGCGCTGGCGGTGGGCGGCGAAGTCCTGGTCGATGGTGTCGCGGGCGACGACCGAGTAGAAGTGGGCCTGGTGGCCGTCGGCCTTGGGGCGCAGCACCCGGCCGAGCCGCTGGGCCTCCTCCTGCCGGGAGCCGAAGGTGCCGGACACCTGGACGGCGACCGTGGCCTCGGGCAGGTCGATGGAGAAGTTGGCGACCTTCGACACCACCAGCACGCTGATCTCGCCCTCGCGGAAGGCGTCGAAGAGCTTCTCGCGCTGGGCGTTGGACGTCTCGCCCTTGATCACCGGGGCGTTCAGATGCTCGCCCAGCTCGTCCAGCTGGTCGATGTACTGCCCGATGACGAGGATCTGCTGTCCGGCGAACCGGCGGACGATCGCCTCCGTGACCTTCCGCTTGGTCTCGGTGGTGGCACAGAAGCGGTACTTCTCCTCCGTCTCGGCGGTGGCGTACGCCAGCCGCTCGGAGTCGGTGAGGTTGACGCGGACCTCGACGCAGTCGGCGGGCGCGATGTAGCCCTGCGCCTCGATCTCCTTCCACGGCGCGTCGAACCGCTTGGGACCGATCAGGGAGAACACGTCCGACTCGCGGCCGTCCTCGCGGACCAGGGTGGCCGTGAGCCCCAGCCGGCGGCGCGCCTGGAGGTCGGCGGTGAACTTGAAGACCGGCGCGGGCAGCAGGTGCACCTCGTCGTAGACGATCAGGCCCCAGTCCCGGGAGTCGAACAGCTCCAGGTGCGGGTAGACGCCCTTCCGCTTGGTCGTGAGGACCTGGTAGGTGGCGATGGTGACGGGGCGGATCTCCTTCTTCGTCCCGCTGTACTCGCCGATCTCGTCCTCGGTCAGCGAGGTCCGCTTCACCAGCTCGTGCTTCCACTGCCGGGCGGAGACGGTGTTGGTGACGAGGATCAGCGTGGTCGACTTCGCCTGGGCCATGGACCCGGCGCCGACCAGCGTCTTCCCGGCACCGCAGGGCAGCACGACGACACCGCTGCCGCCGTGCCAGAAGTTCTCCACGGCCTGCTTCTGGTAGGGACGCAGCGCCCAGCCGTCCTCCAGCAGCTCGATCGGGTGCGCCTCACCGTCGACGTACCCGGCGAGGTCCTCGGCCGGCCAGCCCAGCTTCAGCAGCATCTGCTTGATCTGGCCGCGCTCGGAGGGGTGCACGGCCACGGTGTCCGGGTCGATGCGGGCGCCGACCAGCGGGGCGATCCGCTTGGACTTCAGCACCTCCTCCAGCACCGGGCGGTCGGTGGTGGTGAGGACGAGGCCGTGCGCGGGGTGCTTGCTCAGGGTGAGGCGGCCGTAGCGGTCCATCGTCTCGGCGATGTCCACGAGCAGCGCGTGCGGCACCGGGTAGCGGCTGTACTGCACGAGGGCGTCCACGACCTGCTCGGCGTCGTGCCCGGCGGCTCGCGCGTTCCACAGGCCGAGCGGGGTGACCCGGTAGGTGTGGATGTGCTCGGGTGCCCGCTCCAACTCGGCGAAGGGCGCGATGGCGCGCCGGCAGTCGTCGGCCCGCTCGTGGTCGACCTCCAGGAGCAGGGTCTTGTCGGACTGGACGATCAGTGGACCATTCACGCGTGGCACACACCCTTTCCACAACGGCCAAACGTCCAGTGTGCCTCATCTCGCGGTGTTGCCCGCAGGGGTCGCCGGGCCCGGCGGTGCTCCCGGCCGGGGGAGCGGGCTCACGGCGCGGCCTCGACCAGGAAGAGCTGGGCGTCCGCACCCGTGCAGGGTTCCACGACGGCTTCCGCGCCGGGGACGGTGCTCGCGGCCCTGACGCCCACGCACTGCCCGTCCCGGACCTTGATCAGATAGCTCCGGCCGGCGGACTTCTCGGACCTCCCGGCCTTCGCCGCCTTCGCGGGCCTCGTGGGGAGGAAGTGGAAGACGGTGGTCTGCTCGCATGCCTCCCACGGTTCGAGCAGCCCCCTGCCGGGTCCCGCGGTGAGCGCCTTCAGGCACCCTGTGCCCTGGTCGGGCCGGTACCAGGCGATGCGGTAGGCGCCCTGGCCCACGGGGTGCAGCGTCGTGGTCTGCGGCGCCGTCTCGTCGCAGGGGCGCTGTACGGCGACGAGGGAGCCGTAGCGCCCGTCCGAGACCCTGCCGTCCGTCACGCACAGGCCGGGGGCGCCGAGCGGCCGCAGCAGGACCGGCCCGCGCGGCAGCGGCGCGGCCCCGCCCGCCGACCGGGACGAGGCCGGGCCCCCGCTCCGCCCCGAGCCGCCCGGGCCCCACAGCGCCCACGCGCCGGCCGCGAGCAGGGTGGCGGCGAGGAAGGACCCGGCCAGCACGCGGCTACGCCTGCCCGGCAGGAGCCGCCCCGACGAGCCCAGCGCCCGCGCACCCGCCCGACCGCCCTCACCGAAGCCCCCCGAGCCCCCCGATGCTCCTGGCCCCCCTGCCTCCGCCGCTCTCCCCGCGTCCCCCGCCCCTCGCGCCTCCGTCCGCTCCCTGGCGGCCCCGGATGGCCCCGTCTCCCCTTCCTCCGCCGCTCCCCCCGCGTCCCCCGCTTCCTCTCCCGGAGCCGCGGCCCGGGCCCGGGCCGCGCGCTCGCGGGCGGCCAGCCAGGCGTCCATGTGGTCGCCCTCTCCGCAGGCGCGGACGAACGCCGCCAGCAGGTCCTGCCGGGGCAGGGTGCCGTTGCGCAGGACGTCGGCCAGCGTGCTGCGCGGCAGCAGCTCGCCGTGCCGGGCGGCGCGTTCCTCGAGCTGCCGGTAGGTCAGCCCGGAGCGCGCCTTCAGCTCGCGCAGCGCGGCGGTCAGGTCCGCCATGGTCCGTACCTCCCGCAGCGCGAGCGCCCTGTGATCCATGACCCCCATGGTTGTTGCGGGCCCGTCATGGAACAAAACCCTTTCCGGTCAACGTGGCCGGAGGTGCCGCGGGCAGTGTCCGGCCTGGTCAGCGCCCTGTCTCCGGCCGGGCCACCGCGCGGGGGGCAACCACACAACGGGTCCGTGTGTCTTATCGCCGAGCAGTGCGACAGGCGGCGGGGGGTTGAGGAGGGCACGTGATGTCGGCAGGCAGATGGGGAATCGGCGGCGGGGCCGTGGTGGTGCTGGTGGCCACCGGCACCTGGGCGATGTGGCCGGGGCACGTCGACGCGCGGCTGTGGGGCGAGGTACGGCCGGTCATCGAGGCCCGGCTGGCGGCCGACTCGAAGGGCAGCGGGTACGGCGAGACGGAGCCGGCCCTGCGGGCGCAGTGGTTCTGCCGCGCCAGCGCACAGGAGATCGACGAGCACGACGGCGTCGTACGGGCGGGCGTGACCACGTCGTGCCGGGAGTACGGGGTGCGCAAGGGCACGCTCGTGGAGTGCTCCGGCGCCGACGTCCCGCAGGTGGTGCGGTTGCGGCGGGACGCGGACGCGGACGGCGGCTACCGCGTGGTGGCGCGGGAGCAGGCGCCGGACGGCGAGGGGTCCGAGCGGTGGGTGGAGGACCACTTCGGTCTCTTCGCCGAACCCGGCCCCGCGGACCAGGTGCCGTCCACCGAGCTGGCGGCCGCCGCCCGCGCCCACTTCGGGCTGCCCGCGAACGCGCCGGTCGCGGACTGCTGAGGCCGCCTCAGTCGTCCGCCAGCTCCGCGACCCCGGTGATCCGGTGCAGCGGATACGTCCGCACCTCGTCCGCCGTGTGGTCGTACGCCGTGACGAAGCCGCCCTCCACCCGGATCGGGGCGATGACCCGCTGGCTGGCGCCGCCCTCGGCGTTGACGTAGCCGATCCACACCGAGTCGCCGGTCAGGACGGCGGCCTGCATGGTGGCCAAGGTCTCGGCGGAGGACGTGCGGGGCAGCTCTCCGCCCGCCGGCCGCTGCCCGGCGCCCTCGCCGACGGGCTTGCGCGGAGTGGTGGCGGCCATGTCACCGGCCCGGATCGCGCGGATCGCCGCCCCGAGGAGCGTGTCGTCGGGCGGCGGCGGCCCGTCCGGCACCGGCTCGGGGGCGGTGCGCGGCGGGGTGCGGTGGGCGTGCGCCCGGGTGATCAGGACGTCGCCCTCGGCCGACTCGGCGGCGGGCGCGTACCCCATCGCGCGCAGCCCCTCCAGCAGCGTCGCCGGGTCGCTCTGGGCGGCCAGCACGGTGGGGGCCAGCCGGCGCAGCCGCAGGGCGGCGCCCCGCCGGTCGGCGAGGATCTCGTTGAGCAGGGTGTCGTCGTCGCAGCGCACGTACGCCGAGGCCGCGCCCACCCGCAGATGGCCGTGTCTGCGGGCCACGTCGTCGATCAGATAGGCGAGCGGCTGCGGGACCGGGGTGCGGGAGTGCTCGGCGAGGAAGGCGTGCAGATCGGCGGCGGTCCGGCCGGCGTCCAGGGCACGGCGGACGGATGCCGGTGTGAATCGGTACACGGTCGCCCCGCCCTTGGACTCCACGTCCGCGAGGACCCCCAGCGTGTCCGCGAGCGGGCGCCGCAGCGGACCGGGCGCGACGGCCGTCAGGTCGGCCTGGAGCAGGACGTGGTCCAGCGGCTCGGGCAGCAGCGGGGCGAGCAGCCGGGCCGCGGCGGCGGCCGCGACGGCCTGCTCGGCGGCCGGGAGCGGCGCGAGCCGGTCGGACGGGCGGTGGTGGTGCACCGGCAGCTTGTCGCCGGGACCGGAGGGCACTGCGGCCTCCGCCGCGGAGCCGGCCGGGGCTCCGGTCGTGGTCGCGCCGGGCGTCGCGGAGGGGGACCCGGCGGCAGCCGGTGCCCCGAGCAGCGCGCGCCCGTGCGCCGACAGGGCACCCCGCCCGGTCACACCCAGCAGCTCCGCCTCCGACACCGCCCAGCGGGCCAGCCGGGAGCGCAGATCGTCCTCGCCGTCGCGCTGGGCACCCCGCAGCGGCCGCTCCCAGCGCAGCCGGGCCAGCAGCGACTCGGCGTCCGGGGCAGCGCCCTGCGGCAGCCCGGCCAGCAGCGACAGCACCCGGTGCCGTAGCTCGGGCGCGGCGGACCGGTCGAGCCCCGGCCCGAGCGCCGACAGGGTCCGGTCCTTCGCGTCCCGGCCGCCGACCAGCCCCGCGGTCCGGGTGGCCGTCAGCCACGCCTGGGCGAGCCGGGCCCAGCGCTCGGCCGGGGGCAGCTCCAGCCACTCGTCGTAGGCCGGGGTGGCCGCGTACCGCTCGTCGGCCTCGCCGTCGGAGGCGATCAGGCCGGCCGCGTAGGCCAGCTCGATCCAGAAGGCGGCGACCGGCTCGGAAACGTCCAGCGCCACGGCGGTCCGCTTCAGGTCCCGGACGCTGAGCCCGCCCGCCCGCAGTACGGCCGGTCCGCCCTCGTGCCAGTCCTTCAGCAGCTCCTCCACCGTGGCCAGGGCGGTGAACGCCTGCCCGGCCGCGGTGGCGTCCACCACCTGGGCACCGTGGGCCGCGGCCGGCGCCACGGCGGGCGGCAGCGGCTCGGGCGTCCGGTGGGCGCGGCCCTCGCGCAGATGCAGGGCCACCTCGCGGGGCAGGACGACCGTGCCCGGGGTGGTCGGCAGCAGCAGGCCGCGGTCCAGCAGCCAGCGCAGATGCGCGGCCGGATCGGCGGTGACCTGCCCGTACGGCGGCCCCCACACCAGCCGGGACAGCACCTCGCGGGCGGCCTCCGGGGCACCGGCGAGCAGCTTCGCCATCTTCTTGCGGTGGCTGAACAGCGCGGTCAGCGCGGCCACGGCGGACACCGCGTCATGGGTCGACGGCAGCCCGGCCGTCGTCACGATCTCCTGGATCCGCCCCGGCGACATGCCCGAGGTGGCCTCCTGCACGGTCGGCCCGAGCCCGGTCGGCGACGGATGCTGCGGGGACGGGGCGAGCAGTTCGCGGGCGGTCCGCACCAGCCGCAGCCGGTCGTCGTCGCCCCACACCAGCGCCTGCTCGCGCAGGGTGCCGACGGCCCGCGGCAGCGCAGCCGCCACGGTCTCGTCACCGGCGTCCCCGGCCATCAGCCCGAGCAGGGTGTCGTACGACGCCGGGTCCGGGGCCACGGCCAGCGCCTCCGCCGTCTGGAGCGCGAACCGGTCCAGCCGTTCCAGGGCGCGCAGTACCGAGGCGCGGGTGCCGGCGCGGGTGGCGAGCTGGGTGAGGTCGGTGGGGACGGGGGTGATGAGGTCGGGGCGGCTGCGCAGCAGCGCGGCCAGGGAGGAGTCGTCCCGCGTGCGGAGCGCCTCCGCGAGGGACCGAGGGGCTGAGTGGGCCTCGGGGCTCATCCGGCCAACGGTAGCGGACATCCCGGCCGGACCGGAGGGGCCAGCCACCCGGACCGGAGCGGACATCACGGCGGCCCGTCCGGCGTTCGCGCCACGCCGACCCGGGCGTTCGGGGAGAAGCGGTACCGTCCTCACCGGGGTTTTCCGTCGGCGTCGCCCCGGAGGGGTTCCGTGGGGATTGAGAGCGACCAGGTCGTCTACGAGTATCTGAGCCGGGTCGGTGACATCGCTCAGCAACGGCAGCTGCCGTCGGCCACCCGGATGCGGCTCGTGTCGGAACTGCGGAACGAGATCGACCGGTGCCGGGCGAAGACGACGGTGGACTCGCCCGCCGCCGTCCGCCGCATCCTGGACCGCCTGGGCACCCCGGACGAGGTGGTCCAGGCGGCCGGCGGCACCGGCGGGCTCCCTCAGCCGCCCACCGCCGCCGTACCGGCACAGCCCGCGCCGCGGGAGCGGGCGCCGGAGCCGGCGGAGCAGGAGCGGCCGAAGGGGCTGCGCCGGGTCGTACCGCGCCCGCGCCCCGCCGAGTCCGAGCCGCCCGCCCGGCGGGACACGCCGTCCCCGCCGCATCTCGCCCCCGCGCACGAACTCGGGGACAGTGCGGTATCGCCCGACTGGTGGCGCACCGGCACCGGCAGCCCCCTGGGGGACGTCGACCCGGTGCCGGGGTTCGTCGGCGGTGTGGAGATCCCGGAACTGCTCAAGCGGCCCCCGCGGGAGGCGCCCGCCGAGAAGGCCGCCGAGCCTGCGCCCGAGCCCGCCGAGACGGCACCGGAACCCGCCCCCGCCCGACGCCGGCGCCTGCGCGGCCTGCTTCCGGCCCGCGAGGCCGTGCCGGCCGACGCCCCCGCCCGCGGGCTCCTGCCCGGCTGGTCCAACCCCCTGCTGCTGCTCGCCGCCGCCGCGCTGGTCGCCGGGGCCGTGCTCGGCAACTGGTTCGCGCTGCTTCTGGGCTGGGCGATCGCCTACGGCTCCCGGCGGCTGACGCCCGCGGAGACCAAGTGGGCGGTGATGGTCCTGCCGGGAACCGCGGTGGCGGCCGGAGTGGTGTGGCTGTGGGGACGCACCGACGGCCGCTGGGGCGAGCCGATCGCCCAGGGGCACATGAACGACGCGGTGAGCGAGACCTGGCCGTGGGTGGTCAGGGGAGCGGCGGTGGCCTCGGCCGCGTATCTGGTGTGGCGCTCGCAACGGAAGGGGTAGCGCCGTTGGCCTTCCCGTCGTACCCCGGCCGCGGGCCCGCTGTGGCCGCTCGCGCAGTTCCCCGTGCCCCTCAGGCAGGTTGCGGCTCGCCGACCCGAAGGGGCGCGGGGAACTGCGCGACCAGCCCACCACCGCTCCGCACCCGGCGGACAACAGTCAGCCCCACGGCGTGCATCCGCCCGGACCCGCTGCCGTCGGCAACCGGCACAATGTCCCCCATGGCCTCCACCCTGACCGTCGGGTTCGACCTCGACATGACCCTCATCGACTCGCGGCCGGGCATCCATGCCTGTTACCTGGCCCTGGCGGAGCGGACGGGGACGTTCATCGACGCCGATCTGGCGGTCACCCGGCTCGGGCCGCCGCTCGTGGAGGAGCTGATCCACTGGTTCCCGGCCGAGCGGGTGCCGGCGATGGCCGATCTGTACCGGGAGATGTATCCCTCGATAGCCATCGCCGCGACGCCCGCCATGGACGGCGCCCGGGAGGCGATCGACGCGGTACGGGCGGCCGGTGGGCGGACGATGGTGGTGACGGCGAAGTACGAGCCGAACGCCAAGCTGCACCTGGCCCACCTCGGTATCGAGCCGGACGTGGTCGTCGGTGACCTGTGGGCCGAGCAGAAGGCGGCGGCGCTGCGCGGGCACGGCGCCGGGGTGTACGTCGGCGATCACATCGGGGACGTGCGCGGGGCCCGTGCGGCGGGTGCGTTTTCGGTCGCCGTGGCGACCGGCCCGTGCCCGGCCGACGAGCTGAGCGCGGCCGGCGCGGACGTCGTCCTGACCGACCTGTCCGCCTTCCCGGCGTGGCTCTCCGGCTACCGCGAGGCGCCCGGGGCCGCTCCCCGCGTCTGACGCCGTCCGGCGGCCACGGACCGCAGGACACCGGCGCCGGCGACGAGGAATCCGACGGCCATGAGCATGCTCAGACCGAACATGTAGGTCGGAAAAGGCTTCGCTCCCAGGAGCAGCGGGGCCACCGTGACGAGGGTGGCCACGGCCCCGAGGAAGAAGACGACGGCACCGGCGCGGATCAGTCGGTCACCGGGCGCGGCGGAATTCGTTTGGGTTTTGTCACGCACCGGACCAGGGTAGTTCCCTGCGCGAGAGAACAACCGGGGGACGTCTTGTCACCCGCCCGAAGACCATTAGCCTTGTAGCGCTTGGTATCGGCGGGTCATGGTCGACCCGCTCTAGTGCTATCAAGAGCCGTTTCCGAAGTAGTTTTCCCAACGAGTACGAGGACGAGGACAGACGTGCCTACCGGCAAGGTCAAGTGGTTCAACAGTGAGAAGGGCTTCGGCTTTCTCTCCCGCGACGACGGCGGTGACGTCTTCGTCCATTCCTCGGTTCTCCCCGACGGAGTCGATTCGCTCAAGCCGGGACAACGCGTGGAGTTCGGGGTGGTCGCCGGTCAGCGCGGTGACCAGGCATTGTCGGTGATCGTGCTCGACCCGACGCCGTCGGTCGCCGCCGCCCAGCGCAAGAAGCCGGACGAGCTGGCGTCGATCGTGCAGGATTTGACGACCCTTCTCGAGAACATCACGCCGATGCTGGAGAAGGGCCGCTACCCGGACAAGGCATCCGGCAAGAAGATCGCCGGTCTGCTCCGCGCGGTCGCCGACCAGCTGGACGTCTGAGTCTGTCCCGGGCGGATACCGGAATCCGAAAATCCGTCAGGGAAACGTGAGCGCGTCAGGGCCGAGGGGCGGTAGCAGCCCCTCGGCCGCCGCGCGTGTGAGCAGCCCCCGGACCGCCGCATAGCCGTCCTCGCCGAGGTCGGCGGTGAACTCGTTGACGTACAGCCCGATGTGCTGGTCGGCGACGGCCGGGTCCATCTCCTGGGCGTGCGCCATGACGTACGGCCGGGAGGCCTCCGGGTCGTCCCAGGCGGCCCGCACGGAGCTGCGGATGGAGTCGGCGAGCCGGAGAAGCGTCTCGGCGCCCAGCGAGCGCTTGGCGATGATCGCGCCCAGCGGGATCGGCAGCCCGGTGGTCCGCTCCCAGTGCTCGCCCATGTCGGCGAGCTTGTGCAGCCCGTAGTTCTGGTAGGTGAACCGGGCCTCGTGGATGACCAGTCCGGCGTCCACCTTGCCGTCCCGCACGGCCGGCATGATCTCGTGGAACGGCATGACCACGATCTCGCCGACCCCGCCGGGCAGCGTGTCCGCGGCCCAGAGGCGGAACAGCAGATAGGCGGTCGACTTCTCGCTGGGCACCGCGACCGTACGGCCCGTCAGGTCCGTGCCGGCCTCCCGCGTCAGCACCAGCGGCCCGCAGCCCCGCCCGAGCGCGCCGCCGCACGGCAGCAGCGCGTATGTGTCGAGGACGTACGGCAGGACCGCGTACGACACCTTCAGCACGTCGAACTCACCACGCTCGGCCATGCCGTTGGTGAGGTCGATGTCGGCGAAGGTCACATCCAGCGCGGGTGCGCCGGGGACGCGGCCGTGGGCGAGGGCGTCGAAGACGAAGGTGTCGTTCGGGCAGGGGGAGTACGCGATCTGCAGCGGCTCAGTGGTCATGTGCGTTCCAACTCTCCAATGCGGGCGCGAGCTTCCCGAAGCCCTCGGTGAGCGCTTCGAGGGCGTCGCCGATGCGCCAGGCTGCGCGGTCGCGGGGCCCGACCGGATTGGAGACCGCGCGGATCTCCAGCACGGGTACGCCGTGCGCGGCGGCCGCCTCCGCCACGCCGAACCCCTCCATGCCCTCGGCGAGCGCGCCGGGGTGCCGGGCGCGCAGGGCGGCGGCGCGGTCGGCGGTGCCGGTCACGGTGGAGACGGTCAGGATCGTGCCGGTGCGGGCGCCGGTGGCCTCGGCCACGACTCGTACGACTGATTCCGGCGGGCGGTGCGTGACGGTCCCGAAGCCAAGTTCGGTGACCGGGAGAAAGCCGTCGGCGGTCTCCGCGCCCAGGTCGGCCACGGTGATCTCGTCGGCGACGACGAGTGAGCCGAGCGGCGCCTCGGGCGTGAAGCCACCGCCGATCCCGGCCGAGACGACCAGGCCGTAGGGGCGGCCGGCCAGCGCGGCGGCGGTGAGGGCGCCGGCGGTGCCGGCGGCGGCGAGCGCCGGGCCGACGCCGGCGGCGAGCAGGTCCCAGCCCGCGGCCGTACGGAACAGGGCCCCGCCCGGGAGTCGTACCTCCTCGGCCGCCGCGGGCAGCGCCCGGGCCACCGCGTCCCGCTCGACGGGGACCGCGGTGGCGACCAGGATCCGTACAGAGGCCGTGATCAGGCCTTGGCCTTCTTCAGCTTGAACGACCAGAAGCCCTGCTTCGACTTCTCGCCCATCTGGATCACGAGCGTGTTGGTCTCGCCCTGCGTGCCGTACTGGACGTTGAAGAACGCACTGCTCGGGATCGTGCGGTACGTCTCCTTGCTGAGGTCGCTGAACTGGCGGCCGTTGACGAGCACGACCCAGCCCTCGTCCGCGATCTTCGGGTCGACGCCGATGCGGACGGTCTCGTCCTGGCCCACCTTGATCGACTTCGCGTCGTCGGCGTTCTTGAGGCAGTCCTCGAGCGACTTGTCGGTCAGCGCCTTGCCGTCGTTGTAGCAGACGGCCTCGGAGTTGACCGAGTCCCCGCCGACGGTGAGCGTCGCGACGGGAGTCGGCTTGTCGCATGCCGACAGGACGAGCAGTCCGGCGGAAACGGCGCCGGCGACGGCGACAGCGCGGCGGCGTCGCGATGCGGAGTGCAGCGTGGTCATGGCCGAAGGCTATCGGGCGCCCGGAGGCGTCCGCTTACGTGGGGTGCGGCGTGCCCGGTTCGTTACGCCAGGCGTGCCCGCAGGCGGCACGGTCGTGCCCGGATCGTTACGCCGGTCCGGCGTGCCGCCCGCGACGCGTACGGTGTCACGCCACCCGGGGCCGGGTCCGGCCGCCGTGCCGGGCCGCGGCGAGCAGCCCCTTCAGCGTGGTCAGCCAGCCGACGGCCACGAACGCGGCGCCGACCAGCAGCCCGACCGTGCCGTTGAGCGGCATCACGATGCCGACCGCGCCGCCGAACACCCACGCCATCTGGAGCAGCGTCTCGGAGCGGGCGAACGCCGAGGTGCGCACCAGCTCCGGCACGTCCCGCTGGATCAGCGCGTCCAGCGCCAGTTTGGCCAGCGCCTGCGCGAACCCGGCGACCGCCGCCAGGCAGGCCACCAGGAACGCCCCGAAGAACACGGCGGCGACGACCGCGGTACCGAGCACCACCGCCACGACCGTCACGATGATGATCTCCGGAGCGCGTGACCTGAGCCATGCCCCCACCGCCGTACCCAGGGCGTTGCCCGCCCCGGCCGCGACGCCCACGATCCCCAGCGAGACCGCCGCGCTCTCCCCGGTCAGCGGGTGCTCGCGCAGCAGGAAGGCGAGGAAGAAGATCAGAAAGCCGGACAGGCAGCGCAGGGCGGCGTTGGCGCCCAGCGCGTGGGTGACGGCGGGCCCCACGGTGCGCAGCCCCGGCCGTTTCGCCCGGCGGCGGCACAGCCCGCGCAGATGCTGTTCGTCGGCCGCGAGCAGCGCCACGTCCTCGCCCTTGGCCGAGTCCACCTTGGGCGGCAGGGAGAACGAGAGAAACGTACCGGCAACGAAGATCGCGAAGGCCCCGTACAGCGGCCACGGGTCGCCGAGGGCGTGCAGTCCCGCCCCCACCGGCGCGGCGGCACCGGTGGCCAGCAGCCCGGCGAGGGTGACCCGGGAGTTGGCCTTCACCAGTGAGAACCGGGGCGGCAGCAGCCGCGGTACGACGGCGCTGCGGACCACGCCGTACGCCTTGGACGCCACCAGCACCCCCAGCGCGGCCGGATACAGCTCCAGACTGCCGCTCGCCACCGCCCCCGAGATGATCAGCGCGAGCAGCGCCCGCGCCAGCATCGCCCCGGCCATCGCGGCCCGCCGCCCGTGCGGCAGCCGGTCCAGCAGCGGGCCGATGACGGGGGCGAGGACGGTGAACGGCGCCATGGTGATGGCCAGATAGAGCGCGACCCGCCCCCGTGCCTCGTCGGTCGGCACGGAGAAGAACACCGTGGACGCGAGCGCCACGGTGACCATGACGTCCCCGGCACCGTTCACCGCGTGCAGCTCGATCAGCTTGCCGAGCCCCGACTCGCCGGCGCCGTGCGCGTGCGTGGCCTTGCGGATGCCCCGTGCCGTGCCCGTGACGGGAAAGTGCAGGGCACGGCCGACCGCGCGGACGGCACCACCCACCCGGCCCGAACCGCCGCCCCGACCACTCACCTTGTCCGCGGCTGCCACGACGTTCATAGTGCCCCGAGAAGCGGCCGGATAGTGCCGACGCGGCGCGTATGGCGGCGTACGGAGCCGGGAACCGGGCCCGCGCGGTCCCGCCGGGCGCACTAGGTGGGCGGGTGGGAATATGCACGAATCCCGTCCGGTGTAGCGTGCCTGTCTCAGCCATAACGCAGAATGGATGGCAGAGGTGCGCCCGGGCGCGCGGATGCAGACGTCGATGCGGTCCCCTGGTCCGCTCCGTCGGCTGAACCGCCGGAGGCAGCCGCACTCGACGAGACGGCGTAGGAGAGAAGCGATACCTGTGAGCGCAGCGACAACGCGAAGCCGCACCCCTGACCGTCTGTGCGCCGAGGCCGTCGACCTCGCCCGCGCCGCCGCCGAGGAGGCCGCCGCGCCCGGCGTGGTCGGCGAGCACACCGGCCTGGTGTCCGAGGGCGACCGCGTTGTCACGCACTTCTTCGAGTGCAAGGAACTGGGCTACCGCGGCTGGCGCTGGGCCGTGACGGTGGCCCGCGCCTCCCGCGCCAAGGTCGTCACCCTCGACGAGGTCGTCCTGCTGCCCGGCCCCGACGCCCTTCTCGCTCCCGAGTGGGTCCCGTGGAGCGAGCGCCTGCGCCCCGGCGACCTCGGCCCCGGCGACCTGCTCCCCACCGACCAGGACGACCTGCGCCTGGAGCCCGGCTACACGGGCGAGGAGGAGCCGCCGCCGAACTCGGTGGTGTCCGAGGAGATGCGGGAACTGGCGGAGGCGGAGGACGCCGACGTCACTCCGGGCACCCCCGCCGTCCAGCCGGCGACCCCGGCCCGCGGCACGATCGCGTCCGTGGCCGAGGAACTCGGTCTGCGCCGTGCCCGGGTGCTTTCCCGCTACGGCCTGCACGTCGCCGCCGACCGCTGGGAAGAGGCCTTCGGCCCCAAGACCGCCATGGCCCAGGCGGCCCCGGCCACCTGCGTGAGCTGCGGCTTCCTGGCCCGCATCGGTGGTTCCCTCGGCCAGGCCTTCGGTGTCTGCGCCAACGAGTTCTCCCCGGCGGACGGCCGCGTGGTGTCGCTGGCCTACGGCTGCGGCGGCCACTCGGAGGCGGCGGTCATGCCGAAGCCCCCGCAGCCCGCCGCGCCGGTCATCGACGAGACCCGGGTCGACCCCTTCCCGCTCCGCCCGGCCCGCGACTCGGGCTCGGTCCCGGAGACGGGCGACGACGAGACGGCGGAGCTGGGGCACTCGTAGCGGCCTCCCCGTCCCGCCGGCCGGATGTGATCCCGGCCGGCTCGAAAGGGTTGGTTCACCCGGGCGGCCCAGTACAGCGTGTCGTCGTCGGGGCACCCACCGTGGCGGCAGGCGAGTGCCCCTGTCATGCCTCAGCCGGAGCGGCCTTGAGCCGGACCTCCGCCCACACGGTCTTGCGCGGCCGTAGTCCCGGCGTGGTGCCCCAGCGGTCGGCGAGCGCGTCCACGAGCAGCAGGCCCCGCCCGCCGTCGGCGTCCGGTCCGGGCCGGCCGGGCTCGGGCAACCGGTCACCGCGCGTGTCGGTCACCTCGATCCGCAGGGTGTCACCGACGGCGTACAGCGTCAGCCGGAAGTTCCGTCCCGCGACCCTGCCGTGCGTGGCCGCGTTGGCGGCGAGTTCCGCCACGATCAGCTCCGCCGGGTCCAACGGAAGGCCCCAGGAGCGGAGTTGCTCCGCCGCGAGGAGCCGGGCGAGACGGGCCCCTCGGGGCGTGGGGGAGAGCCGCGCCGTGAAGTTGGGGACGGGGGTGGAGATTTCCTGGTTCACGTCACTCAGAGTGGCCGTGACTGCTACCTGTGGATAGTGACGAAGCGGTTGCGTACGGCCACTGTCCGGCGGCTGTCCGGGGGTGTCCGCGCTGTCGAGAAGGGGGTGCGGTGGCGTGAGTGAGGAAGAGGAGCCGGGGTGGGAGGTCGAGCCGGACGACGAGTGGGGGCTCGCGGTCATCGCGACCGTCGGGCGCCAGTTGAAGCTCCGCCGGGAAGCGGTCGGGATGAAGGCCGGTGACTTCGGCAAGGCCATCGGCTACGGCGAGGACATGGTCTACAAAGTGGAGTCCGGGAAGCGGATCCCGAGGCCGGAATATCTGGACAAGGCCGACGAGGTGTTGGGCGCGGGTGGGTTGCTCGCGGCGATGAAGGCGGACGTGGAGAGGGTCCGGTATCCGAAGAAGGTGCGGGCGCTGGCCGAGATGGAGGCCAAGGCCGTGGAATTCGCGCTCTACGATCCGCTGAACATCCACGGGCTGTTGCAGACGCCCGAGTACGCGCAGGCACTGTTCAGGATGCGGCGGCCCGCTATCACGCAGGATGTCATTGAGCGTGGCGTGAGGGCGCGGGTGTCCCGGAAGTCGGTCTTCGAGCGTGATCCGGCACCCGAAGTCAGCTTTGTCCTAGAAGAGTGGGTGCTACGACGCCCTTTGGGCGGGAGGGCCTTGCTGCGACAGCAGTTGCAACACACCCTTGAGCTAGGGCAGCTGCGGGGCGTCGAGATCCAGGTGATGCCAATGGACCGACCGGAGCATGCCGGAACAGAAGGCGGTATCGAGGTCCTGAAGTTCGAGGACGGTTCAGCGGTTGGCCGCTCCCCGGGCGTGGCCAACGGTCGACCCGTTTCCGAGCCCAGGCATCTCCGCATCCTCGAACTGAGGTATGGGATCATCCGGGCGCAGGCGCTCTCCCCCCGGGAGTCGCTGGCCTTCATCGAAGAACTGCTGGGAGAGACATGATCCGCTGGTTCAAGAGCAGCTACAGCAGTAGTGCAGACCCCGACTCCTGCGTCGAAGTGGCCCTGGACTGGTTCAAGAGCAGCTACAGCAGTGACTCCGAGGGCGACTCCTGCATAGAAATCGCGACGGCCCCCACCACCATCCACATCCGAGACTCCAAGCAGACCGACGGAGCCATCCTCACCGTCGCCCCCTCCACCTGGACGGACTTCGTCTCGTACGCCGCCCGGCGCTGAACCGCCCGGCGGTCAGCTCCGCTTCGTGCGCGGTGTGCAGCGTCCCGTCCTCGCCGGTGAGTTCAAGGCGCAGGCGGGCCGCGCGGCCGCGCAACGTCAGGGTCATGAGCTGGTTGCCGAACCACGGCCCGCCCCGCTTGCGCCAGCGCACCGGAGGCCGGGCGCAGCGGCCGTGCCGGGAGAGGAGCCGCCCCAGCCAGCGGGCCGGTGCGCTCCAGCCGAAGCGGAAGCCGATCCGCATGGTCAGGGGCACGGAGTTGTGCACGGGTGAGCAGGTGAGCTGGACGACGGGGACGGACGGGCCGTCGGACCGCCAGGACGCCTGGGCGAGGTAGCCGTGGTGGACGTCCCCGGACAGCACGCACACGCTTGCCGGGGCGGCCGTCGCGGACCCGGCCTCGGCGATGAGACCGGCGAGGTCGGCGAAGGAGCGCGGGAAGGCGGCCCAGTGCTCCAGGTCGGCCCCGCGGCGCAGCCACTCGCCGAAGCGGGCCCAGCGGTCCCCGCGCACCCCGGCGCACAGGGCCGCGTCCCACGCCTCGGCGTCGTGCACCAGGTGCGGCAGGAGCCAGGGCAGGGAGGTGCCGATCAGGAGATGGTCGTAGGAGCCCTCGCCGGACAGCACCTGTTCGCGCAGCCAGGCGGCCTCGCCCGGGTCGAGCATGGCGCGGCGGTCCTCGGCGAGGACCCGCGCGGCCCGGGAGTCCACCATCACCACCCGGACCCGGCCGAAGTCGCGCCGGTAGCTGAAGCGGACCGAGGAGAGGTCGGCGTCGGCCCGCTCGGCGAGGGCGCGCAGCGCGGGTGTGCCGTCGGGCGCGGCGCGTACGGCGGCCCAGGTCGGGTCGTCGGCCAGTTCGGCGGGGGAGAGGTTGCCCAGGTGCTGGTGGACCCAGTAGGACATCAGGCCGCTCAGCAGTCGTTCCTGCCACCAGTCGGTGGTGCGCATGTCGGCGAGCCAGGCGGCGGAGGTGTTCCAGTCGTCCACGATGTCGTGGTCGTCGAAGATCATGAAACTGGGCACGGTGGACAGCAGCCAGCGGACCTGGGGGTCGAGCCAGGACTCGTAGTACAGGTGGCAGTACTCCTCGTAGTCGGTCACCTGGCTGCCGGGCGGCTCGTCGAGGTCACGGCGGCCGGCCAGCCAGCGCCGGGTCTCCTCGGAGGTCTCGTCCGCGTAGACCTGGTCGCCCAGCAGCAGCAGGACGTCGGGGCGCTCCGCGTGGGGGTCGGCCGACAGCCGGCGGGCCAGGGTGTCGAGGGCGTCGGGGCCGACCGGGTCCTCGCCGTCCGCCGGGGGCGCGGCCCAGCGGCACGACCCGAAGGTGACCCGGACGGTGTCGCCGGCGCCGGGCGTGCGGATGACGGAGGGCGGGAAGCGGGAGCCGGGCAGGGGCCACACCGGGGTGTCGTCCAGGAACACCTCGTAGGAGGGGGAGGTGCCCGGTTGCAGTCCGGTCACCGTCACGAGCGCGTAGTGGTGCCCGGCCACCTGGAAAGTGGGGGCCGTGCCGCTCGCGCCGTTGGAGCAGCGCACCTGCGCCGTGCAGGGCCGGCTCGTCTCGAACCACACGGTCGCGCACGTGCCTTCGGTGTACCTCAGCAGCGGTCCCAGGCGCAGTTCGGCCACTGATCGCCCTCCTGTCTCACGCGGAACGGACACCGTACGGATCGGAACGATCGCAGAGACCGTACCGGGGCCCGGCGGCGGACGTCCTCCGCCGGCCACGTCGTGCGTCTGGGTTCGTCCCGTGCGGGCACGCGGAGGGTGACCGCCCGGGGCGCGCCGGTCACTGCCACGGAGGAGGGGAGACGCAGACCATGGGGACCGTGGTACACGTCCCGCAGACGCGGGACATGATCGGGGACGAGCTCTCCGGCGACGAGGCGTTCACCGCGCTGCGGCGGTACGGGGGCGCTCGGCTGCTGATCGACGCCTTCTCCCGGTTCCGCTACGCCGACGGCTTCACCAACGCGCGGGCCCTGGGCTTCCAGATCGTGCTGGGCATGGTGCCGTTCACCATCGCGCTCGTCGGCCTCGCCACGGCCGCGCACACGGAGAGCGTGGGGCGGATCATCGAGCTGACCCTGGGCAGAATCGTGCCGGGCGCCAGCGCCGACGTGATCCGGGAGGCGCTGCGCGGCACCCGCCGCACCGCCGGCTCCGACGTGTGGAGCACGGTCGCGCTCTGGCTGGGCCTGGTCTTCTCCGTCCTCAACCTCGCCTCGGCCATGGGCCAGGTCGAGCGGGGCGCCAACCGCATCTACGGCATCGAGCGGGACCGGCCCTTCCCCCGGAAGTACGGCCGGGCCGTGCTCCTCGCCTTCGCCGCCGGCGTCCCGATGGTCCTGGGTTTCCTCGTCCTGGTCGCGGGCGAGGCCGTCGGCGCCGCGACGGCGGAGGCGTGGGGCCGGCCCGGGCCCCCGGCGTGGTGGGGCGCCCTCGACGTGCCCGTGGGCACGGCCCTCGCCTGGGTGGCCTCCGCCGTCGTCTTCCGCTGGTCGCCGCGCCGCAACCAGCCCGGCTACACCTGGCTGGCGTTCGGTTCGGCCGTCCACCTGGTGCTGTGGGTCGCCACGACCTGGCTGCTGACGCTCTACGTCTCCCGCAGTGGCTCCTTCGGCGCCGTGTACGGCCCTCTCACGGCCTTCGTGGCCCTGCTGCTGTGGGCCAACCTGACGGGTGTCGCCCTGTTCCTGGGCATCGCGTTCGCCGCCCAGCTGGAAGCGGCCCGTGCCGGCCTGGGCCGGGCCGTGAAGCCGGACCCGGGGCCGGGACCCTGACGCCGGCGCGGTCCGCCGGCCCTCCCGCGCCCGCACGTGGTCAGGACCCGACGATGCGGCGCACGTTGTCGACCGAGCCGCAGCCGGCCTTCAGCTGTCGCTCACGCTCCTCCCCGAACGCCGCGCCCAGCTCCTCGCGCCGTTCCATGGCCACGTTCTCCCGCGCGCCGTTGAGGATGGTGCGTTCCTCCTCGTCGGCGTGGTGGGTGACGGCCTGCACCAGTTCCTCCAGCTTCTCGTCCCACTCCTCGGAGCCGACCTCGTCGACCTCCAGGAGGGCCAGCAGGGCCTGGTTGCCCTCGTCGTGCTCGTGCTCGCCGTGCTCGACCTCTTCGTCGTCGATGTTCTTGTACCGCTTCAGGGCGGGGTAGACCTTGGCCTCCTCGGCCAGCGCGTGGGCGATCAGCAGGTCCGCGAACTCGCGGAGCGCGGCCGACCGGTCGGCTTCGACGCTGCGCATCAGGCGGAACAGGTCCTCCATGCGCCGGTGGTCCTGGAGGATGA
Organism: Streptomyces sp. NPDC036984; assembly: GCF_055607665.1. Lineage (NCBI taxonomy): Bacteria > Bacillati > Actinomycetota > Actinomycetes > Kitasatosporales > Streptomycetaceae > Streptomyces > Streptomyces sp. NPDC036984. The sequence continues at coordinate 183,782 of NZ_JBVJRL010000002.1, forward strand.
GCTCGACGACGTCCTGTGTCTCGGCCATGGGAGAGGCACCACCTTCGGGCGAACGGCACTTCCGTGCCAACGGACGGGTCCCTACCGCCTACCCTCACTGTCCGCGTTGATTGCCTTGCGGCTCCGCGCTGTACCTTCGTCATCACGCGGAGGAGGAGAGTGAACGTGAGCAAGTTCGTGCGGCCCGCGGCCGAGGGCGCGGATCCCTTCGGGACGGCCCGTCTGCGTCGCGGTGTCCTCGACGCCTGGGCGACCAGCCCCGCCCGGTTCCGGGAGGACGCCAACGCCGAGGAGGACCTCGTCCTGGGCGGCTACCGGGACCGGCTCGTGGTCGAGCTGGCCCAGAACGCCGCCGATGCCGCCGCCCGGGGGAAGGTGCCGGGCCGGTTGCGGCTCACCCTCCGCGACGGGGTCCTCGTGGCCGCGAACACCGGCGCCCCGCTGGACGCGACCGGTGTCGAGTCGCTGTCCACGCTGCGGGCCTCCGCGAAGCGGGACGTCGAGGCGACGCACGGTGCCGTCGGCCGGTTCGGCGTCGGTTTCGCCGCCGTCCTCGCGGTGACGGACGAGCCGGCGATCGTCGGACGGCACGGCGGGGTCCGCTGGTCCCTCGCCGAGGCCCGGGAGCTGGCCGCCGACACCGCCCGGCACAGCCCCGGCCTGGGCGACGAAGTACGGCGCCGGGACGGGCACGTGCCGCTGCTCCGGCTGCCCTTCGCCGCCGAGGGCACCGCTCCGGAGCCGTACGACACCGCCGTCATCCTGCCCCTGCGGGACGCCGCCGCCGCCGATCTCGCCGAGCGGCTGCTCGCCGCGATCGACGACGCCCTGCTCCTCGCCCTGCCGGGGCTGGCGGAGGTCGTCGTGGAGATCAACGGCGAGGCCCCCCGCACGCTCAGCCGGCGCACCGACGGCCCCTTCACGGTCGTCGAGGACTCCCGCGACGGCATCACGAACTGGCGTACCGCCTCCGCGCACGGGGCGCTGACTCCCGACCTGCTCGCCGACCGGCCCGTGGAGGAGCGGCTGCGCCCCCACTGGTCGGTGACCTGGGCCGTTCCCGTCGACGCCTACGGCGCCCCGGTCCGCCCCCGCACCAGCCCGGTCGTGCACGCTCCGACCCCCAGCGACGAGCCCCTGGGCGTGCCCGCGCTGCTCATCGCCTCCCTCCCCCTCGACACCACCCGCCGGCACACCGCCCCCGGCCCCCTCACCGACTTCCTGGTGCAGCGCGCGGCCGACGCCTACGCCGAGCTGCTCGCCGAGTGGCGGCCGGTGACGGAGGGGCTCATCGACCTCGTGCCCGGACCGCTCGGCAAGGGCGAGCTGGACGGGGCACTGCGGCAGGCCGTCCTCGAACGGCTGCCCCGGACCGCCTTCCTCCCCCCGGCCGTCGAGGCGAAGAGGGACGACGAGCTGCCGGAGGCGCTGCGGCCCCGGGACGCCGAGGTCGTGGAGGGGGCCGGGGCCGACACCGTGCGGGTGCTCGCCGAGGTGCTGCCCACCCTGCTCCCGGCCGGTCTTGAGCGGCGCGTCGAGCTGCGGACCCTCGGCGTCGCCCGGCTGCCGCTCGCCGATGCCATCGACCGGCTCGCCGGGCTGGAGAAGGACCCCGAGTGGTGGTGGCGGCTGTACGACAGCCTCGCCGGCGTCGACCCGGACCGGCTGTCCGGGCTGCCGGTGCCCCTGGCGGACGGCCGTACGACCATCGGGCCCCGGCAGGTGCTGCTGCCCACGCCCGAAGCCGCCCGGATCGACGCGGACGTCCTCGGACGGCTCGGCCTGAAGGTCGCCCACGAGGATGCCGCGCATCCGCTGCTGGAGAAGCTGGGCGCGCTGCCCGCGACCCCGCGCGCGGTGCTGACCACCCCTCAGGTGCGGGCCGCCGTGGCGGGCTCCCTGGAGGAGGACGGCGGCCTCGGCTGGGAGGAGGACGCGCCGGACCCCGAGGAGCTGGCCGACACCGTGCTCGCTCTCGTCCGGGACGCCGGCCTGGAGCCGGGGGACGAGCCCTGGCTGGGTGCTCTCGCGCTGCCGGACGAGGACGGGGAACCGGCGCCCGCCGGCGAGCTGGTGTTCCCCGGCAGCCCCTTCGCCCGGGTCATCCGGGAGGGCGAACTGGCCGCCGTGGACGCGGAGTTGGCGGAGAAGTGGGGCGAGCAGCCGCTCGCCGCGTGCGGGGTGCTCGCCGACTTCGCGCTCGTCCGCGCCACCGACGTGGTCCTCGACCCGGACGAACTGGAGCCCCGCGAGGGCGACTACGCCGAGCCCGACGACGCGGGTCTGCTGGACGCCGTGGACGTGTGGTGCGAGGACATCCTCGACCGGTTCCCGGACAGCCCGGTGCCGCCGGTCGCCACCGAACTCGTCGCCGTACGCGACCTGGACCTGGTGGACGACGACCACTGGCCCGAGGCGCTCGCCCTGCTGGCCCGCCCGCCGCTGCGGGACGCGCTGACCCAGCCCGTGCGGATCCTGCTGCCCGACGGCACCCACGAGGTCGTACGGCCGTACACCGCCTGGTGGCTGCGCGGGCACCCGGTGCTCGACGGGCGGCGCCCGGCGGGGCTGCTCGCCGCCGGCGGTGACCCGCTCCTGCGGGGCCTGTACGACGAGGCCGACGCCACCGGGTTCGAGGACGAGCAGGTGCTGCGGGCGCTCGGCGTGCGCACCTCCGTCGGCGCGCTGCTGGACGAGCCCGGCGGTGCCGCCGAGCTGCTGGACCGGCTCGCCGACCCGGAGCGGCCGGTCACGGCCGCCCAACTGCACGGGCTGTACGGTGCGTTGGCGGAGCTGGACCCCGATCAGGTGACCCTGCCGGACGAGCTGCGGGCCGTCGTGGACGGACGCGTGGAGGTGGTGGACGCCGGCCGGGCCGTCGTGGTCGACTCGCCGGACCTGCTGCCGTTCACCTCCGGGGTGCCGCTGCTGCCGGTCCGGCCGGCGCGGGCCGCCGAGCTGGCCGAGCTGTTCCAGGTGCGGCGGCTGAGCGAGTCCGTCACCGGCGAGGTGCACTCCGAGGGGACCGAGCACGACGTACCCGACCCGGTGCGGGTGCTGCTCGGGCCGCGGACGCCTCGGACCTACGTCGAGCACGAGGAACTCGTCGTGGACGGCGTGGAGATCGACTGGCGGCTGACCGACGACGGTGTGTTGCACGCGGCCACCCTGGAGGGGGTCGCCGCGGGGCTGGCGTGGGCGGCGGGGCAGTGGCCGCGGCGGTTCGAGGTGGCCGCGCTGCTGGAGGACCCGTCGCGGACGGAGGAGTTGGCGCGGGACCGCTGGTTCGACTGATCTCGGCCAGTCGCCGCTCGAACATCTCCTTACGAAAATTTCACCGGTAGTACAACCTTTCACATTGTCCCCACGTCACATCTGCGGAGTCGCCTGACTCCCCAGATCTGAACGTGGGGACAACACATGCGCATCCGAGCCTCTGTCGCCGTCGTCGGCGGCGCTCTGGCCATGTCCGCTCTCGCCGTGCCGGCCGCGCAGGCCGACGGCGGCTACGGCGACACGAAGATCACCAAGGTGGTCGTGGACGGCGACAACAAGGTGCAGATCGGCACCTCCAGCCCCGTGACCATCAAGGTCAGCGTCACGGCGACGGACAACTCGGGTATCAAGGGCGCCCAGCCGTTCGACCTGAAGGGCCCCGGCTACGGCTGGGAGATGACCGGCACGCCGAGCTGCACCGTCGTCAACGCCACCACGTCCACCTGCACCGCCTCGGTGAAGCTCGACCCGAAGGTCGACTATCTGAGCAACAGCAACGCCGGCACCTGGTACGTCGGTGCCTGGATCGACGCCGAGGACGACGACTTCGTCTCGCAGGACAAGGCCGGCTCCTTCTCCTTCCAGCGCGCCGCCAAGCTCACCGTCAACGCCGCCCCGGAGCCGGTGAAGAAGGGCAAGACCCTCACCGTCACCGGTGCTCTCACCCGCGCCAACTGGGAGTCGCTGAAGTACGGCGGCTACGGCTCGCAGTCCGTGAAGCTCCAGTTCAAGAAGAAGGGCGCCAGCAGCTACACCACGCTGAAGACCGTCAAGGCGGACTCCAAGGGCAACCTGAAGACCACCACCACCGCCACGGCCGACGGCTACTACCGCTTCTCCTTCGCGGGCAACGCGAGCACCTCGGCGGTCAGCGCCGCGGGTGACTTCGTCGACGTGCAGTAAGCGGCCGTGCAGTAAGCGGCCGGACCCACAGCATCACCACCACTCAGGGACCACACATGCGTTTTCGTGCCACCGTGGCCGCCGTCTCCGGCGCCCTGGCCCTCTCCGCCCTCGCCCTCCCGGCCGCGCACGCGGCGGACGGCGGCTCGTCCTACCGCGCCGACGCCCTCAAGGCCGTCGCGCAGCACGCCTCGGGCAAGGCGGGCTTCACCGCCACCTCGGCGCCGATCGGCGACCTGGACGTGTCGTTCTCCGACTTCAAGATCACCAAGGCGATCAAGGTCGGTACGACCAACAAGGTCACCACCTGGGTCACCTACAAGCTGACCCACGCCGCCGACATCGACGTCACCGACGGCAGTGTCCTGACCGGTCCGCTGATCTACCGCGGCTCCTCCGAGAACCCGGAGAACGTCCAGGGCGGCGAGGACCCGGCCACCTGCGTCGACGTCACGTCGACGACGGCCACCTGCAAGGGCCCGATCGACATCAACCCGCGCGAGACCGACGCCGACCTGAAGCTGCGCAACTCCCAGGCCGGCACCTGGCACGGCGCGGGCCTCGCCCTCGACTTCGAGAACGAGAAGACCGCCGTCCAGTTCGACCTCGGCACCACCCTGCTGCAGCGCAACTCCACGCTGACGGTCAACGCCTCCCCGGAGCCGGTGAAGAAGGGCAAGACCCTCACCGTGACGGGCAAGCTCTCCCGCGCCAACTGGGAGGACCACACGTACCACGGCTACACCGGCCAGTCCGTGAAGCTCCAGTTCCGCCAGAAGGGCTCCAGCACCTACACCACGCTGAAGACCCTCAAGACGGACTCCACGGGCAGCCTGAAGACCACCAGCACCGCCACGGCCGACGGCTACTACCGCTTCTCCTTCGCGGGCACCACGACCACCCCGGCGGTCAGCGCCGCGGGTGACTTCGTCGACGTGCAGTAAGCGGCACCCCCGGTCCGGTCCCGGGAGCGGATGCCGCTCCCGGGACCGGAACGTTTTCTCTCAGTTGTGTCATGCGCGGGTAAGCCGCGCGGAAAATCTGGCCGGAAAACAGTCTTGCCGTACAACCTGCCGCATGCGTCGTGGATCAAACCGTCCGAGTCGACCGACTCCACGATCACTTCTCCCTCCAGGGGAACGCACATGCGCATACGTGCCACCGTGGCCGCCGTCTCCGGCGCCCTGGCCCTCTCCGCCCTCGCCGTCCCGGCCGCGCACGCCACCGGTGACGCGGGCACGCCGTACACGCTGAACGTCAGCTTCTCCGACGTCACCCTCGCGGGGGCGATCAAGGTCGGCACCACCAGCAAGGTGAGCACCACCTACTCGTACACGCTGACGTACGGCTCCGACGTGAACATCGCCGCGGACGACTTCTACACCGACGCCTTCCTCTACAAGGGTTCGTACGACGACCCGACCGCCGAGCTGTACGGCGACAATCCGGCGACCTGCACCGCCACCTCGGCGACGACGGCCACGTGCAAGGGCACGGTCGACATCTACCCCGGCGACGGCGATCTGCAGAATGCCTGGGCCGGTTCCTGGGGCGTGGCCGCCGAGGCGATCGCCTTCAACGGCCAGGACCCGGAGAACCCGGACCTGAGCAAGGTCGGCTACAAGGACCAGAGCGGCCTCGGCAGCACCCTGGTGCAGCGCTACTCCAAGCTCACGGTGAACGCGGGCCCCGAGCCGGTCGGCAAGGGCAAGACGCTCACGGTGACGGGCAAGCTGACCCGGGCCAACTGGGAGGACCACCAGTACCACGGCTACTCCGGCCAGCCGGTCAAGCTCCAGTTCCGCAAGGCGGGCACGACCACGTACACCACCGTCAAGACCGTGTACACGGACTCGTACGGCAACCTGAAGACCACCACCACCGCGAACTACGACGGCTACTGGCGGTACAGCTTCGCGGGCACCTCGACCACCCCGGCGGTCAGCGCCACGGGCGACTACGTCGACGTGCAGTAACACCCGTCTCAGGCCGGGAAGCGGCGGTCGACCCATCTCCACAGGTATTCCAGGGCGGCCGCCGCCAGCACCGCCACGCCGACCGCCGTCCACGGCAGTGTCACGCCGACCAGCTTGAGCGCGAAGAAGTCCTGGAACGCGGGGATCGCGAGGACGAGCAGGAAGGCCACGGCCATCGCGGCCACCAGGACCACCCGCCACCAGGTGTAGGGGCGGGCGATGATCGCCAGCACCCACAGGGAGATCAGGAACAGGGTCAGGGTGGCCGCACTCGTCTCCGCGTCCAGAGCACCGGGTCCGGCGTAGTGGTGCCGGGCGAGCAGGTACGTCACGAAGGTCGCCGCCCCGGCCATCAGGCCGCCGGGGACCGCGTAGCGCATCACCCGGCGCACGAAGTGCGGTCTGGCCCGCTCCGTGTTGGGGGCGAGGGCCAGGAAGAAGGCCGGGACACCGATGGTGAGCGTGGAGAGCAGGGTCAGGTGCCGGGGCAGGAAGGGGTACTCCACCTGCCAGCACACCACCAGCACCGCGAGCAGCACCGAGTAGACCGTCTTCACCAGGAACAGCGTCGCCACCCGCGTGATGTTGCCGATCACCCGGCGCCCCTCCGCGACCACCGAGGGCAGGCTCGCGAAGCTGTTGTTCAGCAGCACGATCTGCGCCACCGCACGGGTCGCCTCCGAGCCGGAGCCCATGGCCACGCCGATGTCCGCGTCCTTCAGCGCGAGCACGTCGTTCACGCCGTCCCCGGTCATCGCGACCGTGTGCCCGTGCGACTGGAGCGCGCCGACCATGTCCCGCTTCTGCCGCGGGCTGACCCGTCCGAAGACGGTGCCCGCGTCGAGGGCCTGCGCCATCGCCGGCCGGTCGGCGGGCAGCTGCCGCGCGTCCACCGCCGACCCCGCCAGCCCCAGCTTCGCGGCGACCGCGCCGACCGACACCGCGTTGTCACCGGAGACGACCTTGGCGCGGACGTTCTGCTCCGCGAAGTAGCGCAGGGTGTCGGAGGCGTCGGGCCGCAGCCGCTGTTCCAGGACGACCAGCGCGGTGGGGCGGGCGCCCCGGGCCGGTTCGGCGTCGTCCAGGTCGCGGTGGGCACGGGCCAGCAGCAGGACGCGCAGACCCTGCTCGTTGAGGCGCTCGGTCTCGGCCAGGGCCGGATCCTCGGCGGCGAGCAGGACGTCGGGGGCGCCCAGCAGCCAGGTGCTGGTCTCGCCGTCGCCCTCGCTGAACGCGGCCCCGCTGTACTTGCGGGCGGAGGAGAACGGCAGCGACTCCACGCAGCGCCAGTCCTCGCTGTCCGGGTAGGCGTCGATGATCGCCTGGAGGGAGGCGTTCGGGCGCGGGTCGGACTCGCCGAGCGCGCCGAGCACCTTGCACACGTACGTCTCGTCCGCCCCGTCCAGCGGCCGTAGCCCGGTGACGTCCATGCCGCCCTCGGTGAGCGTGCCGGTCTTGTCCAGGCAGACGGTGTCGACGCGGGCCAGGCCCTCGATGGCCGGCAGCTCCTGCACCAGGCACTGCTGACGGCCGAGCCGGATGACGCCGATCGCGAAGGCCACGGAGGTGAGCAGCACCAGCCCCTCGGGGACCATCGGGACGATCCCGCCGACCGTGCGGGCGATGGCGTCCTTGAGCCCGTAGTCCTTGACGGCGAGCTGGGTGACGACGAGTCCGAGCGCCGCCGGGACCATCATCCAGGTGACGTACTTGAGGATCGTGGAGATGCCGGTGCGCAGCTCGGAGTGGACGAGCGTGAAGCGGGACGCCTCCTCGGCGAGCTGGGCGGCGTAGGCCTCGCGGCCGACCCTGGTGGCCTGGAAGGCGCCGCCGCCCGCGACCACGAAGCTGCCGGACATGACCGGGGCGCCGGGGCGTTTGACGACGGGGTCGGCCTCGCCGGTGAGCAGCGACTCGTCGATCTCCAGACCGTCCGCCTCCGCGCACACCCCGTCGACCACGATCTTGTCGCCCGGGCCGATCTCGATGAGGTCGTCCAGGACGATCTCATCGGTGGCCACCTCGGTGGCCACCCCGTCCCGCCGCACCGTCGGCCGGGCCTCCCCGATCAGCGCGAGCGAGTCCAGGGTCTGCTTGGCCCGCCACTCCTGGACGATGCCGATGCCGGTGTTGGCGAGGATGACGAAGCCGAAGAGGCTGTCCTGGATCGGCGCGACGAACAGCATGATCACCCAGAGCACGCCGATGATCGCGTTGAACCGGGTCAGGACGTTCGCCCGGACGATCTGGGCCAGCGACCGGCTGCTGCGCACCGGGACGTCGTTGACGAGACCGCGCTGGACGCGGTCCGCGACTTCGGCACCGGTCAGCCCGGCCGGCCTCTTCGGCAGGGCCACGGGGTGCACGGGGTCGACTTCGGCGCCCGCGTCCATGTGGCTCATGCATTCGACGGTACGTGCGGCCCGGCCCACCCGCCCACCCGACTCGTTCGGCCGGAGAGCGGGCAGGCCGACGGAGCTACTCGGTCGCCGCCGACTCCGGCGCCGCCGCCCTCTTGAGCGCCGCGTCCCTCCTGCGCACGTACCAGACCCCGATCAGCCCCAGTCCGCCCCCGGCCAGGCAGGTCCACAGCCACCAGAGGTGACCGTGGTCGTCGTACCAGCCGTAGAAGGGGAGCTGGACCAGGAAGAGGACGAACCACACGATCGTGCCGCCGGTGATCGTGGCGACCACGGGCCCCTCCAGGGGCTCCGGCGCCTCGTGCTTGGGGGTCCACTTAGCCATGCGCACAGCTTAAGCGCCGCCCGTGTCTACGCGCGGAGATAGCGATCTGGCACTCATACGTTCATACTGAAACCGTTTGTCTTTGACCGCTTCTGATCGTATGAAACTCCAACGGGGCTCGGGGGAACCCCGCTGGGGATGAGGTCTTCCATGTCCACCTCGGCACCCGCCAAGGTCCCCACCCCCGAGAAGCCGGGCGGTTCGGCCGCTTACGGCCCCCTCGACCGCTACTTCCGGATCTCCGAGCGCGGCAGCACCGTCGCCCGCGAGGTCCGCGGCGGTTTCGCCACCTTCTTCGCGATGGCGTACATCATCGTGCTGAACCCGATCATCTTGGGCAGCGCGAAGGACATGTACGGACACCACCTGGACAACGGCCAGCTGGTGACGGCCACCGCGCTGACGGCCGCGTTCGCCACCCTGCTGATGGGCGTCATCGGCAACGTGCCGATCGCCCTCGCCGCCGGCCTCGGCGTGAACTCGGTCGTCGCGCTCCAGCTCGCCCCGCGCATGTCCTGGCCGGACGCGATGGGCATGGTCGTACTGGCCGGTTTCGTGGTGATGCTGCTGGTCGCCACCGGTCTGCGCGAGCGCGTGATGAACGCCGTGCCGTTCGGCCTGCGCAAGGCGATCTCGATCGGTATCGGCCTGTTCATCATGCTGATCGGCCTGGTCGACTCCGGCTTCGTCACCCGGATGCCGGACGCGGCCCAGACCACCGTCCCGGTGCAGCTCGGCACGGGCGGTCACCTCACCGGCTGGCCGGTGCTGGTCTTCATCCTGGGTGCGCTGCTCACCTTCGCGCTGATCGTCCGCAAGGTGCCCGGCGCGATCCTCATCTCCATCGTCGGCATGACCGTCCTCGCGGTGATCGTCAACGCGGTCGCCACGATCCCTTCCTGGGGTCTGACGGTCCCGAAGTGGCCCGGCAACCCGGTCGCCACGCCCGACTTCGGCCTGGTCGGCCAGGTCAGCCTGTTCGGCGGCTTCTCCAAGGTCGGTGTGCTGACCGGCATCCTCTTCGTGTTCACGGTCCTGCTGTCGTGCTTCTTCGACGCGATGGGCACGATCATGGGCATCAGTGACGAGGCCAAGCTGACCGACGCCCAGGGCTACATGCCCGGCATCAACAAGGTCCTGCTCGTCGACGGCCTCGCGGTCGCGGCGGGCGGCGGCACCTCCTCCTCGGCCACCACCGCCTTCGTGGAGTCCACGGCGGGCGTCGGCGAGGGTGCCCGGACCGGTCTCGCGAACGTCGTCACGGGCGGTCTCTTCGCCGTGGCGCTCTTCCTCACGCCGATCGCCACGATGGTCCCGTCCCAGGCGGCCACCCCGGCGCTGATCGCGGTGGGCTTCCTGATCCTGTCGAACTCCGTCAAGGAGATCGACTGGGCGGACTACACCATCGCGATCCCGGCCTTCGTGACGATGCTCATGATGCCGTTCACCTACTCGATCACGAACGGCATCGGCATGGGCTTCATCACCTTCGTGGTGCTGCGCCTGGCCGCCGGCCGGGCCCGGGAGATCCCGGCGCCGATGTACGTCGTCTCGGCGGTCTTCGCCTTCTACTACCTGATGCCGGCCCTGGGCCTCACCTGAGCCCGCGCGGGGGCCGTCAGGTGACCCCGTAGAACCTCTCCGTCTCCTCGACGGCGGTCTGGAACCGCTCGTCGAAGTCATCCCGAATGAGCGTCCGGACGACATAGTCCTGGACGCTCATTCCTCTTCTGGCCGCGTGGCGCCGGAGCCTTTCGAGCAGCTCCCCGTCCATCCGCAGGCTGAGCACACTGGTCCCCATGCGTACGAGGGTCGCCACATCCGGCCGCCGTGTGCGTCACTTTCCAGAACCGGCTCACTCATATGGGTGACCGAAGGGTTCAGTGGCGGGCGTCACGGGCAGCGGCGGCGTGTCCGAGTGGTATTTAGCGAGAGTAATGAGTTACGCTAAAGAACATGCCGGACCTTACGCATGGCGACGACGCTGCCGCCGTGAACGCCCTCCGCTCCGCCGTGATGCGGCTGTCCCGTCGGCTCAAGCACCAGCGGGTCGACGAATCGCTGAGCCCCACCGAGATGTCGGTGCTCGGCACCCTCGCCCGCTGCGGCAGTGCCACCCCGGGCGAGCTCGCCCGCAAGGAGCACGTCCAGCCGCCGTCGATGACCCGCATCGTCGCGCTGCTCGAAGCCAAGGGACTGGTCCGGCTGGAGCCGCACCCCGAGGACCGGCGCCAGAAGGTCGTCACCCAGACCGAGCAGGCCGAGGCCATGCTCGAGGAGAGCCGCCGCAAGCGCAACGCCTTCCTGGCCGGCCTGGTCGAGGGCCTCGACGAGGACGAGTGGGCCGCCCTGCGCGCCGCCGCCCCCGTGCTGGAGAAGCTCGCACACCTGTAAGCGCACCACCGAAGGAGGCGACGTCTTTTGAGTACGGGATCCGGAACACCTTCCGCCCCCGCACCGAGCCACACCACCCCCGTTTCCCGTAAGTCCTCGATGTTCAGCTCGCTGAAGATCCGGAACTACCGCCTCTTCTTCGCCGGCCAGGTCGTCTCCAACACCGGCACCTGGATGCAGCGCATCGCCCAGGACTGGCTGGTCCTCGGCCTCACCGGCTCTTCCGCGGCCGTCGGCATCACGACGGCCCTCCAGTTCCTGCCGATGCTGCTGTTCGGGCTGTACGGCGGTGTCCTGGTGGACCGCCTGCCCAAGCGGCCCACGCTGCTGGTCACCCAGTCCGCGATGGCCGTCACCGGTCTCGCACTCGCCGCGCTGACCCTCTCCGGCCATGTCCAGGTCTGGCACGTCTACGTCGCCGCCTTCGCCGTCGGCCTCGCCACGGTGGTCGACAACCCGGCCCGCCAGTCCTTCGTCTCCGAGATGGTCGGCCCCGACCAGCTGCAGAACGCGGTCAGCCTGAACTCGGCGAACTTCCAGTCCGCCCGGCTGGTCGGCCCCGCCGTCGCCGGCCTCATGATCACCGGAGTGGGCACCGGCTGGGCGTTCCTCGCCAACGGCCTGTCCTTCGCCGCGCCCATCGCCGGACTGCTGCTGATGCGCGCCCGCGAACTGCACGTGGTCGAGCGCGCGCCGCGCGGCAAGGGCCAGCTGCGCGAGGGCCTCCGCTACGTCGCGAAGCGGCCGGAGCTGATCTGGCCGATCGTCCTGGTCGGCTTCATCGGCACCTTCGGCTTCAACTTCCCGGTGTGGCTGTCCGCCTACGCGGACGACGTCTTCGACGCCGGAGCCGGCGCCTACAGCCTCTTCAACACCCTGATAGCCGTCGGCTCCCTGGTCGGCGCCCTGCTGGCGGCCCGGCGCGGCACGGCCCGGCTGCGCGTCCTGATCGCCGCCGCGCTGGCCTTCGGCGTGCTGGAGATGGTGGCCGCGGCGGCCCCGCAGTACTGGCTGTTCGCCCTGCTGATGGTCCCGATCGGCGTCTTCGGCCTCACGGTGAACGTCACCGCGAACACGGCCGTGCAGATGGCCACCGACCCGGCCATGCGCGGCCGCGTGATGGCCCTGTTCATGATGGTGTTCATGGGCGGTACGCCGCTGGGCGCGCCGGTCGTCGGCTGGATCACCGACACCTACGGCGCCCGGATCGGCTTCCTGGCCGGCGGTGTGGTGTCGGCCGCCGCGGCCGGCGTGGTCGGCCTGGTCCTGGCCCGCATCGGCGGCCTGCGGCTCTCGGTCGGCTGGCACCACGGCCACCCGCGGGTCCGCTTCGTCCCGCGCGATCGCGAGCAGCTGGCGACGGCCGCGTGAGCGTTCCGGAGGGTCCGCTCCCGGACCCTCCGGAACGCCGGCGGCCATGGGCCCGTCCCGCCCGCCGGGTTCTGGGATCGTGAGGTCCATGAGACTCTTCGCCGCCGTACTGCCTCCGGAGGACATCGCGGACGAGATCGCCGCGGAAGTGGCCCGCTTGAGGCGGCTGCCGGGCGCCGACCGGCTGCGCTGGACAGGCCGTCCCGGCTGGCACTTCACCCTCGCCTTCTACGGCGAGGTCGCCGACGACGTGGTACCCGGCCTGTCGGACCGTCTGGCCCGCGCGGCCCACCGGGCGGGCCCCTTCTCCCTCGCCGTCGCGGGCGGCGGCCAGTTCGGCCAGGGCCGCGCGCTGTGGGCGGGCGCCCGGGGAGACGTGGAGGCGCTGCGGCTGCTGGCCGACCGGGCGGAGGCGGCGGCACGCAAGGCCGGGGTGCCGATGGGGGAGCACCGGCGCTACAAGGCCCATCTCACGCTGGCCCGCAGCCGGGGCCCGGCCGACGTACGCCCGCAGGTGGACCTGCTCCGGGAGTTCGCCGGCCGGACCTGGACCGTGACCGACCTGGCGCTGGTGCGCAGCAACCTGCCGAAGACCGGCGTGCCCGGCGAGCAGCCCCGGTACGAGACGGTCGCCCGCTGGGCACTGGGCGCGGCCGGTTAGTCTCACTTACGTGGAACCGAAAACCCGTAACCGGATCATGGCCGGTGCGCTTGTGCTGATGTTCGTCGTGGTGGCTGTGGCTTCGGCCGTCAGATAGCGGTGCGGGTTCTGTGCACCCGGGGGCGGGGAACCGCGGCTGCTTCGGCGGCTGCGAGCCGTCCGTGGCCGGTCGCGCCCACGCGGCGCAGCCGCACATCAGACGCAGTCCCGCGCCCCTTCGGGGCGCTTACCAGGCGAAGGCTTCCGGGGACGGGCCCGGACCCGGGAAGATCTCGTCCAGGGCGCTCAGCAGTTCCTCGCTCAGCTCCAGCTCCACGGCCCTGAGCGCCGACCCGAGCTGCTCGGCGGTGCGCGGGCCGACGATGGGGCCGGTCACGCCGGGCCGGGTCAGCAGCCAGGCCAGCGCCACCTCGCCGGGCTCCAGACCGTGTTTGTCGAGCAGGTCCTCGTACGCCTGGATCCGGGCGCGGGCCGCCGGATCGCCCAGGGTGTCGGCGGCCCGGCCGGAGGCGCGGCGGCCGCCCTGGACCTCCTTCTTGATGATCCCGCCCAGCAGACCGCCGTGCAGCGGCGACCACGGGATGACACCGAGGCCGTACTCCTGCGCGGCCGGGATGACCTCCATCTCGGCGCGCCGCTCGGCGAGGTTGTACAGGCACTGCTCGCTGACCAGGCCGATGGTGCCGCCGCGGCGGGCGGCGGCCTCGTTGGCCTGGGCGATCTTGTAGCCGGGGAAGTTGCTGGAGCCGGCGTAGAGGATCTTGCCCTGCTGCACCAGGACGTCGATCGCCTGCCAGATCTCCTCGAACGGGGTGTTCCGGTCGATGTGGTGGAACTGGTAGACGTCGATGTAGTCCGTTTGCAGCCGCTTCAGGCTGGCGTCCACCGCGCGCCGGATGTTCAGCGCGGAGAGCTTGTCGTGGTTGGGCCAGGCGGCCTCGCCGTCGGCGGCCATGTTGCCGTACACCTTGGTGGCGATGACGGTCTTGTCGCGCCGCTCGCCGCCCTTGGCGAACCAGTTGCCGACGATGGACTCGGTCCGCCCCTTGTTCTCCCCCCAGCCGTACACGTTGGCGGTGTCGAAGAAGTTGATGCCTGCGTCCAGCGCCGCGTCCATGATCGTGTGGCTGTCGGCTTCATCGGTCTGCGGACCGAAGTTCATCGTCCCGAGGACGAGTCGGCTGACCTTGAGTCCCGTGCGTCCAAGCTGCGTGTACTTCATGGTTCACCAGCCAACGGCTTGGAGTGCGCTCTATGCAAGGGCGTTGGGGCGCGCGCCCGGTCCGGTGGAGGTGCGGCCGGGCGGGCGCGCGCGGGAGCGGCCGGTCAGCTCGCCGGGTCGCCGAACATGCCGGGCTCGTAGGAGCCTCCCTGGTTGTTCACGATCACGCTGAGCCGGTTGGCCGCGTTGATCAGGGCGACCAGGTAGATCAGCGCGGCGGTCTGGTCGTCGTCGTAGTGCTTGCGGACCTGCGCCCAGGTCTCGTCGGACACGCCCGGGTGGGCGTCGGCGATCCGGGTGCCCTCCTCGGTGAGCGCCAGCGCGGCCCGCTCGGCCTCGGTGAACACGGTGGAGTGGCGCCAGGTGGCCACCAGGTGGAGCCGGACCGCGGTCTCACCGGCCGCCGCGGCCTCCTTGGTGTGCATGTCGGCGCACCAGCCGCAGCCGTTGATCTGGCTGGCGCGCAGCATCACCAGCTCCTGCGTGGCCCTGGGCAGCGTGGACTGGGCGATCGGCTGGCCGACACCGGCGAACCGCTTGCCGAGCCTGGCGCTCAGCTCGTTGGTCATCAGGTTGAAACGGGGTTCCATGGCGTGGTCCTCGTACGTCGATGTGGTGACCGTGCCGATGCGTCGGCGCGGTGTCGTGACGACCACGAGATGCCGGCCGGCCCGCCGGTGTGACGTCGCCGCCATGTGACCTCCGCCACCCGCCGGCGATGTCACACGGCGGCGGTGACCGGGGTCTGGTGCGTGGGACGACGGTCGAGCGTGAAGGGGTGGAGCCGGCGATGAGCGAGCGCTGCGAGCAGGCACGGGACACAGCAAAGTCACAGGCCCCGGACGGCCGTACGGACCGCGCCACCGAGGTGTTCGTGGCCCACCGCAATCTGCTGTTCACCGTGGCCTACGAGATGCTCGGCTCGGCCGCCGACGCGGAGGACGTCCTGCAGGAGACCTGGCTGCGGTGGGCGGGGGTGGATCTCGCCACCGTACGGGAGCAGCGCGCGTACCTGGTCCGGATCGCCACCCGGCAGGCGCTGAACCGGCTGCGCTCGCTCGCTCGCCGCAAGGAGTCCTACGTCGGCCCGTGGCTGCCCGAGCCACTGCTGACCGCGCCGGACGTCGCCGACGACGTGGAGCTGGCCGACAGCGTCTCGATGGCGATGATGCTGGTGCTGGAGACGCTCACCCCGGCCGAGCGGGCGGTGTTCGTGCTGCGCGAGGTGTTCGAGTCGGACTATGCCGAGATCGCGCAGGCCGTCGGGAAGAGTCCGGCCGCGGTCCGGCAGATCGCCCACCGGGCGCGGGCCCACGTCGCCGCCCGCCGGCCGCGCGGGATCGCCTCCCCGGCCGAGGCCCGGGGCGCGCTGGAGGCGTTCCGGCAGGCGGTCGAGACGGGCGATGTGCGGCGCCTGCTCGACGTCCTCGCACCGGATGTGGTGCTCCTGGGGGACGGCGGCGGGGTCGTACCGGCCTCGCTGGTGCCGGTCGTGGGGGCCGATCGGGTGGCCCAGGTGGTGAGCAGGATCGCCGGCACGGTGTCCGTGGAGCCGGCCCACGTCAACGGCTGCCCGGCGCTGATCGTGCGGCTCGACGGGGAGGTCGACACGGTGGTGGCGGTGCGCGTCGACGACGGCCGCGTCACCGGCCTCTACGCCGTGCGCAACCCGGAGAAGCTGACGCGGGTGGAGCGGGAGACACTGCTGTCCAGGTGAGAGGGCCGGCTAGTCGTGGGGGAATTCGTCGGTCTTGAGGACGAGGTCGACCACGGTGCCGGTCAGGTCGATGTCGGTGCCGAAGTCCACCGACGTCCTCATGGCGTAGTCGCCGTCCTTGGGGTGGGTGTAGACGTAGCACCGTCCCTGGTAGGGGTCGGCGACGAGGTAGAGGGGGACCTCGGCTTCCGCGTAGGCGAGCTTCTTCGGGCCGTAGTCGTTGGGGGTCGTGCCCTGGGAGATGACTTCGGCGACGAATTGGACGTCCTGGTACCTCCAGTGGCCCTTGTCGTCCTTTTTCGCCGACTCGGAGAGCATGACAACGTCCGGGCAGAAGCCGTTCTCGTGGCCCGGGAAGTCGATCCGGACGTCCGAGAACACCCTGACCTTCCGCCCGAACTTGTCCCTGAGGGCGCTGGCGATCTCGAAGATGATTTCCCAGCGAGTGTCCCGCTGCGGCGTCATGAAAACGTTGCCCCCGACGATCTCGACCCTGTATCCCTCGGGGACGGGCATGCGCTCGAACCACTCGTCCAAACGCTCGGTGTTGGCATCGGCGTCGGCCATCTCGATCCTGTCTTCAAGGACGGTCATCGTGGCGCTCCTCCACGGCTGCCCGCGGACCGGTGCAGCCGCGTGGTTCAACGAATAGGCACCGCGACCGGGAGACGCCGGATTTCGGTCAACTTGTTCCAGCCGCGTACGCCTGTCCGACTTCCCACGCCTCCCACATCGCCCCCGCGAACGCCGCCGCGATCCGGTGCTCCCCGCGCGTGTTGGGATGCGTGCCGTCGTAGGTGTCGGTGTGGATGTCGTACCCCTCCGGCGGCGACGCCAGAAGGATCGGGGAGCGGGGCTCGTCCAGGTCGGCCACGCACTTCGCCAGCAGGACGTTGAAGAGGTCCACCTCCGCGGCGAAGGGCTCGTCCGCCTCGGCCCGGATGTTCGGGATCACCGGGAGGAGGACCATGCGGATGCGTGGGCTCGCCTCCCGCGCGGCCGCGACGAAGGCGCGCACGTTCTCGGCCGTCTGCTCGGCGTTCGTGTAGAAGCCCAGGTCGATCAGGCCCAGGGAGACCAGGAGGATGTCGGGGCGGTGGTTCCGTACCGCGTCGCCGATCAGCGGGGCCATGTGCAGCCAGCCCTCGCCCCAGCCCGCCAGGTGGGCGCGCGGGAAGCCGGGGTCTGCGTAGGCGAGGGACGTCGGAGCCTCGGTCTGCTTGTCGTAGAGCGTCTCGCGCGGGCCGACGACGGTGAACGGGCCTGCGTACGACGCGCACAGGTGTTGCCACAGCCGGTAACGCCATGTGTGTTCGCCCGCGCTGCCGATCGTCATCGAGTCGCCCACGAACAGGAACCTAAGCATCCGCTCATGATGAAGGAAGGCGGGCACCGGTGGGACCGGGGGTTCTTGTGAAGCCGACCACGTCCCCCGCCTCCGGGCGGTCACCTTCCCCTGAACCCCTCGCGGGAATGGCAGGCTTGGGGGCATGCGTCGATCGTTCGCCGTTCTCGCCGGGTTGCTGCTCGCCGGCGCCTGCGCGCTGCCCGCCTCCGCCGCCGGCTCGGCCGCCGACGGAGCCGGTGACCAGGGGTTCACCATGAAGGACCCGCGGATCACCGAGTCCAGCGGACTCGCCGCCTCCCGGCTGCACCCCGGCGTCTACTGGACGCACAACGACAGCGACGACGGGCCGTACCTCTACGCGGTGGACAGCGCCACCGGCAAGACCGTGGCCCGGATCACCCTGCGCGGCATCGGCTCCCCGCGTGACGTCGAGGCCGTCTCGATCGGGCCGCACAACGAGATCTACGTCGGCGACATCGGGGACAACTTCGGCGGCAAGTGGCCGTACGTGTGGATCTACCGGCTGCCCGAGCCGAAGAACCTGACCGACCAGACGGTGACGGCCACGCAGTACATCGTGAAGTACGCGGACGGCCCGCGCGACGCCGAGTCGCTGCTCGTCCACCCGAAGACCGGGCGCGTCTACATCGTGGACAAGAAGGAGGACGGCGGGCATCTGTACGAAGGCCCGGCCACCCTCTCCACCTCCGGTGCGAACGTCTTCAAGCCCGTCGCCGCCGTCGACCTGTGGGCCACCGACGCCGCGTTCTCCCCGGGCGGCGGGCAGCTGGCCGTGCGCGGCTACTTCGGCGGCATCTCCTACGACTGGAACGGCGGCCGGATCAAGCGCAGGGGGCGCCTGGACGTGCCCTTGCAGGGACAGGGGGAGTCCCTGTCGTACTCCGCCGACGGGACGAAGCTGATGTACGGCAGCGAGGGCGCGGACAGTGCCGTGCAGGCGGTCGACGCCCCGGACCGGCCCGCCGCCGAGTCGCCGTCGGCGAGCGGGAGTTCGGGGGAGTCGGCGGACAAGGGCGGCGGCACGAGCCTCAAGGTCGGCGCCGTGATCGTCGCGGTCGGCGTGGCGGTCCTGTTCGGCCTGCGGCGGCTGCGGCGCGGCTGACCGGACGAGGCGCGGTACGTATCAAGGTGTGCCGCACGTCTTGACGGAGTCATGGTGTCACCCGTTACCTGTCGGGTGCGCGGCGATGGGAGCGCTCCCATCCTGGCGCGGCCGCGCCTCCCGAGAGGAACCAGACGCATGTTCCGCAGTTTACGAAGAGCGCTGTGCGCCGCTGCCGCGGCGCTCCTCCTGCCCCTGGCCGGGGCGTACTCGGCGCAGGCGGCCGACGCACCCACGGCTGCCGCCGCCCCCGGCGCCGGTTACTGGCACACCGGCGGCCGGCAGATCCTGGACGCCGCCGGGCAGCCGGTGCGTATCGCCGGGATCAACTGGTTCGGCTTCGAGACCAGCAACCAGGTGGTCCACGGCCTGTGGTCCCGCGACTACAAGAGCATGATCGACCAGGTGAAGTCGCTGGGCTACAACACGCTCCGGCTGCCCTGGAGCGACGACATCCTCAAGCCGGGCGCCGCCCCCAGCGGCATCGACTTCTCCGCCGGAAAGAACGCCGACCTCCAGGGGCTCACCTCCCTCCAGGTGCTGGACAGGATCGTCGCCTACGCCGGCCAGGACGGGCTGAAGGTCATCCTGGACCGGCACCGGCCCGACTCCGCCGGCCAGTCGGCGCTCTGGTACACGGCCTCCGTGCCCGAGTCGACCTGGATCGCCAACCTCAAGGCGCTGGCCACGCGCTACCAGGGCCAGGACACGGTCATCGGTATCGACCTGCACAACGAGCCGCACGACCCGGCCTGCTGGGGCTGCGGTGACCAGGCCACCGACTGGCGCCTCGCGGCCCAGCGCGCCGGGAACGCGGTGCTGTCGGTCAACCCGAATCTGCTCGTCTTCGTCGAGGGCGTGCAGACCGTCAACGGTGTGTCCGGCTGGTGGGGCGGCAACCTGATGGGCGTCGCCCAGTACCCGGTGCAGCTGAGCGTGCCCAACCGGGTCGTGTACTCCGCCCACGACTACGCCACGAGCGTCGCCCAGCAGAGCTGGTTCAGCGACCCGTCCTTCCCGGACAACATGCCGGGCATCTGGGACAAGTACTGGGGCTACATCTTCAAGCAGAACATCGCCCCCGTGTGGGTCGGGGAGTTCGGTACGACGCTCCAGTCGGCCGTCGACCAGAAGTGGCTCGCGGCGCTGGCGAACTACCTGCGGCCGACGTCGACGTACGGCGCCGACTCCTTCCACTGGACCTACTGGTCCCTGAACCCCAACTCCGGTGACACCGGCGGCATCCTCAAGGACGACTGGACGACCGTCGACACCGTGAAGGACGGCTACCTGGCGAGCGTCAAGGCGCCGCTGTTCCCGAGCAGCGGCGGCGGCAGCGGTGGCGGGGGTGGCGGTGGCGGCAGCACGGTCGCGTGCAGCGCCTCCTACGCCGTCAGCAGCGACTGGGGGAGCGGCTTCAACGCCGATGTGAAGGTCACCAACACCGGGACGACGGCGCTCAAGTCCTGGAAGGTGACGTGGACGTGGAGCGGTTCACAGAAGATCACGTCCATGTGGAACGCGAGTTACACGCAGAGCGGCGCGACCGTGACAACCGCGAACGCGGCACACAACGGCAGCGTGGCGGCCGGCGCCTCGACGAGCTTCGGCTTCGGCGCCACACCGGGCGACGGCTCGGCACCGTCACTGACCTGCACGGCGACGTGAGCTTAGACCGCACGGCGGCATGAGAGAGGGGGCGCCCGGGTTCGCCGGGCGTCCTCACCGTCGTACTGCCGCCTGAAAGTCTGTGCTCACTGGCTTTCCGTCACTGGCCTTTCGCGGCCAACGTACTCGAAAAAGTCAGAGCTTCTCGATCACGAAGTCGATGCACTTCGTCAGCGCCTCGACGTCCGCCGGGTCGATCGCCGGGAACATCGCGATGCGCAGCTGGTTGCGGCCGAGCTTGCGGTACGGCTCGGTGTCCACGATGCCGTTGGCGCGCAGCACCTTGGCCACGGCCGCCGCGTCGATCTCGTCGGAGAAGTCGATCGTGCCGATGACCTGCGAGCGCTTGGCCGGGTCGGAGACGAACGGCGTCGCGTACTTCGACTCCTCCGCCCAGCCGTACAGGCGGGTCGAGGAGTCCTTGGTGCGGGCCGTGGACCAGGCGAGGCCGCCCTGGCCGTTGATCCACTCCAGCTGCTCGTTGAGCAGGAAGAGCGTGGCGAGGGCCGGGGTGTTGTACGTCTGGTTCTTGCGGGAGTTGTCGATCGCCGTGGGGAGCGAGAAGAACTCCGGGACGTGCCGGCCGGAGGCGTGGACGCGCTCGGCGCGCTCGATGGCGGCCGGGGAGAAGACGCCGATCCACAGGCCGCCGTCGGAGGCGAAGGACTTCTGCGGGGCGAAGTAGTAGACGTCGGTCTCGGCGATGTCGACCGGGAGGCCGCCCGCACCGGAGGTGGCGTCCACCAGGACGAGCGCGCCCTCGTCGGCGCCCGCGACCCGCTTGATCGGGGCGGCGACACCGGTGGAGGTCTCGTTGTGGGTGAAGGCGTAGACGTCGACGCCGGCCTCGGCCCGGGGCTCCGGGTGGGTGCCGGGGTCGGAGGCGATGACGGTGGGCTCGGCCAGCCAGGGGGCGAGCTTGGCCGCCTTGGCGAACTTGGAGGAGAACTCGCCGAAGTTCAGGTGCTGCGACTTGTTCTCGATCAGGCCGTGCGTGGCGATGTCCCAGAAGGCGGTGGAGCCGCCGTTGCCGAGGACGACCTCGTAGCCCTCGGGCAGGGAGAACAGCTCGGAGATGCCCTCACGGACCTTGCCGACCAGGTTCTTGACCGGCGCCTGACGGTGGGAGGTGCCCAGCAGGGAGGTACCGGTGGCGGCGAGGGCGTCCAGCGCCTCGGTCCGCACCTTGGAGGGGCCCGCGCCGAAGCGTCCGTCGGCGGGCTTGATGTCAGCGGGAATCTGGATGTCGGCCACGTGAGGAGGTTAACCGGTGGCGGAAAGCGACGTGGAGACGTGTCCGTTCGATGAGACGAGATCACCGGGACGGGGAGTTGTGAGGTTGTACGACGATAATGCCGCACCTGTGGAAAACTCTCGGTGACTGTCCGTGATCGGATGCATCCTGGATGCATGACGGATCGAGCGGATGCTGCGGATGTTGCCGGCGGTGCCGAGGTCGCTGGTCTCGCGGGGGCGCTGCGCAGGGCCGTGCGGGGCGAGGTCGGCTTCGATGCCACCGCCCGGGCGCTGGTCACCATGGACGCGTCCAACTACCGGCGTGTCCCGCTCGGCGTGGTGGCCCCCAGAGACGCCGATGACGTCGCAGCCGCGCTGGAGGTGTGCCGGGCGCGCGGAGTGCCGGTGGTGGCGCGCGGCGGGGGCACGTCGATCGCCGGGCAGGCGACCGGCACCGGCGTGGTGCTGGACTTCACCCGGCACATGACCGCCCTGCTGGAGCTGGACCCGGGCAGCCGTACGGCCGTGGTGCAGCCGGGGCTCGTCCTGGACCGGCTGCAGGAGGCCGCCGCCCCGCACGGGCTGCGGTTCGGCCCCGACCCGTCCACCCACAGCAGATGCACGCTCGGCGGGATGATCGGCAACAACGCGTGCGGCTCCCACTCGGTCGCCTGGGGCACGACCGCGGACAGCGTGCGGGAACTGTCCGTGGTCACCGCGCGCGGGCAGCGGCTGCGGCTCGGGCAGGGGTGGGCGGGCGCCCCGGACGGGCTGCGCGAGCTGGCCGAGGGCGAACTGGCCCGGCTGCGCACGGGCTTCCCGGACCTGCCCCGCCGCATCTCCGGTTACGCGCTGGACGCGCTGCTGCCCGAGAAGGGCGCGGACGTCGCCCGCTCCTTCTGCGGCTCGGAGGGCACCCTCGGCATCCTCACCGAGGCGGTCGTCCGCCTGGTCGAGGCGCCCCGCGCGCGTGCCCTGGCCGTGCTGGCGTACGCCGACGAGAGCGCGGCCGCCGAAGCCGCCGCGGGCCTGCTGCCGCTGCGGCCGCTGACGGTGGAGGGCATGGCCGCCGACCTGGTGCCGGCCGGGGCCGGGCTGCCCGCGGGAGGCGCGTGGCTGTTCGTGGAGACCGGCGGGGAGACGGCGGCGGAGGCGAGCGCGCGTGCGGCGCAGCTCGTGCGCGCCGCCGACGTGCTGGGCTCCCTGGTGGTGACGGACCCGGCCGCCCAGCGCACCCTGTGGCGGATCCGCGAGGACGCGGCCGGCACGGCCACCCGGATGCCCGACGGCACGGAGGCCTGGCCCGGCTGGGAGGACTGCGCGGTACCACCCGCCCGGCTCGGCGCCTACCTGCGTGACTTCCGGGCCCTGCTGTCCGCCCACGGCCTGCGCGGCACGCCGTACGGCCACTTCGGCGACGGCTGCATCCACGTCCGCATCGACTTCGACCTGCTCACCGAGGCCGGCGTCGGCCGCTTCCGCCGCTTCTCCGAGGAACTGGCCGACCTGGTGGTGGCCCACGGCGGCTCGCTGTCCGGGGAGCACGGCGACGGCCAGGCCCGCGCGGAACTGCTGCCCCGCATGTACGGCGCGGAGACGGTACGGCTCTTCGAGCGGGCCAAGGCGGTCTGGGATCCGGATGATCTGCTCAATCCCGGCGTGCTGGTCCGTCCGGCCCCGCTCGATGCGGGCCTCCGCTTCTCCGTCCTGCCCAGCCGCCCGGTCGATGTGGCCTTCGGCTACCGGGCCGACGGCGGCGACTTCGGCGCGGCCGTCCGCCGCTGCGTCGGCGTCGCCAAGTGCCGTACGGCCACGGCGGCCGGCCCCACCGTGATGTGCCCGTCCTTCCGGGTCACCGGCGAGGAGCGGCACTCCACCCGGGGCCGGGCCCGGCTGCTGCACGAGATGCTCGCCGGCGAGGTGGTCACGGACGGCTGGCGCTCCACCGAGGTCCGCGACGCCCTCGATCTCTGCCTGTCGTGCAAGGGCTGCCGCTCGGACTGTCCGGTCGGCGTCGACATGGCCACCTACAAGGCGGAGTTCCTGCACCACCACTACGCCGGCCGCCGTCGCCCCGCCGCCCACCACAGCATGGGCCGGCTGCCGGAGTGGCTGCGCTGGACCGCCCGCACCCGCACGGCCGCGCTGCTCAACGCGCTCGCGGCGATGCGGCCGCCGGCCCGCCTCGGGAAACGGCTCGCCGGGATCGCGCCGGAACGGGAGATCCCGCGGCTGGCGACGCGGACGTTCACGGCCTGGTGGCGCGCGCGGCGGCCCGGCCCGGGTACCGGGGACCTGGTCGTCCTCTGGCCGGACACCTTCACCGAGTATCTGTCCCCGTCCGTCGGCCGGGCCGCCGTGCGGGTGCTGGAGGCCGCCGGGCTGCGGGTGGCCCTTCCGCCGACGCTGCGGCCGGGACGGGGAGCGATCGGCGACGGCCGGACCCGGGCGGCGACCGCGCTGCTCACGGCCCGCCGGGGCCGGGTCTGCTGCGGCCTGACCTACTTCTCCACCGGCCAGCTCGACCGCGCCCGCGCGGTCCTGCGCCGCACGCTGGACCTCATGGAACCGGTGCTGCGGGCCGGCGTTCCGGTCGTCGTCCTGGAACCGAGCTGCGCCGCCGCCCTCCGCACCGACCTGCCGGAGCTGTTGCCCGACGACCCCCGCGCGGCCCGGCTGGCCGCCGCGGTCCGCACCTTCGCCGAGGCCCTGGAGCGGCACGCCCCGCACTGGACCCCGCCCGCCGTCGGCCGCCCGGTCGCCGGCCAGACCCACTGCCACCAGCACGCGGTTCTCGGCGACAGCCCCGAGCGCCGGCTGCGCGCCGCCGCGGGCCTCACCGGCGAGCTGAGCGGAGGCTGCTGCGGACTCGCGGGCAACTTCGGCTTCGAAAAAGGCCACTTCGAGGTGTCCCGGGCTTGCGCCGAGGAACAGCTGCTGCCGTCGGTGCGGCAGTCGCCGCAGGGCACGCTGATCCTCGCGGACGGCTTCTCCTGCCGTACGCAGCTGGAGCAGCTCGCCGGGGTCCGGGGCCGGCATCTGGCGGAGGTGCTGGCGGAGGCGCTGGATGCGTCCGCTGGGGGTGCCGGTGCGGAGGGCGCCGACACCGGGGGTGCGGACGTAGAGGGTGCCGGTACGGAGGGCGCCGACGCCGGGGGTGCGGACGTAGAAGGTGCCGGCACGGGGGGCGCCGAGTGAGCGAGGAGTACACGCGCCTGGCCGTGCTCTCCGACATCCACGGCGTGCTGCCCGCCCTGGAGGCCGTCCTGGCGGAGCCCGAGGTGGCCGCCGCCGACCGGATCGTCCTCACCGGGGACATCACGGCGGGCCCGCAGCCGGCCGAGGTGCTGGACCTGCTGCGGGAGCAGGGCGACCGGGTGCTGTGGATCGGCGGGAACGCCGACCGGGAGCTGGTGGAGTACCGGCGGGGCGAGCGTACGGAGATCCCCGACCCCATCGGCCCGTACGCCGCCCGGGCGCTGCGCGCGGACCAGGTCGACTTCCTGGCCGGCCTGCCCAGGACCCGTACCCTGCGCGTGCGCGGCCTCGGGAAGGTGCTGTTCTGCCACGCCACCCCGCGCGACGACGAGGAGCTGGTCCTGGTCGACTCCCGCCCGGCCCGCTGGGCGGAGGTCCTCGCCGGCCTGGCGCCCGGCATCGGCACGGTGGTCTGCGGCCACACCCACATGCCCTACGTCCGTCTGGCCCACGGCCGCCTGGTGGTCAACCCCGGCAGCGTCGGCATGCCCTACGGCCGCCCCGGCGCCCACTGGTGCCTCCTCGGACCCGGCACCGACCTGCGGGTGACGCCGTACGACATACCGGCGGCGGTGGCCCGGCTGACACGGGAGTGCGGTTACCCGGACATCGCCGAGTGGGCCGACTACTTCCTGCACGCCCGGGCGACGGACACGGAGGTGCTGGAGGCGTGGGGACCGAAGGACGGGCGGGACGCTTCGTAGGGTGACATGAAGCGCGATCTTCACCGACAGCCCGGCCGGCCCACCGACGAACCGGCCTCGCGATCGAAGGAGCCCCGTCCATGTCCCTCACCCTCCGCCCGATCAGCCGTGCCGAGCACCTCGCCTTCGTGGCGGAGCGGCCCTCGGTCAGCCATATGCAGGTGCCGTCGTGGGGGGACGTGAAATCCGACTGGCGGGCCGAGAGCCTGGGGTGGTTCGAGGCGGACGGGCGGCTGGTGGGGGCGGGGCTGGTGCTGCTGCGGCCGCTGCCCAGGGTGAAGCGGTACCTGGCCTATCTCCCGGAGGGGCCGGTCATCGACTGGCACACCAGCGACCTGGAGCGCTGGCTGGATCCGATGCTGGCCCATCTGAAGGCCCGGGGCGCCTTCTCGGTGAAGATGGGACCGCCCGTGGTGGCCCGGCGATGGAGCCCCGAGGCGGTCAAGGCAGCGATCGCCGACCCCGACGCGCACCGGCTGCGCGATGTGCCGGCGACGTCGTACGAGCCGGGCCTGGACCTGGCCGACCGGCTGCGCGGCATGGGCTGGCAGCAGACCGAGCCCGGCGGGGAGGACGGCTTCGCCGCCGGACAGCCCCGGTACGTGTGCCAGGTTCCCTTCGCCGGACGGCCCCTGGAGGACATCCACCGCGGGCTCAACCAGCAGTGGCGGCGCAACATCAAGAAGGCCGAGAAGGCGGGCGTGAAGGTCGTCCGGGGCGGCCCGGAGGACCTGCCGGCCTTCTACGACCTCTACACCGAGACCGCCGAACGCGACCGGTTCATCCCGCGCCCGCTGCCGTACTTCCAGCGCATGTGGACCGCGCTCGCCGCCGAACACCCCGACCGGATGCGGCTCTACCTCGCCCACCACGACGGGGACCTCCTCGCCGCGGCCACCATGCTGATCGTCGGCGGCCATGTCTGGTACTCCTACGGCGCCTCCACCAGCCGCAAGCGCGAAGTGCAGCCCAACAACGCCATGCAGTGGCGGATGATGTGCGACGCCCATGAACTCGGCGCGCACGTCTACGACTTCCGGGGCATCACCGACACCCTGGAGGAGTCCAACCATCTGCTCGGCCTGCTCCGCTTCAAGGTGGGCGCGGGCGGCGAGGCCGTGGAGTACGTGGGGGAGTGGGACTTCCCGCTGAACCGGCTGCTGCACAAGGCACTCGACGTCTACATGTCCCGGCGCTGAGGACATTCTCAGCTTCGCCCACAAACACCCAGCTTTTCCCAGGTGCGCGCCAACATAGCCTGCGGCCGGCCCGGCGCGAGCGAGCAGGCGATCGAGGAGGCGGCGCGGGCGGCCGACGCCCACGACTTCATCCTGCGGCTGCCCGACGGCTACGGCACCCGGGTCGACCCGAACTCCGCCCGGCTGTCCGGCGGCCTGGCGGGCCGTACGACGATCATGATCACGCACGATCTCAACCTCGCCCCCGACACCGACCGCATCCTCGTCGTGGACCGGGGCCGCATCGTGGAGGCCGGCCGCCACGACGAACTCCTCGCCCGGGGCGGCGCCTACTCCCGGCTGCACCGCTCGCAGAACAACGCCCTGCTGGACACCGGCGAGCTGCGCATGCCGCTGTGGGAGGAGCAGCCGAACCCGGCACCGGCGTACGGGTACGGGACGGGTCGGCAGCAGGTGGACGCATACGACCGCGACCCTCACACCGCGCAGGCCGCAGCCTGGCCCCAGCCGGTGTACGAGGAACCCTGGCCCGGCATCTGAGAGGACCGATCTCACCATCCAGGACAGTTCCATAAGGAGTTCACACTCCTGACGAGGTCTATTACCCTGGACTCTGGAGTACATGGAGATGTACATGATCTGATCCGAGCCAGTCATCAGGACCGCCGTGAGCACCGTCAACAGCCCCAGCGCCGCGCACTCGACGTCAGCACCGTCGCCGTCGCCGTCCCCGCCCACTCCCGGCCGCCTCGGCTCGCTGGGACCGGTCGGGCTGGTCCTGGCCGGCGGTATCTCGGTGCAGTTCGGCGGCGCGCTGGCGGTCACCCTGATGCCCCGGGCCGGCGCGCTGGGCATCGTCACGCTGCGGCTCCTCGCGGCGGCCGTCGTCCTGCTCCTGGTCTGCCGCCCCCGGCTGCGCGGCCACTCGCGCACCGACTGGGGCACGGTGATCGTCTTCGGTATCGCCATGGGCGCGATGAACGGCCTGTTCTACGAGGCGGTCGCCCGCATCCCGCTGGGCCCGGCGGTCACCCTGGAAGTCCTCGGCCCCCTCGCCCTGTCCGTACTCGCCTCCCGCCGCGCGATCAACGCGCTGTGGGCGGCCCTGGCCTTGGCGGGCGTGTTCCTGCTCGGCGGCGGAGGCTTCAGCGATTTGGACCCCACAGGTGTCGCCTTTGCCCTAGGGGCCGGCGCCATGTGGGCGGCCTACATCATCTTCAGCGCCCGTACGGGCCGCCGCTTCCCGCAGGCGGACGGCCTGGCCCTGGCCATGGCGGTGGCGGCCCTGCTCTTCCTGCCGATCGGCATCGCCGACGCGGGCACCCGGCTGCTGAACCCCACCACCATCGCCCTCGGCTCGGCGGTGGCCCTGCTCTCCTCGGTCCTGCCCTACACCCTCGAACTGCTGGCCCTGCGCCGGCTGCCGGCCTCCACCTTCGCCATCCTCATGAGCCTGGAACCAGCCATCGCCGCCACGGCCGGCTTCCTGATCCTCGGCCAGTCCCTCTCCGCCACCGAGGCCGCCGCGATCGCCCTGGTCATCGTGGCGAGCATCGGCGCGGTACGCACGCAGGTGGGCCGGAACAAGCTCCCGCCCCTGCCGGTCGAGGGCCGGTGAACCCCGCTCGGCGACGGCTGATGAACCCCGCTCGGCGACGGCTCCCGGCACCGGTCGGAGCCGACTGAGGGCCCGCTGGAACGCTGTGCCAGGTGGCGCCGTTGAGGGGTGCGCATTCGACGCATTGGCCGCCGGTGCCGCCGCTGCAGGACGACTTACGCCACGTCGTGCCCGTCAGGTCCAGGTTCGTTCCCCTGCCGATCCTCCGTCACACGGGCGATCAGGGTCGCCGAGTCGTCCACGGAGGTACAGGAGATGATCGAGCCGGGCTGCGCCAGGGTGAGCCCTGCGGTTTCCCGTATCCGCCGCAGTTCCGAGCCGTAGTAGCTCAAGGGTGACGCGCCGGGGTCGAGTTCGCGGATGTTCATCACCGCCACCTCCCGTCACCGAGTGCGGCTAACTGTGTGCGCACCGGAGTTGTGTCCGTGGAAAACTGTGGCCGCTAAATTCATGCAAGCATGCTTGATTGTTTCTGGGTGCGCTGCCATGCTCCCCCCATGCCCGATCCGACGCCCGTCTTCGGCGATCTGCGTGAGGAAAGCGAAGAACTCGACCGCCTGGTGGCCGAGTTGAGCGAGGAGCGGTGGGCGGTCGCGACCCCCGCGCCGCGCTGGACCGTCGCCCACCAGATCGCCCACCTGCACTGGACCGACAAAGCCGCGCTGCTCGCCGTCACGGACGAGGCCGGCTTCCGGGAGACCGTCGAGAAGGCGCTCGCGGCTCCCGACTCCTTCGTGGACGAGGGCGCCGAGGAGGGCGCCCGCCTGACTCCCGCCGAGCTGCTCTCCCGGTGGCGGGAGGGCCGTGCCGCGCTGGACGAGGCGCTGCGCCGGGCCCCGAGCGGCGCCCGGTTCCCCTGGTTCGGGCCGCCCATGTCGGCCGCCTCCATGGCCACCGGCCGTCTTATGGAGACCTGGGCCCATGGCCAGGATGTGGCGGACGCCCTCGGTGTGGTGCGCACCCCCACCGACCGGCTCCGGCATGTGGTCCGCATCGGGGTGCGGGCGCGGGACTTCGCCTTCGGGCTGCGCGGCCTGCCGGTGCCGGACGAGGAGTTCCGGGTCGAGGTGATCGCGCCCTCCGGCGAGGTGTGGAGCTACGGCCCGCCCGAGGCCCGCCAGCGCGTCACCGGCCCCGCCCTCGACTTCTGCCTCCTGGTCACCCAGCGCGCCCACCGCGCCGGCCTCGCCCTGAGGGCCACGGGCCCGGACGCGGACCGCTGGCTGGACATCGCCCAGGCGTTCGCGGGGCCGCCCGGCACCGGCCGCCCGCCGAAGGAGGACGGCCCGTGAAGCCGTTGCGCATCGGTAACTTCTCCGGCTTCTACGGCGACCGCTCCGACGCCCTGCGCGAGATGCTCACCGGCGGCGAGGTGGACGTCCTCACCGGTGACTACCTCGCCGAACTCACCATGCTCATCCTCGGCCGCGACCGGCTGAAGGACCCGGCCGCCGGGTACGCCCGCACCTTCCTGCGTCAGCTGGAGGATTGCCTCGGCCTGGCCCACGAACGCGGGGTGCGGATCGTCACCAACGCGGGCGGCCTGAGTCCCGCCGGGCTCGCCGGAAAGATACGCGAGTCGGCCGACCGGCTCGGGGTTCCGGTGCGGGTCGCGCACGTCGAGGGGGACGACCTCACGGCACGACACCCCGGCACCCTCGCCGCCCACGCCTACCTCGGCGGCTTCGGCATCGCCGAGTGCCTGCGGGCCGGGGCCGACGTGGTGATCACCGGCCGCGTGACCGACGCGGCCCTCGTCACCGGGCCCGCCGCCGCCCACTTCGGATGGGGACCATCGGACCACCACCGCCTCGCCGGCGCCGTCGTCGCCGGGCACGTGCTGGAGTGCGGAACCCAGGCGACCGGCGGAAACTACGCGTTCTTCGGCGACGGGGACGTACGCCGGCCCGGCTTCCCGCTCGCCGAGATCCACGCCGACGGCAGCAGCGTCGTCACCAAGCACCCCGGCACCGGCGGCTTCGTGGACGTGGGCACAGTCACCGCCCAGCTGCTGTACGAGACCGGCGGCGCCCGGTACGCCGGACCCGACGTCACCGCCCGGCTGGACACCGTACGGCTGCGCCAGGAGGGGCCGGACCGGGTGCGGATCGAGGGGGTGCGCGGGGAGGCGCCGCCACCGGACCTCAAGGTCGGACTCAACCGGCTCGGCGGCTTCCGCAACGAGGTCGTCTTCGTTCTCACCGGACTCGATATCGAGGCCAAGGCGGACCTGGTGCGCGAGCAGCTCGCCGGTGCGCTGGCCAAGTCGCCGCCGCAGGAGGTGCGGTGGGAGCTGGTGCGCACCGACCGCGCGGACGCGGACACCGAGGAGACGGCCAGCGCGCTGCTCCGGCTCGTCGTACGGGACCCGGACCAGCAGGTCGTCGGGCGGGCGCTGAGCGGGGCCGCCGTGGAACTGGCGCTCGCCAGCTACCCGGGTTTCCATGTGTTGGCCCCACCCGGGAAGGGCGCCCCTTATGGGGTGTTCGAGGATGTGTACGTGCCCCATGGGGCCGTGGACCATGTGGCGGTTCTCCAGGGCGGACGCCGTGTCCCTGTGCCGCCGCCCCAGGAGACGCGGCCCCTGGACGCCGTACCGCCCCCACAGCTCCCGGAGCCGCTGCCGCCCGGCCCGACCCGTCGGGTGCCCCTCGGACTCGTCGCCGGGGCGCGCAGCGGGGACAAGGGCGGGAACGCCAACGTCGGCGTGTGGGCGCGGACGGACGACGCCTGGCGGTGGCTCGCGCACACGCTGACCGCCGAACGGTTCCGGCAGCTGATCCCGGAGAGCCGGGACCTGCCCGTCACCCGGCACGTGCTCCCGAACCTGCGCGCCCTGAACTTCGTCGTGGCGGGCATCCTCGGCGCCGGCGTCGCTGCGCAAGCCCGCTTCGACCCGCAGGCCAAGGCCCTCGGCGAATGGCTGCGCTCCCGCCACCTGGACATCCCGGAGACCCTGCTGTGACGGTTCTGCACACCGCTCTCGACCCCGCCGGACCCGACTACCAGGCCCACCGCGAGGCCATGCTCGCCAAGCTCGCCGACCTGGAGGCCGAGCACGCCAAGGCGCTCGCGGGCGGCGGCGAGAAGTACGTCCAGCGCCATCGCGAACGCGGCAAGCTGCTCGCCCGCGAGCGCATCGAGCTGCTGCTGGACCCCGACACCCCGTTCCTCGAACTGTCCCCGCTGGCCGCCTGGGGCAGCGACTACCCCGTCGGCGCGTCCCTCGTCACCGGCATCGGCGTGGTCGCGGGCGTGGAGTGCCTGATCACCGCCAACGACCCGACCGTACGCGGCGGCGCCAGCAACCCCTGGAGCCTGAAGAAGGCCCTGCGCGCCAACGACATCGCGCTCGCCAACCGGCTGCCCTGCATCAGCCTGGTCGAGTCGGGCGGCGCCGACCTGCCCTCCCAGAAGGAGATCTTCATCCCCGGCGGCGCCATCTTCCGCGACCTGACGAGGCTCTCCGCCGCCGGCATCCCGACCATCGCGGTCGTCTTCGGCAACTCCACCGCGGGCGGCGCCTACATCCCCGGCATGTCCGACCACGTGATCATGGTCAAGGAGCGGGCGAAGGTGTTCCTCGGCGGGCCGCCGCTGGTGAAGATGGCCACCGGCGAGGAGAGCGACGACGAGTCGCTGGGCGGCGCCGAGATGCACGCGCGCGTGTCCGGCCTCGCCGACTACTTCGCCGTGGACGAGCAGGACGCGCTGCGCCAGGCCCGCCGGGTGGTCGCCCGGCTGAACCACCGCAAGGCCCACCCGGACCCCGGCCCGGCCGAGCCGCCCAAGTACGACCCCGAAGAGCTGCTGGGCGTCGTCCCGGGCGACCTGAAGACCCCCTTCGACCCGCGCGAGGTCATCGCCCGGATCGTGGACGGCTCCGACTTCGACGAGTTCAAACCGCTGTACGGCACGAGTCTCGTGACCGGCTGGGCCGCCCTGCACGGGTATCCGGTCGGCATCCTGGCCAATGCGCAGGGTGTCCTCTTCAGCCCGGAGTCCCAGAAGGCCGCCCAGTTCATCCAGCTCGCCAACCAGCGCGACATCCCGCTGCTCTTCCTGCACAACACCACCGGCTACATGGTCGGCAAGGAGTACGAGCAGGGCGGGATCATCAAGCACGGCGCGATGATGATCAACGCGGTGAGCAACAGCCGCGTGCCCCATCTGTCGGTCCTCATGGGTGCCTCGTACGGCGCCGGGCACTACGGCATGTGCGGCAGGGCCTACGACCCGCGCTTCCTGTTCGCCTGGCCCAGCGCCAAGTCCGCCGTCATGGGCCCGCAGCAGCTCGCCGGCGTGCTGTCGATCGTCGCCCGGCAGTCGGCGGCGGCGAAGGGGCAGCCCTACGACGAGGACGCGGACGCGGCCCTGCGCGCGATGGTGGAGCAGCAGATCGAGTCCGAGTCGCTGCCCATGTTCCTGTCCGGTCGGCTGTACGACGACGGCGTCATCGACCCGCGCGACACCCGCACCGTCCTCGGCCTGTGCCTCTCCGCCCTCCACACGGCGCCCTACGAGGGCGCACGCGGCGGCTTCGGCGTCTTCCGGATGTGAGGGATCACGTGATTTCCAGTGTGCTCGTCGCCAATCGGGGCGAGATCGCCTGCCGCATCGTCCGTACCTGCGCCGACCTCGGCATCCGCACGGTCGCCGTGCACTCGGACGCCGACGAGAACGCGCTCCACACGCGCGTGGCGGACACGGCGGTACGGCTGCCGGGCGCGGCGCCCGCCGAGACGTATCTGCGCGGCGACCTGATCGTGAAGGCGGCCCTGGCGGCCGGCGCGGACGCCGTGCACCCCGGCTACGGCTTCCTCTCCGAGAACCCCGGCTTCGCCCGCGCGGTCCTGGACGCCGGCCTGGTCTGGATCGGTCCGCCGCCAAAGGCCATCGAGGCCATGGCGTCCAAGACCCGCGCCAAGCGGCTGATGGGCCTCGACCCCCTCGACCCGGACGCGATCACCGAGGCCGACCTGCCGGTCCTGGTGAAGGCGGCCGCCGGCGGCGGGGGACGAGGGATGCGGATCGTGCGCCGCCTGGACGAGCTGAAGGCCGCGCTGGAGGGCGCGCGCGCCGAGGCGGCGAGCGCCTTCGGCGACGGCGAGGTCTTCGTGGAGCCGTACCTGGAGCACGGCCGCCACGTGGAGGTGCAGATCCTCGCCGACACCCACGGCACCGTCTGGGCGCTCGGCACCCGCGACTGCTCCCTCCAGCGCCGCCACCAGAAGGTCGTCGAGGAGGCCCCGGCGCCCGGAATCACCCAGGGGCTCGCGGAGGAACTGCGCACCCTGGCCGTACGCGCGGCCCGCGCCGTCTCGTACACCGGCGCCGGCACGGCCGAGTTCCTGGTCGCCGACGGCCGCGCCCACTTCCTGGAGATGAACACCCGCCTCCAGGTGGAACACCCCGTCACGGAAGCGGTGTTCGGCCTCGACCTGGTCGCGGAACAGATCCGGATCGCCGAGGGCCACGCCCTGGCGAGCGACCCGCCGCGCGCGCGTGGCCACGCGGTCGAGGCCCGCCTCTACGCCGAGGACCCCGCCCACGGCTGGGCCCCGCAGACCGGCACCCTGCACCGCCTCGCCGTCCCGTCCGGCGTCCGCCTGGACACCGGCTACACCGACGGCGACACCATCGGCGTCCACTACGACCCGATGCTCGCCAAGGTCGTCGCCCACGCGCCCACGCGCGCGGAGGCGATCCGCAGGCTCGCCGGCGCGCTGGAGTCCGCCGCGATCCACGGCCCGGTCACCAACCGGGACCTGCTCGTGCGCTCCCTGCGCCACGAGGAGTTCACGGCCGGCCGCATGGACACCGGCTTCTACGACCGCCACCTGCCCGGCCTGACCGCCCCGGCCCCCGACCCGTACGCCCCCCTGGCCGCCGCCCTCGCCGACGCCCAGGGCCGCTCCCGCTTCGGCGGCTGGCGCAACGTTCCCTCGCAGCCGCAGGTGAAGCGGTACGCGATGGCGGGGCAGGAGCACGAGGTCCGGTACCGGCACACGAGGGAGGGCCTCGCGGCCGACGGGGTGCGGGTCGTGCACGCCGACGCGCGTCTCGTCGTACTCGACATCGACGGCGTCCGGCGCACGTTCGAGGTGGCCCGCTACGGCGACCAGGTCCACGTGGGCGCCACCCGGCTCACCGCCCTGCCCCGCTTCCCCGACCCGAGGACACAACTCGCGCCGGGCTCACTGCTCGCGCCGATGCCGGGCACGGTCGTCCGCGTCGCCGAGGGCCTGGCGGAAGGGGCAACGGTTCAGGCCGGTCAGGGCCTCATATGGCTGGAGGCGATGAAGATGCAGCACCAGATCACGGCACCGGCCACAGGAACGCTCATCGCCTTGCACGCCGAGCCGGGCCGGCAGGTGGAGCCGGGCACGGTGCTGGCAGTAGTGCAGGAAACCTCTTCTTAGGAGCCCCATGACCGCCGTCATCGAATCCGAAGAACACAAAGCCCTGCGCTCCGCAGTGGCCGCCCTCGGCAAGCGTTACGGCCGCGACTACCTCACCCGTACCGTCGCCGAAGGCAAATCCCCCACCGAGCTCTGGTCCGAGGCCGGCAAACTCGGCTACCTCGGCGTCAACATCCCCGAGGAGTACGGAGGCGGCGGCCGAGGCATAGCCGAACTCTCCCTCGTGCTCGAAGAACTGGGGGCCGCGGGATCGCCCCTGCTCATGCTGGTCGTCTCCCCGGCCATCTGCGGCACGGTGATCTCACGCTTCGGCACCGAGAAGCAGAAACGGCAGTGGCTCCCCGGGATCGCCGACGGAACCCGCCTCATGGCCTTCGGCATCACCGAACCCGACGCCGGCTCCAACTCCCACCGCATCACCACCACGGCCCGCCGGGACGGCACCGACTGGCTCCTCACCGGCCGCAAGGTGTTCATCTCCGGTGTCGACATCGCCGACGCCGTCCTGATCGTCGGCCGCACCGAAGACGCCCGTACCGGCAGCCTCAAGCCCTGCCTGTTCATCGTCCCGACCGACGCCGAGGGCTTCCAGAAGCGGCCCATCGACATGGAACTCAACGCGGCCGAGAAGCAGTTCGAGCTGACCCTGGACGATGTACGGCTGCCCGCCGACGCGCTCGTCGGCGACGAGGACGCCGGCCTGCTCCAGCTGTTCGCCGGGCTGAACCCGGAGCGGATCATGACGGCCGCCTTCGCGATCGGCATGGGCCGCCACGCCCTCGCCAAGGCCGTCGAGTACGCCCGCGACCGCACGGTCTGGAAGACCCCCATCGGCGCCCACCAGGCCATCGCGCACCCCCTCGCACAGGCCCACATCGACCTCGAACTGGCCCGGCTGATGATGCAGAAGGCGGCCCACCTCTACGACTGCGGCGACGACATCGGCGCCGGCGAGGCCGCCAACATGGCCAAGTACGCGGCCGGTGAAGCCTGCGTGAAGGCCGTCGACCAGGCCGTACACACCCTCGGCGGCAACGGCCTCACCCGCGAGTTCGGGCTCGCCTCGCTGATAACGGCCGCGCGCGTGGCTCGTATTGCGCCGGTGAGCCGGGAGATGATTCTCAACTACGTCTCCCATCAGACCTTGGGCCTGCCCAAGTCGTACTGACGGCCCTGCGCGAGGAGGAACCGTGTTCCACAGCGAGTACGCAGACGTTCCGCCCGTAGAACTCCCCATCCACGAAGCCGTCCTCGGCCGGGCCACCGCCTTCGGCGACCAGCCGGCCCTGATCGACGGCACGGACGGCACCACCCTCACGTACGAGCAGGTGGACCGGTTCCACCGGCGCCTCGCCGCCGCCTTCGCCGACGCGGGCGTCCGCAAGGGCGACATCCTCGCCCTGCACAGCCCCAACACGATCGCCTTCCCGACCGCCTTCTACGCGGCCACGCGCGCGGGTGCCGCCGTCACCACCGTGCACCCGCTCGCCACCGCCGAGGAGTTCGCCAAGCAGCTCGGCGACAGCGCGGCCCGCTGGATCGTCACCGTCTCCCCGCTGCTGGAGACCGCCCGCCGGGCCGCCGAACTCGCGGGCGGCGTACGGGAGATCTTCCTGTGCGACAGCGCACCCGGGCACCGCTCGCTGATCGACCTGCTCGGCACCACCGCCCCCGAACCACACGTCGAGATCGACCCGGCCGAGGACATCGCCGCGCTGCCCTACTCCTCCGGCACCACCGGAGTCCCCAAGGGCGTCATGCTCACCCACCGGCAGATCGCCACCAACCTCGCCCAGCTGGAGCCCGCCGTCCCGATGGGCCCCGGCGACCGCATCCTCGCCGTCCTGCCGTTCTTCCACATCTACGGCCTCACCGCCCTGATGAACGCTCCGCTGCGCAAGGGCGCCACGGTCGTCGTCCTGCCGCGCTTCGAGCTGGAGACCTTCCTCGCCGCGATCGAGAAGCACCGCATCACCGGCCTGTACGTCGCCCCGCCGATCATCCTGGCCCTGGCCAAGCACCCGGCGGTCAGCCGCTACGACCTCTCCTCGCTGGAGTACGTCCTCAGCGCCGCCGCCCCGCTGGACGCCCAGCTCTCCCTCGCCTGCGCCGACCGCCTCGGCCTGCCCCCGATCGGCCAGGCCTACGGCATGACGGAACTGTCCCCCGGCACCCATGTCGTCCCCATCGACCGCCTGCACCAGGCCCCCGCCGGCACGGTCGGCAGACTCATCGCCGGCACCCGGATGCGGATCGTCTCCCTGGACGACCCCGACAAGGACCTGGGCACCGGCGAGACGGGCGAGATCCTGATCCGGGGCCCCCAGGTGATGAAGGGCTACCTGGGCCGTCCCGACGCCACCGCCGCCATGATCGACGCCGAGGGCTGGCTGCACACCGGGGACGTCGGGTACGTCGACGCCGACGGCTGGCTGTTCATGGTCGACCGGGTCAAGGAACTCATCAAGTACAAGGGCTTCCAGGTGGCCCCCGCCGAACTCGAGGCCCTGCTGCTCACCCACCCCGGCATAGCCGACGCCGCCGTCATCGGCGCCTACAACGAGGACGGCAACGAGGTCCCGCACGCCTTCGTCGTCCGCCACGCGACCGCCGACGGCCTCACCGAGAACGACGTCCTGCTGTACGTCGCCGAACGCGTCGCCCCCTACAAACGTGTCCGCCAGGTCACCTTCCTCGACACCGTCCCCCGCGCCGCCTCCGGCAAGATCCTGCGCCGACAGCTCAGGGAGCACACATGACGGAACTCATCGGGCGTACGCGCACGCGCGGCGTCGAAACCCTCAGCCTGGACGCCACCGCCAGCCGCAACGCCCTCTCGGCGGCCCTGGTGTCCGCCCTCGCCGAGGCCCTGACCGCGTGCGGCAAGGACCCCGACGTACGAGCCGTCGTCCTCACCCACACCGGCGGCACCTTCTGCGCCGGCGCCGACCTGCGCGACCTTCCCGACCCCACAGCGCTGGTGGCCCTGCTCCGGCAGATCGTGGAACTGCCCAAACCGGCCGTCGCCCGGGTCACCGGCCATGTCCGCGCCGGCGGCCTCGGCCTGCTCGCCGCCTGCGACCTGGCGGTGGCCGGCCCCGACGCCACCTTCGCCTTCACCGAGGTACGCATCGGCGTGGCCCCCGCCGTGATCTCCCTGCCGGTGATCCCGCGCGCCGACCCCCGCGCCCTGGCCCGCTACTACCTCACCGGCGAACGCTTCGGCCCGGCGGAGGCCGTGCGCCTCGGTCTGCTGACGGCGACGGCGGACGACGTGGACGACGCCCTCGCCCCCGTCCTCGACGGCCTGCGCCGCTCCGCCCCACAAGCCCTGGCCGAGACGAAACGGCTGCTCACGACTAGGGTGCTGGAGACATTCGACCGGGACGCGGCGGACCTGACGGCACTGTCGGCCCGGCTGTTCTCCTCCGACCAGGCCCGGGAGGGGATGTCGGCCTTCCTGGAAAGACGGGACGCGGCATGGGTGGTGTGACCACATGAGCACGACGGCGGAACCCGACCGCGCGCCGCGGCCGGACCGCGGCGCCAAGCCGGACCGCAGCCCCAAGCAGGACCGCAGCCGGGCCACCCGGCAGCGGCTCCTGGAGGCCGCCGTGGCCTGCCTCGCCGAGCACGGCTGGGCAGGCTCCACGGTCGCCGTCGTCGCCGAACGCGCCGGCGTCTCCCGGGGCGCCGCCCAGCACCACTTCCCGACCCGCGAGGACCTCTTCACCGCGGCCGTCGAGTACGTCTCCGAAGAACGCTCCCTCGCGCTGCGGGCCCTGTTCCCGGACGGCGCCGCCGACCGCCGGGCCGTCGTCGCCGCCCTGGTCGACCTCTACACCGGCCCCCTCTTCCGGGCCGCCCTGCACCTGTGGGTCGCCGCCTGTGACGAGGAGCCGCTGCGCCCGCGCGTGACCGAGCTGGAGGCCCGCGTCGGCCGCGAGACCCACCGCATCGCCGTCGAACTCCTCGGCGCCGACGAGTCCCGCCCCGGCGTCCGGGAAACCGTCCAGGGCCTGCTGGACATGGCCCGCGGCCTGGGCCTGGCCAACCTCCTCACCGACGACACCGCCCGCCGCGAACGGGTCGTCGCCCAGTGGGCGGCGCTGCTGGAGGACGCACTGGGCTGAGGGAGCCACCGCGGGGGCGCGTTACCCTTGCCGCATGCTTCCGATGCTCGTTCGCCGCCGCCACGTGGACTACGTGCGCGTCACGAGCATGGGCTGTCGGCGTCTGACCGCCTGACCCAGCCCCCACTCTCCCTTTTTTTCCGGCACCGGGGGCCGCCCCTACCCCCCGGCGGCCACCCGTGCCCCGTACATCCCGCGGACGCACCATGACCACGCATACAGCGACGTCGTACCACCAGCTCCCGATCATCGACCTGTCGGCCGCCGACCGCGGCCCCCAGGCCCGCGCCCTCCTCCACGCCCAGCTGCACAGTGCCGCCCACGACGTCGGCTTCTTCCAGCTCGTCGGGCACGGCGTGACCCCGGCCGAGACCGACGCGCTGCTCACCGCCATGCGCGCCTTCTTCGCCCTCCCCGAAGCCGACCGGCTCGCCCTGGACAACGTGGGCTCCCCGCACTTCCGCGGCTACACCCGCACCGGCGACGAACGCACCGGCGGCGCACGCGACTGGCGCGACCAGCTCGACATCGGCGCCGAACGCCCCGCCCGGATCCCCGGCCCCGGCGAACCCCCGTACTGGTGGCTCCAGGGCCCCAACCAGTGGCCGGCCGCCCTCCCCGAACTCCGCACGGCGGCCCTCACCTGGATCGACAGGCTCAGCACGGTCGCCCACCGCCTGCTGCACGAACTGCTGACCGCCATCGGCGCCCCGGCCGACTTCTACGACCGGATCTTCGGCGCCCACGCCCACCCGCACCTCAAGCTCGTCCGCTACCCCGGGAGCGCGGACGACGGCGCCGACCAGGGCGTCGGCGCCCACAAGGACTACGGCTTCCTCACCCTGCTCCTCCAGGACACCGTGGGCGGCCTCCAGGTCCAGCGCGAGGACGGCCGCTTCCACGACGTACCGCCGATCGAGGGGGCGTTCGTGGTCAACCTCGGCGAACTCCTGGAAGTCGCGACCGACGGCTACCTGCTGGCCACGAACCACCGGGTCGTGAGCCCGTCCGGTGCCACCGAACGCTTCTCGGTGCCGTTCTTCTACAACCCGCGCCTGGACGCGAGGGTCGAGCCACTGCCCTTCCCGCACGCCTCCAAAGCCCCCGGCGTCACCACCGACCCGGCCAACCCCCTGTACGCCGAGTACGGCTACAACGAACTGAAGGGCAAACTGAGGGCACACCCGCTGGTGGCGGAACGGCACCACGGGAACCTGCTGACACCGGCGTGATCAGCTCTTCGGGGGCGCGGGGAACTGCGCGAGCAACCACACTCGACCCGCAGTCGCCCGCGCTCCGCACAGCCCTCTCTAGTGGGCGATATCCACATACCCCTCGATGTCCTGGGGCCGCCGAGCCCCCGGACCCACATACCGGGCAGAAGGCCGCACCAGCCGCCCCGTCCGCTTCTGCTCAAGGATGTGCGCGGACCACCCGGCAGTCCGCGCACACGTGAACATCGACG
Source organism: Streptomyces sp. NPDC036984 (assembly GCF_055607665.1). NCBI lineage: Bacteria > Bacillati > Actinomycetota > Actinomycetes > Kitasatosporales > Streptomycetaceae > Streptomyces > Streptomyces sp. NPDC036984. The sequence goes on from NZ_JBVJRL010000002.1 coordinate 224,221, forward strand.
TGAACATGTGCGCCGGCACCTCGGCGAAGTCCAGCACGATCGCGGCCCAGAACTCGACGTTGGTCGCCAGCACCCGATCGGGCCGCCGGTTGTGCAGCTCCTCCAGCGCGGCCTTCTCCAACGCCTCCGCGACCTCGAACCGCGGCGCGCCCAGCTCCCGCGCGGTGCGCCTCAGCACCCGCGCCCGCGGGTCCTCGGCCCGGTACACCCGGTGCCCGAAGCCCATCAGCCGCTCACCGCGGTCCAGCGCCTGCCGCACGTAGGCCTCCGCGTCCCCCGTACGCTCGATCTCCTCGATCATCCCGAGCACCCGGGACGGCGCACCACCGTGCAGCGGCCCGGACATCGCACCGACCGCACCGGACAGCGCGGCGGCGACATCCGCACCGGTGGAGGCGATGACCCGCGCCGTGAACGTCGACGCGTTCATGCCGTGCTCGGCGGCGGACGTCCAGTAGGCGTCCACGGCCGCCACGTGCTTGGGGTCGGGCTCCCCACGCCAGCGGATCATGAACCGCTCCACCACGGAGTTCGCCTTGTCGATCTCCCGCTGCGGCACCATCGGCAGACCCTGGCCGCGCGCGGACTGGGCGACGTAGGACAGGGCCATGACGGCGGCCCGGGCCAGGTCCGCGCGCGCCTGCCGCTCGTCGATGTCGAGCAGCGGCCGCAGCCCCCACACGGGGGCGAGCATGGCGAGCGCCGACTGCACGTCCACCCGGATGTCACCCGAGTGCACCGGGATCGGGAACGGCTCGGCGGGCGGCAGACCGGGGTTGAAGGCGCCGTCGACCAGCAGCCCCCACACGTTCCCGAACGAGACGTGCCCGACCAGGTCCTCGATGTCGACGCCCCGGTAGCGCAGGGCGCCGCCCTCCTTGTCCGGTTCGGCGATCTCCGTCTCGAACGCGACGACTCCCTCGAGTCCGGGTACGAAATCGGACATCAGGCGGCTCCTCGTGATGTGTGGGCGGCGGTCACCCCGGTGATGCCCCGATCGGCCGGTGGTCACCCGTGGTCAACCCAACCGCAGGGGAAGCAGCACGATAGCCTCCGGTGCCAGAGTTGGGGAGAGCACTCGACACTGAGTGCCATACCCGTTCGATACGGCAAGATGACCGCGTGACCGACCGCGACCCTCTTCTGGATCCCGTCCTCGATCCCGCCGCCATGCGCAAGCAGTACCGGGCCGACGGCCTCGCCGCGGAGGACCTCGCCACGCACCCCATGGACCAGTTCGCCCGCTGGTTCGAGGACGCCGCCCGGGCGGCCCTGCACGGCACCCTCTACGAGCCCAACGCGATGGTCGTCTCCACGGCGGACGCGACGGGCCGTCCCAGCTCGCGCACGGTACTGATGAAGCAGTTCGACACCGACGGCTTCGTCTTCTACACCAACTACGGCTCCCGCAAGGCCCGTGACCTGGCGGAGAACCCGCACGTCTCGCTGCTCTTCCCCTGGCACCCGCTGGCCCGCCAGGTCATCGTCACCGGCACCGCGCGCCGCACCGGCCGTGACGAGACCGCCGCCTACTTCCGCACCCGCCCGCACGGCTCCCAGCTGGGCGCCTGGGTCAGCGCCCAGTCCACGGTGATCGCCTCACGCTCCGAACTGGACGCGGCCTACGCCGAACTGGAGACCCGCTACCCCGAGGACGAACAGGTCCCGGTGCCCCCGCACTGGGGCGGCTTCCGCATCGCCCCCGAGGCGATCGAGTTCTGGCAGGGCCGGCACAACCGCCTCCACGACCGCCTGCGCTATGTGGCCCAGCCGGACGGCACCTGGCAGGTCGAACGCCTCAGCCCCTGACCCACGGGCCCGGAGAACGCAGACGACCCGCGGGCTGGGTTCCTCGAAGAGGAGCCGGCCGGACGTACCGGCAGCCCGCGGGTCGGGTGACTGCTTGGGATTGGGCCGGCTGCGCGTTTCGCACACACGCTGGTCCGGCACCGCACTAAGTGTGGTGGCAGGCCGCTAGCCCGCAGCCACCTCTTCCGTCCGGTATCCATACATTCGCCGAACCACCTCCTCTCCGAAGTACCGACCACCCTAGGAAGCATCCGGGCAGGGCTCAACTGTTTTTCCGACACCTTTCCGTGCGCCCCGCACTACCGTCCTGCGCATGACAGAACTGCGGATCACGCCCGTCGACGGCGACCTGATGCTGGAACAGTGGCGGTACGTCCACAACGTGATCGTGCCGCCCGCCGCCATGGCCCTGACGGACGCCCGTGAGCGGCTGGGGCGGTACCGGCTGGAGAACGCGTATCTCGGGGACGTGCTGGTGGGGTGCTCCACCGTGCGGCCGCCCGCGGGCGACGAGGGCGCGGCCACCGTCATCGCGCGGGTGCTGCCCGAATACCGCGGGCGCGGGTTCGGCACGGCGATCTACGAGAAGGGGCTCGCGCACGCGCGCGTGCTGGGGGCGCGGCTGATCGAGACGTGTGTGCTCGCCGCGAACGAGGACGGGCTGCGGTTCGCCGGGCGGCAGGGGTTCGTCGAGGTCGAGCGGTACGTGCTGGAGGGGGAGCGGGACGAGTGGGTGGACCTGCGGCTCCGGCCGCACGGCCCCGGGCATTGATTCGCGCAATCTTGTGGGAACAGGATGTGTGCTGCGTCACGTTCCAGTTGAATGAAGGCCAGTGAGCGAACCGAGCGCCTACGTGCGCGGACGCAGCTTCCAGGGGGTCCAGGTGAGTGCTTCGCGGCGGAGTGGGGCCACCGACGAGCTGGGGCCGGACGAGCCCGGTGAGCCCGGCGGCTCCGATCTGCTCGCCGCGCTGCTGGACGGCATGGACGCGGCTCTGTGCGCCTTCGACGCCGACGGGGTCGTGACCCACTGGAACCGGGAGGCCGAGCGGATCCTCGGCTGGACGGCCGCCGAGGCCGTGGGGCGGCACGGGTTCGCGGGGTGGGCGGTGCGCAGCGCCGACGCCGAGGAGGTGCAGGCCCGGCTGATGTCGGCGATGCACGCGCCGGGGCGCCAGGTGCACGAGTTCGCACTCGTCACGAAGGACGGCGGGCGGGTCCTCGTCCGCACGCAGTCCGCCGCGGTGCGCGGGCCCGAGGGGAAGCCGGCGGGGGTGTACTGCGCGTTCAGCGAGGTGCACGCGCAGATCGACCTGGAGCGCTCGATCGCGCTGAGCGAGGCGCTGTTCGAGGACGCGTCCTGGGGAGTCGTCCTCGTCGACGCGGATCTGCGGCCCGCCGTCGTGAACGCGCACGCGGCGCGGGCGCTGGGCGTGGGGCGTACGTCGGTCCTGGGCCGGCCGCTGGGCGAGCTGCTCGCGCAGGGCGTGGAGGAGCTGGAGGCCGCGCTGACCCACGTCCTGGCCGAGGGCGCGCCGCCCGCGCCCGCCGAGATGTGGGTGACCCTGCGCGTCCCGGAAGGCGAGAAACGGCGCTGCTGGCGCAGCGGGTTCCTGCGGCTGGCCTCGCCGCTCGCGGAGGAACCGGTGCCGCTCGGCGTCGGCTGGCTGTTCCAGGACGTCACCGAGGCCAAGCAGACCGAGCAGGAGGCGGCCCTGCTGCGGTTCCGCACCAACCAGCTGCACCGCGCGGCCCGCGCCGCCGCCGAGTGCGAGGACCCGGCGGAGGCGGCCACCGTCCATCTGGACTTCGCCCTGGCCGGCTTCGCCGACCACGCGCTCATCGACCGGGTGGCGGGTGCCCCGCGCGCGGGTGGCGAGGAGGCCGCGGACCCGGTCCGGCTGGTACGGCGCGCCGCCACACCCGCCGGCGCGCCGGGACCGAGCCTGCTCACGGGCGCGGCCGGACTGCCCGTGCGTTACGAGGAGGGGCATCCGGCGCTCCAGTGCGTGCAGCGGGCCGGCACCGTGCGCGCGGACGCCGGGTCGGTCCCGGCGGAGCGGGCGCGGGAGTGGGCGCGGGAGCGGCAGTGGCCCGGCGACACGGTGCACGCGCTGTGCGTGGTGCTGCGCAGCCGGGGGCGGACGCTGGGCGTGGTGACCTTTCTGCGCACCGCCGGCCGCAGCCGCTTCGAACGCTCCGACACGGCGTACGCGGAGGACGTGGCCGTACGGATCGCGGTGGCCCTGGATCTGGCGGAGGCGGTCCGGGAGCGGCCGGAAGAGTAGCCCCTCGGGCGGGCGGAGACGCCGGGGCGGGTGCGGGCGCCGGTACCAGCGCCGGTGTGCGCGGCGGTCTGGGCGCCAGTACGGGCGGCGTGCCGGCGCCGGTTGTGCGGCGCTTCGGGCGCTGGTGTCGGCGCCGGCTTCAGCGGCGGTAGAAGATCCGGTCGCCGTACTCCCTCATCACCCGGCCGTTCCACTCGTGTCCGCCGTCGACGTTGCCGGAGCGCAGGAGCGGGGGCTCGATGCCGCGGTCGGCGAGGGCGGCGGCGGTGGTCGCCATCACGGCCTGCATCAGGGCGGCGGTGACCACGGTGGAGGCGGGGGCGAAGGGGGCCGGGATGGTGTCGAGGCTCAGTTCCGCGTCGCCGACGGCGATCTTCGAGTCGAGGACGATGTCGCAGTGGTCCTTGAGGAAGGTGCCGGAGGCGTGCCGGGACGTCGTCTCGGCGGCGTAGGCCACCGAGGTCACGCCGATGACCTTCACCCCGAGGGCACGGGCGCCCTGGGCCATCTCCACGGGCAGTGCGTTGCGGCCGGAGAGGGAGATGATCACGAGGGCGTCGCCGGCGCGGAGCGGGGAGGTGTCGAGGACGGCGCTCGCGAGGCCGTCCACGCGTTCGAGGGCGGAGCCGAGGGTGGCCGGGGTGACGTCGACGCCGACGACGCCGGGGACGGTGAGCAGGTTCATCAGGGCCAGGCCGCCCGCGCGGTAGACGACGTCCTGGGCGGCCAGCGAGGAGTGCCCGGCGCCGAAGGCGAACAGGCGGCCGCCGGCCGCGACGGTGTCGGCGAGCAGGGCGCCGGCCGCGCCGATCGCCTCGGCCTCCTCGTCGCGGACCCGCTGGAGCAGGCCGATGGCGGCGTCGAAGAACAGGTCGGCAGGCGTGCCGTCGCTCATGCGGTGCCCCTTCGCAGCGTCTGTGTCGCGGATCACCGTGCGGTCTGGACCAGTACGGTGTCAATACGGCCGGGGGTTCCCGGCCACCGGTGTCGACCGCAGGCGCCCGGTGCCGGTGCTGCGCGAGACGGCCCCCGTTTCCCCGGTACCGCCCGCTTGTCGGTGGGATCCGGCAGAATTGAGGGCAGGGCCAGCGCACGCGGCCGGGCTTGCCGGCAGAGGTAACCGAGGGGCACGTATGTCCGGACTGATCGACACGACGGAGATGTACCTCCGCACCATCCTCGAGCTCGAAGAGGAAGGCGTCGTCCCCATGCGCGCCCGGATCGCGGAGCGGCTGGACCAGAGCGGGCCGACGGTGAGCCAGACGGTGGCGCGGATGGAGCGCGACGGTCTGGTCTCCGTGGCCAGCGACCGGCACCTGGAGCTCACCGACGAGGGGCGGCGGCTGGCGACGCGCGTGATGCGCAAGCACCGCCTGGCCGAGTGTCTGCTCGTGGACGTGATCGGGCTGGAGTGGGAGCAGGTGCACGCGGAGGCGTGCCGCTGGGAGCACGTGATGAGCGAGGCCGTCGAGCGGCGTGTGCTGGAGCTGCTGCGGCACCCCACCGAGTCGCCGTACGGCAACCCGATCCCGGGCCTGGAGGAGCTGGGCGAGAAGGACGGGGCCGACCCGTTCCTGGACGAGAGCATGGTCTCGCTGGCCGACCTGGACGCGGGCACGGACGGCAAGACGGTCGTCGTGCGCCGCATCGGCGAGCCGATCCAGACGGACGCGCAGCTGATGTACACGCTGCGGCGGGCGGGTGTGCAGCCCGGCTCGGTGGTGAGCGTGACGGAGTCGCCGGGCGGCGTGCTGGTGGGCAGCGGCGGTGAGGCGGCCGAGCTGGAGGCGGACGTCGCCTCGCATGTGTTCGTGGCCAAGCGCTGAGATGTGAGAGGGCCCCGGCGCCGTTGGCGCCGGGGCCTGTCCTCCCCTGTGCTGACCCGGAGCCCCGAGCTCTCAGGGTCATCCCCTCGGACCGTTTTCCCCGAGCGGTCCGCCCTCCCGCAGAAAAGATCCCCTCGGCTGAGGCGATCATGCCTTGAGAGGTGTCACTCAAATGAGGGGTGTTGTCCGCGGAGACAGAATTTTCGAATAGGTATTCGATAGCCTGAAGCAGATGGACGACGAGGCAGGCGGAGCTGGGGGGTTCCTGGCCGATGGCACGGCGTATCGATGTGACGGGAGCGGGCGGCCTGCGCCTGGCCGCCTGGGAGTTCGCCGACCCTCCGAAACCGGAGGTGGATCCGGCCCCGCCGGACGCCCGGCCCGGCGGGGCGCGAGCGGGGGCGGAGCCCAGCGCTCCGGGGGTGTTGTTATTGCACGGCCTGATGGGCCGCGCCTCCCACTGGGCGGCCACCGCCCGCTGGCTCGCCGGACGCCACCGCGCCGTGGCGCTCGACCAGCGCGGTCACGGCCGGAGCGACAAACCCCCGCAGGCCGCCTACACCCGTGAGGCGTACGTCGAGGACGCCGAGGCGGCCGTCGAACAGCTCGGCCTCGCCCCCGCCCTGCTCATCGGCCATGCCATGGGTGCGCTGACCGCCTGGCAGCTCGCCGCCAAACGCCCCGACCTGGTACGCGGCCTGATCATCTGCGATATGCGGGCCTCCGCGCTCGGCGCGGCCTCGCAGCGCGAGTGGGCCGCCTGGTTCCGCTCCTGGCCCGTCCCCTTCGCCAGCCTCGCCGACGTCCGCACGTGGTTCGGCGAGCACGACCCCTGGGTGGAACGGCCCAACCCCGCGCGCGGCGCGTTCTACGCCGAGGTGATGCACGAGCGCGAGGACGGCTGGCGCCCCGTCTTCGAACCGGAGCAGATGCTCAGCTCCCGCGAGACATGGGTCTACGACGCCCACTGGGACGAGCTGGCCCAGGTGCGGTGCCCCACGCTCGTCGTCCGCGGCCTCGACGGCGAACTGGGCCGCGCCGAGGCCCAGGAGATGGTCCGGGTCCTGCCCCACGGCGTCTACGCCGAGGTCCCCGACGCCGGCCACCTCGCCCACTACGACCATCCGGAATCCTGGCGCGCGGCCGTCGAACCCTTCCTCACCCGGGTCCTCGCCGACTGACGCCGAAGCCCATCCCTCCCGGCAGCCGAAGGACCCGACATCGCATGACCAGCCAGGCCCAAGAGGACTTTCTGAAGGCGTTCCACGCCGCCCGCCCGGCGGTGACCGCGGAGGCGTTCGACGCGGCCCGCGCCGCGGACGGACGCACCGGGTACGACATCCTCCGCGACCGTGTCACGGGCCGTCGCCGCGTCCTGGACCTCGGCTGCGGCGACGGCCTGCTGCTGGAGCTGCTCGCCCGCACCCCGGGCCGGCAGCTCGCCGGCATCGATCTCTCCGCGCACTCGCTCGCCCTGGCCCGCCGTCGTCCGGCGCTGTCCGCGGCGGCCCTGGTGGAGGGCCGGGCCCAGCGGCTGCCGTTCCGTACCGGCGCCTTCGACGCTTGTGTCTCGCACATGGCGCTGATGCTGATGGCCGACATCGACCAGGTCCTCGCCGAGCTGTCCCGGGTGCTGGCGCCCGGCGGCCTGCTGGCCTGTGTGATCGGCGCCGGCGGGGGCGGGGCGGCGTACGAGCTGCTCGGCGAGCTGCTGCCGGAGGCGCTGCGCGCCGCGCCGGACGACCGTCGCATGCCGCCGCTGGGGGATCGCCGTACCCGTGACCCCGAGGCGCTGAGCGCCCTGCTCGTCGCCGCCGGTTTGGGCACCGGGCAGGAGCGGGAGACGGTGACCGTCGACCTGAGCGGTCCGCCCGAGCGGGTCTGGACGGCGCTGTCCGGTCTCTACGACCTCGCGGCGCTGGACGCCACGGCGCTGGCCGCTTTCCGGGCGGCTTTCCTCACCCGTGCCGCCGACATGGCCGGCCCGGGTGGCGTCCTCGGCTGCCACTTCCGCCTGCGCGTGCTCACCGCGCTGCGGGACCGACGTACGGGGGACTGACGTACGCGCTCGCGTCTGCCCGGTGCCGTGCCCCGGCGGCCGCGGGCGCGTCGTGGCTGGTCGCGCAGTTCCCCGCGCCCCTTTCGCGCCTCTCCTCGCGCTCCTTCGGGGGCGTCCCGCGTCAGCGATCCCGCCCGCACGCATAGGCGAGCGGCGAGATCAGCTCCTCCGCATCCGGCAGCCACCGGTTCGCCGGAGTCGGCCGGCAGGCCCACTGCGCCGCACCACGGGACCCGAACCGCGTCGGCGGCGCGGCCACGTACGCACCCTCGCCCAGCGCCACGAGATCCAACGAGGACAGCGACCACCCGAGCTTCCGCACCAGGTCGGGCACTTTCGCGGACGCCCCCGGCAGCACGAAGAACTGCATCCGCCGGTCCGGGGCCAGCGTCACCGGGCCGAGCGTCAGCTCCATCCGCTCCATCCGGGCCAGGGCCAGGAAACCGGCGCTCTCCGGGACGGACAGCGCGTCGAAGGTCCGTCCGGTCGGCAGCAGGATCGACGCCGTCGGCTGCTTCTGCCACATCCGGCGCGCGACGGTCGCACTGCCGGTCGCCTGGGTCGCCCAGTCGGGGCGCGCGGGGTGCGCACCCGGCGCAGGGCAGGAGGCATCCCCGCACGAGCAGCGCTGCATCCCGTCGACCGCTTCCAGCCAGGTGCCCGGGAACACGTCCCAGTGCCGCTCCTCGGCGTAGCGTACGGCGGTCTCCAGCAGCGATTCCCCGCGCTGCTGCGGAATGTGACCGGCAATCTGAGTGTCCTGGGCGCCCGCGATCGTCTCTTCCACGCTCCACTCAACTCCCGCACCCACCTGGAGTTACGGCCGTAGCGCGCGGGGGAGGAGCATCGATTCCGCACTTGGGGCGCATGGGTGCACGGGCGGGGGCGCGCGGGAGGAGACGGGGCGTGAGGTGGGTAGCCAGGGGTGGGGGCAACCGTCTTTACCCCGGCAAACCGCACATGTCACGCATTGACGGTATGTCAGCTGGGCAGTGATCTTCCCGGCCGGAACTTCATGCTCCACCGGAACTCATGCTCCAGGGGATCGCGACGCAGGGGGTAGCTCATGGCCGCAAGGCCTCTCGTGGCGAGGCAGCCGAACGAACGGCTGCAAGCACTCATCCAGGAAGCGGGGTGCTCGAACGCCGGGCTGGCCCGGCGCGTCAACATGTGCGGCGCCGAGCACGGCCTCGACCTGCGCTACGACAAGACGTCCGTGGCCCGCTGGCTGCGCGGCCAGCAGCCGCGGGGCCGGGCCCCGGCGATCATCGCCGAGGCGCTCGGGCGCAAGCTCGGCCGTACGGTCACGATCGACGAGATCGGCATGGCCAACGGCAAGAACCTCGCCTCGGGGGTCGGCCTCCAGTTCTCGCCGACGGTACTGGGAGCCATCGAGCAGGTATGCGAGCTGTGGCGCAGCGACGTGGGCCGGCGGGACTTCCTCTCCGGCTCCTCCGTCGCCGCCTCCGCGCTGGTCGAGCCCAGCCGCGACTGGCTGATCTCGGCACCGGACGCCCAGGTGGCCCGGCAGGCGGGCCCGCGGGTGGGGCAGGCCGACGTGGCGGCCGTACGGTCCATGACCCAGGCGCTGGTGGATCTCGACCACCAGTACGGCAGCGGGCATGTGCGCCCGGTCGTCGTGCACTACCTCAACAGTGTCGTCTCCGGGCTGCTCGCGGGCTCCTACCGGGACGCGGTCGGGCGGGAACTCTTCGCCGCCGTGGCCCGGTTGACCGAGCTGGCCGGGTACATGGCCGTCGACACCGGCCAACCGGGCCTGGCGCAGCGGTACTACATCCAGTCGCTGCGGCTGGCGCAGGCCGCCGGGGACCGCGGATACGGCGGGTACGTCCTCGCCGCGTCCATGAGCCACCTCGCCGCGCAGCTCGGTAACCCGCGCGAGATCGCCCAGTTGGCGCGGGCGGCGCAGGAGGGGGCGCGCGGGCAGGTGACCCCGCGCGTGGAGGCGATGTTCCACGCGGCCGAGGCACGCGGGCACGCCCTGCTCGGCGATGTCCGCGCGGCGCAGGCGGCCGGCGGACGGGCGGTCACGGCGATGGAGCGGGCGGACGGCTCCTCGGCGGACGACCCGGTGTGGATCGCGCACTTCGACGAGGCCTATCTCGCCGACGAATTGGCGCACTGCCACCGTGACCTCGGGCAGCCCGAGCAGGCGGCGCGGTACGCCGAGCAGTCGCTGGCCGGGCACCCCGAGTCCCGGGCCCGCCGGCGCGCCATCGGCTATGTGCTGCTCGCCACGGCCCAGGTGCAGCAGCGCGAGATCGAACAGGCATGCAGCACCGGTCTGAAGGCGGTGGAACTGCTGGAGACGCTCCGCTCCAACCGGGGCGCCGAGTATCTGGACGATCTCCAGCAGCGCCTGGACCCCTTCCGGGACGAGGCGGTGGTGCGGGAGTTCGGGGCGCGCCTCGATCTTCAGCAGGCCGCGTGAACACCTGTCCCGCGGGGGCGTGAACGGGCGGCGAACGGCACCCGGGGCGCGCCGGGTGCCATGAACAGCGCGGTGCCGGCGGTTTTGTTACCGCTGTCACAGGGAAGGAAGTTGCGTCCTGAGCTGCGTGGCACACGGCTCGGGGGACCCGGTAGCGTGAGCCGACGATTCACAAGGTCCCCCATTGGTAGGAGTCCCGGTGACGCAGAGTGGACAGGGCGAGGAGCCCTCGGCGCGGCCCGCGCGCGAAGGCATCGTGCTGCCCTCCGACGGAGGCGAGCCCCTGCTGCCGGGCATGACCGCGACGCCCGCCCCCGCGGCCCCGGCCGGCGGGCAGGCCTGGGGCGGCTCCTGGGGCCCCGAGCAGCAGGCCCCGGAGGCGGGCCAGGGCTGGTCCGCGGCCCCGCAGTGGACCGCCCCCGGGCAGGCCCCGGCCGCCGCGAACCCGGGCCCCTTGCCGCCGGAGGGCGCCCCGGCCCCGTCGTACGGAGGCCAGGCGCCCGGCCAGGGGGCGCAGTACGGCGCTCAGCCCGGTGCCGGTGCGTACGGCGCGGCCCCGCAGCCCGGGTACGGTGCCCCGGACCCCTATCAGCAGTACCAGCAGCCCCCGCAGCAGCAGCCGTACCAGCAGCCGTACCCGGCGCAGTCCGCCCCGGCACCCGCCGCGCCGCTGCCGCCCGCGTACCCGGCCGCTGCCGCCCCGCTGCCCCCGACGGCCGACGGCGCGACCCAGTACATCCCGCCGGTCCCCGCCGGTCCCGCGGACGAGGGCGCCACCCAGTACCTGCCGCCCGTGCAGGCCGGCCCGGCCGACGGCGCCACCCAGTACATACCGCCGGTTCAGGCGGGCGCCGGGAACGAGGCCGCCACGCAGTACATCGCGCCGGTGACTCCCGGGGTGCTGCCCCCGGAGTCCGGGAGCGAGGAGACGCGCTACCTCGGCCAGGTGCCCCGGGAGGGCGGCGCGCCCGCGCCCTCCGACGCGGAGGCCACCCAGTACATCCCGCCCTACGCCGCCCAGGCGCAGGGCGCGGACCGGCAGCCGCCCGCCGAGTTCGACAACCTCTTCCGCGGCGGCCCGGCGGGCGACGACGGCCCGGCCGGGTCCACCCAGCAGCTCCCGCGCGTCCAGGAGCCGGACGCCTACCCCGGCCCGGCCCCGTCGTCGTACCGCTCGGCGCAGCCGTCGTACGCCCCGGAGCCGGAGCACGGCGGGCGGCGCTCGGGCCGGTCGCGGGTGCCGCTGATCGCCGCCGTCGGCGTGGGCCTCGTCGTGATCGGTGTCGGCGCCGGCGCGCTGCTCAGCGGTGGCGGCGGCAAGGAGCAGGGCGGTGACGACAAGGGCAAGACGGTCGCCGCCACGTCCCCGGCCACCGAGGACTCCGCCTCGCCCAGCGCCGACCCCGCCCGGCAGCAGGCCGTCGATCTGGACAAGCTGCTCGCGGACAGCGGCAGCAGCCGGGCGTCGGTGATCCAGGCGGTGGCCGACGTCAGGGGGTGCGACAACCTCGACCAGGCCGCCTCCAACCTGCGCGACGCGGCCAAGCAGCGCGCCCAGCTGGTCACCCGGCTCGGCAAGCTGTCCACGGACAAGCTGCACGCCCAGGGCCAGCTGCGGGACGCCCTGACGAAGGCATGGCAGGCGTCCGCCGCGGCCGACAACCACTACGCGGCCTGGGCCGACCAGGTCAAGGGACGCAAGGGCTGCCACAAGGGCCACGCCCGGCCCACCGGCGAGACCCAGGCGGGCAACCGGGAGAGCGGCACCGCCAGCGCGCAGAAGGCGAAGGCGGCGGCGCTGTGGAACGCGATCGCGAAGCAGTACGGCCTGACCCAGCGCCAGCCCACCCAGCTGTGACCGCGTGGGCGGGTCCCGGCGCCGGGACCCGTCACGGCACCTCGGCCTTCTCCAGGGTCGAGGTCATGTCGGCGATCCCGTTGCTGCCGCCGATGCCCTTGCGTGCCGCGACCAGCCTGCCGTCCTCGACCACCTGGAGCGTGACGTCGGCGTTGACCAGCCGCGGGAAGCCGACCGCGGCGAGCTTGCTCTCGTAGGGCCAGTGCAGGGTCGGGGTGAGGCCGCCGGTGGAGACCCGCAGGCCGTCGTCGAGGGCGTGCCGCACGGTGTCGGCGCTCACCTCGCCGGCACCGATCTTCTCCAGGACGGCCCTCAGCACGGTGTAGGCGATCCACGTGGTCTGCACACCGGCGTCCGCGGGGTCGATGCGGTTGTCGCCGAAGGCCGCCTCGTTGATCACCTTCTTCATCGGGCCCCAGCGGGAGTCGGTGGCGACCGGGTACCAGCCGGTGATGTACGCCCCCTCGTACGGCCCGGACGCCCCACCCGTGGTGTTGATCACGGTCTGGTCGACGCTGCCGAGCACGGTCGCCGTGCGCACCTCCGGGAAGCTCTCGCGGGTCCGCCGGAAGGAGTCCATGAAGGTGTCCGTGCGGTCCCCGAGCGCGGGCACCACACAGCCCTTCCTGGTCACGTCCTTGGTCGCGTGGCGCAGCGCCTGCTCGGCCTGGCTGCCGTACTCGGTGGCGTCCTCGGCCGCGAGCTGGTCACGGGCGTCCGCGTGGCCGCCCGCCTTCAGGCCGGAGTCGAGCATCGCGGGCAGCTGGTCGCCGGCGATGCTGTCCGGGCGGACCAGGGTGACGTTGCCGCAGCTGGCCGCGAGGGCCTTGCCGAGGCCGGCCAGGAGGGCGGGCTGACCGCCGTTGACCGGGTAGGACATGGCGCCGGTGAACTCGTCGTTGGTGACGCCGTAGCCGCCTATGTAGGGGATGCCGGCGCCCTCCAGCGGGGCGAGGTAGGAGTCGCCGAACTGGCTGTAGGAGCCGACGACCGCGACCACGTTCTCGGCCGCCGCGCGCCGGGCGCACTTCGCGGCTCCCACGCTGTCGTTGTGGTCGTTGCAGGTCAGCACCTCGAGCCTGCGGCCGTCGATACCGCCGTGGGCGTTGATCCACTTCGCGTAGGCGAGGGCCATCGCGGGCATGCCCGGCTTGTTGGTCGCGTCGGTGTCCTGCGGCGCCCAGGTCATCACTGTGACCGGGTCATCCCCGGAGCCCCCCGTGGCACCGGGGATGACCCCGCATGCGGCGGTGAGCGACGCACAGAGGACCAGGGCGCCCGTCGCGAGGGCGGTGGCCCTGACGGGGCGGGGAAGTGGGGGAAGGGCGGGGGTAGGGATGCGTCGCCTGCCGGTCATGGACACGCACGATTCCCTCACACCGCTAACCTGGGAGTGACCCTCGGTAGAGGAAAGGTGACACCGAGGTGAATTGCAGGGGCCAGTGAGACCGGTGGGACGAGGAACGTACGATCGATGACCGTGCAAGGTTCGGAGAACTCTTCCCGTCGCGGCCGTCGCTCCTCCACCATGGGCGGCATGCCCCTGAACGACATGCCGTGGTGGCGGTGGCGCAGCCATGTGCGCTCGGCGCTGCACATGCTCTCCGACCCGGTGTTCCAGCGGGACGTCTGGCTGGCCGGCACGGACGGCTACGGCGACGTCACGGACGCCGTGTACCGGCTGGTGGAGGACACCTGGCTGGACAACTGGTCGGCCGAGAAGTACGTCGGCACCATATTCCGGGACTCGCAGGAGGCGGCGCTCGTCGACACCGCGGTGCTGCGGGTGCTGCGGATCATGCACCAGGTCGGCCCGGACGCGCCCGTCGCGACGTACCTGGAGCACCCGGGCTGGCCGGACGCGGTGCGGGCGGCCCGGGACGCGCACGTGCGGATGGCGGCGAGCGACGGGGAGGACCCGGACACGCCGCCGAAGAGCCTGGACGTGCTGCGGATCCTGACGAGGTCCGCGTAGCGGACGGCGGCCCCCACCGGGTGGCCGGTATGGGACCATGCAGTGCATGACCGATCAGTCCGTCTCTTCCGCCGCCGCACCGGCCGACCAGTACGTCCTCACCCTCTCCTGCCCGGACAAGCAGGGCATCGTGCACGCCGTGTCCAGCTACCTGTTCATGACCGGCTGCAACATCGAGGACAGCCAGCAGTTCGGCGACCACGACACGGGACTGTTCTTCATGCGCGTCCACTTCTCGGCCGAGGCGCCGGTGACGGTGGAGAAGCTGCGGGCGAGCTTCGCCGCGATCGGCGATTCCTTCCACATGGACTGGCAGATCAACCGGGCCGACCAGAAGATGCGCATCCTGCTCATGGTCAGCAAGTTCGGACACTGCCTGAACGACCTGCTGTTCCGGGCGCGGATCGGGGCGCTGCCGGTGGAGATCGTGGGCGTGGTGTCGAATCACACCGACTTCGAGGAGCTGGTGGGCTCCTACAACATCCCCTTCCACCACATTCCGGTGACGAGGGAGACCAAGTCGGAGGCCGAGGCGAAGCTGCTGGAGATCGTCCGCGAGGAGCGGGTCGAACTGGTCGTCCTCGCCCGCTACATGCAGGTCCTCTCGGACGAGCTGTGCAAGCGGCTCAGCGGCCGGATCATCAACATCCACCACTCCTTCCTGCCGAGCTTCAAGGGCGCGAAGCCGTACCACCAGGCGCACGCCCGGGGTGTGAAGCTGATCGGGGCGACGGCGCACTACGTCACCGCGGACCTGGACGAGGGGCCGATCATCGAGCAGGAGGTCGAGCGGGTCGGCCACTACGTGACGCCGGACCAGCTCGTTGCCATCGGCCGGGACGTGGAGTGCCAGGCGCTGGCGCGGGCGGTGAAGTGGCACGCGGAGCGCCGCATTCTGCTGAACGGCCGACGGACGGTCGTCTTCAACTGAGGGAGCCGGTCCCTCGGGAGCCGGTTCCTTCGGGTGGGCCGCCCCGTGAAGGGACTGGTCCGAGGGGCGGTTACGGCTGCTCGGGCACCGTGAAGTAGCGGGCGAAGGCCGGGATGATGTCCGGTTCCGCGATGCTGCCGTCGCCGTCGGTGTCGAGGGCCGCCGCGCTCGCCTCGGCGACGGTCTCCGGCACGTGCAGGACCCGGAGCACGCGCGCGGTGTCGGTGACGCTGAGCCGGCCGTCCCCGTCCGTGTCCGCCACCGCCAGGGCCGCGTGCAGGAACGGGCGCGCGATCTCGGCGAAGCGGTCGGGGTTGTCGCGCAGCCGCTTGACCGCGCCGGTGACGAACTCCTCGCGGGTGATGCGCTGGTCGCCGTCCCGGTCGGCGATGCCGGCCATGCCCTGCCAGAACGCCTCGGCGCCGGCGTACAGGGCTTGTCCCGCGGCGGAGCGGGCGGGGACGGCGAACTCGGCGAGCAGCGCCTTGGCCGCGGCGCTGAAGTCCGCGCGGTCGATATAGCCGTTGCCGTCCTGGTCGAAGGTGGCGAACCGGGCGGCGATCCTGCGCTCGTACTCGGTGCTGACCATGTCTGTTGGGGCCGCCTTACGTGAGGGTCGTACGTGAGGGTCTTGCCTGTCCGTGGGGTCGACCTGGCAGGGAGCGTACGACGCGGGGGGCCGTCGGCCGGCGGAAAACCGACGATTGTGCCAAGACCGGGGGAATTCTGCGACAACTGTGTGGCCGAGTCGCGAGACCGTGACGGCCGCTCAGGCGGAGAGCGGACCCGCCTCGTCCGCGGTCGCCGAGTCGAGGTCGGGGCGGACGTCGAAGAGCCGGCGGACGCCGAGCGCGCCGAGGACCCGGTTGACGTGCGAGCCGTCGTCGGCGCCCCGGTCCGGCAGGATCAGCCGCAGCCGGCCCTGGCAGGACCGGATCAGCCGGCGGGCGGCGATGAGGACGCCGACCCCGCTGGAGTCGCAGAAGAACACGTCGGAGAGGTCCACGACGAGGCTGTGATGCCCCTCGGCGACGACGTCGTGCACTCGCTGGCGCAGCACCGGCGAGGTCATCAGATCCAGTTCCCCGGACACCCGGAGCACGGCCCACTCGCCCTGTTCGACGCCGGTCACGTTGAATGCCACGGCCTTGCCCCTCCGCTCGCCGGATTTCCCGGAACCGCCCGGAAACGGAAGCAGTTCCTGCATTTCTTTCCGCGCGGCTGCCCAGCGGCCGTTCCCTGAAACGTGACCCCGCAAACGGCTGTTGATCACCAAGGGGCTTGTTTCGGTCACTATCGATCGTGTTCGATCAGAGGTGTACGCGCCTCGTGTGGAGATTGTGTGAAGGGGGCACTATCACCTGCGACGCCACGGGGGGCGCACTTTGCCCTAAAGGGGCGTGCGTTGTCAGACGTGCCGACTACATTCGA
Organism: Streptomyces sp. NPDC036984; assembly: GCF_055607665.1. Taxonomy (NCBI): domain Bacteria; kingdom Bacillati; phylum Actinomycetota; class Actinomycetes; order Kitasatosporales; family Streptomycetaceae; genus Streptomyces; species Streptomyces sp. NPDC036984. The sequence continues at coordinate 240,850 of NZ_JBVJRL010000002.1, forward strand.
GTGGGCAGGACCGACAGGCTGGACGGGCCGTACACGGTGAGGGGAGGGGACCGCATGGCCAGGACGGACGTACCGCCCCGCTGGGACCGCAAGATGCAGCAGCGGCTCGCCCGCGGTGAGGCGGCCGCTCTCGGCGAGCTGTACGACCGGTTCGCCTCCCTGGTGCACAGCCTCGCCCACCGGGTCCTGGGCGACGAGCAGGCCGCCGACGGCGTCACCCGCGAGGTCTTCGCCCACGTCTGGGAACACCCCGAGAGGTATGACCCCAAGCAGGGCCCGCTGCGCTCCTGGATCGCCGCCGTCACCCACCGGCTCGCCGTGCAGCGGCTGCGCGACCGGGAGGAACGGGAGCAGCCGCGGCGCGAGGAACGGGAGAGCACGGTGCGCCGCGCCTCGGTCGCCGCCCGCGCCGACTACATCGTCCACTCCATGCCGGCCCCGCTGCGCGCCGCCCTGGACCTCGCCTACGTCCAGCGCCGGGACTACCGCCAGACCGCGGCCGACCTCGGCGTCACCGAGGAAGAGGCCCGCCGCCGGCTCCGCCTCGGCCTCCAGCTCCTGTCCACCGCCCACGACACGGGGACACCGTCGGGATACCGGGGTGCGGTGTGAGCGGGGCGAGCCGGTTCGAGGCACACGACGAGCACGACGGCCACGACGGCCACGGCGGCCACGAGGGCCACGAGGGCCACGAGGGGCGCGACGGGCCGAACGAGGCCGGGGGGACCGCCGGTTCCGGGGGGACAGCCGGTTCCGGGTGGGACGGTGGTGCGGGAGACGTTCCGTGCGGTCCCGGCGCATCCGGTCCCGCGCCCTCGCCGCGCATCCCGACGCCCCGCGCCTCCGTGGAGGACAGCGGGCGTGCGCTGCCCGACCTCGCCGACCTGGGGGACCTCGCACCCGTGCCGCTCGACCTGTCGCACGATGTCCTGAAGTCGCTGCTCGGCGCCTGGGCGCTGGCCGCCTGCTCGGCGGCGGAGGCGGCGGCCGTGGAGGAACACCTGGGCGGCTGCGGCAGCTGTGCCGACGAGGCCCGCCGGCTGCGCGAGGCGGTCGGCCTGCTGCACCAGCCGGAGAGCCTGGACCTGGACCCCGGGCTGCGCACCCGCGTCCTCACCAGCTGCCTGACCCGCCGGCCGCCGCGCATCCCGGTGCCCGACTGGGCGGCGCCGTACGACGCCGAGACCGCGCGGCTGGACGCGCTGCTCCAGGACTTCGGGGACGCGGAGTGGCACGCGCCGGTCCCGCTGCGGTGGTTCGAGGGCGACACCGCGACGAGCCGGCGTACGACCGTCGCCGGGGTGATCGCGCACCTGCTGTCGGTGGACGGACTGGTGGCCGTGGCGCTCGGCCTGGAGGACCCGCTGGCCGGCGTGGCCGACGCGGAGCAGGACGCCGTGGGCCCGGCCGGCCGCACCGAGGCGTTCTGGCGGGCCTCGCACGTCCCGCCGGCCCTCCCCCACCCCGCGGGCGGGGACACCCCCGTCTCGCTCGGCTCGGTGCGCGGCCCCTGGCGGGAGCAGAGCCACGGCCTGGTGCGGACGGCGTCCTTCACCGGCAGCCACACGGGCGGACTGGAGGTGTCCTACGGCGACTTCGCGCTGCCGCTGCACGACGCGATGCTGGACCGCGCCTTCGAGTGCTGGGCGCACGCCGAGGACATCGCGGAGGCGGTGGACTACCCGTACGAGCCGCCGGCGCCGCGTCACCTCAACCGGATGATCGACCTCGCGGCCAGGCTGCTGCCGGCGGCCCTCGCCGAGCGCCGCCGCGCGGGCCTGTCCGAGCCGGGCCGCCGGACCCGGCACCTGGTCCCGGCCGGCGCGCCCGGCCGCAGCCTGCGCCTGGAGATCGAGGGCGCGGCCGGCGGGGAGTGGCTGATCCCGCTGGACTCACCGGCCGCGGTGGGCTCCGCGGACTTCGAGGTGGCCCATGTGGCCCTGGACGGCGTGGAGTTCTGTCGGCTGACCGCGGGTCATGTGTCCCCGGAGGACGCGGCGGCGGGCCAGGACGGCGACCGGCAGGCGATCAGGGACGTGCTCTACGCGGCGGCGAGCCTGAGCCGGATGTGAGCGCGGTGCCGGTCCCGTGGCCGGTCTCCCCGGCCGTGGGACCTCCCGGGGCGGAAGGTCCCACGGGGGGTTCACCTGTTCAGAAGCGGCTGCCCAGCCCCGGGAGACCCGGACGCGTCGGGAGCGGCAGCGGGCTGACGCTGCTGCGCTCCCGTGCCGCCGGCGCGGCCTGGCAGGTGGTGTCCGTCGTCGGCAGCTTGCCGGTGGTCAGGTAGGCCGTGGCCGTCTTGTCGGCGCACGACTTGGTGCCGTAGACGCCGTGGCCGACACCCCCGGCCACCGTGACCATCTTCGCCCCCTTCATGACACGGCGCAGACCCTGGCCGCTGGTCAGCGGCGTCTGGGAGTCCCACTCGTTCTGGAGGATCAGCGCGCCGACCGTGTTGTCGATCGTGGTGGCGGGCTCGCCGCCGCTCTGCTTCCAGAAGGCGCACGGCTTGATGTTGGAGGCGAAGTCGCCGTACAGCGGGTACCTGGCCTTGTCGCGGATCGCGTCGCTGCGGTACTGCTCGGGGTCGCGCGGCCAGTTGCGCGTGTCGGCGCACAGGACGGACCAGAAGGCGGCGTCGCCGTTGTCCTCGGGCGTGGCACGGCTGAACGAAGGCGGAACCGGCGTGGGCGCCTTGGGCTGCTGGGTGAGGGAGGAGGGCCTGCCCGCGGCGGCCTTCTTCAGCTCGACGACCCACTCGGCGGCGTCGCGCACGCTGAAGAAGACGGCCCGGCTGCTGGAGCGGATGTCGTCACCGGTCAGCCGCATGCCGTCCGGGTCGATCGGCTTGCGGTCGGCCTGGGCGACCAGGTCGTAGAAGGTCTTGCGGACCGCCTCGGGTGTGGCGCCCAGCCGGTACTTGGTGTTCCGCTTGGCGGTCCACTCGGTCCACCGGGTGAAGGCGGGCTCGCTGCCCTCGGCCCAGACCTGGATCATGCCGCGCCAGATGCGGGCGGGGTCGACGGCGCTGTCCAGCACGAAACGGTCGGCGCGCGCGGGGAACATCTGCGTGTAGACCGCGCCGAGGTAGGTGCCGTACGAGTAGCCGAGGTAGGAGATCTTCTTCTCGCCGAGCACGGTGCGGATCGCGTCCATGTCCCGGGCGGTGTTGCGGGTGGTGATGTGGCGGAGGGTGGCGCCCTGCTTGGCGTTGCACTTGTCGGCGACGGTCCGGGCCCACTTCACGTCCTTGGCGAACGTCTGCGGCTTGTAGGGCCGTTCCCAGTTCTGCTGCTCGGACGTCAGACCGCAGCCGACGGGGGAGCTCCGGCCGACGCCCCGCGGGTCGAAGCCGACGAGGTCGTACCGGGCCTTCACGGACTTCGGCAGCTCGTCCGCCATGTAGAGCGGCATGTCGACGCCACTGCCGCCCGGGCCGCCCGGGTTGATCAGGAGCACACCGCGGCGCTCCGTCTTGCTGCTCGCCTTGATCCTCGATATCGCGAGGTCGATCTTCTTGCCGTCCGGGCGGCTGTAATTGAGCGGCACCTTGATCGTGGCGCACTGGAAGGTGGCCGGCGCATCTCTGTCGCAGCGGTGCCACGCCGGCTTCTGCCGAAGGTACTGGCTCACTGGGTCCTCGGCGGCGGATGCCGTGGCCGGGGCGAGCGCGGGAACCAGAAGAGCGACGGCGCTGACCGCCAGCAAGGGGGCTGTTCGACTGCTTCGCACGGAGGCAAGGTCCTTGGGTCGGTGGTATGGGACGCATCCACCCTTGCGAACGAAGGAGTTCGGCGAATCCATCAACCAGACAGGATTTCTTGGACCTTGGGGGGATACACGGCACGGCAAATGGTCCCGGAGTCGGACAACCAAGACCGGCTCCGCGCCGTCTTGTTCCAGAGCGGTCTCAGGCGGCCGTTGTCGAGAACCGCTCGCGCAGCCTGTACTTCAGCACCTTCCGCAGGGTGTCGTTGCGCGGCAGGGCGTCCACCACCTCCAGGCGCTCCGGCAACTTGTGCACGGACAGGCCCGCCGCCCGCAGGTGGGACACGACCTCCGGCAGGGTCAGGCTGCCCGTCTCAGGCCGTTGTTCGACGACCGCGCAGACCAGTTCGCCGCGCTCCGCGTCCGGCAGGCCGATCACGGCCACGTCCGCCACGGCCGGATGTGCGGCCAGCAGGTCCTCGATCTCCTTGGCGGAGATGTTCTCCCCCTTGCGGATGATCACGTCCTTGAGGCGTCCGGTGAGCACCAGGTGCCCCGAGCCGGTGACGTGGCCGAGGTCGCCGGTGCGCAGGAAGCCGTCGGCGTCGAAGGCCGCCGCTGTCTGGACCGGGTCCAGATAACCCTGGCAGACGGCCTCGCCGCGCAGCCGCACCTCGCCGTCGACGATGCGGACCTCCATGCCCTCGGGCGGGCGGCCCTCGGTCGTCGCCAGGTTCTCCGCGGTGTCCTCCGGGTCGCCCATGGTGATCATCGGGACTTCGGTCATGCCGTAGCCGTGGGTGAGCTGGACGTCCATCTCGCGGACGACCGCGTGATACAGCTCGGGTGGCTTCGGGGCGCCGCCGCCCGCGAGGAGCCGGAGCGAGGGGATCACCTTCTCCCCGGGCCGTCTGCGCTGCTCGGCCAGGAACATCGAGTAGAACGCCGTGGAGCCGCCGGCCACCGTCACCCCGTGCCGCCGGTACTCCGCCAGCGCGTCCGGCAGTGCGAAGTGCTCGAACATCACCGCAGGGAAGCCGTACAACAGGAGCATCACCGTGTAGTCGGGGCCGGCTATGTGGGCGTACGGGAAGGCCATGGAGCCCACGTCGGACGCCGACAGCCGGAGCGCGTGCGCCAGGCAGGAGCCGCCCGCGATCAGGGAGCGGTCGGTGTGCAGGACGCCCTTGGGGTCGGAGGTGGTGCCCGAGGTCCAGTAGATCCAGCGGACCGAGGTGCCGTCGGCGGGCGGGGCGGGCAGTACCGCCGGGTCGCCGTCGGGGAGGGAGTCGTACGCCTCGAAGACGCCCCTGGCGCCGAGCCGGCGGGCCGTCTCCGTGTGGTCGTGGCCGCGCCAGACGCCCGGTACGGCGAAGAACTCCGCCTTCGACGCGCGCAGCGCGAAGCCGACCTCCCGGTCCCGGTAGAAGGGGATGACCGGGGACTGTACGGCGCCCAGGCGGGCCAGTGCGAAGGACAGTACGGCGGTCTCGATCCGGGTGGGCAGCTGCCAGGCGACCACGGTGCCGGGGCGCACCCCCATGCCGTACAGGCCGGCCGCGACCCGCTCGGCCCGGTCGCGCAGGGCGCCGAAGGTGAGCCGGCGGTCGCCCTGGAGGAGGACCGGGCGGTCGGGGGTGAGGGCGGCACGGCGGGCGGCCAGCTCCCACAGTGTGCGGGCGGAACCCAGGGTGTGCGGGGTCTCGGTCACGGCTGCCCCCTGCTTGGCTGACGGTCAGTCAGATGACATGCTAACTGACGGTTCATCAGATAAGCAGTGCCCAGTCGAACACCGTCCGGCAAAGGGGACCCATGGCGACCGAACTGCCCCGCATCATCAGCGTCGACGACCACGTGATCGAGCCCGCGCACCTCTTCGAGACCTGGCTGCCGGCGAAGTACCGGGACCGCGGGCCCAAGCCGCTGACCGCCGGCATCGGGGAGCTGGCGTACGTCGGCGGGAAGTACCAGATCACCATGGACCCGGACGGCCCGCCGACCGACTGGTGGATCTACGAGGACCTGAAGTTCCCGTACAAACGGAACATCGCCGCCGTCGGCTTCGACCGGGACGAGATGACCCTGGAGGGCATCACCCGGGAGCAGATGCGGCGCGGCTGCTGGGACCCCGAGGCCCGGCTGGCGGACATGGACCTCAATCACGTCGAGGCGAGCCTCTGCTTCCCGACCTTCCCCCGCTTCTGCGGGCAGACCTTCGCCGAGGCACACGACAAGGAGGTCGCCCTCGCCTGCGTGCGCGCCTACAACGACTGGATGGTGGAGGAGTGGTGCGGGGACAGCGGCGGGCGGCTGATCCCGCTGTGCCTGATCCCGCTGTGGGACATCGAGCTGGCCGTCGCGGAGATCCGGCGGAACGCCGAGCGCGGGGTGCGGGCCGTGACCTTCTCCGAGATCCCCACCCATCTCGGGCTGCCCTCCATCCACTCCGGTTACTGGGACCCGTTCTTCGCGGCCTGCCAGGAGACGGGCACGGTCGTCAACATGCACATCGGCAGCAGCTCCCAGATGCCCGCCGCCTCCCCGGACGCACCGCCCGCCGTCCAGGCGTCCCTGAGCTTCAACAACGCGATGGCCTCGATGATGGACTACCTCTTCAGCGGGGTCCTGGTGCGCTACCCGCGGCTCAAACTCGCCTACTCCGAAGGCCAGATGGGCTGGATCCCGTACGCGCTGGAACGCGCCGACGACGTGTGGGAGGAGCACCGCGCCTGGGGCGGGGTCCGGGACCTGATCCCCGAGCCGCCGTCGACGTACTACTACCGGCAGATCTTCTGCTGCTTCTTCCGCGACAAGCACGGCATCGCCTCGCTCGACGTGGTCGGCCGCGACAACGCCACCTTCGAGACCGACTACCCACACGTCGACTCGACCTTCCCGCACACCAAGGAGGTCGCCCTCGACCACGTCAAGGGCCTGGACGACGAGACCGTCCACAAGCTGATGCGGGGCAACGCCATCCGCATGCTGGACCTGGACCTCGAGAAGTGATGGACCTCTCGTACACGCCTGAGGAGGAGGGGTTCCGGGCCCGGCTGCGGGAGTGGCTCGCCAAGGTGCTGCCCACCCTGCCCGCGAAGCCGTCCCCGGACGACTGGCCGGGCCGCCGCGCCTACGACCTCGGCTGGCAGCGGATGCTGTACGACGCCGGGTACGCCGACGTCCACTGGGACGCCTCCCCGACCCTGCGGCTGATCTTCCTGGAGGAGACCGAGAAGGCGGGCGCGCCCTACGTGGGCGCGGGTTTCGTCGGACTGCTGCACGCCGGGCCGACGATCGCCGCCGAGGGCACGCCCGAACAGCGGGCGCGCTGGCTGCCGCCGATCCTGCGCGGCGAGGAGGTCTGGTGCCAGGGCTTCAGCGAGCCGGACGCCGGCTCCGACCTCGCTGCACTGCGCACACGCGCGCGCAGGGACGGCGACGACTACGTGGTGAGCGGATCCAAGATCTGGACCTCCCATGCCGTAGTCGCCGACTGGTGCGAGCTGCTGGTGCGCACCGACCCGGCGGCCCCCCGGCACCGGGGCATCACCTGGCTGGCCCTGCCCATGGATGCCGAGGGCATCACCGTACGGCCGCTGCGCACGCTCGCCGGGTCGGCGGAGTTCGCCGAGGTGTTCCTGGACGAGGTGCGGGTGCCGGTCGCCAACCGGGTGGGCAGGGAGAACGACGGCTGGCGCGTCACCATGGTCACCCTCTCCTTCGAACGCGGCACCGCCTTCGTCGGCGAGGTGGTCGCCTGCCGTCGGACGCTCGGGCAACTCGCCGGTGCGGCACGGGAGAACGGGCGGTGGGACGACCCCGCACTGCGCCGCCGGCTCGGCCGGCTCGACGCGGAGTTCCGCGCGCTGTGGCGGCTGACCCAGTGGAACGTGAGCGAGGCGGAGGCGAACGGCGGGGTGCCGGGCGTCGGCGGTTCGGTCTTCAAGCTCCGCTACTCACACGCCCGGCAGGAGCTGTATGACGCCGCCGCCGAGGTGCTCGGCCCCGACGCCCTCGACCTGGACCGCCCCTGGGTGCTCGACCGGCTGTCCGCGCTGTCGTACACGATCGCCGCCGGCACCTCGCAGATCCAGCGCACCATCGTGGCCGAGCGGATCCTCGGCCTGCCCAGGGGGAGGTGACCGTGCGGTTCCAACTCACCGACGAGCAGCGCGCCTTGCGGCAAGGGGTACGGGAGCTGCTGGCGCGGTGCTTCGGGCGGGCGGCGCTGCGCGCGGCCGTCGACGCGCCGGGCCGGCTCGACCGGGCCCTGTGGCGGACCCTCGGGGAGGCGGGGTTCTTCGCGCTGCGGCTGCCCGAGGCGGACGGCGGGATCGGCCTCGGGCTGCCCGAGGCGGTGCTGGTCTTCGAGGAGGCGGGGCGGGCCCTGCTGCCCGGGCCGCTGGTGGCCACGCATCTCGCGGCCGGTGACGTGCCAGGCGCGGCGAGCGGGGAGCGTGTCGTGGCGGCCGTCGACGGGGAGCTGGTGGAGTGGCTGGACGCGGCGGACGCCGTCCACGGGGACGCCTCCGCCGCCGTGCCGCTGCGCTCGGTGGACCCGCTCACCCCGCTGCACCGGGTGCCCCGCGCCGGCGATCCGGGACCGGAGGCCGTGCTCCTCACCGCCGCCGAGCAACTGGGCACGGCCGGACGGGTGTGCGAGCTGGCCGTGCAACACGCCCGGACCCGCGAGCAGTTCGGACGGCCGATCGGCGGCTTTCAGGCCGTCCAGCATCTGTGCGCGGACCTGCTGGTGCGGGCCGAGACCGCACGCGCCGCCGTCTACGCCGGCGCCGTCACGGCCGACCCCGCCGACATCGCCGCCGCCCGGCTGCTCGCCGACGAGGCCGCCGTGCGGGGGGCGCGCGACTGCCTCCAGGTGCACGGCGGCATGGGCTTCACCTGGGAGGCGGACGTGCATCTGCACCTCAAACGCGCCTGGGTGCGCGCCCAGCGTGCCGGGGGGAGCACACAGAGTGAGGAACTGCTCGCCGCCGCACTGGCGGGCTGAGCCGCCGGAGGTGTTCTGGGCTGTGATGCCCGGAAAGCCATGGCCCACGATGTCGCGGATCGTGGCGTACCGGAATCACGGAGCGTCGATACCGGGTTGTGTCCTTCACGAGACTCGTCACGGCCTGGAGTCGGGTGTCCGCTCCGGTACCTTGTGTGGGATGCGAGTGGCTGCGCGTACGAGCAGGGCCGGCGGTGCCCCTGGGGCGATGCCGGGCCGTGCGGTGCGCGCCGCAGCTCGCGGGGCGATCGGGGCCGTTGCCCTCGCCTGTTCGACTCCCCGGCACGCGCATCGCACAGTATGCCTCACGCGTACTCCTTCGCGCGGGAATATGCCCGAAGCGCTTGTTGGGGTGACTGTACGTCAACCATGCTGTGTCGCAAGGGAGTCACGTTCCGTGACCCTTGCTCTGGCCGTTGTCCTGGCCATGCAGAGAATGGCTACGATCGTGGCCCTCGTCGTGATCGTCGCCGCGGCTGGCGCCGTGGTGCGCGGACGGTGCGGGGCCATGGGTCCGCCGGTTCGGATGGTGTGAGCGGTGCAGGTGCTTCAAGTGCAGCTGGAGATCCGGCCCGACCCCGCGGAGGTGGGGCGGGCGAGGAGATGGGCCCGCTCGCGGCTCGCGGGGTCCGGGATAACGGCCGACGAGCCGTTGGCCGAGACACTGATCCTGCTCGTCTCCGAGCTGGTGACCAACGCCGTGGTGCACACGGGCCGGCCGGCGGTGCTGCGGCTCTGTCTGCCGGGCCCGGTGGACGGGAGCGGCGCGTCGGCCCCGGTGCGGGTGGAGGTGGCCGACACCAGCTCCCGTGCGCCCGTGCCCCGTTGCGTCGGCAGTGACGCCACCGGCGGCCGGGGTCTGGCCCTCGTGAACTGTCTCGCCGACCGCTGGGGCTGGAGTCCGGAGGGCGCAGGCAAGAGCATCTGGTGCGAGCTGGACCGCTGTTCACAGACCCGGGAGAGCGCGGCGACGGCGTACGGGGGCGGACTGTCCGCGTACCAGGATCTCGCCTTCGAAGCGGTGTAGCAGCCCGCCCCGCCGGTGCGCCGGGCGGTGCATCCGTGCGCGGGTGCCGCAAACGCGGTGTCACCATCCATGCCCGCCCCGGCGTTGACGTCCCCTGGGCGGCTGATCAGTCTGGTGAGCGACGATTCGCCGCGAGGGGACGGCGAGGGCCCGGGTGACGGCGGCCCTCGCCGAGTGTGGGTCGCTTCGGAGGGCGGCGCGTGCGCGTGGCGGTGGGGCGGCGCGCCGCCGGCCGCACCTCCCGTCCGGTCCAGGGCCTTCAGAGGATCGCCACCGGCGCCACCGGTGTCCCCGTCGCGCCGACGAACGGTTCGGGCATCGCCGACAGCAGGAACGCGTACCGTCCAGTTTCTCCACAGGCTGTGGACAACTTTTCGAGATTCCAGTTCTGGCCCTGCATCATCCCCATCTCGACCAGGTGCAGCGCGTGCACCGGCAGCCACAGATTCTCGATCTCGGGCGGAAATATCTCAAAAGTGAGCGTGTCGTTCGCGATCGCCGCCACATCGCGCGCGTGGAGCCACTCCGGGCAGCGCACCGAGAGCCCGGGTGACGGATAGCCGTACCCGTGCCTGTCCCCGGCCAGATACACCCGCACCTGCCCGGTCCGGACCAGCACGATGTCACCGGCGCGGACGCGGACGCCGCCGAACTCCTCCGCCGTCTCCAGATCCTCCGGCGTGACCGCGTGCCCGCCCGCCAGCCGGTCCACGCCACGCGCGCGTGCCACGTCCAGCAGCACCCCGCGCGAGACGAGGTGGCGCACCTTCTCGATGCCGCTGAACTCGGCGCCGCCGTGCGCGGTGACCGTGTGTGCCGGGCGGCCGTTGTAGAGCTTCCCGGAGTGCGAGACATGGGTCAGCGCGTCCCAGTGGGTGCCGGCCTGGAGGCCCATGGTCACCGCGTCGTCGCTGCACGCCACCGTGCCCGGACCGAACAGTTCCTGGTTGAGCTGCACCATCGTGTGCAGCGGATTGACCCGGCCCGGGATCACCCCCGTCTGCACGCCGTCCTGCCGCAGGGGGAGGGCGAGGGGGACGCGGCGGCCGGTGCGCACCTCGGCGGCGGCCGCGCGCACGACGTCGTCCGTGATCAGGTTCAGGGTGCCGATCTCGTCGTCGGCGCCCCAGCGTCCCCAGTTGTTCACGCGCCCCGCGATCTTGTGGAACTCCTCCGGCAGTGCCATCCGGTGCCTCCCCGGGGCTTGTGTCCGTGCATCCGACGGGCCATAAAATCTAACGGGCCGTCAGAAACCGCGGGAAGGGGCCGGGCGTGGGGAACTTCTTGGCAGGCAAGGTCGTCGCCGTGACGGGTGCCGGACGCGGGATCGGACGGGCGGTGGCGCTGGCGGCGGCGGCCGAGGGCGCGCAGGTCGTCGTCAACGACTACGGGGTGGCCGTGGACGGCGCCTCGCCCACGAGCGAGGTCGCCGAGGCCGTCGCCAAGGAGATCGGGGCGGCGGGCGGCGAAGCCGTCGCGGTCGCCGACGACATCTCCACGATGGCGGGCGGCCGGCGGGTCGTGGACACGGCCGTCGAGGCGTACGGCCGTATCGACGGGGTCGTGTGCGTGGCCGGCATCCTGCGGGAGCGGATGCTGTTCAACATGACCGAGGAGGAGTGGGACCCGGTCGTCGCCACGCATCTGAAAGGGACGTTCACCGTCTTCCGGGCCGCCTCCGCCGTCATGCGCAGGCAGCGGTCCGGCACCCTGATCGGCTTCACCAGCGGCAACCACCAGGGCTCGGTCTCGCAGGCCAACTACAGCGCGGCGAAGGGCGGGATCATCTCGCTCGTGCGCAGCGCCGCGCTCGGCCTGCACAAGTACGGGGTGACCGCGAACGCGGTGGCGCCGGTGGCGCGGACACGGATGTCGGCCAACGTGCCCATGACGCTGACGGAGATCGGCGAACCGGAGGACGTGGCCGCGCTGGTGGTGTACCTGCTGTCCGAGCGGGCCGCCGCCGAGGGCATCACCGGGCAGGTGTACACGGTGGCCGGGCCGAAGATCGCGGTGTGGGCGCAGCCGAGGGAGCTGCGCTGCGCCTATGCCGAGGGCGGCTCCTGGACTCCGGGGCGGATCGCGGAGTTCCTGCCCGGGTCGGTCGGGGTGGATCCGATGCCGATGCTCTCCGAGCTGGCGGCGATGGAAGAGGCCGCGCGGGGTGGCTTCCGGCCGAACACCCATTAGCCCGGGGTGTGCTGTGGTCTGGCGGGTGCGGGCCGGTCGTGGCTTCTCGCGCACTTCCCCGCGCCCCCCGGTCTCCTGCACATCCCGGCGTCGAGAGGAGACCGGTGTGGACTTTGGATTCACCGCCGAGGACGAGGCGTTCCGCGTGGAGGCGCGCCGTTGGCTTGCCGAGCACGCCAACCCCTCGGCGGACCGGCGCACATGGGAAAGATCCCTCGGCCGGGCCGGGTGGATCGGGCTCGGCTGGGGTGAAGGGGGCTACGGCAACCGCACCGCCACCCTCACCCAACAGGTCGTCTGGGCCGAGGAGTACGCCCGGTCGAAGGCGCCCCCGCGCTGCGGGCACATCGGGGAGAACCTGCTCGCGCCCACCCTCGTCGCCCACGGCGACGCGGCGCAGAAGAGCCGCTTCCTGCCGCCCGTCGCGGCCGGTGAGGAGCTGTGGTGCCAGGGGTACAGCGAACAGGGTGCCGGGTCGGACCTGGCCGGGGTGCGGACGGCGGCCGTCCGGGAGGGCGCGTACTACCGGATCAGCGGGCAGAAGATCTGGACCTCGCTCGCCCACGAGGCCGACTGGTGCTTCGTGCTGGCCCGGACCGACCCCGGCTCCCGGCGCCACCACGGCCTGAGCTTCCTGCTCGTCCCGATGGACCAGCCGGGGCGCATCGAGGTCCGGCCGATCCGGCAGATGACGGGGACGAGCGACTTCAACGAGGTCTTCTTCGACGGGGCACGCGCGCGTGCGGAGCACGTGATCGGCGGAGAGGGCCAGGGCTGGCGGGTGGCGATGAGCCTGCTCGGGTTCGAGCGCGGGGTGTCGACGCTGGCCCAGCAGATCGGGTTCGCCGAGGAACTGGCCGGGGTCCTCGCGGCGGCACGGGAGAGCGGAGCCGTGCGTGATCCCGTCGTCCGGGCCCGGCTCGTGCGGCAGTGGGCCGAGTTGCGCGCCATGCGCTGGAACGCCCTGCGCACCCTCGGCGGCACCGGCGACCCGGGCGCGCCGAGCGTGGCCAAGCTGCTGTGGGCCGGCTGGCACCAGCGGCTGGGCGAGCTGGCCGTGCAGGTCAGGGGAGCGGCGGCGGCCGTGGGACCGGCGGACTGGTCGCCCTCCTCGCCGTACTCGATCGACGCGGCTCAGCACCTGTTCCTGTTCTCCCGGGCCGACACCGTCTACGGCGGCTCGGACCAGATCCAGCGCACGATCATCGCCGAGCGCGTGCTCGGTCTGCCGGCGGAGCCGAAGGGGGCCGTGTGATGCGAGGTGTGCTGTTCGACGGCGAGCAGGTCCGGGTCGTCGACGACCTGGCCGTCCGGGAGCCGGGGCCGGGCGAGGTGCTCGTCGCGATCGCGGCGGCCGGGCTGTGCCACAGCGATCTGTCGGTGGTGGACGGCACCATCCCGTTCCCGGTACCGGTGGTGCTGGGTCATGAGGGCGCCGGGGTCGTGGAGGCGGTCGGTGCCGGCGTCACCCATGTCGCCCCCGGTGACCATGTGGCCCTGTCCACGCTCGCCAACTGCGGGACCTGCGCCGAGTGCGACCGGGGCCGGCCCACCATGTGCCGGCAGGCGATCGGGCGGCCGGGGCGGCCGTTCACACGGGGCGCGGACCCGGTGTACCAGTTCGCCGCCAACTCGGCCTTCGCGGAACGTACGGTCGTCAAGGCCGTGCAGGCGGTGCGGATCCCCGGGGACATCCCACTGCCCTGCGCCGCGCTGATCGGATGCGGGGTGCTCACCGGGGTCGGCGCCGTGCTGAACCGGGCGCGGGTGGACCGCGGGGACAGCGTGGTCGTCATCGGCACGGGCGGGATAGGGCTGAACGTCCTCCAGGGCGCGCGGCTCGCGGGCGCCCTCAGGATCGTGGCCGTGGACGCCAACCCGGCCAAGGAGAGCGTGGCGCGGCAGTTCGGCGCGACCGACTTCCTGACGTCGGCCGAGGCGGTGCGGGATCTGCTGCCGACGGGCGCCGGCCACGTCTTCGAGTGCGTCGGCCGGGTGGAGCTGATCCGCCAGGCCGTCGACCTGCTCGACCGGCGGGGCCAGGCGATCCTGCTCGGCGTGCCCCCGGCCACGGCCGAGGCGTCCTTCCTGGTCTCCTCCCTCTACCTGGACAAGTCGATCCTCGGCTGCCGCTACGGCTCCTCGCGCCCCCAGCGGGACATCGCCCTGTACGCCGAGCTGTACCGGCAAGGGCGTCTGCTGCTCGACGAGTTGGTGACGGCGGTCCACCCGGTGGAGGACTTCGAGCAGGCCCGGGCGGCGGCGGAGTCGGGCCGGGTGGCGCGGGCGGTGCTCACGTTCTGAGCCCCCGTCGGCCGGGGTGGCGGGAAGTTGTCCACAGGCAGCGGAAACCGGGTCGGCGATTGTCGGCGGTGCCCCCTACCGTCGACGCATGAGCTACCGCGATGTCGCTTCCCGGCAGGTCCTGACCTGGGCCCTGGTGGCCGTCGGCGCCCGTATGCCGGTGGCCATGGCCCCGCTGGCCCTGGTCTTCCTGGTCCGCGAGCGCCCCGGCGGCTACGCGCTGGGCGCGGCCCTCGCCGCCGCCTACGTCATCGGCGAGATCGTCGGTGCCCCCGTGCTCGGCATGCGCCTGGACCCCCGGCGGGCCCGCCCGCACCTGGCCGCCGGTCTCCTCGCCGGTGCCGCCGGCTTCACGGGCCTCGGCGCCTTCCCCGGCGCGCCGGACGCGATACTCGCCGCGTTCGCCTTCCTCGCCGGGGCCGGTCCCGCCGCGGCGCCCGGCGGGCTGCGCGCCCTGCTCACCTCGCTGGTTCCGGGGCGCGCGGCGGCCCAGGCGCTGTCCGTCGAGTCGATGCTCACCTTCGGCGTGTGGGCCGTCTCCCCGGCCGCCGTCGCCGGCCTCGCCCTCGGCGCAGGACCGCACGTTCCCCTGCTGCTCGAAGCCGCCCTGATGGCGTCGTCCGCCGCCGGCCTGTGGCTGCTGCCGGCCGGCTGGGCGGCGGGCGGGCAGGGCGAGCGGGACGGGCTGGGGGCGCAGGGCGCGTCACGGATGCGCGTGCTCGCCCGCGCCTGGCCGGTGTACGTCACGGGCGCGGCCAGCCTGTCCCTGCTGGCCCTCGCCGAACTGGTCCTGCCCGCCCTGCTCGAACAGCGCGGCATCGCCGTGGGCTGGGCGGGCCCGCTGCTCACGGCGATGTCCGTGGCCTCGGCCGTCGGCGCCTTCCTGTACGGCCTGCGGTCCTGGCCGGGCCGGCTCAGCACCCGCAGCGTGGTCCTGATGGCGGGGACGGCGGCCGCGGTGACCCTGGTCGCCCTGATACCCGCCGCTTGGGGCATGGCGGTGGCGCTGGCCGTGGCGGGGCTGCTCCAGGCGGGCGCGATGCTCACCCGCAACCTGTCCCTGCGCGAGGTGCTCCCGCCGGGTGCCCTGGCCGCCGGCTACTCGGTCATGTACGCCGCCGTCGGCGCCGGTTACGCCGCGACCGGCTCCCTCGCGGGCGCCCTGCTGCCGCTCGCCGCGCCCTCGACGGCGATCCTGGCGGGCGTGGCCCTGACCGTGCTGCTGACGGCGGTCGGCTGGTGGGGTGAGATACGCGCCGGCCGGTCAGTGCAGGGTGCCGACCCGACCACGGTGCTCTCCACCGCCACCGCCACCGCCACCACCACCGCCGGTCCGGAAGGTCCGCCGGTACGCGGTGGGCGTGACCCCGAGCGCCGCCTGTAGGTGTTGGCGCATCGACTGGGCGGTGCCGAAACCCGACTCCCGGGCCACCTGGTCCATCGACAGGTCGGTGGACTCCAGCAGGTGCCGGGCGCGCTCCACGCGCTGCTGGGTGAGCCACTGGCCCGGGCTGATGCCGACCTCTTCGCGGAAGCGTCGGGTGAAGGTGCGCACCGACATCGCCTCCTGCGCGGCCATGTCGCGCAGCTGGATCGGCTCGTGCAGCCGGCCCAGCGCCCAGGCGCGGGCGGCGGTCGTGGTGGCGAGCTGGGGGTCGGGGAGCGGGCGATGGATGTACTGGGCCTGGCCGCCGTCGCGGTGGGGCGGTACGACCGTGCGGCGGGCCACGTCGTTGGCGACCGCCGTACCGAAGTCCCGGCGGACCATGTGCAGGCACAGGTCGATCCCGGCGGCCACGCCGGCCGAGGTCAGCACGTCCCCGTCGTCGATGAACAGCACGTCCGCGTCCACCTCGATCTTCGGGAACATCCGCTGGAACCGCTCGGCGTCCGCCCAGTGCGTGGTCGCCGGGCGGCCGTCCAGGTAACCGGCGGCGGCGAGGACGTAGACGCCGGTGCAGATGGAGGCGAGCCGGGTGCCGGGGCGGATGTGGGCGAGGGCGGCGGCCAGCTCGTCGGTGAGCCGGCCCTCGTCGTAGAGCGGGCCGAGTTCGTACGACGCGGGGACGATCACCGTGTCGGCCGTGGCCAGCGCCTCGGGGCCGTGGGCGATGTGCACGGCGAAGTCGGCGTCCGTCTCGACCGGGCCGGGCGGCCGGACCGAGCAGGTCACGACCTCGTACAGACACCGGCCCTGCGCGTCCCGGGGGCGGCCGAAGATCCGGTGCGGGATGCCCAGTTCGAAGGGCAACAGGCCGTCCAGGGCGAGGACGGCGACCCGGTGCGGCCGGAATGCCCCAGTGCTCGTCATGGCCCGATCGTAGCGAATGCTGTCCACCGGGCCACTCGATGCGTGGGCATGCGTAGCGGAGGCTGGGTGACGTGACTCAGACAAGCCCCGCCGCAGCCCCCGTCAAGGCCCCGCCCGCCCGGCGCCACCGTGTGCACCGCGCCTGGTTCGTCGCCGCCGTCACCTTCGTCACGATCATCGGCGCAGCAGCCTTCCGCTCCCTGCCCGGCCTGCTCATCGACCCGCTGCACCAGGAGTTCGGCTGGTCGCGCGGCACGATCGGCGCGGCCGTCTCCCTCAACCTCGCGCTCTACGGCCTCACCGCGCCCTTCGCCGCCGCGCTGATGGACCGCTTCGGCATCCGCCGGGTGGTCGCCGCCGCGCTCACCGTGATCGCGCTCGGCTCCGGGCTGACCGTATGGATGACGGCGGCCTGGCAGCTGTGGCTGTGCTGGGGCCTACTGGTGGGGCTCGGCTCCGGTTCCATGGCGCTGGCCTTCGCCGCGACGGTCACCAACCGCTGGTTCACCGAGCGGCGCGGCCTGGTCAGCGGCATCCTCACCGCCGCCTCCGCCTCCGGGCAGCTGATCTTCCTGCCGCTGCTGTCGTGGATCGTCGAGCGCCACCACTGGCGTCCCGCCGCGGTCACCGTCGCCCTGGCCGCGCTCGCCGTGGTCCCCTTCGTCTGGATCCTGCTGCGCGACCACCCGGCCGACGTGGGCGTGAAGCCGTACGGCGCGCGGGAGTTCGTACCGAAGCCGCCGCCCGTCACCGGCGCCGCCCGCCGCACGCTCGCCGTCCTGTCCTCCTCCGTCCGCACCGGCACCTTCTGGCTGCTCGCCGGCACCTTCGCGATCTGCGGGGCCTCCACCAACGGCCTGATCCAGACGCACTTCGTGCCCGCCGAGCACGACCACGGCATGCCCGTGACGACGGCGGCCTCGCTGCTCGCGGTCATCGGCGTGTTCGACGTCGTCGGCACGATCGCCTCCGGCTGGTTCACCGACCGCTTCGAACCGCGCCGGCTGCTCGCCGTCTACTACGCCCTGCGCGGCCTGTCCCTGCTCTTCCTGCCGATGCTGCTGGGCCCCGCCGTCCACCCGCCGATGATCTTCTTCATCGTCTTCTACGGCCTCGACTGGGTGGCCACCGTCCCGCCCACGCTGGCCCTGTGCCGCGAGCAGTACGGCGAGGACAGCGCCATCGTCTTCGGCTGGGTGCTGGCCTCGCACCAGGTCGGCGCCGCCCTCGTCGCCTACCTCGGCGGCCTCGCCCGGGACGTCTTCGGCTCCTACAACGTCGTCTGGTACGCCTCCGGCACCCTGTGCGCGGCGGCGGCCCTGATGTCCCTGGTCATCCGGCGGACCACCCCGGCCGCCCTGGCACCCGCCGCATCCTGACCGCACCGCCGGGGCACTGTCACGGGTCGAGCCGCCGGAAGCGCCCTCGGTGGAAGACCAGTGGCTCCTCGGGCCCGTCCGCACCGAGGGCGGCCACCCGTCCCACGACGATGAGGTGGTCGCCTCCGGTGTGCACGGCGTGGACGACGCAGTCGATCCAGGCGGCGGCCCCGGCGAGCCGCGGCGCCCCGGACGCGGGCGCCGCGTCGTACGCCACCCCCGCGAACTTGTCCGCGCCGCTCACCGCGAAGGCCCGGCACAGCTCGTCCTGGCCGGCGCTGAGCACGTTGACGCAGAAGACGCCGGCGCGGGCGATGCGCGGCCAGGTGGTGGAGGTACGGCCCACCATGAAGCAGACCAGGGGCGGTTCGAGGGAGAGCGACGAGAAGGACTGGCAGGCGAACCCCGCGGGACCCGGCTCACCCGCGCCGGCCGGCGCGGTGACGACCGTCACGCCACTCGCGAAGCACCCCAGCACCCGCCGGAACTCCCCCGCCGCGACCGGCGCCCGCTCCCCTTCCCGCACACACCGCAACGCGGGCCGCGGCAACGCCTCCCCGGACCCCGGCCCCAGATACCGAACGGCTGCCGCCGCCGCTCCTGCGTGTCCCATCATCGTTTCATTGAGCCTGACGGGCCGTCAGATGACAAGACCCGGCGCCGGGTTCATCCGGTCCTCACCGCCCCCGGAACCCCGGCTCCCGGCGCTCCCCGAACGCCCGCAGTCCCTCCCGGGCGTCCTCCGTCGTCATGTTGATCTCCTGGGCCCAGGACTCCGTGGCGAAGGCGGAGGTGCGGTCGGTGTCGAGGGAGGTGTTGAGGAGGTGCTTGGTCAGGGCGAGGGCTCTCGTGGGGGCGCAGGCCAGGCGGGTGGCCCAGGCGCGGGTCGTCTTCTCCAGGTCGGTGTCCGGGACCACCCGGTTGACCAGGCCCAGGCGTTCCGCCTCCGGTGCCGGGAGCGGGTCGCCGAAGAACATCAGTTCCTTCGCCCGCTGGAGGCCGATCAGGCGGGGGAGGAGGTAGGCGCCACCGGCGTCCGGGACCAGGCCGCGGCGGACGAACACCTCGATGAAGCGGGCCGACTCGGCGGCCAGGACCAGGTCGCAGGCGAGCGCGAGATGGGCGCCCAGGCCGGCCGCCGTGCCGTTCACGGCGGCCAGGACCGGTTTCTCGCAGTCCAGTACGGTCGCGATCAGGCGCTGGGCGCCGAGGCGGAGGGTGCGGGCCACGTCCCCGGCGGTCCGCTCGGCCGCGGCGGGAGCGGCGGCGCGCAGGTCCGCGCCCGCGCAGAAGCCGCGGCCGGTGCCGGTGAGGACCACCGCCCGGACGTCCGAGGCGGCGGACGCCTCCGTCAGCAGCTCGACGAGGCGGTCGCGCATGGCCGGCGTGAGGGCGTTCAGGGTCTCGGGGCGGTCGAGGGTGACGTACGAGACCCGGTCGCGCACCTCGTGCCGGATGCCGGTCACCGGCACACCACCAGCGCGTCCAGCGCCACCGCGCCCTGTCCCCGGGGCAGCACCAACAGGGGGTTGATGTCCAGCTCGGCGATGTGCTCGCCCAGTTCCAGCGCCATGCGCTGCACCCGCAGCACGACCTCCACCAGCGCGTCCACGTCGGCCGGCGGGCGGCCCCGGACGCCGGCCAGCAGGGCGCGGCCGCGCAGCTCGGTGAGCATGGCGCGGGCCTGGTCCTCGCCGAAGGGCGGGACGCGGACCGTCGCGTCGTGCAGCACCTCCACCAGGATCCCGCCGAGCCCCACCGTCACCGTCGGCCCGAAGAGGTCGTCGTGGGTGACGCCGACCATCATCTCCACGCCCGGCTCCACCATCTGGCACACCAGGACGCCGTCCAGCCCGACGCCCTCGTACCGGGCGATGTCGGTCAGCTCCCGGTACGCGTCCCGGACCTGGCTCGCCGAGGTCAGGCCGATCTTCACCAGGCCCAGTTCGGTCTTGTGGGCGATCTGCGCGCCGGACGCCTTCATCACCACCGGGTAGCCGACCTGCCCGGCCGCCCGTACGGCCGCCGCCGCGCTGGTCACCAGCTGCTCGCGCGGCACCCGGACGCCGTACGCGCGCAGCAGCTGCTTGGCCGCGTGCTCGCTGAGCTGCCGGCCGGGCTGCATCAGCGCCTCGGCCTTGCGGAAGGAAGGGGACGGGGTGCGCGGGGCCGCGTCGAAGGGGGAGCGGTAGCCGGTCACGAAGCGGTGGTGGTCGAGCCAGGCGCGGACGGCGGTCAGGCAGTTTCCGACGGTCCGGAAGGTGGCCACGCGGGAGGAGCCGAGCAGCACCTCCCGGTACGCCGGCTCGGTGCCGGCCGGCGAGCCCCACACCACGCACACCAGTTTGTCCGTCTCCTCGGCGGCGTCCACCAGGTCGCGCACGAGCTTGTCGCTGAGCGGCGGGAAGGGGCCGGTGACCGGGCAGATCAGCACGCCGACCGCGGGGTCGGCGAGGAGCGCGTCGATGATCTTCCGGCCGCGTTCGTCGCCGACCGGGTGGCCGCCGTTGTCCACCGGGTTGGCCACGCTCAGGTACTCCGGTATCCACTGGTGCAGCTCGGCCTGCTTGTCCGGGGACAGCCGCGGCAGCCGGAGCCCCGCCCCGGCGGCCAGGTCGGCGACATGTGCGCCGGTGCCGCCCGAGATGGAGTAGACGACCACGCCCTCGGCCTGGGGCGGCTTCGCGCGCGCCAGCAGCGCCGCCGTGTCCTGGAGTTCGTCCAGGGCGTCGACGCGGATCACGCCGTACTGCCGCATGGCCGCGTCCACCACGTCGTCGGCGCCGGTGAGCTTGCCGGTGTGCGAGGCGGCCGTACGGGCGCCGGCCTCGGTGCGGCCCACCTTCACGGCGACCACCGGCACCTTGCGGCGGGCGGCGCGGTCGGCGGCCAGCAGGAAGGAGCGGCCGTCCTTGAGCCCCTCCACGTAACAGGCGATGGCGCCGACCTCGGGCCGCTCGGCGAACCAGGAGAGGAAGTCGGCGGTCTCCAGGTCGGCCTCGTTGCCGGTGGGCGCCCAGTGCGAGAGCCGGATGCCCAGTTCCTGCAGCGCGAAGACGGGCCGGCCCTGGTGCCCGGACTGGGTGATCAGCGCGATGGCCGGCCCGGACAGGTCGTCCCGGAAGCGTTCGAAGGCGTTGAGGTTGGTGTTCGGGCCGAGCAGCCGGAGCCCCGAGCCCCGTACGGCCTCGGCGAGCCGCTCCTGGGCCTCGGCGCCCGCCTGACCGGTCTCGGCGAACCCGGAGGCGAAGGCGACCGCGAACTTCACCTTGGCCGCGGCGAGTTCCTCGATCACCGGCAACGGGTCGGCGACCAGCAGCACGGCCAGGTCGACCGGTCCGGGCAGGGCGGCGACCGAGGCGGAGCACGGGATGCCGAAGACCGTCGGCCGGGTCGGATGCACCGGGTGCACCCGCGCCCCGACCCGACCGGCCCAGTCCAGCAGCTGCCGGGTGATCCCGGTGTTCGGCCGGCCCGCGGTGTCGGAGGCGCCGATCACGGCGACGGACTCGGGCCGGAAGAACCGGGTCAGGTCCGGTACGTCCGCGTAGAGCGGACGCCCGCTGACGTCGAGGTCGTCCACCTGATCGTGCACGACGGGTCCGGGCCGCTGCTCGCCGCAGGCGATGACCCGGGCCCGGCGGGCGTCGGTGGTGAGGGTGCCGTGGGTCGAACCGAGCATCGTTCCGCCCGCCTCCCGTGAGAAGCCACTCAAGATGACGCTTTGTCAGGTTACTGAACTGACGGAACGTCAGGAATGGTTCGGCACGGCAAAGTTACCGCTCGGTGGGAAAACGCCGTGGCTACCGCGCGCGCAGGCCCGCGGCCACCGCCCGCGCGATCCTCCCCGCGTCGAGCGCCAGTTCCCGGAGCATCCCGCTGATCGGGTTGGTGAACCCGGTGAAGTACAGGCCGGGCGCCTGCGCGGACGTACGGCCGCCGTGCACCACCGGTCCGCCTCGCCCGTCAAGCACCCCGAGATGCCCGACCAGCCCCTCCAGTGCCCGCACGTACCCGGTCGCGGCGATGACCGCGTCGGGCGAGATCCGGCCGCCGTCGGCGAGGACCACCTTCCCGTCCTCGAACCCCTCCACGGCGGCCACGATCTCCACCCTGCCCGTGCGGACGGCGTCGATCAGGCCGACGTCCTGGACCGGGATCGCACCCTCCCGCACCCTGCTGTACAGGCCGGCGTCCGGGCGCGGAAGACCGTACGCGGACAGGTCCGGGGTGCTCAGCCGCCCCACCGGCCCGGCGAGCCGGTCCACGAGCCGGACCGGCAGCCGCCGGACCAGCACGCCCGAGTACTGGGCGGCCCAGCCGAGGGTCGACCGGCGCAGGATGTGCGGCGCCGTGCGCACCGCCAGCCGCACCCGCGCGGCCCCGCCCTCCGCCAGGTCCACGGCGATCTCCGCGCCCGTGTTGCCGATCCCGACGACGAGCACGTCACGACCGCGGTACGGCTCGGCGTTGCGGTAGGTGCCGGCGTGCAGCAGCTCACCTTCGTACCGGTCGCGGCCGGGCCAGTCGGGCAGGTGCGGGCTGTGGTTGTAGCCGGTGGCGACGACCACCGCGCTGCCGGTCAGCTCCCGTCCGCCGGAGGCGCGCAGCAGCCAGCCGGTGCCGTCCTCGGTCCGCTCGACGCGGTGCACCTCCACCCCGGTGACGATCTCCAGCTCGTGGTGTTCGGCGTACTTCTCCAGGTACCGCACCACGTTGTCCCGGGACACCCAGCGCCCGAACTTCCGGGGTATGGCGAGGCCGGGCAGCGCGGACAGCCGCCGGGTGGTGTGCAGGTGCAGCCGGTCGTAGTGGGCGCGCCAGGAGGCGCCCACCTGGCTGGACTTCTCCAGCACCACCGCCCGTACGCCCCGCGCCCGCAGCGCGTGGGCGGCGGCGAGGCCGCCCGGACCGGCGCCGATCACGTAGACCGGGCGGTCCGCGGGAGTGGGCGAGAGGTGTACCGGAGAGGGACGGGAGACGGCCATGAGCGGGAGCGTAATCACACACCCGGTTGATGGGTCTCGGTCAAGACCGGAATTGGTTGCGGATTGATCACGCATGTACGGGAACGGCGTTCGGGGCGTGAAGGAACGCGCCGCCGGGCCCCGGGGCGCGGCGGCCCGGCGGCGCGTGGGGCGATTCCGGGTGACTCACAGGTGGGCTTCCCACCTGATCTGACGTACCGTCAGATGCATGGACGCGATATGGCTGGACGGCGCTCAGTGGCTGGCGGTGCTGCGCATCGGCCTCGGCCTGTGGTGGCTGGAGAGCTGGCGGCACAAGGACAAGAAGGCGTGGTTCGAGCGGGGCAGCGGCATCGCCTGGGCGGCGGACGTGGCGGCGAAGCACCGCTGGACCCCGGTGCGGGCGGGCTTCGACACGGTGGTGAAACCCCGCCCGAAGCTCATGGCGTACGTGGTCGCCTACGCCGAACTCTCGCTGGGTCTCGGCCTGATCCTCGGCTTCCTGACCCCGGTCGCCCTGGTCGGCGGCCTGCTCCTGAACGCGGTCTACTTCGTCCTCATGATCCACGACTGGGCGGAACAGGGCCAGAACTCGATGATGGCCCTCATCTGCCTGGTCGGCCTCTTCGGCATGTCCTGGCAGGCGTGGTCGCTGGACGCGTGGATCGGATGGTTCCGATGAGCGGGCAGCGCCACGACCTCCCGGAGACCGACGCCTTCACCCGCCCGTACTGGGAGGCGGCCGCGCGGGACCGCCTGCTGATCCGCCGCTGCGGGGCCTGCGGCCGGGCCCACCACTACCCCCGCGAGTTCTGCCCGTACTGCTGGAGCGAGCGGGTGACCTGGGAGGAGGCCGGCGGCCGGGCCACGCTCTACACGTGGTCCACGGTCCACCACAACGACCTCCCCCCGTTCGGCGACCGCACCCCTTACGTGGCCGCGGTGGTCGACCTGGCCGAGGGCCCGCGCATGATCACGGAACTGGTCGGCTGCCCGGAGGACACCCTGCGGGCCGGGATGCCGCTTGAGGTGACGTTCCGGGCGGGGATCCCGGTGTTCACTTCCACGGGTCGGTGAACGACCGGCCGGGCACCGGCTTGGCGATGAGCGCGACGGGGATGAAGAAGTTGACCTGTCCGATCGCGAACATCAGCGTGGCGAGCGCCTTGCCCTCGTAGTGCTCGGCCGCCTGCGCGTACAGCTCGTCGGACACCCGCTCGCCGTCCGCGGACGGCTGGAGCACGGCCTCCACGAGGGCCAGCGCGGCCCGCTCGGCGGCGGTGAAGTACGGCGAGTCCTGCCAGGACGCCACCGAGGTGATCCGCTCCTCCGACTCACCGGCCTTGCGCAGGAACCCGGTGTGCAGCACGGTCAGATAGGTGCTGCCGACGATCTGTCCCGCCCGCAGCTGGACCAGGCTGATCGTGGAGCGCGGCACCGAACCGTTGCCGGTGACCTTGAACAGCGCCGCCGACACCTCCGCCAGCTCCGGGACGAGCTGGGCGGGGTCCTCCGGCATCCGCGGGGTCATCGGGATCTCCGCCGTGATCGAACGCGTTTCCATCGTCTTCTCCTCAGGGTCTGCGTGGTGCTTCCACCGCCCTGACGGATCGCGGAAGGCATGTGTGACCGGCCCCGGCAGAAAGATGCAGAAGGACGCGGCCGGCCCTCACGGCCACAGCAGCACCCTGCTCCAGCCGAACTCCGTGCTCCGGTACTCCAGTCGTACGTGCCGCCGCTCCGCGTCCCCCTGGAAGAACTCCACCGTCTCCGGGCGCAGCCGGTACAGGGTCCAGGTCGGCGACGGCTCGTCGGGGTTCTTCCGGGCCCGCTGCCAGGCCGCCTCCGACGCCTGCCGCAACTCGGCCGGAGAGGACAGCTCCTCGCTCTGCCGGCCGGTCAGTGCGGCGGCCAGCGCGCCCGTGGACCGCGCGTGCAGATCGGCCTGGCTCTCCTCGGCCGGGGCCTGCGTGACCGGCCCCCGTACCCGCACCTGGCGCCCCAGCACCGGCCAGTAGAAGGACAGGGCCGCGTACGGCCGGGCGCTCAGCGCACGGCCCTTGCGGCTCGTGGAGTGGCTGGCGAAGGACCAGCCGTCCGCGTCGGCGCCGTGCAGCATCACGATCCGTACGTCCGGCCTGCCCTCCGCGTCCACGGTCGCCAGGGACATGGTGTGCGGCTCCGGCTGCCCCGCCGCCACCGCTTCCGCGAACCAGCCGGTGAACAGGGGCAGCGGAGTGGGCGGGGCCGTGTCCGGGTCGAAGGGCCGCAGCTCCGTCACCTCGGAGTCCCAGACCCGCAGCGACCGGAGGAGTTCGTGGAGATCCTTTTGTGCCATGGGGCGAGTATCACCGGTGGTCCGCCGATCAGTCCCGCCCCAACACCACCGTTCCCGAGGAGCAGAACCAGCCGCCGGTTCCCGACGCCACCCCCAGCCGGGGCGGCTCGCCGCCCCGGGCCCGCACCTGCCGCTCGCCGGCCTCGCCCCGCAGCTGCCGCACCGCCTCCACCATCAGGAACAGCCCCCGCATCCCCGGATGCTGGGCCGACAGGCCGCCCCCGTCCGTGTTCACCGGCAGCTCCCCGCCCCGCACCAGCAGCCGCCCCTTCGCCACGAACGCCCCGCCCTCGCCCTTCGCGCAGAAGCCCAGGTCCTCCAGGGTCACCAGGGTCATGTAGGTGAAGGCGTCGTAGATCTCGGCGAAGTCGATGTCCGCGGGGGTCACCCCCGCCCGCCGGAAGGCCAGCCGGCCGCTGACCGCCGCCGGGGAGACCGTGAAGTCCTCCCACGAGGACATCGCGGCGTGCGAGACGTGTTCGCCGGTGCCGAGGATCCAGACGGGGGCCGTCCGGCAGTCCCGTACGTACCCCTCGGCCGCCAGCAGGATGGCCGCGCCGCCGTCCGAGCGCAGGCAGCAGTGCAGGCGGGTGAACGGGTCGGCGATCATCGGGCCGGACAGCACGTCGTCGACGGTGATCGGGTCGCGGAACATCGCCTCCGGGTTCAGGGCCGCGTTCGCCCGCGCCTGGACCGCCACCTCCGCCAGCTGCTCGAGCGTCGTGCCGTACTCGATCATGTGCCGGCGGGCCGCCATGGCGTACTTGGCGATCAGCGTGTGGCCGTACGGCACCTCGAACTGGAGCGGGCCGCGGGCGCCGAAGGACAGGGTGCCCGTGCGGCGGCCCGCCCTGATGTCGGACCGGGCCGTCGAGCCGTACACCAGCAGCACGGCGTTCGCGTGGCCCGCCGCTATCGCGTCCGCCGCGTGCGCCGCCATCACCTCCCAGGTGGCGCCCCCGACCGAGGTGGAGTCCACCCAGGTGGGCCGCAGGCCCAGGTACTCGGCGACCTCCACGGGGGCCAGCGTGCCGAGGCCGGCGGAGGCGAAACCGTCGACCACCGTGCGGTCCAGACCCGCGTCGGCGAGGGCCCGGCGGGCCGCCTGGGCGTGCAGCGCGTACGCCGTCGCGTCGTCCACCCGCCCGCAGTCGGAAAGGGCCACGCCGACCACGGCGACCTTCCTGCTCCCGCGACTCATGAGAGGGCTCCTCCCTCTGTGCATCTCGTTTCGGCCCTCCTAATATGACGCACCGTCAGATATGGAGGAAGGCCATGGACACGCGCCTCACCCCCGAACAGGACGAGATCCGCCGCACCCTGCGTGAGCTGCTGCACAAACGCTGCGGACCGGCCGAGCTGCGGGCGGCCGTCGACACGCCCGCCGGCCACGACCCCCTCCTGTGGTCGGCCCTCGCCGACCAGCTCGGCCTGCCGGGACTCGCCCTCCCCGAGCGGTACGGCGGGATCGGCTGCTCGGTCACCGAGCTGGCCCTCGCCTGCGAGGAGACGGGCCGCTGTCTCGCGCCCTCGCCGCTGCTCGCCACCTCCGTCCTCGCCGCCCCGCTGATCCTCGCCCTCGGCACCGGCGCCCAGCGCGCCGGGCTGCTGCCGCGCATCGCCGCCGGCACCCTCACCGCCGCCCTCGCCGTCGCCGGGCCCGACCTGACCACCGCCCTCGCCCTGACCGGCGGAAACGGCGGGTACAGCGCCGGGGGCGGGCGGGCCGGCGGGATGCAGGCGCGGCGGGTGGCGGGGGAGTGGCGGCTGTACGGGGAGGCGGAGCAGGTGCTGGACGGGCACAGCGCCGGGCTGCTGCTCGTCGCCGCGCACACCGGGGGGTTCGCCCGGTCGCGGACACTGCTGTTCCTGGTGGCGGGGGACGCGGCGGGGGTGGTACGGGCCCGGCGGACCTCCCTGGACGCCACGCGGCCGCAGGCGCGGATCCAACTGCGTGACGTGCCGGCGGAGTTGCTCGGGGCCGAGGACGCGGACGTC
Organism: Streptomyces sp. NPDC036984; assembly: GCF_055607665.1. Lineage (NCBI taxonomy): Bacteria > Bacillati > Actinomycetota > Actinomycetes > Kitasatosporales > Streptomycetaceae > Streptomyces > Streptomyces sp. NPDC036984. The sequence goes on from NZ_JBVJRL010000002.1 coordinate 268,083, forward strand.
CTGCCCGCCCTCGCCGCACTCGGCGACTCCGTCGCCGCCGTGCTCGCCGCCGAGGCCGTGGGGGCGGCCGACCGGGTGCTGGAGCGGACCGTGGAGTACACCGGGCAGCGGGTGCAGTTCGGGCGGCCGATCGGGTCCTTCCAGGCCGTGAAGCACCGGCTGGCGGACGTGTACGTGGCCGTGCAGGCGGCGCGGTCGGCCGCGTACTACGCCGCATGGGCGGCGGCACGGGAGGGGGAGCGGGCCGGCGCTCTCGCGCTCGCCCAGGCGCTGGAGGCGCTGCGGTGTGCCGCCGCCGAGGGCGTCCAGCTGCACGGCGGGATCGGGTTCACCTGGGAGCACGACGCCCACCTGTACGTGAAACGGGCGGCCGGGGACGAGCTGCTGTTCGGGCCCGTGCACCGGCTGCGGGACCGGGCCGCCGAGACGACGGGGCTGTTCGCGGGCGGGGAGGCGGCGCTCTGATGGGCGGCGGCGGTGTCCGGCTCGTCCAGAAGGTGTCGTCCACCCGCGCGTTCGCCCGGCTGGCGCCGCACGTGATCCCGGCCCTCGACCGGACCGTCCACCGGCTCACCCGGGGCAGGGTCCTGCTCAGCGCCCAGCTGCTGCCGGGCGTGCTCCTCACCTCCACCGGCGCCCGCAGCGGCCTGCCCCGCCGCACCCCGCTGGCCTGCATGCCGGAGCAGGACGGCAGGAGCTGGATCCTGGTCGGCTCCAACTTCGGCCGGACCGGCCATCCGGCCTGGACCCACAACCTCCTCGCCCACCCCGAGGCCACGATCAGCCGGCGGGGCCAGGACATCCCCGTCACCGCCCGCCTGCTCACGGGTCGGGAACGGGTGGCCGCCTGGACGGCACTCCTCGCCTTCTGGCCGCCGTACGCCGTGTATCAGGCACGGGTGGAGCGGGAGATCAGGGTGTTCCGGCTCAGCCGGAGAGAGCCCTGAGGCGCCGGGACCCTAGAGCGTAGCCAGCCGTTCTGCCAGCAAGAATGCGCCGATTCCCAGCATGGCCGCGCCCGAGGTGCGGGTGACCGCGCGGGCTGCTGACGGGCGGGCTGTGAGGAGGGTGCGGGTGAGGGTGCCGACGGTGAGGTAGACGGCCGCGCAGCAGGCCATGTGGAGCAGGCCGAGGGCCGCCGTCTGGGCGGGGACCGGGAGATGGTGGCCGCGGAGGGTGAGGAACTGGGGGAGGACGGAGAGGTAGAGGAGCAGGCCCTTGGGGTTCAGGCCGCTGATCGTGGCGCCCCTCAGGAAGAGCCGGCCGTCGACCGCCGGTGTGCCGTTCGCGTCCGGGACCGCCGGGCGGCGCAGTACGCCCCAGCCGAGCCACAGCAGGTAGCCCGCGCCCGCCACCGTCAGCGCCGTCAGCAGCCGGGGCGAGCCCGCCACCACGACCGCCAGACCCGCCGTGGCCAGGACGGTGTGCAGGGCGTAACCGCTGACCAGGCCCGCCACCGCGCGCGGCGCCGAGCGGCCGCGCAGGGCGGTCGCGATGACGTACGCCCAGTCGGCTCCCGGCACACACACCAGCAGCAGGTCCACGAGGAGGAAGGAGAAGAGCAGTCCCGAGTCCATGCTGGGGACATTAGGCGCGAATGGCCCGAAAGTGTTCCCGAAGTTTGCCCATGATCGCATGGTCTGCGCAAATATCTTCTTCATGGACGACGTAGACCGAAAAATCCTTGCCGAGCTCCAGCAGGACGGGCGGCTGACCGTGACGGAGCTGGCCGCCCGGGTGCGGCTCAGCGTCTCGCCCTGCCACCGGCGGCTGCGGGAGCTGGAGCGGGCCGGCGCCATCCAGGGCTACCGGGCGGTGGTGGACCCGGCGGCGCTCGGGCTGAACTTCGAGGCGCTGGTCTTCGTGTCCATGCGGCAGGAGGACCGGGACACGGTCGCCGAGTTCGAGCGGGCGGTCAGCGAGCTGGAGCACGTGCTGGACGCCCAGCGGCTGTTCGGTGAGCCGGACTATCTGCTCCGGGTGGCCACCGCCGACCTGGCCGCCTTCCAGCGCCTGTACGACGAGCGGCTGGCGGCACTGCCGGGGGTGCAGCGGCTGACGTCGACGCTGGTGATGAAGCACGTGGTGCGGGACCGGCCGCTGCCCGCTTGAAGCGGCGGGCGGGGGCTCACCGCGTGAACCACCGCCCGCCAGACAGGACTTGGACTCCGGTAAGGGGGGTCCTTACTTGGACGGCTTCTTGCCGGTCACGCCCATATGCACCAACAGCGCCAGGTTCGGCTTGAGTTCGGCCTGCTTCACGCCCCAGGAGGAGAAACCCTTCTGGTGGGCCGCCACCGCCGCGAGCATCGCGACCAGCGAACCGGCCACCGCCGCCGGGTTCACGTCCTTGTCGACCCGGCCCTTGGACTGGAGTTGCGCGATGGCGTCCGCGAGGGAGTTGTTGACCGAGTTCAGGATCTTCATACGGATCTTGTAGAACCGTTTGTCCCCCTCGGCCGCCCCGAGGTCGACCACCCGCAGGATGGCGTCGTTCTTGCGCCAGAACTCCAGGAACCCGTCCACGAGTTCCTGGGCCGTCTGCCAGCCCGACTTGCCGGTCCAGGTGCGTCCTTCGAGGAGTTCGGTCAGTCCCGCGCCCTCGGCCGCCATCTGCTCGGCGATCTCCAGGACGGCGCCTTCGACGTCCGGGAAGTACTGGTAGAAGGTCGCGGGCGAAGTGCCCGCCTTCCGGGCGACATCGATGACCTTGACGTCCCGGTACGGGGAGGAGCTGAGCATCTCGCTGAGGCAGTCGAGCAGCTTCTGCCGGGTCGCCTGCCCACGCCGGCCGGCCACGCGGCCGTCGACGGTACGCACTTGTCCTGTCATGTCGTCAGCTTACCGAGGGGTGATCGGAGCGCGATTCGGCCGACTGCAAATGGGGTGCGCGGGGCCAGCGGGGGTGGTGTGCCTGGTCTGCGGGGTACGCGCGTCCCGGTTACTTTGACGGCATGGCCGAAAACAGGGCATCCGCCAACGAAGAGGTGTACGGGGAGGGCGTCCCCTGCTGGGTGGACGCCCAGCTGCCCGATGTCGAGGCGGGCAAGCGGTTCTACGGTGAGCTTTTCGGGTGGGCCTTCGAGGAGGCGTACGGCTCCTCCGTGTGGGCCCTGCTGGACGGCGACCGCGTCGCCTCGCTGGCGCCCAAGACGGACGGACGCATGCCCACGGTCTGGACGGTCTCCTTCGCGACCTCGGACGCCGAGGCCCTCGGCCGGCGGATCACGGCGGCCGGCGGCCGGGTGGTCATGGCGCCGTTCCCGGTCGGCGATCTCGGCACCGCGGCCCTGGCCACCGACCCCGAGGGCGCGGTGTTCGGCCTGTGGCAGCCCGGCACCCACCCCGGCTTCGGCCGGCGGCGCGCGCCGAACACCTTCGTCTGGGCCCAGCTCTACACCCGGGACACCGCCGCGGCCAACACCTTCTACGGCGACCTCTTCCACGACGCCCTGTTCGGCACCGAGGCCGAGCCCGACTTCGGCCGCGCGGACGTCACCGACGTGTTCCCCGCGGAGATGCCTCCGCACTTCCTCGCCCACTTCCGGGTCACGGACCTGGACGAGGCCGTCGGGGCCGTGCAGCGGCTCGGCGGGCGGGTGCAGGCGCCACCCTTCGAGACGTCGTACGGGCGAGTGGCCGTCGTCACCGACAATCAGGGGGCGTCGTTCGCGCTGCTGCGGCGCTGATTCGTCCGCTTTGACGGAAGACACCCCGGTTTGTCACCGGGTTCGCAACCAGCCGTCCGGCCAGGAAGAATCAGGGTGCGTGCCGTCATGGCGGTGCGGTGGTGAGACGCTGCACTCCGGTCGCGTACATATGGAGAGTGGCGCGGCTCGTACGGGGAGGTGGCAGGCAAGTGGTGGATCAGCTGACGCAGCACGATCCGCGGCGGATCGGGCCGTTCGAGGTGCTGGGCCGGCTGGGCGCCGGCGGCATGGGGCTGGTCTATCTCGCGCGCTCGGCGTCCGGCCGGCGCGTGGCGATCAAGACGGTGCGCACCGAGCTGGCCGAGGACCAGCTCTTCCGGGTCCGCTTCACCCGTGAGGTGGAGGCGGCCCGCGCGGTCTCCGGGTTCTACACCGCGGCCGTGGTCGACGCCGACCCGCGGGCCGCCGTGCCCTGGCTGGCCACCGCCTACGTCCCCGCGCCCTCGCTGGAAGAGATAGTGAACGAGTGCGGGCCGCTCCCGGCCCAGGCCGTGCGCTGGCTCGCGGCGGGCGTCGCGGAGGCCCTCCAGTCCATCCACGGCGCCGGGCTGGTCCACCGTGACCTCAAGCCGTCCAACGTGCTCGTGGTCGAGGACGGCCCCCGGGTGATCGACTTCGGCATCGCCTCCGGCGTCTCCAACACCCGTCTGACGATGACGAACGTCGCCGTCGGCACCCCCGCCTACATGTCCCCCGAGCAGGCCAAGGACTCCCGCAGCGTCACCGGCGCCAGCGACGTCTTCTCCCTCGGCTCCACCCTCGTCTTCGCGGCCACCGGCCACCCGCCCTTCCACGGCGCCAACCCGGTCGAGACCGTCTTCATGCTGCTGCGCGAGGGCCCGGACCTCACCGGCCTGCCGGACGAGCTGCGCCCGCTGATCGAGGCGTGCATGCAGATGGAGGCCGCCGGCCGCCCCAGCCCGGCCGACCTCCAGGCCCAGCTCGCCCCGCACCTGTTCGGCTCCGGCTCCGACGACAGCGGCACCGCCTCCGCCTGGCTGCCGGAGAAGGCGGTCGCCCTCATCGAGGCCCGCCGCGGCGGACGCCCCGCCGCCAAGCCCGCCCCGGCCCCGACCGGTGGCCCGCGCAGCGGCGGCCGGCAGGCCGTGCCGCCGCCGCCCCCCTACGACCCGCCGGTCCCGGCGCCGGTCCCCGCCCCGGCCGGCGCCCCCGACACCGGCCCGGTCCGGCTGGCCGGCGCCCAGGTGCCCATCGGCCCCGGCCCCCGGGTCGCCGACGCCCGCGCCGCCGCCGTCAAGGCGCCCCCGCCCGAGGCGGGCCTGGTGGCCAGCTGGTCCCGGCCCCGGCCCGGCGTGGCCGGCGCCGACCCCGCCGCGCCGCCCGCCCCGCCCGCGCCCCCGGAGACCGCGGCCGGCTGGCGTCCCTGGCGGTTCCGCATGTCCAACGACGTCTGGGGCACGCCGTCCGTCGACGGCGACCTCGTCTACGTCACCTCCTTCGAGGTGCACGCCCTGGACGTCGCCACCGGCCGGCGCCGGTTCAAGACCCGGGACGTCGCCTGGTCCATGGCGGTGGCGGACGGCCGTATCCACGCCTCCGACGGCCCCACCCTGTTCGCGCTGGACGCCCGCGAGGGCACCGACCTGTGGCGGCTGTCCACCGACGCCTGGGTGTACTCCCTCAAGGCCGACCGCGGCACGGTCGTCACCGGCACCCGCGGCGGCGGGGTCCAGGCATGGGAGGCGGCGAACGGGCAGAAGCTGTGGGAGATCACCGGCTGCCAGACCGACTTCGAGTCGCCCGAGGCGGGGCCGGTCGTGCACGACGGCACGGTCTACGTCTGGCAGGACGCCCGGCTGCGCGCCCTGGAGGCCCGCACCGGCGAGGAGCGCTGGTCGTACCCCATCGGTGACGCGGCCTCCTGCGGCGGCGTGCCGGTGCGGCTGGCCCCCGCCCCCGACGGGTACGTCTATGTCTCCGCCGGCACCCGCGTCCTCGCCGTCGAGGCGGTGAGCGGCATGGTCCGCTGGCACTTCGAGGCCCCGGCGGTCTTCCTGTGCCCGCCGGCCTTCGCGCCGGGCCCGGCCGTCACCGGCGGCGGCATCTACCTCGCGGACTACCTCGGCACGGTCTACGCCCTGGACGCCGCCGACGGCCGCGACCGCTGGCGCATCGCCACCGAGGCCCGCTCCTCCGTCGAGCCGGTCCTGGTCGCCGCCGGGCACGTGCACGTCGGCAGCGGCAACGGCCTGTACACCCTGGACGCGGTCACCGGCACCCCCAAGTGGCGCTTCCAGGCGGGCGGCGACGTCGTGGGCGCGCCCGCCGTGGCGGAGGGCCGCATCCACTTCGGCTCCACCGACCACCTGCTCTACACCCTGAAGGCCGACGACGGCCGGCTGCGCTGGAAGCTCGCCACCGGCGGCGAGATCACCGGCTCCCCTGTGGTCAAGGACGGCGTGGTGTACGCGTGCAGCAAGGACCGCTGCGTGTACGCGCTGGACGCGGAGAAGGGCACGGGGACCTCACGGACCGCGTGAGGGGCGTGACGGCCGTCGTACCGGGTTGCACGGAAGGGCTCCGGACGGCGGCCGTCGTCGCGGGGGAGCGGTGCTGTGCACCGCTTCCACGGCAGACGCTACGCCGGGTACCCGGCGGTCGCCACACAGTGACATGACCGTGACAGGCATGTCCTAGGGTGCTGGCATGCATCGACGGGGACACATGCTCAAACTGACGGCGGTATCGGTCCTGGTCGTCCTGGCGCTGACCGGATTCAAGGGCCGCGGGCACGGTCACAGCAGCGGTCACGGCAGTGGCGGCGGCGGGTGCAGCAGCTCCAGCCAGGACCACGACGGTTCCTCGTCCACGTCGTCGGGTGGCGGCTACGGCTCGGGCACGCACCACGACTATGACGATGACGACGACTACTACGGCGACGACACCTCCGGCGGCTCGTCCGGCGGATCGTCCTCTTCCGGTTACCGGGACGGCACGGCACGGCTGGTGAGCTGCGCGACGGTGAAGGCCCCCTACGCGACCATCGAGGTCACCAACCCGAACGCCGCCGAGAGCCGCTTCGACGTCCACATCACCTTCGAGGACGCGGACGACCTGACGGTCAACGGCACCATCGAGGAGGTCACCGTGCCCGCGAGCGGCACGAAGACCATCCGGGTGCCGGTGGACAACGCCGAGGAGAGTGCCCCGCAGGTCGACCACTGCGACCTGGATCCGGTCGCCTCCTACCACTGGTGATCTCACCGCGTCCTGAACTGCGCACGGCGGGCGGCGAACAGCTCCGCCTGCCGCGCGCCCGGCAGGTTCCCCAGCGAGATCAGGTGCGGGGCCTGCGCGAACGCCTGCGCGAGACCGGCCTCCCGGGCCGCCCACAGCGCCCGCACCGTCCCCTGCACGGCCTCCGTCGGATACCCGGCGATCACCGCGGCGCAGTCCGTCGCCGCCGCCGAGGCCCCGCCGCGCTCGGTGAGTTCGCTGACCAGGCCGACCTCGTACGCCCGCCGCGCCGAGAGCCGCTCGGCGCTGCCCATGAGGACCATCCGCGCGACCTCGCCGTACGGCATGCGCTGCGCCATGAGCATCGACTCGTAGGCGCTGACCATGCCGTAGGTGGTGTGCGGATCGAAGAAGGCGGCGTCGGCTCCGGCGACGAGGAAGTCGCACTCCGCGAGCAGATAGAAGGCGCCCCCGCAGGCCATCCCCTCCACCGCCGCGACGACCGGCTTCCACAGATCGTTGCCCTTCGGTCCGACCCCCAGCAGCGGATCGTCCTGCATGTACGGCGACGAGGGCTGCGGTACGACGGCGTCCCGGTCGATGCCCGTACAGAACGCCCGCTCCCCGGCCCCGGTGAGCACGACGGCTCGTACCGAGTCGTCGAACCGCAACGTGCGCCACACCTCGGCCAGTTCGCCCGCCATCTCCAGATCGACGGCGTTGAGCCGCGCGGGCCGGTCCAGGGTGACGACGGCGACGCCGGTGTCCTTGTCGGCGGCGAGGCGCACGGTGTTCACGCGAGCACCCACTGCGGCAGCCCGTCGGAGAACACCGCCCGCACCCGGGCGCCGATCCTGAGGCGCGCCGGATCCACGGAGCCGAGCGGCGCCCCGGCGTGCGCGACCACGTTCCCCACCAGCCGTATCCGCGGCGCCTCCGCCAGCTCCACGACGACCACGTTGTACGGGGCCTGCTCCGCGTAGCCGGGAAGCAGCGGCGGATGCGGGACGACGTACGACCACACCCGCCCGCACCCCGACACCGGCCGCCACTCGGCTGCGAAGGACCGGCAGTGCGGGCAGCAGGGCCGGGGCGGGAAACGGAGTTCACCGCAGTCGGCGCAGGCCTGGACGCGCAGCTCGCCGCGGGCCGCGTACTCCCAGAAGGGGGCGCCGGCGGTGTCGGTGACGGGGGTCAGCATGATCAGCTCCTGAGGAGGAGGGCGGAGGTGGGCACGCCTTCACCGGCCGTGACCAGGCAGGTGGCGGCGCCGGGAACCTGGGCGGTACTGGTCCCGCGCAACTGCTTGACGCCCTCGGTGACGAGGTTGAAGCCGTGCACGTACGCCTCGCTGAGCCCGCCCCCGCCGGTGTTGAGGGGCAGCCGACCGCCGGTCTCCAGGGCGCCCTGCTCGGTGAAGGCGCCCCCCTCGCCCCGCGCGCAGAAGCCGTAGCCCTCCAGGGAGAGCGGGATCAGCGCCGTGAAGGCGTCGTAGATCTGCGCCACGTCCACGTCGTCCGGGGTGAGGTCGGCGTGCTTCCACAGGTGCCGGGCGGCGGTCCAGGCGGGGCCGGTGAGCGGGTCGTCGGTCCAGTAGTTGACCATGCCGTGGTGCTGGGCGGGCAGCCCCTGTGCGGCGGCGTGGACGTACACGGGCGTGTGCGGGCAGTCCCGCGCCCGCTCCCTGCCGACGATCACGCAGGCGAGCGCGCCGTCCGTCTCCAGGCAGTTGTCGTAGAGGCACAGCGGCTCGCTGATCCACCGGGAGGTCATGTACATCTCGCGGGTCAGCGGCCGTTCGTACATCACGGCGGCGGGGTTCTGGTTGGCGCGGTTCCGGCAGGCCAGCGCGACGTTGAACAGGTGGTCCCGGGTGACGCCGTACTCGTGCATGTACCGCCGGGCCAGCATGGCGATCTCGTCGGCCGGCCGCAGCAGTCCGAAGGGCCGGGTCCACTGGGCCGGAGTGGGCAGCTGTACAGCGGTGCTCGTCCACGGGCGAGGCCCGCTGCCCCGCTTCCGGGACCGCCACGCGACCCCCACCGTGGCCTGCCCGGCGGCGATGGCCGCGGCGAGATGCGCCACGGTGGCACAGGAGCCGCCCCCGCCGTACCCCACCTTGCTGAAGAAGGTCAGATCCCCGAAGCCGACGGCCTTCGCCAGCTCCACCTCGTCGGTCTCCTCCATGGTGTAGGAGGCGAGCGCGTCGACCTCGCCGGGCGAGATGCCGGCGTCCTGAAGCGCCGCGAGCACGGCCCGGCAGGCGAGCGTCCTCTCGTCCTCCTCCAGGTGCCTGGCGAAGGCGGTCTGCCCGATCCCGACGATGGCGGTGGCGTCCTTGAGCCCTGGTCCTGCCATACCTCCCCCTCTCCTGACAGGTCGTCAGGTTACCGCTAATCTGACGAACAGTCAGCTCTGAGTGTCTCTGCGCGGGGAGGCTGCCGTGACGTCATGGGAAACCATCCCGGAGCTGGTGCGGTCGGCGGCTCGGCGGTACCCGGACGCCGAGGCCGTGGCCGACGGCCGGATCCGGATCACGTACGCCGGACTGGGCGCCCGGGTCGAACGCGCGGCGGCGGCCTGCCTCGCGAGCGGTGTGCGGGTGGGCGACCGGGTGGCCGTCTGGGCCCCCAACTCCCCGGACTGGATCGTCGCGGCCCTCGGCGCGGTGACGGCGGGCGCGGTCCTCGTCCCGCTGAACACCCGCTTCAAGGGTGCGGAGGCGGCGGACGTCCTGCGCAGGAGCGGGGCCCGGCTGCTGTTCGTGACGGGGACCTTCCTCGGCGCGTCCTACGTGGCGTCCCTGCGCCGGGCGGCAGCGGAGGGCCCGGCCCAGGGACGCCCCCTCGCCGGCCTGCCCGATCTGGAGCGCGTGGTGGTCCTCTCGGACGACGCCCCCGCCGACTTCGGGACCTGGAAGGACTTCCTCGCCGCAGGCGATCCGGTGCCGGCCGCCGACGTCTCCCGCAGGGCCGCCGAGTTGACCGGCGACAGCCTCTCGGACCTCGTCTTCACCTCGGGTACGACGGGCCGCCCCAAGGGGGTGATGGTCACGCACGGGCAGACCGTGCGGGCGTACGAGACCTGGGCGGACCTGGCCGGTCTGCGTGCCTCGGACCGCTACCTGATCGTCAACCCCTTCTTCCACACCTTCGGCTACAAGGCCGGGGTGATCGCCTGCCTCATGCGCGGGGCGACGATGATCCCCCAGCCGGTGTTCAACGTCGACACGGCCCTCGCGAACATCGCGGCGGAACGGGTGTCGGTCCTGCCGGGCCCGCCGACCCTGCACCAGTCGCTGCTGGACCATCCGGCGCGGGACGCGTACGACCTGTCGGCCCTGCGGCTGGTGGTGACGGGAGCGGCGGTCGTGCCGTTGCGCCTGGTGGAACGCCTGCGCGGCGAACTGGGCGTGGAGACGGTGCTGACGGCGTACGGCCTCTCGGAGGCGTCCGGGATCGTCACGATGTGCCGGCGCTGCGACGACCCCGCGGTGATCGCCTCGACCTCCGGCCGCCCGATCCCCGGCACGGAGGTGCGGGTGGTGGACGCCTCGGGCGTCCCGCTGCCGGCCGGCTCGCCGGGGGAGGTCCTGGTCCGCGGCTTCAACGTCATGCGCGGCTACTACGAGGACGCCGGGGCGAGCGCCGAGGTGATCTCCGCGGACGGCTGGCTGCGCACGGGCGACGTGGGCGTCCTGGACGCGTCCGGCAACCTGCGGATCACGGACCGCCTCAAGGACATGTTCATCGTGGGCGGCTTCAACGCCTACCCGGCGGAGATAGAGCAACTGCTCGGCGTGCACCCGGACGTGACGGACGTGGCCGTCGTCGGCGTCCCGGACGCCCGCCTGGGCGAGGTCGGTACGGCGTACGTCGTCCGCAGGCCCGGCTCGCTGCTGACCTCGGACGATCTGATCGCCTGGGCCCGCCGTGAGATGGCGAACTACAAGGTGCCGCGAACGGTCCGCTTCGTGGACCGGCTGCCGCGGAACGCGGGCGGGAAGGTGGTGAAGGGGGAGCTGCGGGCGCGGAACTGACCCCCGACTCCCCACACACCTCGGCCGCGACGGCTCCCCCTCCGCGCCGCCGCGGCCGATCCCCGTCCGGTGAAAGGTCTTGTCAGGCCGTTTCGTCGGTGGCGTGAGTGTTGTCCGGAGTGGCGACGACATCGTCCTCACCGGTGGCCAGAGTGCTCGTCTTCAGCGGCTCACTGGTGGCGTGCGTGTTCAGCGTGATCACCTCGGCGGCCGACGTCTCCGCCTCGGTGGTGTTCTTGACGTCGCTCATGACTGCTCCCCTGAAAGTACGTGTTGCGGTTGGCTGGAAGACCCGTCCGGCAGCTCCCCCGAGGGCCGCCGGACGGTGCCTCCGGGCCGGTACACCTTAAGGTGCGGCCGTGCGACGTCCCGTCTGCCCCCCGATGCGACGGAACGACACGACTGAGGGTGCCGTGCGGCGATAAACGAACGATGAACGTGCAGAGCGAGCCCTCAGGTGGCTGGCTGCGTCTGGAGGAGCCCCCGTACCTCACCGGCTTCCGGCGCGCTCAGCGCTTCGAATATGGCCAGCGCCTCCTGGAAGCACACCTGGGCGCGGCCGCTCTGCCCGATGCCGTTCAGGGCCCGGCCGAGTGCGGTGAGTACGTTGCCCCGCCGCCACTCACCGCCGATGCCGCGCAGCAGTGCCAGAGCCGACTCGGCGTTCGTCGCGGCCTGAGCCGGCCGGTGCGCGGCGAGGTCGGCCTCCGCCAGGCGAAAGAGCGTCATGCCCTCCCACAGCCGTTGCCGGCTGTCGCGGAACACACCGAGGGCTTCTTCGAGGCTCTCGGTGGCCGCTTCGAGTCGGCCGCTCTGAGTGAGCGCGAGCCCGAGGGCATAGCGCCCGTTGGCTCCTCGGAGGGCGTGGCCCATGGCGTCGTACATCTCCGTCCCCTGCCGGGCCAGGGTCACGGCGCTGTCCGTCCGGCCCGTCGCCGCGTGGATGCGGGAGAGGTTGCACAGGGCGCTCGCCTCACCGGGCCGGTCGCCGCATGCGCGGAAGCTCTCCATGGCCCTCACGAGATGGTCCTCGCAGGCGTCGTACCGGTTCTGGTACAGCGCGATGACCCCCAGCATGTTGGAAGCCCAGCACTGGGGGAGAGGGTCGCCCGCGGCCTCCGCCAGTCGTACCGCGTCTACGGCCTCTTCGTCCGCCAGCTCGAAACGGCCGGACACATGGTGGCCGTTGGCCAGGGTGACTCGGGCGCGAGCCTCGGCGCGCCGGTCACCGGCGGCCTGCGCCGCATCGCGCACGGCGATTCCCGTGGCCTCGTATTCCTTCGCGTTGGCGCCCGACTCGGCGAGGTCGATGGCCGCCCACAGCAGATCCACGGCACGGCGTAGGTAGCGAGGGGCGGTCGACTGGCGCACACAGGCCAGCAAGCAGCTTGCCTCCGCATAGAGCCAGTCCTGGGCCCGGTGGCGATCGTCGAACGACAGTCCCGGATGTTCCGTCGGCTCCAGATGGTCCACAAGCCGGTCCCCCGGCCGTTCGATCAAGTAGGCGTCACCCGCCGTCGCCAGATAAAAGTCCAGCAACCGCGACATCGCCGCCTCCCGCTCAGTGGGCGGCTGTTCGTCCCTCTCCGCGCAGGAGCGGGCGTACAGGCGTACCAGGTCATGGAAGCGGTACCGGCCGGGTGCCGCGGACTCCAGGAGGGACGTGTCGACCAGGGACTCGAGCAGGTCCTCCGTGTCCTCGGGCGGCAGGTCCAGGACCGCGGCCGCCGCCGCGAGGGAGATGTCCGGCCCGTCCGCCAGCCCCAGCAGGCGGAACGCGCGGGCCTGGGCCGGTTCCAGCTGGCCGTAGCCCAGTTCGAACGTGGCCTTCACCGCCAGGTCCCCGGCCTGGAGCTCGTCCAGCCGGCGGCGTTCGTCCGCGAGCTTGGCCGCCAGGACCGAGACCGTCCAGGTGCGGCGGGCCGCCAGGCGGGAGGCGGCGATGCGGATGGCCAGGGGAAGGAAGCCGCAGGCCGCCACCACGTCCAGAGCGGCCTCGCGCTCCGCCGCCACCCGCTCCTCGCCCACGATCTTCGTGAACAGGGCGAGGGCCTCGTCGGGTGACATGACGTCCAGGTCGACCAGGTGTGCGCCGGCGAGGTCGAGCATGCGGACCCGGGAGGTGACCAGGGCCGCGCAGCCCTCGGTGCCGGGCAGCAGGGGGCGTACCTGCGCCGCGTCCTTGGCGTTGTCCAGCAGGACCAGGACCCGTCGGCCGTCCAGGACCGAGCGGTAGAGGGCCGCCCGTTCCTCCAGGGAGTCCGGGATCGCGGAGTCCGCGGTGCCCAGGGCGCGCAGGAAGGAGCCCAGGACCGTCTCCGGTTCCGCCGGGCGCGGGCCCGCGCCCTGGAGGTCCACGTACAGCTGGCCGTCGGGGAAGGCGGTCCGGGCGCGGTGGGCCACGTGCACCGCCAGGGTCGTCTTGCCGACGCCTCCGATGCCGGCCAGCGCCGACACCGCCATGACCCGGCCCTCCGTCTCCGAGGCGGAGGACAGCACCTCGCTCAGTTCCGACACGAAGGCGCTACGGCCCGTGAAGTCGGGCACGGTCGCCGGGAGCTGCGCCGGGCGGACCGGGACGGCCGCGGGCTCGGACACCGGGGCCGCGGGCTCCGCCAGGGCCGGGTCGGCCTGGAGGATGCGCTGCTGGAGTTCCCGGAGGCCGGGGCGGGGGTCCACGCCCAGTTCCTCGGCCAGGAGGCGGCGCGTGTCGGCGTACACGGCCAGGGCTTCCGCCTGCCGGCCGCTGCGGTACAGCGCCAGCATCAGCAGTTCGCGCAGGCGCTCCCGCAGGGGGTGCGCCGCCGTCAGGGCGGTCAGTTCCGAGACCGCCTCGGCGTGGCAGCCCTGTTCCAGGTCCAGGTCGAGGCGGGATTCCAGGAGGCCGAGGCGCCACTCCTCCAGCCGGGCCCGCTGGGCCTCGGCGTAGGGGCCGGGGACGCCCGCGAGCGGTTCGCCGTCCCAGAGGGCCAGGGCCTTGTTCAGGAGGGTGCGGGCATGGGTCAGGTCACCGGCGCCCCGGGCCTTCTCCGCCTCCGCCGCCAGGTCCTGCGCGGCCACGACGTCCAGGGCGCCCTCGCCGAGCCCGCGGACGGCGTAGCCGCCGGACTCGCTGACCAGGACCCCGGGGTCGAGGACCTTCCGCAGCCGGGACGCGTACGTGCGGACCGCCGCCAGCGCCTGGGACGGCGGCTCGGACCCCCACAGCGCGTCGATCAGCTCCGCCGCGGTGGCCGTACGGCCTTCCCGCAGGAGCAGGGCGGCCAGCAGGGCGCGCTGCTGGGGGGAGCCCGTGCTGAGCGGCTGCACGCCGCGCCAGGCCCGCACCGGACCGAGCACGCCGAAGCGCAGCGGGCCGGTCTCCGCGGTGGCCTCGGAGCCGGCCCGCCGCTGCTCGGGTACTCGCGGCCCACGGTCCATGCGTTCGTCCCCCTCGGCATCACGAACAACCCCGTCAGTTTGCCTTGTTCCGGGCGGTTGCGTCAGCCGTGGGAGACGCCGATCACAAGGCGGGGGCCGCGGTCCACAAGGCCCTCACACGGTCTTCGCATCGCTGTCGCCCGGGAACAGTAGCTGACGGACCGTCAGATCAGCGCTACCGTGAGCGGCATGGAGACCACACAGTTCCCGCTGATCATCTCCGTCGACGACCACACCGTTGAGCCCGCCGGAGTGTGGCAGGACCGGCTGCCGGGGAAGTACCGGGAGGCCGGACCCCGGATCGTGCGCGCGCCGCTGAGGGAGATGACCTTCCTGGGCGGGCGCTTCAAGCCCGTCATGGGCGAACCCGGCGGCACGGACGGCCCGCTGGGCGACTGGTGGGTCTACGAGGACCTGCACCGGCCGCTCACCCGCCTGGACACCGCCGTCGGATACCCCAGGGACGAGGTGAAGCTCGAGGTCATCACCTACGCGCAGATGCGGGCCGGGTCGTACGACGTGTCCGCCCGGCTCGCCGACATGGACGTCAACCACGTCCAGTCGGCCCTGTGCTTCCCGACCTTCCCCCGCTTCTGCGGGCAGACCTTCACCGAAGCACGGGACAAGGACCTCGCGCTGCTGTGCGTGCGCGCCTACAACGACTGGATGGTGGAGGAGTGGTGCGGGCCGGAGGCGCACGGCCGGCTGATACCGCTCACGCTCATACCCCTGTGGGACGCCGGGCTGGCCGCGGCGGAAGTGCGGCGGAACGCCGCGCGCGGGGTGCGGGCCGTCGCCTTCTCCGAGATACCCCCGCACCTCGGGCTGCCGTCCGTGCACACCGACGACTGGGACCCCTTCCTCGCGGCCTGCGACGAGACCGGCACGGTCGTGGCCATGCACATCGGCTCCAGCAGCCGGATGCCCTCCACCTCCGCCGACGCCCCGCCCGCCGTGGGCTCCACCATCACCTTCGCCAACTGCTGCTTCTCGATGGTCGACTGGCTGATGAGCGGCAAGTTCGAGCGCTTCCCGAACCTGAAGGTGATGTACGCGGAGGGGCAGATCGGGTGGATCCCGTACATCCTGGAGCGCGCGGACGTGGTGTGGGAGGAGAACCGGGGGTGGGGCGGGGTCGCCGACAAGGTGCGCCGGCCGCCGTCCGAGCTGTTCGCCGAGCACGTCCACGGCTGCTTCTTCGACGACGCCTTCGGGCTGCGGAACCTGGACGCCATCGGCGTGGGAAACGTCCTGTACGAGACCGACTACCCGCACTCCGACTCCACCTGGCCCACGTCCCGCGAGGTCGGTGAGGCCCAGATGGGGCACCTGGCGGACGACGTGGTCGAGCGGATCGTCCGGGGCAACGCCATCGAGTTGCTGGGGCTGACGCAGGACGGGCTGTGGCCCGGGGGCGGCGCCGGTTAACGATCTGGAAACACCCGCCGTCTTCCAGGGCAACCCTGCCGCCACCAGGGGAGTCGTACCCGGGCGACGGCGGGAGGATCTCGACTCCTCCGTTGGGCAAGTGCTTCCACCGCAGGAGTTGGGTTCCACATGAGCAAGCGCAGGTTTCGTTCCCGCCTCGGACTCGTGGCCGCCGTGGCCGTCGCCGGAGCCGTCGTCGGCCCGGTGAGTGCGCACGCGGCAGGTACGGTGAGTGCCGGGGCGCAGAGCGTGCGTGCCGACTTCAACGGCGACGGGTACACGGACCTCGCCGTCGCCGCCCCCTGGGGCAAGGTCGGCGGGTACGGCAATGCGGGGTACGTGAGCGTCGTGTACGGCTCCTCCAAGGGGCTGGACACCACGCACCGGCAGGTCATCAGCCAGGACACGGCAGGCATACCCGGCGCCGCCGAGACCGGCGACTGGTTCGGCTGGGGCCTGTCCCTCGGCGACCTGGACGGCGACGGGTACACGGACCTGGTCGTCGGCGCCCCGAGCGAGGACGTGGGGTCCGTGCAGGAGGCGGGCAGCCTGACCGTCGTCTGGGGCGGGAAGGCGGGGCTGTCCGGCGGCAGGGTCGTGGCGAGCGGCTCCATGCTCGACCAGGTCAAGCCCCGGCACGCCACCGTCGGCGACTTCGACGGCGACGGCCGGCTCGACGTGGCCACGGACAACCATCTGCTGACCGGTCCGTTCACCCGCACCGCCGGTGCCGCGGCGTCCGCGGACATCGCCTTCGACCTCGGCAACGAAGACGCCGGCTTCATCATCGACGACGTCGCCGCCGGAGACGTCGACCACGACGGCATCACCGACCTCGTCGGACTCATTCACACCTACGACGAGGAGGGGCCGGGCGTCGGCTACCGCATCGCCTACCTCCACGGCACCGGGCAGGGGCTGAGTGCCCCGGTCGTCCTGAAGCAGACCGACGGCACCAACGTGCCCGGCGGCTCCAGTCTCGGTATCGGCGACGTGAACAAGGACGGGTACGCCGACCTCGTCATCGGGCGCCCCGTCGACGGTCGCGGTGAGCCATCCCTCGACCCGGCACTCCTCGGCGGGCAGGTCGGCGTGGTGTACGGCTCGGCGAGCGGGCCCGACACCTCCCGTACGACGGTGATCAACCAGGACACGGCGGGCGTGCCCGGAGTGTCCGAGTACGGCGACGATTTCGGCCTGGGCATCTCCGTCGGGGACGCCAACGGCGACGGGTACGCGGACGTCGCCGTCGGCTCCCCGGGTGAGGACGTGGGCTCGGTCGCCTCGGCGGGCGCCGTGGCCGTGCTGCGCGGCGGCGCGTCCGGCCTCACCGGCAGCGGCGCCGTGTCCTTCAACCAGAACACCACGGGCGTGCCCGGTACCGCCGAGAAGAACGACCTCTTCGGCGGGCACACCGCGCTGGCCGACACCAACCACGACGGCCGCGCCGACTTGTACGTCGCCGCGCACGGCGAGAACACCTTCGACGGCGCCGTCTGGGCCTTCCGCTCCACCAGCAGCGGCCCGACCGCCTCCGGCTCGGTCTCCTTCGGGCCCGCCACCCTCGGCGCGCCCGTCACCGACGCCCGCTTCGGCGAAGGCTTCGCTCGCTGACGCACCCACGGGCCTCTTTCGAGCAACAGCCCCGGCGGACATGTTCCGTCGGGGCTGCCCCTTGTCTGACGAGGCGCCAGCCATGACCATGTGCGAGTCATGTCAGATCTGACGGACCGTCAGTCAGGGAGGGGGTCGTCGTGCCCGTTTCGTCCGAGAAACGCCTCCAGGAACGCCTCGCCTATGGCATCCAGCTCCCCGTCCAGTCCCAGAGCGCCATCTACGCCGAGCCCTGGGAGGCCTCCGCCGGCCCCGCGGACCTCGTAGAGATCGCCCGTACCGCCGACCGTGCGGGGTTCGACTACGTCGCCTGCTGCGACCACGTCGCCATTCCGCGCCGGCTGGCCCCGGCCATGAGCACGGTCTGGTACGACCCCGTGGCCACCCTCGCCCACCTCGCCGCCGTGACCGAGCGGGTACGGCTGCTCAGCCATGTGGCCGTCGTCGGGCTCCGGCACCCGCTGCTCACCGCCAAGCAGTACGCCACCCTCGACCATCTCTCCGGCGGCCGGCTGCTCCTCGGGGTGGGCGCCGGGCATGTGCGCGAGGAGTTCGAGGCGCTCCAGGCGGACTTCGAGCGGCGCGGGGCCGTCCTCGACGAGACGATCGACGCGCTGCGGGCCGCGCTGGGGCCCGACGAGTTCCCCGAGCACCACGGGAAGCACTACGACTTCGAGGGGCTCGGGCAGCGGCCCCGCCCGGCCCAGCCGCACGTGCCCCTGTGGGTCGGCGGCTCCTCGCCGGCCGCCGTCCGCCGGGCGGCGCTCAAAGGCGACGGCTGGCTGCCGCAGGGGGACCCGCGCGAGCGGCTGCCCGGGCAGATCGCCCGCATCCGGCGCCTGCGCGCGGACGCCGGCCTCGACGGGGAGTACACCGTCGGCGCCATCGCCGAGCCGCTGTACGTCGGCCGGCCCGGCTGGGACGTCGGGCGGCGCACGCTCGCCGGGGCGCCGGAGGAGATCGCCGCGTCGCTGCGCGCGTACCGGGCGCTGGGCGTGGACCAGATCCAGGTGCGGTTCCGCAGCCGGAGCCGGGCCGAACTCATCGAGCAGATCGGCACCTTCGGGGCAGAGGTCGCGCCCCGGCTGGACTGAGGAGGCGGTATGGGCAAGCTGGACGGGCGGGTCGTCCTCGTCACCGGGGCGGCGCGCGGGCAGGGCGAGCAGGAGGCGCGGCTGTTCCGGGCGGAGGGCGCCCGGGTGGTCGTCGCCGATGTGCTGGACGACCAGGGGGAGGCGCTCGCGAAGGAGATCGGCGCGCTGTACGTCCATCTCGACGTGGGCACCGAGGACGGGTGGCGGGAGGCCGTCGGGGTCGTCAAGCAGGCGTACGGGCGCATCGACGGGCTGGTCAACAACGCGGGCATCCTGCGCTTCAACGCCCTGGTGGACACTCCGCTGGACGAGTTCATGCGGGTCGTGCAGGTCAACCAGGTCGGTTGCTTCCTGGGCATGAAGACCGTCGCGCCGGAGCTGACGGACGGGGGCACGATCGTGAACACCGCCTCCTACACGGCGCTGACGGGCATGGCGGCCGTGGGGACGTACGCCGCCACCAAGCACGCCGTGCTCGGGCTGACCCGGGTGGCCGCGCTGGAGCTGGCGGGCCGGCGGATCCGGGTCAACGCCATCTGCCCGGGTGCCATCGACACCGCGATGTCGAACCCGGCCCGGCTGGATCCGGACGCCGACCCGGAGGAGATGAGCCGGGCCCTGGACGAGCTGTACCGGCGGCTCGTGCCGCTCGGCCGGGTCGGGCAGCCGGAGGAGGTGGCCCGGCTGGCCCTCTTCCTCACCTCGGACGACTCCTCGTACATCACCGGCCAGCCGTTCGTGATCGACGGCGGCTGGCTGGCCGGGGTCAGCGTGATCTGAGAGCCGTTGTCTGACTGACCGTCAGCTATTGACGGTCGCGGCGGCCGGTGCGACAGTCGGCCGACAGGCGAAGCTGACGGAGCGTCAGAAACTCTGAGGACGGTGAACCGCCGTGGAATTCGGGCTCTTTGTACAGGGATACGTGGGCAAGCGCGCCGCGACCGACCCGCTGGCCGAGCACAAGGCGCTGATGGAGGAGACCGAGTACGTCATCCAGGCGGACAAGTCCGGCTTCAAGTACGCCTGGGCCTCCGAGCACCACTTCCTGGAGGAGTACTCGCACCTGTCCGCCAACGACGTCTTCCTCGGCTACCTCGCCCACGCGACCGAGCGGATCCATCTGGGCTCCGGGATCTTCAACCCGCTCGCCCAGGTCAACCACCCCGTGAAGGTCGCCGAGAAGGTCGCCATGCTGGACCACCTCAGCGAGGGGCGCTTCGAGTTCGGCAGCGGGCGGGGAGCCGGCAGCCACGAGATCCTCGGCTTCCTGCCCGGCATCACCGACATGAACCACACGAAGGAGATCTGGGAGGAGACCATCGCCGAGTTCCCGAAGATGTGGCTCCAGGACGAGTACGCCGGCTTCCAGGGCAAGCACTGGCAGTTGCCGCCCCGCAAGGTCCTGCCGAAGCCGTACGGGAAGTCGCACCCGGCGATGTGGTATGCGGCCGGGTCCCCGCCCTCGTACGCCATGGCCGCGAAGAAGGGGCTCGGGGTGCTCGGCTTCAGCATCCAGAAGGTCTCCGACATGGAGTGGGTGCTGGAGCAGTACAAGACGGCGATCGTGGACGCCGAGCCCGTGGGGGACTTCGTCAACGACAACGTGATGGTGACGACGACCGCGATCTGCGCGCCGACGCACGCCGAGGCCATCGAGATCGCGGTGAACGGCGGTCTGCACTATCTGCCGTCGCTGGTCTTCCGCTACCACGACACGTTTCCCCGGCCGGAGGGGTTCCCGGTGTGGCCGGAGACCCTGCCCCCGTACACGCCGGAGTTCGTGGAGCTGCTGATCGAGGAGGAGCTGCTGATCTGCGGGGATCCGGACGAGGTGCTGCGGCAGTGCAAGCGGTGGGAGCAGGCCGGCGCCGACCAGCTGAGCTTCGGGCTGCCGGTGGGGGTGCCGAAGGAGGAGACGCTGCAGACGATCCGGCTCATCGGTGAGCACGTGATCCCGAAGATCGACACGGATCCGGTTCACCGGACGTCCCGGTTCCGGGCTGCCTCGTAATCGCCGTTGCGGGGTGCGGGTGCGTGGTGGTTGCTCGCGCAGTTCCCCGCGCCCCCCGGGTCGGACCGCGCCCCGGAGCCAAGGAGGCCGAACCATGCTTGATCACGTCATCATAGGCGCGTCCGTTGTGGACGGCACCGGTGCGCCCGCCTACACCGCCGACGTCGGCATCCGCGACGGCCGTATCACCGTCATCGGCACCGTCACCGAAGAGGCCCGCACCACCGAGGACGCCCACGGTCTCGTCCTCACCCCCGGCTTCGTCGACCCCCACACCCACTACGACGCCCAGCTCTTCTGGGACCCCTACGCCACCCCGTCCCTCAACCACGGCGTGACGACCGTCGTCGCCGGCAACTGCGGTTTCACCCTCGCCCCCCTGCACCCGGACCGCCCCGAGGACGCCGACTACACGCGGCGGATGATGTCCAAGGTCGAGGGCATGTCCCTGGTCTCCCTGGAGCAGGGGGCGCCGTGGAACTGGCACTCCTTCGGGGAGTATCTGGACGCCCTGGAGGGGCGGATCGCGGTCAACGCCGGGTTCATGGTGGGGCACTGCGCGCTGCGGCGGTATGTGATGGGACCGGAGGCCGTCGGCGGCCGGCCCACCGGCGATCAACTCGGGGCCATGCTCCGGCTGCTGCACGCGGCCATGGACGCCGGTGCCTGGGGACTGTCCACCACGCAGTCCGGTACGCACTCGGACGGGGACGGGCAGCCGGTCGCCTCCCGGCACGCGCGGCCCGAGGAGCTGGTGGCGCTGGCGCGGGCCGTCGGGGAGCACGAGGGCACGCAGATCGAGGCGATCGTCGCCGGGTGCCTGGACCAGTTCAGCGACGCCGAGATCGATCTCCTGGTGGAGCTGAGCGCGGTCGCCGGGCGGCCGCTGAACTGGAACGTGCTCACCGTCGACGCGGCCGTCCCGGAGCGGGTCCCCCGGCAGCTGAGCGCGAGCGAGCGGGCCCGGAAGGCCGGTGGGCGGGTCGTCGCGCTCACCATGCCGATCCTCACGCCGATGAACATGTCCCTGGGCACCTTCTGCGCGCTCAATCTGATCCCGGGGTGGGGGCCGGTCCTGGGGCTGCCCGTGCCCGAGCGGATCGCCAGGCTCCGGGACCCGGACGTCCGGGCGGAGCTGCTGCGGCGGGCCCGGTCCAAGGAGGCCGGGGTCTTCCGGCGGCTCGCGGACTTCGGGCGGTACGTCATCGGGGACACCTACAGCGAGGCCAACCGGGGCCTGACCGGACGGGTGGTGCGGGACATCGCACGGGAGCGCGGGCAGGACCCCTTCGCCTGCCTGGTGGAGATCTGCGCCGCCGACGAGCTGCGCACGGTCCTGTGGCCCATGCCGAGCGACAACGACCCCGACTCCTGGGCGCTGCGCGCCGAGACCTGGCAGCACGAGGACGTCCTGCTCGGCGGCTCCGACGCGGGCGCCCATCTGGACCGGATGTGCGGGGCGCCGTACACCACCCGGTTCCTCGGGGACTGTCTGCGCGGCCGGAAACTGGCCGGCCTGGAGCAGGCGGTGAAGATGCTCACCGACGATCCCGCGCGGCTCTTCGGGCTGCGGGAGCGGGGGCGGGTGGCGCAGGGCTGGCATGCCGACCTGGTGCTGTTCGACCCGGAGCGGATCGACGCCGGCCAGGCCCGTCTGGTGCACGACCTGCCCGGCGACAGCCCCCGGCTGGACTCGAAGGCGCTCGGGGTGCGGGCCGTCTGGGTCAACGGGGTGGAGGCCATCCGCGACGACGTGGTGACGGGGGCCGTACCGGGCCGGGTGCTGCGCTCGGGGCGGGACACGCGGACGGTGAGCACCCGGTGAGCGAGGAACAGCCGCTGTTCGTCGGCGGCGAGTGGGTGGCGCCGGGCGGCGGGCACTACCCGGTGACCGACCCGGCCACCGAGGAGACCGTCGGCTGGGCGCCGGAGGCCACGCCGGAGCAGGCGCGGGCGGCCTGCGCGGCGGCCCGGGAGGCGTTCGGGGCGTGGTCGCGGACCCGGCCGGAGGAGCGGGCGGCGGTGCTGGAGCGGGCCGCCGGGATCATCCGGGACCGGCTGGTGCCGTACGCCGACCTCGCCCGGGCGGAGACCGGGGCGACCACCCGGACCGCCCGCGCCCTCCAGGTCGGGGTGGCCGCCGCCCGCTTCCGCCGGTACGCGCGCGTGGAGCCCGCCGAGTGGGCCATCACCCCGCAGATCAACGAGGCCGGGCCGATGGGCGAGGCCGGCGTGACGGGGGCGCTCGCGGTACGCCAGCCCGTCGGCGTCGTCACCTGCATCACCTCGTACAACAACCCGTGGGCCAACCCGGCCGGAAAGATCGCCCCGGCCCTGGCCATGGGCAACACCGTGGTGGTGAAGCCGGCTCCGCAGGACCCGCTGTCCGTGTACCGCATGGCCGAGGCGCTGGCGGCGGCCGGCGTGCCGCCGGGCGTGGTGAACGTCGTCTCCGGGCGGGACGTCTCGGTGGGCGAGGCCGTGGTGGCCTCCGGTGACGTCGACATGGTGAGCTTCACCGGGTCCACGGCCGTCGGGCGGCGCATCGCCGAGGTGTGCGGGCGGGACATGAAACGGCAGCTGATGGAGCTGGGCGGGAAGGGGGCCGCGCTCGTCTTCGACGACGCCGACCTCGCCTCGGCCGTCGCCGGCATCGGCACCACCTTCTCCTTCTACAGCGGCCAGATCTGCACGGCGCCGACCCGGGTGCTGGCCCAGCGCGGGGTGTACGAGCGGCTGGTCGCACAACTCGCCGCTCATGCGGAGCGGTTGCCGGTCGGCGACCCACGGGACCCCGGGACGGTCGTGGGGCCCGTGATCTCGGCCGAGCACCGGGCGCGCGTGGAGGCGTACGTCGAACTCGGCCGGAAGGAAGGCGCGACCGTGGTGGCGGGCGGCGAACGGCCGCCTCGGGAAGCGGGGTTCTTCGTCGCGCCCACCCTGCTCGCCGGCTGCGCGAACGACATGCGGGTGGCCAGGGAGGAGATCTTCGGGCCGGTCGTGGTGGTGATCCCGTTCGACGACGAGGACGAGGGGGTGGCCCTCGCCAACGACTCCGAGTACGGGCTCATCGACTACGTCTGGTCCGGGGACGTGGCCCGCGCCTTCCGGGTGGCGCGGCGGCTGCGGGCCGGGGGCGTCGGCATCAACACCGTCGGCCGCAACATGGAGGCCCCGTTCGGCGGCTTCAAGCGGAGCGGGGTCGGCCGGGACGTGGGCGTGTACGCCCTGCACGCCTACAGCGAGGTCCAGGCCCTCGTCTGGCCGGGCTGAGTCCGCCGCCGTGAGCGGACCGGCTGACCCCGGGCACCGGCCGCGCTGGGTCACTGGGTGAAGAGCGACGCCGGGTGCCGGGGATCCGCCGAGCAGGTGTACAGGCCCGCGTGACCGCCCCGGCCGACCATCATGCCGGTCGGTTCGCGGGCCGCGTTCTCCTGCTCGGTGCGCGGCTCCAGGTGGCGTTCCTCGAGGGGCCGGAAGCGGTGCGGCATGCCGTCGGGACCGAAGGGGCCAGGCTCGTACTCGCACGTGTCGCACTGCAGGAACAGTTCCAGCGGCGCCCCGCACGCACCGCAGTCGAGCCGCCGGGGCATGTCCGTGACGCCCCAGCCCATGCTGCCGCCCAGCTTCCAGCCGGGGATCACCGAGACGTCGTCGGGCAGCTCCCGTTCGTCCAGCCAGGCCTCGAACCGCTCCGCCAGGCCCGCCGGCAGTTCCTCGTGCCACGGGTATTCGGTCAGCCGCTCCGGGTGCAGCACACACGCGCGCGGGACCATGTCCCTGTCGTAGGCCCAGTGTTCTTCCGGATCCGGCTGCCGGGTGAGCGGATCGGTCACGTCGGCGGCCCGGCGCCAGACCAGCCGGCAGCCCTGGCCCCAGCCCTCCGGGTGCGGCTGGTCGTGCCAGTCGGGGCACCACAGCAGCTGGACGAGGTCGGTGCCCGCCGGGAACCGGATCCCGGGGAAGTCCACCGCCGTGAACTGGGCCACCGCGACCAGCGGGTACGGACCTTTCGGGCGGCCGTTGACGTCTTTGTGCCCGGTGCACTCAGGCCAGGGCTCGGCCGCCGGCCACCACAGCGGACCCCCGATGTGGCTGTCGCGCGGACCGGGTGTGCCGCGCCGCGGATGCAGCCGGACGGTGGTGCGGGCGTGGGGTGCCAGCTCCGGGAAGTCGACGGCCGGGTCGACGGCGGAGGGTGCGGTGGTGAGGGTCACGCGCGCAGTGTCGCAGAGCCGCCGGGCCGGCCCCTCAGTCCGTCAGGTCCACCCGGACCGTCAGCAGGTCCGTGCCGAACGCGCGTACGGCCGCGCTGTTGAAGCGGGGCAGGGCGCGCAGCCGGGCCAGGGCGTCGTCGTCGGGGAGCAGGTGGGCGGTGCCGTGGTACCAGCGGCCGGCGATGCGGACGCGTACCTCGGGACGGGCCTGGATGTTGCGTACGTACTGTGACCTGAGGCCGAACTCCGACACCAGCCAGAAGGAGTCCCCGACCCGGCGCCCGCCGACCGGGGTCTGCCGGGGCAGGCCGGACTTGCGGCCGGTGGTCTCCAGCAGGGTCTGGAACGGCAGCCGCCGGTTGAGCGGGTTGGCGAGGTGCCGCTGGAAGCGGGTCACGATGCGGTGTTTGCGGTCGGCGCGGCCTGACATGTCTCCGGTTCTCCTGCTCTCCCGCGGCACGGACTGCGCGCTGCGGGGATGCTGTGGCGGCCCGTGCGGGGTGTGCGACGCGTCCACGGTCGTGTGCGGACGCGTGCAGCCTCCCGCGCCTGCGTGATGTTGGCAACGGGGGGCCGGGACGGTGGTCAGCGGGTCACCTGCGCGGCCTTCGCCTGGACGTGGGCGACGTAGCGGACGGTGAAGACCATCGGCAGGACGAAGCCGGCGACCTGGATCAGGGTGGCGGGCGTCGAGTGGCCCTGTCCGGCGTGGGCGACCAGGGCGAGGGCGCCGGCCGTCAGGGCGAACGCGGCGGTCCATGCACCGGTGATGATCACGTTGGTCCGGACGAACGGCTTGAGGGACCAGAGTTCGCGCGGGGTGGTGCGCTTGGCGATCCCCAGGGTGAACGGCCGGCCGGCCGCGAGCGAGAGGCCGGCGATGACGGCGAGGGTGCCGGAGGAGAGGGCGGCGGAGTAGTCGTGCACGCCCGAGTGCGGATCGGCGAAGGCGACGGCCGCGAGGACGGCGAAGAAGACGGCGGAGCCCGTCTCGATGACGAGGGCGTCGAACCCGGAGCCCGACCGCTTCTCCCGGGCGATGAGTACGGCGGAGACCGCCAGGGCTGCCAGGGCGCCCCACTGCCAGTCCCCCGAGGGGAAGACGGCGAAGACGATCCACGGCAGGAAGGTGCGCAGGTACGACATGGGATCCCCCGATCGGTCCGGTCCACAGGATGGTTCCTGTTTCGACATGTCAAAAGTAGAAGGTCAACCCTCGACATGTCAATACTGGAAGGTAAGGTGGCGGTATGAGCCTCAGACACGCACTGCTCGGCCTGCTGTCGGAGCGTCCGGCCAGCGGCTACGACCTGCTGAAGACGTTCGACACGTCACTGGTCAACGTCTGGCCGGCGACCCAGAGCCAGATCTACACCGAGCTGACCAAGCTGGCGGGCTCCGGGCTGATCACCGTGGCCGCCGAGGGCCCCCGCGGCCGCAAGGAGTACGCCCTCACCGACGCGGGCATGGCCGAACTGCGCCAGTGGCTGACCGAGACCCGGCCGCAGCGCAACACCCGCAGCGACATCCTGCTGCGGGTCTTCTTCCTCGGCGTGCTCGAACCCGCCCAGGCACGCGCCTACTTGACCGGCCTGATCGAGATGTCCCGTACGGAACAGGAGCAGTTGCGGCAGCTCGCCGACTCCATCGACTGGGACGACGACAACCTCTCGGTCCACGGCCGGATCGCCCTCGAGTACGGCCTGCGCTTCAACGCGATGCGGCAGGAGTGGGCCGAGTGGGCCGTGGAGCAGATCGGGTAGCGGCCGGGCGGCGCGAGGCGCCGGACCATAAGGGGTCGGTGGCGAGGATCAGGGCGCGGTCCGGCGGCCGGCGTGCGGCCCGGTGGGGGTGACCGCCTCACCGGCCCAGGAACACCGGGTTGGTGAAGGCCGCCATCACCCCCGGCACCGGTCCGGCCGCCGTCTCGTGCCGCAGCTCCGCCCGGACGTAGGCCGCGTACGCAGGGGTCGTCCGCCACTCCACCGTGCCCGTGCCGGACACGGGCAGCGGCTCGCCGGTGAACAGGACGCCCTGGTCGGTGACGAACCGGACCGAGCAGCGCGGCGCGCCGGACACCTCCAGCCGGGCGGTCACCGTGGTGCCGGGGGCGACCGCCAACCGCTCGCCGATGCCCGCCTGTTCGCCGCCCTCGGCCGTCACCGAGAAGGACAGCGAGACACTCTTCGACTCGGCCACGTAGGAGCGGCCCGCCCGCAGCCCCTCCAGGATGGCTTCCCTGGTCAGCTCGTCGGCTAGGACGACCGTCTGCGGCATCCCGACCACGTCCGGATCGCGGTGCGCGTCGCTGTCGCCCATCGTCGGCAGCCACGCCCGCCCGTCCCGCACCGACGCGACGAGCTGCGCGTCCCACGCGGCCAGGGTCACCTCGTCGTCGGGCGTCCAGGCTCCGTTCCACACCTCGACGGCGTCCGCCTCGGCGAACCCGAACTTCCAGCCGCAGCCGACACAGGTGGCGTGCGGATGGGCCGGTACGACCAGACCGCCGGCCCGGCGGACCGCCCGCGCGAAGTGGGCCCAGCGGTTGTCCCGGGCCCGGTAGCGCCAGTCGACGAAGGTGCCCGGCTCGATGCCGAGCGCCAGGACGTGACCGTTCCTGGTCGTGACCTCCTCGCCGAGCAGCACCAGCAGGTCGTCGCCCGCGGCGTCGGCCCAGTGGGCGTGCGAGGCGTTCGTGTTGTGGTCGGAGCTGTTGATGAAGTCCAGCCCGGCCGCCCGGGCCAGGTCCGCGATCTCGGCCGGGGTGCGGCGGCCGTCGGAGTGCCAGGAGTGCAGATGGCAGTCGCCCCGGTACCATGCGCGGCCCCGGCCCGGCGCCCGGGAGGGCGGATACACCGGCGCGGGCGCCTTCCCGCTCTCCCCGGCGGTCAGCGTGACCGTGACCTCGTACGACAGCCCCTGCGGCGCCACCGTGTAGGGCCCGAGCACGATGTGCCAGGTGCCGGGACGCAGCGGTCCGGGGAGATAGCCGGGTGTCGCCTCGTCGGCCCGCACGAAGAACTCCGTCCGGGCGCCGCCCGACCAGCCCCGGAAGCCCCGGCCGCCCAGTTCGTGGCCGCGCTCGTCGAAGAGCCCGATGTCGAGGGCGTTGCCGGGTGTGCCGGGCGGGACGGAGGGCTTGTCGTAGGTGTAGGAGACCTTCAACTCGGCCGTGCCGGGGGGGACTTCGACCGGGAGGTAGACGTAGTCGGGGGAGCCCGCGGGAAGGGTGCCGCGCATCGTCGTCACTCCCTCAACGTAAGGCACCACAGGGGCGCGGGACAGTACCGCCAGCTCGCGGCAGAACGCCGCGAACCGGTCGTGGTGCTTCCGCGGCTGCGCCTGGATCAACGCCGGCTTCGCCGCACGGGCCCGATCGGCCACAGGGTGCCCGCCCCCGCCGGTGGACGATCGGCCGGTCACGCCGGCTGCGGACAACCAACCAGTCGGTATGGACACTTCGCATCGCACCCGGTACAGATGGCCCATGCGTATCGCCGTCACGATCTTCCTCACGGACGAGACCATCACCCCCGTCCGGCTCGCGCATGAGCTGGAAACGCGCGGCTTCGCCGGCCTCTACCTCCCCGAACACACCCACATCCCCGTCGAACGCACCACCCCGTACCCGGCCGGCGGCGACCTGCCCCGCGAGTACGGCCGCACCCTCGACCCCTTCGTCGCCCTCGCCCAGGCCGCGGCCGTCACCGAGCGGCTGGCGCTCGGCACCGGGATCACACTCGTCGCCCAGCACGACCCGATCGCCCTGGCCAAACAGATCGCCACCCTCGACCACCTCTGCGGCGGTCGCTTCACCCTCGGCCTCGGCTTCGGCTGGAACGTCGAGGAGGCCGCCGACCACGGCGTCGAGTGGCGCGAACGCCGAGAACTGGTCCGGGACCGGATGGGCCTCATGCGCGCCCTGTGGTCCGAGGAACCGGCGGGTCACGAAGGGCGTTTCGGCGGCGTCCGGCCGAGCTTCGCGTTCCCCAAGCCGGTGCAGAAGCCGCGGGGTCCGGTGGTGGGCCCGCGGACGCTCGTCGGCGGGGCCGCGGGGCCCAAGCTGTTCGCGCACATCGCCGAGTACGCGGACGGCTGGATGCCGATCGGCGGGCGCGGTCTCGCCGAGTCCCTGCCGGTGCTGCGCTCGGTCTGGGCAGACGCGGGCCGCGACCCGGCGTCCCTCCAGGTGGTCCCGTACGCCGTCCTGCCCAGCCCCGGCAAACTCGCGCACTACGCCGAACTCGGCGTGCAGGAAGTCGTCCTGCAACTGCCGCCGGCGGGGGAGGCGGAGGTGCTGAAGACGCTGGACGCGTACGGCAACTTCCTGCGGGCGAACAGTGCGTGAGGGCACCGGCTCGGGCGGCGTGTCCTGCCGGACCCCTGACCTCGCCGAACCGGCGCAGCCCCTACGTATGCTCAAGAGATGACGACTTCCGCGACCTCCGGAACCGGCCCGACCGAGAACTCCATGCGTCGCGCCCTCAAACGCGCCCGGGACGGCGTCGCCCTGGACGTCGCCGAGGCGACGGTGCTCCTCCAGGCGCGCGGTGCGGATCTGACCGACCTCGCCGCCTCCGCGGCCCGGGTGCGGGACGCGGGCCTGGAAGCGGCGGGCAGGCCCGGCGTCATCACGTACTCGAAAAGCGTCTTCATCCCCCTCACCCGGCTGTGCCGGGACAAGTGCCACTACTGCACCTTCGCCACCGTGCCCGGCAAGCTGCGCCGAGCCGGGCACGGGATGTTCATGTCCCCCGACGAGGTGCTGGACATCGCCCGCAAGGGTGCCGCCCTCGGCTGCAAGGAAGCCCTGATCACCCTCGGCGACAAGCCGGAGGACCGCTGGCCGGAGGCGCGCGAGTGGCTCGACGCGCACGGCTACGACGACACCATCGCCTACGTCCGCGCCATCTCCGTCCGCATCCTGGAGGAGACGGGCCTGCTGCCCCACCTCAACCCGGGCGTCATGACGTGGACGGACTTCCAGCGGCTGAAGCCGGTCGCGCCGAGCATGGGCATGATGCTGGAGACGACCGCCACCCGGCTCTGGTCCGAGCCCGGCGGCCCGCACCACGGCTCCCCGGACAAGGAGCCGGCGGTCCGGCTGCGCGTCCTGGAGGACGCCGGCCGCTCCTCCGTGCCCTTCACCTCCGGCCTGCTCATCGGCATCGGCGAGACGTACGAGGAGCGCGCGGAATCGCTGTTCGCGCTCCGCCGGATCGCCCGCGCCTACCACGGCATCCAGGAGCTGATCATCCAGAACTTCCGCGCCAAGCCGGACACGGCGATGCGCGGCATGCCGGACGCCGAACTGGACGACCTGGTCGCCACGGTGGCCGTCGCCCGGCACCTCATGGGCCCGTCCGCCTGCCTCCAGGCCCCGCCGAACCTGGTCGACAGCGAGTACGAGCGGCTGATCGGCGCCGGCATCGACGACTGGGGCGGGGTGTCGCCCCTGACCATCGACCACGTCAACCCCGAACGCCCCTGGCCGCAGATCGAGGAACTCACCGAGCGCTCCCGCGCCGCCGGCTTCTCCTTGCGTGAACGCCTCTGCGTCTACCCGGAGTTCGTCCGCCGCGGCGAGCCCTGGCTGGACCCGCGGCTGCGCCCGCACGTGTCCGCCCTCGCCGACCCGGAGACGGGCCTCGCCCGTGCGGACGCGGTCGTGCAGGGCCGGCCCTGGCAGGAGCCGGAGGAGGTGTTCACCGCCAGCGGCCGCACGGATCTGCACACGGCCGTCGACACCGAGGGCCGCACCGGAGACCGGCGCGCCGACTTCGACGAGGTGTACGGCGACTGGGAGGCGCTGCGCGAGGCCGCCGCCCCCGGCATGGCCCCCGAGCGCATCGACGCCGACGTCCGTGAGGCGCTGCGCACGGCGGCCGACGACCCGACCCGGCTGACCGACGCCGAGGCCCTCGCCCTGTTGCACGCGGACGGTCCCGCACTGGACGCGCTGTGCCGGGTGGCCGACGACGTGCGCAGGTCGGCGGTCGGCGACGACGTCACCTACATCGTCACCCGCAACATCAACTTCACCAACGTCTGCTACACCGGCTGCCGGTTCTGCGCCTTCGCGCAGCGCCGTACGGACGCGGACGCCTACACCCTCTCGCTGGGGCAGGTGGCGGACCGCGCCCAGCAGGCGTGGGACGTGGGCGCGGTCGAGGTGTGCATGCAGGGCGGGATCCACCCGGACCTGCCGGGCACGGCGTACTTCGACATCGCCAGGGCGGTGAAGGAGCGCGTCCCGGGCATGCACGTGCACGCCTTCTCGCCGATGGAGGTGGTGAACGGCGCGACGCGGACGGGCATGTCGATCCGGGAGTGGCTGACGGCCGCCAAGGAGGCGGGCCTCGACTCGATCCCCGGTACGGCGGCGGAGATCCTGGACGACGAGGTGCGCTGGGTGCTGACCAAGGGCAAGCTGCCCACGGCCACCTGGATCGAGGTGATCACCACCGCGCACGAGCTGGGCATCCGCTCGTCGTCGACGATGATGTACGGCCATGTCGACCAGCCCCGCCACTGGCTCGGCCACCTGCGCACGCTGGCCCGCATCCAGCGGCGGACGGGCGGCTTCACGGAGTTCGTGACCCTGCCCTTCATCCACACCAACGCGCCGGTGTACCTGGCGGGGATCGCGCGCCCGGGGCCGACCACGCGGGACAACAGGGCGGTGACGGCGATGGCCAGGCTCCTCCTGCACCCCTGGATCCCCAATATCCAGACGAGCTGGGTCAAACTGGGTACGGAGGGTGCGGCGGAGATGCTGCGCTCCGGTGCGAACGACGTGGGCGGCACGCTCATGGAGGAGACCATCTCCCGCATGGCGGGCTCCTCCTACGGCTCGTACAAGTCGGTCCGTGACCTGGTCGCGGTGGCGGAGGCGGCCGGCCGCCCCGCGAAGCCGCGCACCACGCTGTACGGCGAGGTCCCCGAGGAGCGGCAGCGGGCGGCCGAGGCGTCCGACGGGCACCTGCCGGAGCTGCTGCCGGTCCTGGACTGAGTCGTGTCCGAGGACTGAGTACGATGATCCGACCCCTGTGCTGAGAAGGGGACCCGTAGCGGAGGAGATGCGTCCCGTGGCTGCCCGACTGCCCTCGTGGGCCTGGGTCACCGGTCTGACGGCGGGGGCGACCGCGGCCGTCGTCGCCCTCGGCGTGCAGGCGGACCACGGGCCGCATCCCACGGCCGCCGTGGCCAGGCCCAGCGCGTCGGCGTCGGCGAGCCCGCACGCGTCCGTGACCCCGGGGACGCCGGCCGTGCCCGCCCTGCCGGACGCCTCCGGCGAGGGCCGCCGGATCGTGTACTCGCTCGGCGAGAAGCGGCTCTGGCTGGTCGACGCGACCGGCAAGGCGACCCGCACCTTCCCGGTGTGGCCGGGCACGGTGAGTCCGCAGCCCGGCCGCTACTCGGTCACCCTGCGCACCCAGTCCCTCAAGGGCTCGGACGGCGTGGAGATCGAGCACGTGATGTACTTCACCAAGGTGGACGGCGTGAACGTGGCCTTCTCCAACGCGCTGGACGGCGCGTCCCCGCCCCCGGCGAACGGCCAGAAGCTGGGTGGCATCCGCCTCCACAAGGAGGACGGAGCCGCACTGTGGGCCTTCGGCGATCAGGGCACGAGGGTGACGGTCGTCAACTAGCGTCCCGGCGGCCGGTGGGAAGCTGGTTGACGATCAGGGCCACTCCGGCGAGCAGGAAGATCCGGGTCGCCGCGTCCAGCCCGTTCCACGTCTTGGACTGCCACATCGCGAACCACTCACCGCCGATCGCGATGAACCCGGCGCCGAAGAGCAGCAGCAGCATCAGCAGCCCGTAGGTGGAGAACCGCCGGGCACGGTCGTGATCCCGTCGCGCCCACAGCCAGGTGCCCAGGACCAGGACGAGGGCCGCCACCGTCTCCCACGCGATGATCAGGACGTAGGCGGTGTCCTGGAGCGCGGTGCTGGTGATCGCCCGCCACATCAGGTCGTCGTCCTTGAACGTCGTGTCCATCGCCAGCACATGCCGTACGAACTGCTGGTTGGTCTCGAAGTCGGTGATGTTCCCGAGCGCGACGAGCGCGATGTAGAGGGCGAGTATGCCGGTGAGCACACCGGCGGCAAGGCTGAGGCCGGTGCGGGGTGTGGGGGTGGTCATGGTCATGCCGGGGATTCTTCCCGATCCCCTCCAGGCATCAGCCGGTTTCGGCCGCGAAGGCCACGAAGTCCGCCCACGGGGTACCGGCGACGACCAGGTGAGCGCGGTCCTTGTCCTTGGAGTCGCGGATGTGGATGGTGGTGGGGGTTATGGCTATCTCGACGCAGTCGGGGCCGTCGGCGCTGCTGTAGCTGCTCTTGAACCACTTCAGCGACGTGAGGGTCATGTCTCTGCTCCCAGCACTTTCTCGATGAAGGCAAGCGACTCCCGGGGCGAGAGCGCCTGCGCTCGGATCATCCCATAGCGCATTTCGAGGATCTGCACTTCTCGGGGATCACTGATCACACGGCTGTGCAACTGGACCTCCAAGTGCCCAAGTGTCTTTCCTCCTCGCAGTTTCAGCAGCCGGATGGGCCCGCTGAGACCCGCGTGGTCCTCCCGGTCGGTGGGCATCACCTGGATCTCGACGTGGGGCAACCTGCCGATCTCCAGAAGGTGTTCGAGTTGCTTGCACAGAACCGCCCGGCCACCGACAGGACGTCGCAGGGTCACCTCCTCCTGGACGAACGTGATCTGCGGCCGGGGCACTCGGTCGAAGACGGCCTTTCGTGCCATGCGCGCGGCGACGAGTCGCTCGACCTCCTCCTCTGTGTACGCCGGCCGCCGCAGCGTGTACACCGCCTGTGCGTATTCGGGGGTCTGAAGCAAGCCATGAATGTGATTGCAGACGTAGGCCCCCATCTCGACGGATTCGTCCTCCAGCTTGGCCAGGTCCCGCACGTTCTTCGGGTACCGGGCCTTCTCGACGTCCTCCTTCATCGCGGACAACTTCCCGCCCGCGCCCAGTACCTCGTCGGCCGCGTCCAGGAACTCTGGCTGCGGAACACGCACCGCGCGCTCCACCGCCGAGACCAGGTCCGCGCCGTACCCGATCCGCGCTCCCAACTCCCCCTGCTTCAGCCCGGCGGCCTCCCGCCACAGCTTGACCTGCCGCCCGACGGCCTTGAGTACGGCCTCGGCCTCCTCATCCTTCATCATCACCCTCCGTGTCGCAGCCGTGACTCCACAGAGTAGGGAGCGCCGAGGGACCGGGTCCCGCTTATCCACAACCCGGTGACCGGAGGGCGCTGAAGGCGACTTGGGCTTGTGCGTCGCACCGCGGCGCGGTTCCTCGCGACCCGGCGGCGCCCGACCCCAAAGACCAAAGAACCGGGGAAAGAACCGAACCCGCCCCCACCGCCCCCGCTGCTCACTCGCCGGAGTGAATATGCCCGACGCAACTGGCGCGGCAGGGTGGTTGTGGTGCAGCGTCGGCCACGACGACAAGTCCACACATGCATCGGCCCCCGCCGGGACTGCCATCCCAGTGCGAGGGCCTGATCACCGAGGAAGGAAAGCTCTTTTCG
This sequence comes from Streptomyces sp. NPDC036984, assembly GCF_055607665.1. Lineage (NCBI taxonomy): Bacteria > Bacillati > Actinomycetota > Actinomycetes > Kitasatosporales > Streptomycetaceae > Streptomyces > Streptomyces sp. NPDC036984. Next base: position 302,368 of record NZ_JBVJRL010000002.1, read on the forward strand.
GGAACCACTTGGCCCAGCATCCCGACCTGTCACTGGTGGCCGTCGGGCTGGCGCTGCACATCCAGTCGTTGCCGGAGGGGACGCCGATCGGCATCAAGGCGCTGGCGGCGAAGTTCCCGGAGGGGGAGATCCGGATCGCGGCGGCCCTGCGCGAGCTGGAGGAACACGGATACCTCTCGCGCCCCAGGGAGCGTCTTCAATCCGGACAGGTGACGACCCGGACGATCTCGTACAACAAGCCGAGGCTCGCCGTGGCCGCGGCAGCTCCGGTCCTCGAACCGGAGCGACCGGCCGCACCGAAGGCTCCCGCAGCACCCCGCGCGGCCATCGAGCTGCTCGCCGGCCTGCGGGCTCAGGACTCCCGCCTGCACCGGCGAGCCCCCGGCACCGTACGAGGGCCGAGCCACTCGCACCGCAGGTCACCCGCTCTCACCAAGGCCGTCGCCGAGGGCGCCTTCGAGCCGAAGCACTCGTTGCCCCCGGGGCGTAGGGCGGCCGGTACGGCGAGGGCGGAGCTGGTCGGCACATGCCGGTCAACGGCTGTTTCGCCCCGCTGAACGGAGGGTCCTCGGTCGATTACAGTGCCTAGCGTCGTACAGACGGACGGTGTCGTCGGGAGGTCTCGTGGTTGCGACATCCGGTGCCGTCTGGGGCCGTGCCGAGCAGCAGGACTTCCGCAGCCGGGTGCGCGGGACGCTGCTCGGGGTCGCGGTCGGCGACGCGCTGGGCGGCCCGGCCGACCCGCTGTCCCTGGAGGAGATCCGGGCCGCGTACGGCGGCGAGGGGCTGCTGGACCTGGCCTTCGGGCACGGCCGGCGCGGCACGATCACCCACCACACCCAGCTCACCCTGTTCACCGTGGACGGGCTGATACGGGCCCAGGTGCGCCGCGACACCGGCGCCTGGCACCCGCCGACCGATCTGCACCGGGCGTATCTGCGCTGGGCGGCCACCCAGCGGGACTGGGGGCCCGACGAGCGCCGCAAGGACGACGGCTGGCTGGCCCGCGAGGAGTGGCTGTACGCCCGCCGGGACCCGACCCGCGCCCTGCTCATCGGCTTCGGCGACGCGACCATGGGCACGCTGGAGTCCCCGAAGAACCCCGGAGAGCTGGGGCCGGAGGCCGTCGCCCGCTCGGCGCCCTTCGGCCTCCTGGTCGGCTGGGAGCCCCAACTGGTCGTCCAGCTGGCCGTGGAGTGCGCGGCCCAGACCCACGGCCACCCGATCGCCCATCTGTCGGCGGGCGCCTACGCCGTGATCGTGCACGCGCTGGCCCGGGGCGACAGCCTGGACGGCGCCGTACAGCGGGCCCTCGCCCTGCTCGCCGTCCGCCCCGGCCACCAGCCGGTCTCCGACGCCCTCCAGCACGCCCTCGGCGCCGTACGGCAGGGCATACCCACCCCCGCCAGGGTGGAGGAGCTGGCCGGCGACGGCACGGCGGACGGGCTGCTGGCCGCGTCCGTGTACTGCGCGCTGGTGGGGGAGGACGTACGGCACGGACTCTGCCTGGCGGTGAACCAGAGCGGCCCCTCCGCGGCGGCGGGCGCCCTCACCGGCGGCCTCCTGGGCGCCCTGCACGGCGAGACGGCCCTCCCGCCGGCCTGGCTGGCCGAACTGGAGGGCCGCCCGACGATCCTGGAACTGGCCGACGACTTCGCGATGGAGATGACCCAGGGGCCCGCGCTGCACGGCCCGGCGGGTGCGTCACCGGGATGGCTGGCGAAGTATCCGCGCGCGTGATCCCGGCGTCACGCCTCGGCCAGTCGGCGGAACACCACCCGCCGAATACCCCGAATGCCCGGCGTCCGGTGGCTCACTGAACATCCTTCACCGCACAGTGATCAGGCCACTTGATCGCCCAAGGAAAGCGAACAATGCCCTCTTCGCCTGTGCCCCCGCATCCGAACCGGTACCTCCGTAGCGTGCCGTCCGCCGTCACCGCCGTGCTCGCGCTGGTGACCGCACTCCTCCTCGGCGGCGCGACACCCGCCGCCGCACTGGACAAGCCGATCGTCAACGGGCCCGTGTTCAACGACCCGCTCGGGACGACGGCGCAGCAGAAGGCCATCTTCACGCAGCTCGTCCGGCTCATCGACGCGACGCCCAGGGGCGCGCAGATCCGCGGTTCGATGTACGAATTCAGGGACCAGGAGGTCGCCTCCGCGCTGCTCGCCGCCCACCGGCGCGGCGTCGACGTCAGGCTCATCGTCGACGACTCGTCCTATGTGGGAGCCAACGGCGCCGAGTTCGCCAACCCGGCCTTCCAGGCGTTGCGGGCCGGGCTGGGAACCAATGACGCGGCCCGCTCCTGGATCGTCGTGTGCGACGACAGGTTCGAGGACGCCGACGGCGTGGACGACGTCAAACGCGGCTGTCTGAGCGTCGCCCCGCCCCAACCGGCGTACAACCACAACAAGTTCTTCGTCTTCTCGAAGGTCGGGCCGTTCAGCGACGGCACCAGCTACTCGAAGGTCGTCTTCCAGACCTCCTCGAACCTCTCCGACTGGTACAAGGTCGAGACCTTCAACGACGCCGTCACCTTCACGGACAGTGCCGTGTACGACGGCTACGTCGCCTACCACCAGATGCTCCAGTACGGGCGCGCCCTCGCGGGCGGCAACAACCACGCGTACTTCGCCACGCCGGCCGGCTCGACGTACCGGGGCTACTTCTTCCCCCGCGGCGACAGCTCCTACTACAACCCGGCCACCGACAACGTCGTCAGTGCGCTGGACCAGGTCGCCTGCACGTACACCGGCACGGACGGCAAGCGGCACGCGAGCGACATCCGCATCGTGATGCACAGCTTCTACGGCTCACGCCGCCAGGTCGCCGACAAGCTGGCCCAGCTGCGCGGCAGGGGCTGCTGGGTCGACATCCTCTACGCCGAGAGCGACAGCACGATCACCGCCAAGCTGGACGCCGCCGGCATCCAGCACCGCAGGTGCCGCATCCCGAACGGTCCGGGCATCGACGTCCGCCCGCACAACAAGGAGATCCTGATCGACGGCTCCTTCGGCGGCGACACCACACCGCGCGTCTACACCGGCAGCGCCAACCTGATCGGATCGTCGCTGCGCTCGGCGGACGAGGCGGTGGTGCGGATCGCCAGCGCGTCCTACCACGCGAAGTATCTGAGCACGTTCTACAAGATCCGCTCGGCCTGCGGCGGTTGACGGACGGGGCCGGTCGACCGCCGCGACGGCGGTCGACCGGTCGGCTACCGGGGCTGGTGGGGCGCTCCGACCACGTCGTCCCCCGCACCCGTGGGCACCGGCACAGCCCGCGCAGCGCTCCCGTCCCCGTCCGTGTTCAGCCGCTCGATGACGGCCAGCCGTTCCGGGGTGTCCTCCGGCTTCAGGTAGCCGATCAGGATGTAGAGGACGAGCGAGACCGCGAGCGGCACCGAGACCTGGTACTGGAGCGGGACTCCGCCGTCGACGTTCCAGTTGATGGGGTAGTTGACCAGCCAGAAGGCCAGCAGGCCCGCCGCCCAGCTGGTGAGCGCCGCCGTCGGGCCGGAGCGGCGGAACGGGCGGAGCAGGCCGAGCATCATCGGGATCGCGATCGGGCCCATCAGACCGGCCACCCACTTGATGACGACCGTGATGATGTCCTTGAAGGCGGGGGAGTTGACCTGGGTCGCGACGGCCATGGACAGACCGAGGAAGACGACGGTGGTGACCCGGGCCGCGATCAGCCCCGAACGCTCGCCCCAGGAGCGCGCCTTGGCCGACAGCACCGGTGCGACGTCGCGGGTGAAGACGGCCGCGATCGCGTTCGCGTCGGAGGAGCACATGGCCATGGTGTGCGAGAAGAAGCCGACGATGACGAGTCCCAACAGGCCGTGCGGCAGCAGCTGTTCGGTCATCAGGGCGTAGGAGTCGGAGCCGTCCGGCTTCTGCGCGTGGACGAGGAGCGGGGACATCCACATGGGGAAGAACAGGACCACCGGCCAGACCAGCCAGAGGATCGCCGACAGCCGGGCCGAGCGCTCGGCCTCGTACGCGCTGCCCGTCGCCATGTAGCGCTGGGCCTGGTTGAGCATGCCGCCGTTGTACTCGAAGAGCTTGATGAACAGGAACGCCAGCAGGAACACCGTGCCGTACGGGCCGACCAGCGGCTTGCCGTGGCCGTGCAGCGCGGGCTCGTCCCAGGCGCCGAGGAAGCCGATGTTCTTGTCGTTCAGCTTGACCACGACCGCGACGAACATCGATATGCCGGCGAGCAACTGGATGACGAACTGGCCGAGTTCGGTCAGCGCGTCCGCCCACAGGCCGCCGATCGTGCAGTAGATCGCGGTGATCGCGCCGGTGATGAGGATGCCCTGGTTCAGGGAGACGCCCGTGAACACCGACAGCAGGGTGGCGATCGCCGCCCACTTGGCGCCCACGTCCACGATCTTCAGCAGCATGCCGGACCAGGCGAGCGCCTGCTGGGTCGGCAGGTTGTAACGGTTCTTCAGATACTCCAAAGGGGAGGCCACATGGAGCCGCGAGCGCAGCCGGTTGATGCGCGGCGCGAACAGCTTCGAGCCGATGGCGATGCCGAGCGCGATGGGGAAGGACCAGGTGATGAAGGAGGTGACGCCGTAGGTGTAGGCGATGCCGGCATAGCCGGTGAACATCACGGCGCTGTAGCCCGACATGTGGTGCGAGATGCCGGACAGCCACCAGGGCATCCTGCCGCCGGCCGTGAAGAAGTCGGAGACGTTGTCCACGCGCTTGTGCGACCAGACGCCGATCGCGACCATCACACCGAAGTAGCCGATGAGCACGGCCCAGTCGAGACTGTTCATGTGCCCGATCGTGGGTCCGCTCACATGAACACGACAAGCAAGATGAAGGTCAAGTCACGGTAAAATTGTTCGTTGTGGTGACTTCTGTTCATGTGTATGAACACGCCGCGGGGCGCCCTACCGCATGAGCTCCCCGGCGTTCACGAGCAGCGACTGGCCCGTGATCGCCCGCGCCCGGTCCGAGGCGAGGAACACCGCCGCGTCCGCCGCATCCCCGTCGGTGGCCGGCTCCGGCAGCGCCATCCGCTCGGTCAGGCGCGCCAGCACCTCGTCCTCCGCCACCCCCTGCGTCTGCGCGGTGAACCGCACGTACGCCTGCACCGGCGGCCCCCACATCCAGCCCGGCAGCACGGTGTTGACCCGGATCCGGTACGGCCCCAGCTCCCGCGCCAGTGAGTACATCGCGCTGGTCAGCGCCCCCTTCGAGGCGGCGTACGCGGCCTGCTTCACCTGCGAGGGCGCGGCCACGGCCGACTGCGTCCCGATGAACACCACCGACCCGCCCCCGGCGGCCTTCAGTGCCGGCAGGCAGGCCCGGGTCATCCGCAGCGTCCCCAGCAGGTTCACGTCGATCACCGACTGCCAGGTCGTGAAGTCGGCGTCCTCGATCCCGCCGAAGTGCGAGTCCCAGGCGGCCACATGCACCACGGCGTCGATCCCGCCGAACCGCTCCCGCGCCAGCGCCGCCAGCGCCTCGCACTGCCGCTCGTCGGTGATGTCGGTCGCCCGGTACGCCGTGCGCGTGCCGTCCGGATCGATCCCGGCCGCGCTCTTGGCGAGGTTCGCCTCCGTGCGGGCGCCCAGGACGGCGTTCCCCCGGTCCCGTACGACGGCGGCGGCGACCTGGTGGCCGAGCCCGGCGCCGACGCCGGAGACGACGACGGTCTTGCCGGCGAGCAGTGACATGACAGCCTCCCGGACCCTGGCGCTTCATCTGACGGAGCGTCAGAGTATGGGCGACCGCAGAAAAGGGGAACCGCATGAGCGACGACACCCGCAGCGAGCGGTACGCCGAACTGGCCGCCGTCGGCCCGTACGGCGTCCGCCCCGGGCACGCCCTGATCACCATGGTCGAGCCGCACCCCGGACACGAGTACGCGTACAACCGCTGGTACGAGGACGACCACTACTACGCCGGCGCGATGGCCATGCCCTGGATGTACGCGGGCCGCCGCTGGGTGGCGACCCGGGAGCTCCAGCTCCTGCGCCGCCCCGAGAAGTCGGCGATCGCCCAGCCGGTCACCGCCGGCTGCTATCTCTCCACCTACTGGATCACCGCCGGCCGCTACGACGACCACATGAAGTGGACGGTCGCCATCAACAAGCGCCTCAACCGGGACGCCCGCGTCTACCACGAGCGCACCCACGTCTTCACCGCCTTCCAGGACCACGAGACGACGGTGTACCGGGACGGCGCGGCCGGCCCGCGGGACTTCCACGCCCTCGACCACCCCTACGCCGGGCTGGTGCTGGAGGTGATCGACGCCGAGTCGGCCGAGCAGCGGGCGCGGTTGCTGGAGTGGCTGCGCACCCGCCACCTGCCGAAGCGGGTGGCGGGCTCGCCGGCCGCGCTCGTGACGGTCTTCCGGCCCACGCCCCTGCCCGGCGACCGCATGACCTACGTCAGGCAGGTCGAGGGCGTGGACACCCGGCTCACGCTGCTGTGGTTCCTGGAGACGGACCCCCGGGAGTGCTGGGAGCAGCACTTCGGCGGGTTGGAGGACCAGGTGACCGAATCCGGCCTGGGCCGGGTGGAACTGGTGGCGCCGTTCATCCCGACGGTGCCGGGCACGGACACGTACGTGGCCGAGCTGCGCGGAACCCGGTAGAACTCACTTCAGCGAGTCGGGGCACGGCGTACCGCGGGGCAGCTGGTACGGCGCCGCCAGCCGGTACGTCCCGGCCTTCGGCGCGAGCAGCACGGTCCACTTGTCCCCCTCGCTGTCCTCCGATGTCGCCATCAGGCACGCCTTGATCTTGTCGTACGGCTGGCTCTTGCCGTGCTCGTCGACGATGCTCAGCCACGGCGAGTACGGGACACGGATCAGGATCCGCCCCGCCTTGCGCACCTCCAGGGTCATCTCGCCCTGCTCGGCCCGGTCCACCACCGCGTTCGGCTCGGCGAGCGGGGCCGGATCGGTCACCTGGAACAGCTGCCAGTTGGCGTCGCCCCAGATCTGCTTCAGATACGGCATCCCGCGCTGCAGCAGCGCCCGCTCGCGCTGTCCGCCGTCCCCGTCCAGATTGTCCTTGGGCAGCACCACGAAGTGCACGGCCCACCGCTGGAGCCACTCGTGGTAGTTCGCCGAGTTCAGCGTGTCGTCGTAGAAGAGCGGGTTGCGCTCCATGTCGGCCTGCCGGTTCCAGCCGCGGGCCAGGTTGACGTACGGGGCGAGGGCCGATGCCTCGCGGTGCGAGCGGGCCGGTACCACCTCGACACGGCCCTTCTCGGCGCCGGCCTTCTGCAGCTCGTTGACGAGCGGGGCGAGTTCCCGGGCCCAGGAGGCGGCCGGAGTGGTGTGGATGATGTCGTCCACCGACTTGAAGCCGATCCAGCCGGCGAAGCCCAGGAGAGCCAGCACGGTCAGATACCACTTGCGGGACTTCGGCACGGTGTACGGCAGGATGGCGACCAGGGTCGCGCCCGCGAAGAGCATCGGCAGCCGCGAGATGTTGGATCCGATCTGCGAGCTGATCAGCCAGACCAGAACCACGCCGACGCTGTAGACGGCGGCCGTCAGCCGGACCGTCACCCATTCCTTCGGCGCCAGGAACAGGCACAGCAGGCCGTACAGCAGCGGCATGACCACCGAGCCGAACACCATCGGCTGGGTGCCGGAGAAGGGGAACAGCCAGGCGGACACCGCGACCACCGCCGACGGCGCGAGGCCGAGCGCCCACGCCCCCGGCCGCCGCTTCTGCAGGAACAGCGCGGCCGCGATCAGGCCCGTGAACAGCCCCGCCACCGGCGAGGCCATCGTGGCGAGCGCGGCCAGCGGGGCGGCGACCAGCGCCTTCGCCCAGCGTTTGTACCGCCACCGGTACGGCCAGCAGAACACCGCCGCGACCGCGCCGAGCGCGAACATCGTGCCGAGACCGAAGGTGACCCGGCCGGAGATCGCGTTGCACAGGAACGCCACGACCCCGGCGAGCGAGGCCCACAGTGGGTTCTTCACCGACCGGCTGCGGATCAGGACCAGCGTCAGCAGGCCCGCCGACACCGTCCCGGCGATCATCATCGTCGTACGGACGCCGAGGACCGACATCAGATACGGCGACACCACGCTGTACGACACCGGGTGCATGCCCCCGTACCAGGCGAGGTTGTACGCCGAGTCCGGGTGCCGGCCGACGAACTCCGCCCACGCGTCCTGCGCCGCGAGATCGCCGCCGCTGTTGGCGAACGTGAAGAACCAGATGATGTGCAGCACGCCCGCGAGCGCGGTCACGGACAGCACGGGGTGCCGCAGCAGCCGCTGCCGGAGCGGTTCGGCGGCGGCGAGCAGACGGGCACGTCCGCCGGGGCGGCCCGCCCCGGTGCCGTGCCGGTCCGTGCCGGCCGCGGCATCGCTCGCCGTACGAGCCGCCGGGCCCGCCGCTGCGCCGGTCGCGGCCGCGGGCTTGGTCGTCGCCGTGTCAGTCGTGGACAGGCGTATTCGCGGGCCGGATCCCGGGCCCGGATCTGCGTCGTCGGCACGTGTCGGCTCCGCTGTGGCCACCTGAAGGCACTCCCCGTATCCCGTCTTCTGTTCTCGGCCGCTTGTCTCGGTGTTCCCGGCCGCTTCCCGTCCAGTTCGCGGCCGCGTCCCGTGACCGGCGACCTGCCCCGTTTCGTGACGCTAGCACGCACCCCGCCGCGGGGCTCCCGGGTGGGGGCTCCGTCAGCGGGGTGCGCGGTGGGCCGGCGGCCGGGGTGGTCAGGCCAGACGGGTCAGCTTGGCGCCGAAACCGGGCTCGGCCAGATCCTTCTGGAGGGCGACCGGAACCTTCACCGCACCGGCCGAACCGTCACCCACGGTGAGCGTACCGACCGTGGTACCGGCCTTCGCCGTGTGCGGCACGGTGCCGGAGGCGAAGGACAGCTTCACCTTCAGGCCGGCCCAGCCGACGGCGGTGACGTCCTTGGTGACCACGACCGGGGTGTGGCCGCCGAGCCCGTCGTCCACGTAGCCGACCACGTCGCCCTTCTTCACGATCTTCTGGGAGGTCAGCGCGTCCTGGGCGGCGAGCAGCGCGGTCTGGCTGACCGCGTTGACCGTTTCGAGGATCTTCGGCTTGTGCTGGCCGAGGATCGCGCCGACGATCGTCACCGTCTGCCCGCCCACCTTCTTGCGGGAGGCGAAGAGCAGGTTGCCGCCGGCCGCGGTGGTGCTGCCGGTTTTGATGCCGATCGCCCCGATGTGGTACGGCAGCGTGTTGTAGTTGGGCCAGAACTTGCCGGAGGGGTCGGTCCAGCTGGCCGCGCTGCTGATGGCGACCAGCGCCGGCACCTTGACGAACGCTCGGCCGAGCTTCACCTGGTCCTCGGCGGTGGAGACGGTGGTCTCCTTCAGGCCCGAGGGATCGGTGTACGTGGTGTGGGTCATCCCCAGTTCCCTGGCGGTGGCGTTCATCTTCTTGACGAACGCCGCCTCCGAGCCCACGTCCCAGCGCGCGAGGAGCCGCGCGATGTTGTTGGCGGAGGGGATGAGGACGGCCGACAGGGCCTGCTTCTCGGTGAGGTGGCCACCGGCCTTGACGGTGTTGAGCGTCGACTCGCCGTCCTTGTCGTAGCCGCCCTCCTTCTCCGCCTTGGCGTCGATCTCGATGTTCGGGCCTTCCTGGCCCGGCTTCAGCGGGTGCTCCCGGAGAATGATGTACGCGGTCATGGTCTTGGCGACCGAGCCGATGGCCACGGGGGTCTGCTTGCCGAAGCCGCCCATCGTGCCGATGCCGTCGCCGTCCATCCAGCCCTGGCCCTCGCCCGGCCAGGGCAGGTTCGTCCTGCCGTCGAAGGTGTAGCTGTCCTTCGCGGTCAGCGCGAGGGTGGGGGTCGGCAGCGGGCGGAACGTCTGTACGACCGCGAAGACGATCGCCAGGAGCAGGACCAGAGGGGTCCAGATCTTGATCCGGCGCACGAGCGTGCGGACCGGGGTCTCCGGGGGCGGGGGCGTGTTCGTCAGCTCCGCCAGCAGGTCCAGCGGGGGCTTGGGCGGGAGCGGCTGCTGGGTGGTGCGTTCGGGGCCGATGTGGGGGACGGGGGTGGTGGCGTCGGAGGCCGGGGCCTTTGCGGGGGCCGGGGTCGTTGCCTTGTCGGCCGACTTGTCGGCCGGGCGCATGTCGTCCTTCAGCGCGACGAACTTGCTGGTGCGCTCGGAGTCGGTCTCGGCAGGCTTGGGCTTGCCGCCGAGCTTGAGCATGGTCGTCGGCTGGTCGACGGCGGGCTTCTTGGGCCGTACGGCCTTGAAGACGGTGGTCGCCTGGTCGACCCCACCCGCCTCGGCTCCGCCGGTTGCCTGCGGCGCCTCCGCCTCCGAGTCCGCCTCGGCTTCGCCTTCGGCGTCCGGCTTCCCGCCCGCACCACCCGTGCGGGTCCCGTCGTCGGCTGCGGTTGGCCCCTGTGGGGCGTCCTCGCCGTCGGTGGCCTCCGGCTCGTCGCCGCCCTCCTCCGCCTCGGCTTCGCCTTCACCGGCCTTCGCGTCCGCGTCGGCCCCGGACGTCACGTCCGCATCCGCCTTCGCGTCCGCGCCGGCCTTCGCCTTCGAGCCGGTTTCGGACTTCGCGTCAGCCTTCGTGCTCGTGTCCGCCTTCGCGTCTGCGTCGGTCTCGGACTCCGCGCCCGCCGTCGCGTCCGCGTCCGCCTCGGACTTGGTGTCAGCCTTCGTGTCCGCGTCGGTCTCGGACTCCGCGTCCGCCTTCGCGTCCGCCTGCGACTTGGCCTCCGCGTTCGCGTCCGCGTCTGCGTCGGTCTCGGACTCCGCGCCCGCCTTCACGCCCGCGTCCGCCTTCACGTCCGCGTCCGCCTTCGTGCTCGCGTCGGCCACAGACTCCGCGTTCGCCTTCGCGTCAGCCTCTGCCTTCGCGTCGGTCTCGGACTCCACGTTCGCCTTTGCGTTCGTGTCGGTCTCGGACTTCGCGTCGGCCTTGTCCTCAGCGCTGTCCTCGGCGTCGGCGTCGGCCTTCGAGGGGGCCTTCGGCCGGGCCTCGGTGCTGGGAGGCGTCGTTGCTTCGGGGGCTTTGCCGTCGTCCTCGGTGTTCTCGGGCTTCGGCTCTTCCGAAGGGTTTGCGGTTGTGTCGGGGTGTGGGTCGCGCACCCATGCCGAGACCGCCGCGCGCAGGGCGGTGTCCTCGGAGTGGGAGTCGGCCGGTCGTACCGTCAGGACCTTCGTCGCCGTGTCCGTGGCGCCGCCGTCCGAGGAATCCTTTTCGCGGGCCACGGCGAGACGCGGATCGCGCGCCTCGGGAACCGAACCCGCGCTCCCCGACGTCGGTTCCGCCGACGACTCGCGCTGCTTCGACCTGTCGGGGGACTCGCCCGCCACCGATGCCTCCTCATGCGTCGCACGCTCACGTGTGCGCCCTGTCCGAACCATGTACCAGTGTCCTGTGTGAGGGCTTGGCCCCTGCGGTAGACGAGAACGACATACCTGCCGGTTCCCTCACGAACCGGTCACGCACCCTCGACAGACCAATGTGAGAGGGGTCACCCTGTCATTCATCCACGCGGGGAGGCATGGATGGGCAGGAGCCGCAGAACACTTCCGGAGGAGCTTCTGCTGCTGGCATTGGACCCGGCCACGGGTACCACTGCACAGCCGCAGTCGCTCGACCTCGGTCTGGCCGGTGCACAGCTAGTAGAGCTGGCGCTGGCCGGACGGATAGCCCCAGACGGGGATCGTATCGCCGTGGTGGTACCACGGCCGACAGGAGATCCGACTCTGGACTGCGCGTTGGAGTTGCTGCGAAGGCGTGGCGCTCCCGTGCGTGCCGTCCACTGGATCGGCGGACCCCGGCTGGGGCTCCGTCAGACGTACCTCTCGCATCTGGAGCGGTGCGGCATGGTGCATGCCGTGGCCGGTCAGATGTGCGGGGTGTTGCCGACGACGCGCTATCAGGCGACGGACAACGAGATCAGCCGGGAGATCCGTGCCCGGCTGGATTCCGCGATCCGCACCGGCGTGCCGCCGGACCCGCGGACCGCGGCGCTCGCCGCCCTGGCGCACGCCGTCGGGCTCGGCAAGCACCTGTACCCGGGGAACGAGGGCCGGTCCTCGCGGTCCCGGTTGCGGGATCTGATCCGGCATGACCCGATGGGCGGGCTCGTCGCGCACGCCGTGATGGACGTGCAGAACGGTGCCGTCGCCCAGCCGCGCCGCGGACCGGCCGCAGCCGGCCGGCAGGGCGCGGCCGGAGCCAGGCCCGCGGCGGAACCCGCACGCGGGGTTCCGATGCAGCCGCACCGCGGCTCCATGGCACGCGTCGTGGCCCACTGAGCAAGCCCGGTCCCCACAGAACCGGTTCGGGAGCCGCCGGTCCGAGCGGGGCGGTGAGACCCTGTGTCTCGCCGCCCCGCTCGACTGCGTCCACAGGGCGGCAAATCCAGGGAACAACAGTTCAAGGGGGCGCCGCATATCCCTCGTTTCCCAGCGGTAGAAAGCACCTTGGTGGCAGTCTGCTCAACAGCAGATACGGAAAGTGTCAAGTAACAGGCAGGCAGCCGGAGGTGCACGTCCCGTGGCGTCCAATGTCAATCCCACCGTCAGGCGGCGCCGGCTCGGCCAGGAGCTGCGCAGGCTCCGCGAGCTCAAGGGCATGACGGCCGAAGAGGTGGCGGAGCGGCTGCTCGTGTCGCAGTCGAAGATCAGCCGGCTGGAGAACGGCCGCAGAAGCATCAGCCAGCGCGATGTGCGTGACCTGTGCGGGGTGTACGAGGTCGAGGACCAGCGGATCGTCGACTCGTTGATGGAGATGGCCCGGGATTCCCGGCAGCAGGGGTGGTGGCACACCTTCGGGGACATCCCGTACAGCGTCTACATCGGGCTGGAGACCGACGCCGAGTCGCTGCGGGTGTACGAACCCCAGCTGGTGACCGGCCTGTTGCAGACCCGCGCGTACGCCGAGGCCCTGGTGCAGGGCGCGCTGCCGGAGACGTCGACGGCCGAGATCGAGAAGCGCGTCCAGGTGCGGCTGCGCCGACAGGAACGTATCACCGCCGAGCACAACCCGCTCCGGCTGTGGGTGGTGCTGGACGAGGCCGCCCTGCGCCGGGTGGTCGGCAGCAAGCTGGTGATGCGCGAGCAGCTGGAGCATCTGATCGAGATGTCCCAGCTGCCGCATGTCACCGTGCAGGTGCTGCCCTTCGAGGTGGGCGCGCATCCGGGGCTCAACGGCCAGTACGCGATCCTGGAGTTCGCCGACGCGGCCGACTCCAGCGTGGTGTACCTGGAGGGCGTCACCAGCGACCTGTACCTGGAGAAGGCGCAGGACGTGCAGAAGTACGCCGTGATGTACGAGCATCTGCGGGCACAGTCCCTCAATGTGGAAGCATCCCGGCAATTCATCGCCGATGCGGCGAAAAGGTACGCCGACTGAGGCGGACCCACAGAGGGCGCGGGATCGTACACCGTCGGTCCGCTTCCGTGGAAGGCTCACCTGGAATATGCCATCCGGTTGAGTGAACGACTACTCCAGCAAGCGCAGTTGCCCGGTAGCGTCGATCACGCCAATCAGACGACATGGTTGGCGTGAACCGCACTACTGCAACTCGCAACAGGAGTGGACATGGCACTGATTCAGGGCGCTTCGGAGACGTGGATGAAGTCCTCCTATTCCGCTGGCAACGGCGCCTGCGTCGAGGTCAAGTCGCCCACCGCCGCCGAACTCGCCGTCCGCGACTCCAAGGTCGTCGAGGGCCCGATCCTGGCCTTCCCCGCCGACGCGTGGAACGCCTTCGTGGCCTCGGTCAAGGCGTGAGGGGTTCTCCCTGACGCTGACCGCACAACTGCACAGCACCACCAGGAGAGCCCTCTCGTCCAGTCGCCGTCCTTGCCGAGAGGGCTCGCCCGTGTCCGGCTACCGCACCGGGAACGCCACATCGCACACCGGGTCCTCGGCTCCCGCCGCGTCCCAGTCCGCGAAGTAGATCTCCCGGCAGGGCCCCGCCGGCTCCAGCCCCTCGCGGGCCAGCCACTGCTCCACCGCCTCGAACGCGGCCAGGATCTGCGGGTGCGCCACCTGCGCCTTGGTGATCCGGGTACGGGCCAGCCGGGTCGCCGGCTCCACCCGTACCCGGGTCTCCCGGGCCCGCCCGTGCTCCTGGGCCCAGGCCCGCGCCGCCGCCTCGTCCGCGACCGGCACGCACGACTCGGCGGGCCCGTCGCTCTCCGTCGAGACCTCGGAGTGGTACACCACGAACGGCGCGCCCGTGATGCCCCCGCACTCCCGGGCGGCCGCCTCGAGACGGTCCAGGGACGCGCCGATCCAGGTGGGCAGTTCGTCCGCCAGTGTGTGCCGCGACTCGGTGATCACCACCTGCGCCGGCACCTCCACGGTCTCGACCACGAACTTCTCGTACATCTCGGAGCTCCTCCCCGACAGTCGTCCACGGAGGTACTCGGCGAGGGTGCGCTGCCCGGCAACCCGGGCCTCCACGTCCGCCCAGTAGGCGTCGAGCCGGTCGGCGGCCTCGGCCCCGTCGGCCTCCACCACCTCGGCGATCCGGGCGAGCGGCATGTCCAACTGCCGCAGCATGGCCACAAGCCGGGCCCGTTCGACCTGGTCGACGCGGTAGTAGCGGTAGCCGCTGGGCGCGTCGACACGGGCCGGTGTCAGCAGGCCGAGCCGGTCGTACAGCCGCAGGGCCTTGGCCGACAGCCGGCACCGCGCGGCGAAGGCGCCGATGGTGAGCAACTCCTCGTTCACGATGCCGGCCCCTTTCAACGGCGGCTCGCCTCCGGCTCACTCGCCCCTCCGTCACCGGGCGGTCCGTCCCGCCCGGCACGAAGGACGCTCCTGCCTGCCCCAGGGGCAAGGTCAAGCCGGGCTCAGCCGAGCTGGGCCTCGATCGCGGCGACGACCTCGGCCGACTCCGGCTCGGTCTGCGGCGAGAACCGCGCGACGATCCGCCCGTCCCGGCCGATCAGGAACTTCTCGAAGTTCCAGCGGATGTCCCCGGTGTGCCCCTCGGCATCGGCGAAGCCGACCAGCCGCTCGTACAGCGGGTGCCGTCCCGCGCCGTTCACCTCCACCTTCTCGGTGAGCGGGAAGGTCACGCCGTACGTCGCCGAGCAGAACTCGGCGATCTCCTCGGCGGTGCCGGGCTCCTGCCCGAGGAACTGGTTGCAGGGCACGCCGAGCACGGTGAAGCCCTGCTCGGCGTACCGCTCCTGGAGCTTTTCGAGCCCCGAGTACTGCGGGGTCAGGCCGCACTTGGAGGCCACGTTCACGATGAGGACCGCCTTGCCGGCGTACCGGGCCAGGTCGGCGGGGCCGCCGGTGAGGGCGTTGATCTCGACATTCAGCACGTTGGTCATGAGCGGATGCTATGCGCTCCGGTCTTCGCTCTCGGGTGCGGGAGCCGGGGTCTGCCGAGGCACGTCCAGGTCGGCGCCGATCTTCTGCGCGGCCCGGTCGAAGTAGCGGAGCAGCTCGACGGGGAACGGCATCACCAGGGTCGAGTTCTTCTCGGCGGCCACCTCCACGACGGTCTGGAGGAGGCGGAGCTGCATGGCTTCCGGGGTGTCGGACATGATCCGCGACGCGTTGGCGAGCTGCTGGGCGGCCTGGAACTCGCCGTCGGCGGTGATGACCCGGGCCCGCCGCTCCCGCTCGGCCTCGGCCTGGCGCGACATGGACCGCTTCAGCGACTCGGGGAGCTGTACGTCCTTGATCTCGACCCGGTCGATGTGGACGCCCCAGCCGGCGGCCGGGCTGTCGATCATCAGCGCGAGCCCCTCGTGCAGCCGCTCCCGGTCGCTCAGCAGGTCGTCCAGGTCGCTCTTGCCGATGATGGAGCGCAGGGAGGACTGGGCGACCTGGCCGACGGCGAAGACGTAGTCCTGCACCTCGATGGCCGCGCGCACCGGGTCGGTGACCCGGAAGTAGACGACGGCGTCGACCTTCACCGACACGTTGTCCCGGGTGATGCCCTCCTGGGTGGGCACCGGCATGGTCACGACCTGCACGTTCACCTTGCGCATCCGGTCGGCGAACGGGATGAGGAAGGTGATGCCCGGCTGCCGGTAGCTGGGCAGCGCCTTCCCCCACCGGAAGACGACCCCGCGCTCCACCTGGTTGACGACCCGCATACCGCTCTTCAGCACGAGCAGCAGAAGAACGATCACAGCCACCACTGCGACGACGGTGCCTTCCATGGCACTCCCCTCTCCGACGCGTTCCGGACAACGGGGAGGACACCGCGCGCAGGCCCGGCGGATCCGGCCCCGGCGTCAGGGAAGCGTAAAGAAAACGCCGGGGTCGGCCGGGGTCAGGGGCAGGTGACGACCTGGCCGGCCCAGGACAGGCCGCCGCCGAAGGCGAGGAGGAGGACCGGCGCGCCCGAGGGGATGGCGTTCCGCTCGGTCAGCTTGGACAGGGCGAGCGGGACGGAGGCGGCGGAGGTGTTGCCGGAGTCGGTGACGTCCTGGGCGATCACGACGTCCTCGCGCAGTTCGAGCTGGCGGATCACGGCCTCGATGATGCGCAGGTTGGCCTGGTGCGTGACGACGGCGGCGAGATCGGCCGGGGTCAGGCCGGCGCGCTCGCAGGCTTCCCTGGCGATGGCGGGGAGCTGGCTCGTCGCCCAGCGGAAGACGGCCTGGCCCTCCTGCTCGAAGTGCGGGTGCCAGTCGTCGACCAGCCGGACGGCGTCGCTGCGGGTCGGGTCGGAACCCCAGGCGACCGGCCCGATGCCCTCGCCGTCGGACGCGCTGAGCACGGCGGCGCCGGCGCCGTCGCCGAGCAGGACGCAGGTGCTGCGGTCGCTCCAGTCGGTGACGTCGGACATCTTCTCGGCGCCGATGACCAGCGCGTGGCGGGCAGCCCCGGCGCGCAGCGCGTGGTCCGCGCAGGCGAGGGCGGTGCAGAAGCCGGCGCAGGCGTTGTTCAGGTCGAAGGCGACCGGGGAGGGGATGCCGAGCCGGGCCGCGACCTGGGCCGCCGTCGAGGGGCTGCGGTCGATCGAGGTGCAGGTCGCCACGGTGACCAGGCCGATGTCGGCGGGCTCGAGGCCGGAGGAGGCCAGGGCCTTGCTCGCGGCGGTCGCCGCCATGTCGGTCACCGACTCGTCGTCGGCGGCGATGTGGCGCGTGGCGATTCCGGTGCGGCGGCGGATCCACTCGTCGCTGGTCTCGACCATGGAGGCCAGGTCGTCATTGGTGAGGATCCGGGCCGGCTGGTAGTGGCCCAGGGCTGCGATGTGGCTTCCCTGCACGGCTGATCTCCTTGGCTTGGCAGCAGTGCCCGGAATATAGCAACCGACCGATCGGAAGTTAAATGCGCGGGTGGCTCGCTAGGATGGCGCCATGAGCCCACGCAACTCCGTCGCCGAAGCCCGCAGGACCCGCCACCGCATCGTGGAACGCGGCATGGTGATCGCTTCGGTCGACGGCCTCCAAGGGCTGAGCATCGGGCGTCTCGCCACTGACCTGGGGATGAGCAAGGCCGGGGTGCTCGGTCACTTCGGCACCAAGGAGGGGCTTCAGCTGGCCACCCTGGAGCGCGCCTCGGAGGTCTTCTCCCGGGCGGTGTGGGAGCCCGCACAGAGCGAGAAGCCGGGCCTGCCCCGGCTGTGGGCCGTCTGCGAAGCCTGGATCGCCTATCTCGTCACGGAACGCGACACGTTCCCCGGCGGCTGCCTCTTCACGACCGCCTCCGTCGAGTTCGACGCCCGCGGCGGCCTCCTGCACGACCGGGTGGCCCAGCTCTTCCGGGTGTGGCGGCGCCGGCTCGCCCGTGACGTGAGCATCGCCGTGGCCGCGGGCGAGCTGCCGGCCGACACGGAACCGGAGCAGGTGGCCTACGAACTCGTCGGTCTCTACATGGCCCTGAACCAGGAGATCCAGCTCTTCGCCGCGCCCGGAGCGCCCCAGCGCACCCGCCGGGCCCTGCAGCGGCTGCTCGGACCGGCACCGTCCTGACGGAACCCGGCGCACACACGAGCGGACCCCGGCCGACGGCCGGGGTCCGCTCGTGTCGCCGTGTCGTCGCCGTCCTGGGGAACCGCCCTAGGGAACCGGTTGCCCGCCGGCCCGCCTCCGGGCCTGCCAGGCGGCCGCGACCTCGTCGAAGCGGGAGGCGGCGGCGTCCAGTTCCGCCAGGTGACGGCCCAGCTCGTCCTGGGCCTCGGCGCCCTCGGGGCCCAGCCCGCCGACGTCGAGAACGCCCAGCGTGCGCAGGACCGGCATGACAACGTCGTCACGATGGATCCGCGGGTTGTAGACACCCGCCAGCGCCATCTTCCGGGACGCCTGGGCGAAGCCGGGAATGGTGTGGCCCGGCATCCGGAAGGAGGTGACGACGTCCCTGAACGCCACCACGGTCCGGTCCGCGGACACCTCCAGCGAGGCGCCCAGCAGGTTCCGGTAGAAGAGCATGTGCAGGTTCTCGTCCTTGGCGATGCGCGCCATCATCTGTTCGCACACCGGGTCACCGGCGAGCTTGCCGGTGTTGCGGTGCGAGATCCGCGTGGCCAGCTCCTGCACGGTCAGGAAGACCATGGAGTGCAGGATGCTCGCGCTCGCGTCGGTGACGTGCCCCTTGGACACCTGCGTCATCCGCAGGCGTTCCAGCTCGACCGGGTCCACCGCCCGGCTGGTGAGCAGGTAGTCGCGGATGGCGATGGAGTGCCGGCCCTCCTCGGCGGTCCACCGGTGCAGCCACTCGCCCCAGGTGCCCTCCAGACCGAACAGCTCGGCCCGGGAGTGGTGGTAGCTGGGCAGGTTGTCCTCGGTCAGCAGGTTGACGACCAGCGAGGTGCGGGCGATCTCCGAGAGCTGCGACTGCTCCGGTGCCCATTCCTCGCCGCCGAGTACGCCGTTGAAGTCGCGGCCCCGGCCCCAGGGCACGTACTCGTGCGGCATCCATTCCTGTGCCGTTGCCAGATGGCGGTTGATCTCCGCGGTGACGGCGTCTTCCAGCGTGTGCAGAAGCCAGGTGTCCTCGCGCTCCATGCCGTCTCCTCTCCGCCTCGGTCAGGACGCCCGGTTCGGCTTGCCACCGCCCGGGGCGAGGGGCACCGCGAGCAGCGACGCCGCGGCGACCAGGGACCACACCACGGTCCAGGAGGTGGCCGAGAGGACGGCGGGGATGATCAGCGGCGTGACGAACGCGCCGGCGAAGGCGGTCGTGTTCTCCATGCCGAGCGCGGCACCGGCGCGCTGCGCCCCGGCCATCGAGGCGATCTCCGTGTACGCGACCCCGTGCCAGGCGTTCGCGAGCATGCCGCCGACCGCGAGGGCCGCGGCCACCAGGAAGACGGGCCCGTGGCTGAGCGCGGCCGCACCGGCCATGGCGACACCGGAGACGGCGCCGACCGCGCGGACGTAGGCACGGCGGTTGCCGTTGCGGTCGGTGTAGCGGCCGGACCAGACACGGATGGCCGCGCCGCCGATCTGGACCGCCAGGATCGTCACACTGCCGACGACCAGGCCCGCGTCCTTCGCGTCGTGCAAGAAGATGCCCGCGAAGGAGAGCACCGCGATCTGCGGCATGGTCAGCAGCGCGCTGGCCAGCGCCAGCCGCCAGCAGTCCCACCGCTTCAGCGGCGAGACGGTCTGAGCCGCGTCCGCGCTCGCCGCCCCGGCGGCGGCCGGCTTCACCGTGGCCTCCGGCTCGTGCAGCCAGCGCCAGGCCGCGGCGGCCGTCACGAAGCAGAACGCGGTGAGCGTGGCGAACACCGCGCGGAAGCCCACCGAGGTGGCCAGCCAGGGCAGCAGGGCCGCGCCGATGGCGCCGCCCGCCGGGATCGCGGTCTGCCGGATGCTCATGGCGAAACCGCGTTCCCGGTCGTGGAACCACAGCATCACGGCCCGGCCCGACGAGCCGTTCACGCTGCCGCCCAGCAGGCCGACGAACAGCATGCAGACGGCGAGCAGGACGGCCGACGGCACCGTGCCCCCGGACGGCACGACGAGCGCAGCCATCAGGGCCAGGACCGAGCCGGTCGACAGCAGCCCGGTCAGGAGGATCTTGCGGTCTCCGTACCGGTCCGTCAGCAGACCCCAGACGATCTCGGACATCGCGACGCCCAGCAGCACCGCGCCGAGCACGAAACCGAGTTCACTCGTGCTCAGGTGGTACTCGGAGCGCATGACCGTACCGGTGACCGGGATGCCGGCGAAGGCAGCGGAGAAGCTGGCCTGCGCGGCCACCCCGATCCCCAGGATGGTCCACCGGTGACGCGGGCCGTACGAACGGACCGCCTGTTGAGGGGGGAGAGTGGACGAGGGCGAGGTCGACACAGGTGTTCCTACGAAGCGTTGGGGGGAAGAAGGGGGAACGCAGGCGTGGGTCAGATCGGCTGGACCGGCTGCTCCCAGACGACCAGCGCCAGGCAGCCCTTGGGGCTGCGCGGGGTGTGCACGCTGTCCGGCTCCATGCTCAGCAGGCTGCCGGCCGGGTGCACCCCGGCCTCCGTCTCCAGTTCGCCGTCGAGCACGTAGATGAGCTCGTAGCCGGGGTGGCGGTGCGTCTTGGCCGCGGCCCCGGGCAGGTAGCGGACCACGGCGGCGGCCGGACCGCCCTCGCCGGTCTGCTCCGGGCCGTAGAGCCGGTGGATCTCGGCGTTGGTACGCCCGTCCGCGGTCAGCGGCTGGAAGTCGAGGTCCGCAACCCCGAACTCACCGGACGCCAGCTTGGCGAAGAGCAGGGGCAGGTTTTCGGACTGGACAGCAGACATGTCGGCGCCTCTCAGGGGTCCGGCCGCAGCCGGAGGCAGGGGTGACTGAGGAAGAGTGGGGGGGAAGGCGGGCGGAGCGTCAGGTGCCGTCGCCGACCCGGCCCGGCACGCCGTTGATCCACCGGTCCGCGTACCGGTCGGCGGCGGCCTGGTCCCGGAAGGCGTAGGTCTTCAGCAGCCAGCGCTGCCGGGCCCGCTCCGGGTCGTTGATCTCCATCTTGTCCCGGCTGTGCAGACCGTCCTGGTTGGCGAAGGTGAACAGGTCGCCGGTCTGGATCCGGTGCCGGGTCTTGTTGGCCCGCACCAGCGCGTTCTTCAGGGCGAGCAGCGCGTCCTTGGCCTCGGGCGGGGCCGTCTCGGTCACCGTGGTGGTGGTGTCGAGGTAGCGGAAGCTGTGCTCGTTCTCCAGGATCGCGTGGTCCTCGGAGACGCTGAGCGCGCCGTTGTTGTCGCGGGAGAACACGTCGTACGGCGTGATGAAGTACGGCTTGCGCAGCACCGCCTGCTGCTCCTCGGTGAGGTGCGCCAGCAGGTCCCGGCCGTCCACGAAACCGGTGTAGATGTAGTCGGCGCCGTCGGGGCACCGCATGCCGAGCAGGCAGATGAAGTCGGCCCGCACCGGGTGCGCCGTCCGGTCGTTGTGGTAGACCAGCTCGCTGTCGCTGAAGCCGGTCTGCATCCCGCTGTACTTGTTGATCGCGATGACGTCCACGAAGAACGCCCCGTTGAACCGGGTGCCGTAGGACAGCAGCGGGGTCTCGACGAGCCGGCCGAACAGGGCCAGGAACGCCTCACCGATGAAGGTGTGCTTCTTGGCGTGCTTGTCCGCGATCGGGTCGTCCAGGTCGAGCAGCGGGATGTCCTCGTCCAGCGGGCAGTTGCGCAGCACGTGGGCCTGAACGCCGCCCGCCGCGCGCTCGTCGCGGATGCGCCGGCACAGCTCCACGAAGTACGCGGGCACCTCGCCGCTGTCGGCCAGGTCGGCTATCGCGGCGCTGAACGCGGAGTGGTCCTCGTAAGGGTTCTTCGTGACGCCGCGCAGCAGCTCGCGCAGCGCGTCCCGCTCGGTGTCGGTGAAGGTGTAAACAGGTTCCACGGTGGTGGTCCTCAATCTGGTGCTTCGGTCGGGCCCTCAGGCCGCGGCGACGGCGGACCCGGGGACGAGTTCGGCGGCGAGCCGGGCCTTGACGACCGCGAGGTCTTCGCAGTCGCCGCCGGTCCGCTCCGCGATGTGTACGCGGTACAGCTCGTTCAGCTCGGCGTCGGTGACGGTGACGCCCAGCTCGTCCAGCAGATGGCGCAGGACGGTGCGCCCCGAGTGGCGGCCGACGAGCACGCTGCGCTCCCGGCCGAACCGCGCGGGCTCGACGTACTCGTAGGTGGCGGGGTTGCGCAGGATGCCCTGCTGGTGGATGCCGGCGGCCGTGCCGAAGGCGTACGTGCCGAAGATCGCCTTGTTGCGCGGCTCCTCCAGCCGGATGATCCGGCGCAGGCCGGTGTAGACCTCGTACATGCGGTCCAGACGGATCTCGCTGTACAGGCCGGTGACGTCCTGCTTGTACGCCAGCAGCGCGGCGATCTCCTCCAGCGCCGTGTTCCCGGCGCGTTCGCCGATGCCGCCGAGCGTGGCCTGCACCTCGTCGGCGCCGGCCACGAGCCCGGCCAGCGCGTTCGCGGTGGACAGGCCGAAGTCCTCGTGGCAGTGGGTGGCGATGCGCACCGGGGACGGGGCCCAGGCGCGGAACTTGGTGATGAGACCGGCGTACTCCTCCGGGGTCAGCGCGCCGGAGGTGTCGGCGACCACGAAGCAGTTCGCGCCGGCCTCGACGGAGCGCTCCGTCAGCTCGCGCAGCAGGTCCTCCTCGCCGCGGCTGGCGTCCTCGATGCCGACGGAGACGTCCTCGACGCCGAGCGAGCGGGCGAAGGCGATCGCCTCCAGTACCTCGGCCAGACCCTGGGCGCGGGTGATGCGCCGCTTGTGCTCCAGGTGGATGTCGCTGCCGGTCGCGGCGATCTGCACCTGGTGACGGGCGGTGCCGCCGGCCTCCACGGCCGTCTCGATGTCCTTCGGGACGGCCCGGCAGAACGTGGTGAAGCCGGCCGTGGTGAGGTGCTGGGAGATCAGCCGGGTCGCCTCGAAGTCGCTGGGCGAGGAGGCCGGGAACCCGGTCTCGATACGGTCCACGCCCAGGGACTCGATACCCAGCGCGAGTTCGAGTTTGTCCTTGGGGCCCATGGCGTTGGCCGGGGCCTGTTCACCGTCGCGGAGCGAGGTGTCGAAGAAGGAAACACGGCGCATGTCAGCTCGGCTTTCTACGGCAGCAGGTGATGAATGGGGCGACCGGTTCGGCGGTGGCCGTGACTGCCGCGCCGGCGTACCCGTTGGCACGCCGGGCGAGCGCGTCACCCATCCTGTCGAGCGCCTGGTCGATGACGTCCCGGGACGTGGCATAGGAGAGCCGGACATGCCCCTCGCCGCCGGGACCGAACGCGCTGCCCGGGGTCACCGCGACGCGGGCCTCGTCCAGCAGCCATGCGGCGAACTCCGCCGAGGTGGCGAAGCCGGTGCCGCGGATGTCGGGGAAGACGTAGAAACTGCCCTCGGGCCGGGCGCACTCCACGCCGGGCAGTCGGTTCAGGCCGGCCACGATGAGATCCCGGCGGGCGGCGTACTCGCGCGTCATCGCCGCGACCTCGTCCTGCGGACCGGTCAGGGCCGCGAGGCCGCCGTGCTGGATGAAGGTGCCCGCGCAGCCCACCGAGTGCTGCTGCGCCTTGAGGACCTCGCGGACGAGGTCGTCGGGCCCGGCGACGTAGCCGAGCCGCCAGCCCGTCATGGCGTGGGCCTTGGAGAACCCGTTGACCGTCAGCGTCCGCTCGGCGCAGCCCGGGAGCGAGGCCAGGCTGACGTGCCGGGCACCGTCGTAGATGATCTTCTCGTAGATCTCGTCCGCGATCACCAGCAGGTCGTGCTCCTGCACGAAGGCGGAGACGGCCTCGGCCTCCTCGTGGCTCAGCGCGCGCCCGGTCGGGTTGTTGGGCGTGTTGAGGAGCAGCACCCTGGAACGCGGTGTGACGTGCCGCTCCAGCGCCTCGCGGGTGATGCGGAAGCCGGTGCCCGGATCGAGCGGTGCGGAGACGGGCTCGGCACCGATCAGATGGGCCATGGAGGCGTAGCTGACCCAGCTCGGAGTGGGAATGATGACTTCGTCACCCGGTTCGAGCAGCGCCATCAGCGAAATGAACAGGGCGTGCTTCGCCGACGGCGTGACGATGATTTCCTTGTCCCGCCGGGCGACGATCCCGTTCTCCCGCTCCAGCTTCTCCGAAATGGCGGTGAGCAGTTCGGGAAGGCCCCGGCTGGGCGCGTAGTGGGTGTGCCCTTCACGCAGCGCGTCGGACGCGGCCTCGACGACATGGGCCGGGGTGTCGAAGTCCGGTTCGCCGCCGCCGAGATCGAGAACGTCGATTCCCTCGGCGCGCATCGCGTGCACGCGTTCCAGAACGGCGAAGGTGGCGGACGGCTGAATGCGGGAGAAACGGCTCGCGGCGCGCGTCCTCATCCGGTGCTCTCCAGTCCGAACGCCTCGGTGACCGAGGTGATCCGGGCGGTGCGGCCGATCACCTTCAGCGCCGCCGCGTGCATCTCGTCGCCGTCGGCCGCGGTGGCGTCCTCCAGCACCTCGACCGTGTAGTCCC
The DNA here is from genome assembly GCF_055607665.1 of Streptomyces sp. NPDC036984. NCBI lineage: Bacteria > Bacillati > Actinomycetota > Actinomycetes > Kitasatosporales > Streptomycetaceae > Streptomyces > Streptomyces sp. NPDC036984. The sequence goes on from NZ_JBVJRL010000002.1 coordinate 326,739, forward strand.
GGTCGTGGCCGTCACGCGCGGTCGCGAGGATCACCATGTCGGTGGAGACGCCGGTGAGCAGCAGTGTGTCGACGCCGAGCGCGCGCAGCGTCAGGTCGAGACCGGTGCCGTAGAAGGGGCTGATGCGGTGCTTGGCGATGACGGGCTCGCCGTCGACCGGCTTGACCGCGTCGTGCGGCTCGGTGGCCCAGGTGCCGAGCAGGATCCGGCCGTCCTCCTTGGCGCTGCGGAAGACATCGGACGAGGCCGGCCACTCCGGGTATCCCGCGCTGAATCCCACGACGACGTGAATCACCGGAATGTCTCGGGCCCGCGCCGTCTCCAGCGCGACTGCCGCGCGTTCCAGGACGCCGCGCTCGGCGACCTGACGGGCATAGCCCTCACGGCCGTATCTGCCGTCGGGGTGAACAATGTCGTTAATGAGATCCAGCATCAGCAGTGCCGGCTTTCCCACCACAGCTCCTCAGCTCCTTGGCTCCATGTGCCGCACCCAGACGGCCAATTCACCCGACCATGGCGCCGAAGGGCCGGTCAACCGCGATGAGAGCTGTTCATCTCGCCATGAGCGCTTTTGTTCGACTGCCGCTTTTTCGGCTCCGTGCCCATAAATTGACCGCGATTGCCGCACATCCGGTACGTCGGCACTTCCGAAAGGACGGACGCCAGGTGCACGACCGCAGGCCTTCCGGCCGGTTCCCTCACCGCATCGCCGTGATCGGCAGCGGGCCACGCGGCCTGAGCGTCGTCGAACGTCTCGCCGCTCGCCTGCTGGACGACCCGCCGGTGGTGCCGGTGGACATCCACCTCATCGACCCGGTGGAGGTCGGCACCGGCCGTGTGTGGCGCACCGATCAGCCGATGTGGTTCCTGATGAACACGATCGCCGGTGAGGTGTCCGCTTTCTCCGGCCGGCCGGACGGCGGCCCGATGCGGCCCGGTGCCGGACCGTCGCTCGCCGAGTGGTGGCAGACGGTCGACCCCGAGCGGGCGGACCCGCTCGGCTACGCGCCGCGTGCCGTGTACGGCCACTACATGCAGTACGTCCTGAGCACGGTCGAGGCCCATCTGCCCGAGCGGGTGCGGCTGCACCGCACGCAGGCCGAGGTGACGGACCTGGAGCCCGGCTCCGACGGCTACCGCCTCACCTTCGCCGACGGCCGCACGCTGACCGCCGACCGGGTGGTCATCACCACCGGCCACACCCGGCCGGAGCTCTCCCCGGACCAGCAGCGCCTCGCCGACTTCGCCGCCGCCCACCCGGGCCTGCGCTACTACCGCGGCGACTCCGCCGCCGACATGGCGCTGGACGACATCCCGGCCGGCTCCACGGTGGGGATCCTGGGCCTCGGCCTGTCCTTCTACGACGTGATGGCGGCGCTGACGGAAGGCCGCGGCGGACGCTACGAGCCCGGCCCGGACGGCGCGCTGCGGTACGTGCCGAGCGGACGCGAACCGCTGCTGGTGGCGGGCTCGCGCAGCTCCATGCCGCTGCCCGGTCGCGGCCGCCACCAGAAGGACATCAACTTCCGTTACATCACCCGGCTGTTCACGACCGAGCGAATACGCCGCTCCGGCGCTCCGGTGCGCTTCAAGACCGAGGCGTGGCCCTGGCTGCGCGCCGAGATGGATCTGGTCTACTACGCGACCGGGTTGCGCCGTGACGCGGGCGAGGCCGCGGCCGAGGCGTTCACCGCGGACGTCGTCGCCGCCGCGGAGGCCGGCGTGCCGGACGTGCGCGCCCTGGCCGCGCGGCACGGCGGCGACACCCTGCCGCCGCTGGACATCGACGCCCTGGCCCGGCCGTTCGCCGGCCGTGACTACCCCGACCCGGCGGCCTTCACGGCCGAGGTCCTCGACGCCGTCCGCGCCGACCTGGAGCACGCGGAGGAGGGCAACGTCGACTCGCCGCTCAAGGCGGCCCTGGACGTGCTGCGCGACACCCGCGCCGTCATCCGCGATCTGGTCGACTTCGGCGGGCTCGCCCCGGACTCCCACCGGGGCGAGTTCCTCGAGTGGTTCGTGCCGCGCACCTCGTTCCTGGCCGCGGGGCCGCCGCGGATCAGGCTGCGCCAGGTGATCGCGCTGATCGAGGCCGGCGTGCTCCGGCTGGCGGGCCCGGAGACCCGCTACGAGATCGATCCGGAGCAGGGCACGTTCGCCGTCTCCTCGCCGTGGGTGCGGGGTTCGAAGACGGCCGCCACCGCGGTGGTCGACGCCCGCATCCCGACCCCGGCGCTGCACCGCGACCCCGCTCCGCTGACCCGTGCGCTCATCGCGCGCGGCGTGCTGACCAGTTACGTCAACGACAGCGGCCCGGACGCCTTCGACACCGGCGGTGTCGCCGTGACGCACAGCCCCTACCACCCCGTGGGCAGCACCGGCCGGCCGGACGACGGGCTGTACGTGCTGGGCATCCCGACCGAGCACACCCGCTGGTTCATGCAGGGCGGCAGCAGCCGCCCCGGATTCTGGACCGACTTCATCCGGGACGCCGACGCGATCGCCGGGGACGCGCTGGAGCCGGTGGCCGAGGCCACCCGCGCCGCCCTCCTGCCGGCCGCCGCCTCGGCCTGATCCCGCCCCTCGTGAAAGACACCCACATGCCCTCGACCATGGCCCGCAAGATCTGGCGCGAGCACACCGTGCGCACCAGCAGTTCGGGCGAGGACCTCCTCTACGTCGACCTCCAGCTGCTGCACGAGGTCAACACCCCGCAGGCCTTCGACCGGCTGCGAGCGGCCGGCCGTACGGTCCGCAGGCCGGAGCTGACGCTGGGCACGGAGGACCACAACACCCCGACGATCGACATCCGGCGCCGGATCGCGGACCCGTCCGGCCGCCGCCAGTCCGAGCTGATGCGCGCCAACTGCGGCGAGTTCGGCATTCCGCTGCACCGCCTCGGCGACCCCGGGCAGGGCATCGTCCATGTGATCGCGCCGGAACAGGGCCTGGTGCGGCCCGGCATGACCGTCGTGTGCTGCGACTCCCACACCACCACGCTGGGCGCCTTCGGGGCCCTGGCCTTCGGTATCGGGGCCAGCCAGGTCGAGCACGTCCTGGCCACCCAGACGCTGCCGATGCGCCCGCTGAAGGACCTGTCCGTCACGGTGCGCGGGACGCTGCCCGCCGGCGTGACCGCCAAGGACCTGGTGCTGGCGCTCATCGCGCGGATCGGGACCTCCGGCGGCCAGGGGCACGCCATCGAGTACCGGGGCGAGGCCGTCGAGGCCCTGTCCATGGAAGCCCGGATGACGCTGTGCAACATGTCGGTGGAGGCGGGATCGCGTGCCGGGCTCGTCGCCCCGGACGCCACCACCTTCGCCTACCTGCGCGACCGTCCCGGCATGCCCACCGGCGCCGACTGGGACGAGGAGGTCGCGTACTGGACCTCGCTGCGCACGGACGCGGACGCGGTGTTCGACAAGGAGGTGACCCTCGACGGCAGCGCGCTGACCCCGTACGTCTCCTGGGGCACGAACCCGGCGCAGAGCGTCGCGCTCGACCAGCACGTGCCCGCCGCCGCCGACTTCGACACCGCCGAGGAACGCGCCGCGGCGACCCGGGCGCTGGACTACATGGACCTCAAGCCCGGTACGGCGATGCGCGACATCGCCGTCGACACGGTGTTCCTCGGTTCCTGCACCAACAGCCGCATCGAGGACCTGCGCGCGGCGGCCGAGGTGCTGGCCGGGCGGCGCGTCGCCGACGGCGTCCACATGATCATCGTGCCGGGGTCGGCCGCGGTGCGCCGGCAGGCGGTCGAGGAGGGGCTGGACGCGGTGTTCGCCGCGGCCGGCGCCGACTTCCGGGCCGGGGCGGGCTGCTCGATGTGCGCCGCGCTCAACGAGGACCGGCTGCGGCCGGGGCAGCGCGCCGCGTCCACCAACAACCGCAACTTCGAGGGACGCCAGGGCAAGGGATCCAGGACGCACATCGTCTCCCCGCCCGTCGCCGCGGCCACCGCCGTGGCCGGCCGCCTCGCCGCCCCCGCCGATCTGTGAGGTACCCGACGTGACCGACACAAGGAAGTTCACCGTCCACACCGGTACGGCCGTACCCCTGCGCCGTACCGACGTCGACACCGACCAGATCATCCCGGTCCGCTTCTGCGCCAGCACCACCCGGGACGGCCACGCCGACGCGCTCTTCGCCGACTGGCGCGACGACCCCGGTTTCGTCCTCAACCAGCCGGAGCGGGCGGGCGCGACGGTGCTGATCGCGGGGAACGACTTCGGGACCGGCTCGTCCCGGGAGTACGCGGTCTGGGCGCTGCAGGACTACGGGTTCCGGGTGGTGATCGCCCCGCGGTTCGGCGACATCTTCCGTGGCAACTCCCTGATGAACGGCCTGCTGACCATCACCCTGCCCGCGTCGGTGGTGACGCAGCTGTGGGAGGCGACCGAGAGCGACCCGGCCGTCCCCGTCGTGGTGGACCTGGAACGCAAGGAAGTCCGGTGCGCCGGCCTGGTGGCACCGTTCGACCTGGACGACGACATCCGCACCCGGCTGCTGCTCGGCCTGGACCCCATCGCCGCGACCCTGCGCTACGAGGACGAGATCGCCGCCTACGAGCGGCGCCGCCGGGGGCGGCTGCCGCTCACTCGGCCTCGGCCAGAACCGCAGGCCGCGGTGGCCGGCGCGATGGCGCCGCCAGCCCGCCCGGCATGACGGTGAGGGGCACCGCCGAGGGCCGGGGCACCGGGGCCTGCCATTCGCACTGATGGAGGGAGCTCTTGAGCAGTTCGATGAACTCCTCCGCGTACGGGTTGGCCTCGCCCGCCTTGCTCACCGACACGAGCTGGTCGGCGGGCATGACCGGGATCAGGGGAAGCGCGCGCAGCCGGGGGGCCTTGACCGGCATGGCGATGCCGGGCAGCACGGTCAGGCCGTGGCCGTTGGCCGACAGCGTCATCAAGGTCCCCAGGTCGTCCACGCGGAAACCGATGCGCGCGGTCACCCCGTGGCTTTGCAGGAAGGAGACCAGCTCGCGCTCCGGTGCCTCGCCCGGCATCAGCAGCGACTCGCCCGCCAGTTGCCGTACATGGACGGTCGTGCCGGCGTTCAGCGGATGGCCGGCGGGCAGGATGACGTGCATGGTGTCGCGCAAGATCGTTTCCGCGGGGAGCCCGCTGCCGGCGAGCGTGCCGATGCCGACGTCCACGAGGCCGCGCCGCAGCCAGTCCTCGACGTCGGTGCAGGGGCCCACGCGGACGTCCAGGGCCATGTCGGGGTAGCGGATGCGCAGATCGCTCAGCAGCCGGGGCAGCGCGCGTTTGCCGAAGCTGCGGCCGACACCGACGCGCAGCCGAGGCTTGGCGATGCTCACCACGCGGGCGCTGACCGAGGCGATCTCCTGCGCATGTTTGAGCATGATCCGGGCACTCTGCAGGACACGGCGGCCGGCCGGGGTGAGGGTGATCCGGCCATGCTCACGGTTGAGGAGCTCGGTCCCGAGCTCCTTCTCCAGGGCAGCGATGGCGTGACTGACGGCGGACTGGCTGACGCCGATGAGCTTTGCGGCGCCGGTGAACGTGCCGGCGTCGGCCACCGACACGAAAGCTCGGCATTGGGAGAGTTTCATTCTGTGTTTTCCACTCCGGCGCTACTGGGCTGTGCGCCTCATGCGTCGCATCCGTCACTGAGACGGACTCTTAGTGTCTTGCTTGGAGGCACTGCGAGGGACGGTCGTGGTTGTGCAGAATTAAAAGGCGTAGGCGACAGCCTTGTCGGCCTGCGGTTCCAGCCAGGAGTCACGCACGAGAATGGACCGCTGAATCTGCTGAAGGCGCCGGGCCGGCTCGATCCCCAGCTCCTCGACCAGAAGGGTGCGAATCTGGTCGAACGCCCGCAGGGCGTCGGCCGTGCGGCCGCTGCGGTAGAGCGCGATCATGAGGTAGCCGTAGAGCGATTCCCAGGTGGGGTGGGATTCGATCAGCGAGTAGAGCTCGCTGATCAGCGCCTGGTGACGGCCCAGGTCCAGTTCGAGCTGGAGGCGGCGCTCGTGCGCGTAGACGCGCTTCTCGTCGAGCAGGCGGCCGATGCCCTCGAAGGCGGGCAGGTCGCGGAAGCCTTCCAGCGCCGGTCCGCGCCAGAGACTCACGGCGGCGCTCAGTGCGTCGGAGGCTGCTTCGAGTTCGCCACGCTTTTGCAGGTCACAGGCGTTGGCGAGGTGCGCCTCGAAGAGGTTGAGGTCGAGGCTGGAGTGGTCGAGCCGCAGTTCGTAACCGGTCGGCCGGGTGGTCAGGACGGCGGCGTCCAGGCCGAGTTCGCGAAAGCGGCTGCGCAGGTTGCAGATATAGACGTGGAGTGCGGTGGACGCGCTCTGCGGTGGCGTGCCCGCCCAGATGGCGTTGATGAGCCTTTCCGGGGAGACCACCGCGGTGTTGTGACAGCACAGATAGCTCAGTAGAGCCCGGATTTTCGGCGCCCAGGGGCTCACGCTTTCCCCGCTGGTCTTCTCTATTTCGAGTGGACCTAGAATACGAAAAAGCATGCCCATGGTTTCCCCCCATTTTGGTTTGTCGCGGTGAAAACTGCATACTGAAGCGCCGTGACCGTTTCATGATCAACGAAACGGTGCCTGGACGTCAAGGCACTTGAGCATGACTTGATGTTACCGGAGAGTAAGCGCGACAAGTCGAGACAACGGGGGGCGTGCACGGCTTTGTCTCACTCGTACTTCATGATTCAACCTGTGCGGATTCTATGACAGGACTTTCAGAGAGGGAAGGGTGGAATCGGCCAATTTCACCGCCACACGCAAGTCTCGCCCAAAATCCTTCGAGCCACACCAGCACATCCCGCATGACGTAGTGGTCGGCGTCCGGGCGCAGCGCCGACAGCAGGAACGAGCGCGCCCCCTCGGCCGGGGCCCCCAGGACCGTGAGGCGGGACTCGACCGTGCCGTCGGCGCGCAGCGGGGAGAAGTCCGCGGTCAGCTCCAGGCCGCCGGGCACGAAGTCGGCGGCGTCCCCGGCGGCGTGATTGCGCCACATCCGCACCAGCCCGCGGTCCAGCAGATTGCGGTACAGGGGCCGGACGTCGGCACGCGGATCGAAGGCGTGCATCCGCGCCTCGACCACCACGTCCAGGGCGCGGCACGCACCGGTGTGCGGCCCCTCCACGACCGTACGGCCGCTGCTCGCGTCGTAGCGCACCCGGGCGTCCGGGCCGGTCCCCGCGTCCAGCAGGCCGTGCTCGATCAGCGCGACGATCTTCGCCATCACCTCCGGCGCCGCCCCGTTGGCCAGCCGGTTGTGGTGGCCGGTGTGCCGGCGCAGGAACGTCCGCTGTGAATCCGCGGTCACCCCGGCGTCGTCCACCGCGTACGAGATCACCGACCGCAGGTCGCGCCAGACCCCGTCGGACGCCGCCTTGTGTGGGTTGTCCAGATTGCCCTGCCGGGCCCAGGCCTGGTCGCGGGCCATGAACCGCAGCAGTTCCTCCCGGTACTTCTCGGGGGAGCCCGCCGGGCCGACCGGGCGCACGGCCGTGTGCCAGTCGAACTGGTTCCCCTCCAGGGAGGTGTCCAGGGACCACGGAGAGGTACGCCCGTCCAGGACGCAGACCGGCGGCAGCGAGCGGTCCAGGCAGCTGCGCACCTCGTACTGCGCCGGCGCCCCGTACACCGTCCGCACCCAGTGCAGCAGCACCTCGCGCACCGGCCACACGACCGTCTTCTGGGCCTCGAACAGGGCCTGTTCGCCCCGCAGCACCGGCCCCAGAGTGCGCGCCAGCTCCGCCACCGCGGCCTCCAGCGCGGGCAGCAGACCGTCCTCGCCGCCGGGCCGCGCACCGGCCAGGAAGGCCACGTACGAGGGCATCGCCCGCTGGGTCAGCAGCAGTGCGGCACCCGGCCCGAACAGCGTCGTGTAGTGCAGGTGGGCCATCTCCAGCACCACCAGCGGCAGTACGTCCCGGTCGAAGTCGAGCTGCGCCCGGACCCGGTCCGCGGTGGGGTACGGCCGGCCGCCGGTCGCCCGGAGGAGGTCCACCGCCTCCTTCGTGAGGAAGGTGCCGGGGTGGTCGCCGGAACCGTCGCCCGGCTTGCGGTTGTCGGGCCGCGCGAAGGTGAACAGGCCGGAGCCGCTGAAGGCGACGATCGCGGCGGGCTCGGTGCCGCTCGCCCGGTACTGAAGGCCCCGCCCGGGCACCTCGTGGAACGAGCCGCCCCGGCCCTCCGTCAGATGCAGGACGGCGTCCATCGCGGTCAGCCCCATGCCGGCCAGCCCCACCACGGTCCCCGGTCCGGCCACGTCCGCACCGAGCACCTGGTCCAGCGGGTACGGGTGCGGCAGGTGCACGGCGCCGCCCAGGGCCGCCGCCTCGGCCAGCCGGGCTCCCTCCGGTGACAGCCGCGGATCGTGGTGCGAGTGCCCGGTGAGCAGCAGCACCTCGTCGACCGGACAACCGGTGCCCTGTGCCGTGACCACCCGCAGCCCGTCACCGCAGGGCTCGATGTCCACGACCTCCTCCCGGTGCAGATGCAGCTCCGCACCGGGGTGCCGGCGCAAATCCTCCGCGAAGGCCCGGAACATGTCGCTCAGCGCCAGGCCGTGCACGTACCGGCGCGGCCAGTCCTCCGGCCTGAGGTCGAAGTCCGGGTCCCCGGTCTCGGCGAACCGGCGGCGGCACCACTCGTGCAGGGTCGGCCGCTCCTCCCGCGGGCGCAGCGGCCCCGCGCCCGACACGGTCTCGTCGGCGGCGAAGCTGACCTGACAGCCGATGCGGTTGAGGTAACTGGTGCGGGTCTGCCCGGGGCTGTGCGCCTGGCCCGCACCGAAGTCCCCGGTGCGTTCGAAGACATGCACCTCGAGCCCACGTCCCCCGAGCCGCTCGAGCGTCGCCGACAGCCGTTCGACGGCGTACGTCGCCCGGGGGCCGCCGCCGATCAGGGCGAGCCGGTAGGGGCGCGCCCCGGCCGTGGTCGGGTGCGTCGGGCCGGCCTGTGCGGTGGTCACCTCATACCCCTTTTCAGCTGTCTCGCAGGATGTCCGCCAGCGCGGCCAGGAAGCGGTCGATGTCGGCCGAGGTCATCCGGCCCATGGTCGACAGCCGCCAGTGGTCCGCGGCCAGCCGCTCCTGCGCGCGATAGATGACGAACCCGGCGGCGCGCAGCCGCCGGTGCAGCTCCTCGTAGCCGGTCGTGGCGGGCAGCCGCAGCGCGGTCAGCCCCACCGCCCGCTGCCCGGGCGGCAGCAGCAGCTCCAGACCGAGCGCCTGCAGGCCCGCACGCAGCTGCTCGGCGAGCGCCGCGTACCGGGCGTGCCGGGCCTCCCGCCCTTCGGCGAGCGCGAGGTCGAGCGCCGCCTCGAAGGCGTAGCAGGCCGGGATGCCGGGCGTGAACGCCGGCAGACCGTTCTCCTGGGCCGCGTAGTGCCGGTGCAGGTCCAGGTAGTAGGTGCGGCGCGGCCGGCCGGCCAGCGCCTCGAACGCCGCCCTCGTGGCGCTGACGAACGCCAGACCCGGGGCGCCCTCCAGGCACTTGTTCGCCGAACCGGCCAGCCAGTCGACGCCGTCCTCGGCCAGCGAGATCCGCTCGGCTCCGACGCTGCTGACCGCGTCGACGATCACCTCACAACCGTGGGCGTGGGCGATCCGGGCCACCGCGGCGACGTCGTTGAGCATGCCGGTGCTGGTCTCGTGGTGGACCACGCCGATGTGCGTGAGCCCGGGGTCCGCGGCCAGCGCCCGCTCGATCGGCTCCGGGTCCAGCGGCGTGCCCCAGCCCAGCTCCAGCCGGTGGGCGCGGATGCCGTGCGCGGCGGCGATGTGCGCGAACCGCTCGCCGTAGTGGCCGTTGTCGAGGACGAGCAGCCCGCCACCCTCGGGGACGGCCGAGCTGATCGCGGCCTCCACGGCCGAGGTGCCCGACCCGGTCAACAGCACCGAGGTGTGCGCGGAAGTGCCGCCCGCCACCAGGGTCGTCTTGTGCCGGATGCGGGTGAGCAGGTCGGAGAACTCCGGCTCCCGGTGGCACAGGTCGGGCCCGGCGAGCGCGGCGCGGACCCGGTCGTCCAGGACGACGGGACCGGGGTTCATCAGCACCGGCTGCCCGGCGGCCGTGGCCGCGAGCGGGGGTACGGAAGCGGTCATGACGCGAGTACCTCCATGAAACGGGCCGCCGACTGCGGCGGCCGGAGCGCGGGCCGGCCCAGACCGGGGTCCGAACCCGGCCTGATCCGCACCCGGATGAGCTGGGCGCCGCCCTCCGCCTGGGCGCGGCGTACCGCGGCACGCAGCTGCTCCGCGTCCGCCACGTCGTGGGTGGCGCGGTAGCCGCTCGCGGCGGCGACGGCGCAGAAGTCCACGCCCGCCGAGGCGGTGGGCTGGCCGCCGGTGGATTCGTACGCCTCGTTGTCGAGGAGGATGTGGGCGAGAGCGGTCCGGGTCTCGCGGCCGATCGCCGCCATGGCCTCCAGGCGCATCAGTGCGGCCCCGTCGCCGTCGAGGACCGCGACCGGCCGGTCCTGCGTGTGCAGCGCCACGCCCAGGGCCACGCTGGAGGCGCAGCCCATGGACCCGACGACGTACAGGTTCTCCGGCCGGTCGAAGTCGCGCTCGAGCTCGCGCGCGGTCTTGCCGGTGGTGGCGATCAGCAGGGTCGCCGGGTCCATGGCCTCGACCACCTGGGCGATGGCCTCGGCGCGCAGCATGAGGTCGGCGCGCGGGTCCGGCCCGGCGGGCGCGGCGGCCGGGTGGGGGGCGATGGCGCCCTTGGGCACGACGAAGGCGAACGGCAGCCGGGTGTCGGCCATGTGCGCGAGCGCCGCGTCCAGCCGGTCCGCCAGCTCCGGGAGGGTCCCGGGCAGCACCTCGTTGCGGATGCCCATCGACGTGAGCATCTCCGGGGTGATCGAGCCCATCAGCTCGTGCTGCGGCTCGTCCGGCTGCCCGGGGCGGCCGCGCCAGGTGACCAGCAGCAGGACCGGCACCCGCAGGGTGTGGCACAGCGAGGTCAGCGGGTTGACAGCGTTGCCGAGCCCGGAGTTCTGGAGGATGACCACCGGGGTACGGCCGGCCAGCCGCGCGCCGGCCGCGATGGCCACCGCCTCGCCCTCGTTGGCGCAGATGACGTAGTCCTGCGGATGCTGCTGTTCCAGGCAGCTGATGACCGGGCCGAGGAAGGAACAGGGCACACCGGTGAACGGTCCGAGGCCGCGCTCCTTGAGCAGGGCGACGACACCGTGCGCCGGGAGGGGACCCGGGGCGGAAGAGCTCACCGTCCCGCCTCCGTCTCCGGCAGCAGCGCGGTGGCGTGGCGCACGTCGTCCGCGGTGCGCAGCTCCAGCCAGCCGCTGGCGATCTCGACCGCGCGGACCCGCACCCCGGCGTCGAGCAGGTCGGCGATCAGCTCGCCCAGGGTGGCCGGCGCGGCGTCGGCACGCCGCTTCTCGGCCGCCTCGCGCAGGGCGGCCAGACCCCGCGCGGAAAAGACGGCCGCACCCGCGAACTCCGCGTCCGCCTGCGCACCCCCGACCGCCACGACGTCGCCGGACCCGCCGCCGACGAGCCGGCGGCCGCCGTGCGCGACCGAGCCCAGCGTCAGCGGCACCGCGTCCGCGCGCCGGGGCGCCGCGGACACGTCCGCGAGGACGGCGACGTCGGCGCCGGACGCCGCCAGCAGCCGCAGCGGCTCGCTCTCCACGAGCACGTCACCGGAGACGACCAGGGTGGGCCCGTGGTGGATCTCGGGCAGGGTGAGGAGGGCCTCCACGGCGGACGGCCCGTCCGGCGCGCCCGCCACGGTGACGTCCTCGGCGCCGCACCGGCGCAGCGCCGCGGCCTGGTGCTCGCGCAGTGACGGCACGGCGGTCTCGGCGGGGCCGGACAGCACGACGGCGCGCGGGCGGCTCTCGTAGGAGGTGATGAACTCCGCCTCGTGCCGCTTCTGCACGGCCATGCCCTGGAGGTCGAAGACGGTGGCCAGAGGCGCGATGCGGTCCTCCAGGCCGGTGGTCCGGTCGTCCCGCAGGATCTGCGCGAACGTGTCGGTCATGGCCGTGATGCCGGCCCGCAGCCCGTGGTTGGCGTAGATGACCATCTTGGCGCCCGCCTCGGCGAGTTCGGTGGCCGTGATGGTGTGGTAGGTCGTCGGGACCACGACCACCGGGACCGGCAGGCTCCAGTGGGAGAGGAACTCCAGGATCGGCTCCGGCGAGGAGCCCTTGGCGTGGATCAGCACGGCGTCGGCGCCCGCGCGGACGTACGCCTCGCCGCGGGAGAGCGCCTCGTCCATGCCCCAGCCCGCGATCAGTGCCTCGATCCGGGCGATGACCACGAGGTCCTCGGTGCGCTGCGCCTCCTTGGCCGCGGCCAGCTTGCCGCAGAACTCGCCGACCGGGGCCAGCTCCTGACGGCCCGGGATGAAGCTGTTGACCTTCGGGAACCGCTTGTCCTCGATGGAGACCGCGGCGATGCCGGCCGCCTCGTAGCGCCGGATCATGTGCATCACGTTGTGCGCGTTGCCGTACCCGGCGTCGCAGTCGGCCACCACCGGGACGTTCACCGCGGCGGCCAGTGAGGAGGCCACGCCGAGCAGTTCGCTCATCGTCAGGATGTCGGTGTCGGGCACGCCCTGCGAGGCCGAGACCTCCAGGCCGCTCGACCAGACGCCGTCGAATCCGGCGCGCTCGGCGAGCCGGGCGCCCAGCGGATTGTGGGCGCCGGCCAGCCGGACCGCCCCGGGCCGGGCGAACAGCTCGCGGAGCCGGCGCGCGGCCGAGACCTCCGGCGCCCGATGGTTTTCTGTCGTAGCGGCACCCATGCCGAATTCTCCTAGCGGGGGACAGGGCGGCGCAGCACCATTGGGGCAGCCCTGAATACAGTGGTTGGCGAAAGGGAATTCCGAACGGGAATGCCGTCCGGAACAGGGTGTGGAACGCGGACTCAGTCCCGCCTGGCCCGCATCACGACGACGGCCCCGAGCGCCGCCACCACGGCTGTGGCCCAGAGCGCGTAGTGCATTCCGTCGAGGAAGACCGACTGCGCGACGCGCTCCACGGCCGTGCCGGCTGCCGAGCCGGTGCCGAGGTCGGGCGACAGCCCGACGGCCACGGACCGCACGGCCTCGTCGGTCCGGCCGGCCGGCAGCGGGAACCCCGCGGCCGACAGCCGGGACGGCAGCCGGTCCGCCGTGACCGTCATGACGACGGCGCTCACGACCGCGATGCCGAGGCTGCCGCCGATCTGCATGGCCGTCTGCTGGAGTCCGCCGGCCACCCCCGACAGCTCCTTCGGGGCGTTGGCCATGACCAGCTTGGTGCCGCCCACCATGACCGGGCTGAAGCCGGCACCCAGCAGCAGGAAGCACAGGGTCGTGTGCAGCGTGCCGGAATCCGCGTCGAGTCCGGCCAGCGCGCACATGGCCGCGGTGATCACGGCCAGACCCAGTGCCACCGGGATCCGCGGGCCCGCCTTGCCGATCCAGATCGCCGCGGGCGGCGCGCCCACGATCATCAGCAGGGTCAGGGCGAGGACACGGATCCCGGAGTCGGCGGGGGACAGGCCGAGCACGTGCTGGAGGTAGAAGACCAGTACGAACGGCGCGCCGACCATCACGAAGCCCATCACGGCCATCGTGACGACACCCGAGGTGAACGGCGCCGAGCGGAACATCCGCGGCGGCACCAGGGGATCCCCGGCGCGCCGCTCCCACCAGACGAAGCCGCCGCCCAGCAGGGCGCCCACCGCGAGGAACGGCAGCGCCCGGGGGGCCGTACCGCCGGCGTCGGCCACCACGGCCAGGCCCCACACCAGGGAGCCGAGGGCACCGGCCACCAGCAGCATGCCGGCCACATCCAGGCGGCCGCCCGCGGCCTCGTCGCGCACGTCGCCGAGGACGGTGACGCCCAGCACCAGGGCGACGGCGCCCAGCGGGACGTTGAGGAAGAACACCCAGCCCCAGTGGGCGTGTTCGACGAGCAGGCCGCCGACCACCGGGCCGGCCGCGGTGGACGCGGCGATGACGGCGCTGCGCACCGCGATCGGCAGGTTGAGCCGGTCGGGCGGGAACGCGCTGCGCAGCAGCCCCAGCGTGGCGGGCTGCATCAGCGCCCCGAAGACGCCCTGCACCACCCGCAGTCCGACCACCCAGCCGAGGTCCGAGGCCATGCCGATGGCCACCGACGACGCGGTGAAACCGGCGGCGCCCGCCAGGAACACCGTGCGGTGCCCGAAGCGGTCGCCGAGCCGGCCCGCGGCGATCAGCAGGGCGGCGACGGCCAGCAGATAGCCGTCGGTGACCCACTGGACCCCGGTGAGGTCCGTGTGCAGGTCCGCCTGCATGGCCGGCTGCGCGACCGTGACGATGGTCCCGTCCAGCGAGACCATCATCGCGCCCACCGACAGCGTGACCACGGTCAGCCAGGGGTGGCCGCGCAGGCCGCGCCGGACGGCCGGCGCCGTCGCCGGCCCGGCCGGAGCGTCCGGCGCGGCGGGTGAGCCTGTCACGTGGCGACTCCGGGCACTTCCATCGGGGCGGCGTTCGGCTCGGTGCGTCCGCTCGGGGCGGAACCGGTGTCCTCGGCCGGCTGCCAGCCGGGCGGACCGAAGACGTAGCCGAGCTTGTGCCGGAACGTCCTGGCGCCGCGCACGTCGCGCACCATGTTCGCGAACTCGTGCAGCTGGATCTTCCAGATGCTGTACGTGTTGATCTGCTTGGTCAGGCCATACGTCGGCCGGTGCAGCTCGGGCTGGAAGGTACCGAAGATGCGGTCCCAGATGATCAGGATGCTGCCGAAGTTCTTGTCCAGGTACTCCGGGTCGCTGCCGTGGTGCACCCGGTGGTGCGAGGGCGTCACGAAGACGTACTCGATGGGGCGGGGCAGCTTGCCGATCTTCTCGGTGTGCGCGAACAGGCCCCACAGCAGGTGCACGGAGTGCATCGTGAACACCAGGGCGGGGTGGACGCCGAGCAGCGGCAGCGGCAGCCAGACCATCTTCTCGAACCACTGCGCCCACTTGCGGCGCAGCGCCGTCGACAGGTTCAGGTACTGGCTGGAGTGGTGCACCTGGTGACCGGCCCAGATGAGCCGGATCGCGTGGGCGGCGCGGTGGTACCAGTACAGCAGGAACTCCACGCCCCAGAAGACGACGAACCAGGTCGTCCACGCCGTCGACGACAGGTGCCAGGGCGCCACGTACTCGTAGACCAGCAGGTACAGCGCGAGCGCCACGGTCCGCAGGAGCGTGGACGAGACCAGCGCCCCGATGCCGGTGAGGATGCTCGCCCGGTGGTCGCGCAGATCGTAGCCCTGCCGGTCGTCCGGGTCGTCGCCGTACTTGATCGCCAGCAGTTCGATGACGATCAGCAGTGCCATGGCTGGGAGCGCGTACACCGCGGGATCGTGTAGCCGGTCTATCACTCTGTCGAGCATCGGGGCTCCTCCTCGGTTCTTCCGGAACCGTAATTCGGGGCTCTTAAGACTGGCTTACGAATTCCTTTCGAGGGCAACGGAGACTTGCCCGCAAGGCCGCGCCGGGCCATCCCAATCCGTCGTTAAGTGAGGGTTAACCGTAATTCCTTATGCTCCAACGGCCGGGCGCTCAGCGGTCGTACGACAAAGGCCCCGGCTCGCCTATGAATCGTGAGCGGGGTACCCATGAGCGCCAGTCATGTCGTCGTCCGGAAGGCCCGGGACGCGGCCTCCGGCCGCCCCGTGCGCGCCCTGGCCCTGCACGGGCTGGCGGCCACCGCGACGACCTGGCGCGCCTATGCGCAACTCGCCGCCTGCGGCACCGAGGTGTGGACCGCGGACCTCCCCTGGGGGCAGGCCGGCGGGCCGGAGTGGAGCCGGCGGGGGAATCCGGCCGACTGGATCGGCACCGCCCTGGAGCAGGTGCCCGGCGGTGTCGACCTGCTGATCGCCCACTCCTATTCCGCGCTCCTGGCGCTGGAACACCTGGCCGCCGCTCCCCGCGACGCACGCCCCGGCGCGCTCGTCGTGGTCTCGCCCTTCCACCGGCGCGATCCCGCACACTTCCACTGGGACACCGCCCAGCATTATCTGGGCATTTTCCAGGACGTCTTCGACGAGGCGCTGAGCCTCGGCTCGACCCGGCCGCTGGACGCGGAACTGCGCCGTGACATGGCACTGCTGATCCGCGACCAGGTCGGCCCCTACGGCTGGCTCCGCTTCTACGACAGCTATCTGCGCAGCCCGTTCCTCGACACGGCGGCGCTGGACCTGCCCGTCCTGGTGACGGCCGGCCGGGCCGACCGGTTCGCGCCGCCCGAGGACGCCGTCGCCCTGGCCGGCGCCCTGCCGCAGGGACGGCTGCGCCTGTTCGACGACTGCGGCCACTTCCCGATGACCGAACAGCCGCGTCCCTTCGCCGACGCCGTCGACGGATTCGCCGCCGACTGCCTCCCGCGGCCCGCCACGACCACGGAGGTGAGCGGAGCATGACGGCCACTCGCACGCCCGAGGTGCTGGTCACCGGGCTCGGCGCGGTCAGCTGCCTCGGCACCGGCGTCGACGCGTTCTGGCACGGCCTGACCTCGGCCGTCCCGCGCCCGGCACCGGTGGCCGGACTGACCGAGCTGGTCCCCGACGTCCTCGCCTACCAGGTGCCGGACGGGCCGCAGTGGTCCGCGCGGTCCGGTGAACCGGACGGCCGCGCGAGCCGGTTCGCGCTGCACGCGGCCCGGCAGGCCGTGGCCGACGCCGGACTGACCGACGACGAGATCGCGGACATGGCGGTGGTGATCGGCACCGCGGCCGGCGAGAGCGGGGAACGCGACGCGCTGACCGAACGGGCCGGCCACTGGACGCCGGTGTTCCGCCTCGCCTCCGCGGTCGGCGGGGAACTCGGCGCCTTCGGCACCAACATGACCATCGGCAACGCCTGCGCCGCCAGCGGCTACGCCCTGTCGGTCGCCATGGACCTGGTGAGCCGGGGCGAGGCCGACACCGTGCTGGTCGGCGGCGCCGAGGCACTGGCCTGGGCACCGCTGGCGAGCTTCAGCCGGCTCGGGGCCAACGACCCCGAGCGGTGCCGGCCGTTCGACGCCGAGCGCCGGGGCACCGTGTTCGGGGAGGGCGCCGCGATGCTCGTGGTGCAGTCGGCGCGGGCGGCCGCGGGCCGGGCGTCGTACGGCCGGCTGCGCGGCACGGCGTGGAGCTGTGACGCCCACCACCTCACCGCCCCGGACCCGGAGGGCGGCCAGCTGGTCCGCGCCGCCCGCGAGGCCCTCGCGGAGGCCGCGGCCGATCCCGCGGCCGTCGGCTGCGTGGTGCCGCACGGGACCGGGACCGCACACAACGACGTCGTGGAGACCCGGGTGCTGCGGGAGGTGCTCGGCGCCCACCTGGACCGGGTGCCGCTGTTCAGCCTGAAGGCGTTCATCGGGCACACCGCGGGCGCCGCCGCCGCGTTCGCCGTCGTCGCCGCCGCGCTCATGACCCGGCACGGCGTCGTCCCCGCGAACATCGCACCCGACCGGCAGGACCCGGAGTGCCCGGTGTGGCTGCCCACCGCCGCGCCCGTGCCCCTCGAACAGCCTCAGGTGCTGGTCAACGCCTATGCCTTCGGCGGCAGCAACGTGTCGCTGGTGTTCGGGGGTGAGAACCGTGACGGCTCGTGACACGGTGGCCGAGGCGGTCGTCGCCGCCGCCGGGATCGTCGTACCGCCCGACCCGCTTCCGCCGGACGGACGGTGGTTCGACCCCAAGGTCCGGCTCGGGCGGCGCGGCTACCGGTATCTGCCCGAGTCCTGCCACTACCTGCTGGCGGCCGCCCGGGACGCGCTGGCCGCGTCCGGCGACGAGCCGGAGCGGCACGCCGAGGAGCGGCGCGGGGTCGTGGTCGGCACCAACAGCGCCGTGGCCGGTCTGCACGACGACATCGTGCGCGCCGTGGGCGGCGACGGCATCGACGGGCTCAGCCCCATGACCGTGCCGTTCTTCTCGGTGAACCTCGTCGCGGCGAAGCTGTCCACCGAGCACCGTTTCAAGGGCTTCAACCTGACCGTGACGTCACCGCGGGTGGCCGGTCTGGAGGCCGTGCACCTGGCCGCCCGCGCACTGTCCGCCGGACGGGGCGACGTGGTCCTCGCGGGCGGCGCCGAGGCACCCGACCCGCGGGCCGGCGACGCCGTGCCCGAGACCGGCGCCGTGCTGCTGCTCCTGCGGCCCGCCGGCGCCGCGGGCGACACGGTGGTCAGGACCGCGCTGCGCTTCCTGCCGCCCCGCGCCGCCGGCACCCCGGCCGGCCGGGACCGGGCCGGACGCATGGTGCGGGCCGCGCTGGACGGGGTGTGCCCGGCGCCCCCGGCGGCCGTCCACCTCGTCACCGACGGCTCGCCCACGGCCCGCACGGCCGCGGACGCGGTGCGGGACTGGTGCGGCGGTACGACCCGGGTCACGGACGCGGTCACCGCGGTGCACGCGGGCGCGCTGGCCCCCCTGCGGCTGCTGGCACACGCGCTGCGCCCGGACCGGCCGGCACCCGAGGCGGTGGTGGTCGCCTCCGGGGAGGGCAACCTCGCCTTCGCCGCCGTCGACGCCCGCTGAGCCGTACCGAACCACCCACAGAGCAACCCAGAGCAAGAGGAAGAGCATGCTGTCATCCGTCAAGGGTTCGTGGTGCCTGATACTCGGCGCCTCCAGCGGCATGGGCCGGGCCACCGCGCTCGCCATGGCCCGTGAGGGCGCCCACGTCTGCGGCGTCTACTTCGGCACCGCCGCCCAGCAGGAGGAGGCCGACGCGCTCGCCGAGGAGGTGCGCGCCCTCGGCGTCCAGGCGTCGTTCCACAACGTCAACGCCGCGAAGGCCGAGTCCCGCGCCGAGGTGACCGCGCGGCTCGCCGAGCTGACCGGGCCGGACGGGGTGCGCGTGGTGCTGCACTCGCTCGCCTTCGGCAGCCTGCTCCCGTTCATCCCCACCGAGGGACAGCCGGACGTCATCACGCCCCGGCAGATGGACATGACGGTCGACGTCATGGGCCACAGCCTCGTCTACTGGGTGCGCGACCTGTACACCGCGGGCCTGCTGGGCCGCGGCGCCAAGGTGTTCGCGCTGACCAGCCGCGGCGACGGCCGGGTCATGCCCAGCTACGGCGCCGTGTCCGCGGCCAAGTCCGCGCTCGCCTCCCACGTCCGGCAGCTGGCCGTCGAGCTGGCGCCGTCCGGCATCGCGGTCAACGCGCTGCGCGCCGGACTCACCATGACCCCGGCCCTGATCCGCATCCCCGGCAGCGACGCGCTCGCCCAGCGGGCCCGGGAGGCCAACCCGCACGGCCGGATCACCACCCCCGAGGACGTCGCCGAGGCCGTCGTCATGTTCTCCGCCAGTGACTCCTCCTGGATCACCGGCAACGTCATCGACGTCGACGGCGGCGAAGGCCTCGTCTGACCGGCCGGCCCCCGGCCTCGCACCACCCCGCCTTATCAGCACGACGGAGGAACCACCATGCCCGAGCCCACCACCCTGGACCTGG
Organism: Streptomyces sp. NPDC036984; assembly: GCF_055607665.1. Lineage (NCBI taxonomy): Bacteria > Bacillati > Actinomycetota > Actinomycetes > Kitasatosporales > Streptomycetaceae > Streptomyces > Streptomyces sp. NPDC036984. The sequence continues at coordinate 346,180 of NZ_JBVJRL010000002.1, forward strand.
AAGACCTGCGCGCCACCATCGCCGAGATCGTGGACGTCGACGTCGAGGAGGTCACCGACACCGCGGACTTCAAGGAGGACCTCGACGTCGACTCGCTGCTGGCGCTGGAGATCCTGGTCCGCCTGGAGCGCAAGTACCAGGTGAAGCTGGCCGAGTCGAACCTCCAGAAGGTGCGCTCGCTCAAGGAGACCTACGACCTGCTCGCCGAGCAGCTCGAGGCCGCCTGATGTCCGCCGGCACTCGCACGGCCCTGGTCACCGGCGGCTCGCGCGGCATCGGCCGCGCGGTGGTCGAGCGTCTCCTGACCGACGGATACGACGTCGGCTACTGCTGCCGCACCGAGCCCGCCGACGCAGCCGACCTGGAGCGGCTCGCGGAGAAGCACGGCGTGCGAGTGCACGGCGCCGCGGTGGACGTGACGGACGGCGCGGCGGTGCGCGCGTGGCTGGAGCGGACCGAGGAACTCCTCGGCGGCATCGACACGCTGGTCACCAACGCCGGCATCGTCCGGGACATGCCGCTGGCCGTGATGGGCCAGGAGCACTGGGACGCGGTCGTCGGCACCAACCTGACGGGGACGTACACCGTGTGCCAGGCGGCGATCATGTCCCTGATGCGCAACCGCGGCGGCTCGATCGTCAACGTGTCCTCCGTGGCCGGCCTGCGGGGCAACGCCTCGCAGACCAACTACGCCGCCTCCAAGGCCGGGATCGTCGGCTTCGCCAAGTCGCTGGCGAAGGAGGTGGCCCGGTTCGGCATCCGCGTCAACGTGGTCGCGCCGGGCCTGATCGAGACGGACATGACCGCCGGACTGGACGACAAGACACGCCGGAAGGTCCTCGCCGACATCCCGCTGCGCCGGACCGGCACGGCCGAGGAGGTGGCCGACGCGGTCGCCTTCCTCGCCTCGGACCGCGCCGCCTACATCACCGGCCAGGTCATCCGGATCGACGGCGGAATCGGCATCTGAGGAAGTACGGAGCACAGGTGATGGCAGTGGTGGACCGCCCCACCCGCGTGGTGGTGACCGGCCTCGGCGTTCTCACCCCGATCGGGTCGACGCTGGAGGGTTTCTGGGACGCCGCGGTACGGGGCGACGTGGGCACCCTTGCGCTGACGCGGCCGGACGCCGCCGACTTCCCCGGCCGGCTGGCCGGCGAGGTACGGGACGTCGTCGCCCCGCGCGGCGACGGCGACCGCGTCACCCGGCTGGCCATGGCCGCCGCCTCGGCGGCGGCCACCGACGCCGGACTCGACCCGTTCCCGTCCGACCCGGCCCGCTCCGGCGTCTGCTTCGGCACGCTCCTCGGCAACCGCGCCGGACTGGAGCCGGACGTCACGCGGTTCCACCGCGGCGCGGCACCGGCCGGCCCCGGCACGACCGGCCCCCGGGCCGCACGGCCCCGGCCGGTCGTGGGGCTCGCAGACGCCGTGGCCCGGCAGCACGGCTTCCTCGGGCCGAGCGCGGTCGTGGCGACCGCCTGCGCGTCGGGCAACAGCGCCCTCGCCTACGGCGCCGAGGCGATCCGCGCCGGCCGGGCCGACGTGATGATCGCGGGCGGCGCGGACGAGCTGTCCGCCGGCATCATGATGATGTTCGCCAGCCTCCGCTCCCTCACCGACGACGCCCTGCGGCCGTTCGACCGCAACCGGTCCGGACTGATCGTCTCCGAGGGCTCCGCCGCGCTGGTCCTGGAGTCCTACGCGCACGCCCGCCGGCGCGGGGCCCGCATCTACGCGGAACTCGCCGGGTGGGCGTCCGCCTGCGACGCCCACCACATGACGGCCCCGCACCCGGACGGCCGCGGCGCCCGCCGCTCCATGGAACGGGCCCTGGCCCTGGCCGGCACCCCGCTCGACCGGGTCGGCTACATCAGCGCGCACGGCACCGGCACCCCCTCCAACGACAGCGTCGAGGCGGCGGCCGTACGCAGCGTCTTCGGGGAGCACGGCCCCGCCGTCTCCTCCCTGAAGGGGGCGCTCGGCCACACCCAGGGCGCGGCCAGCGCGATCGAGGCGGTGGCCTGTGTGCTGGCGCTGCGCGACGGCGTCGTCCCGCCCACCGCCAACCTCGTCGAGCCGGACCCCGAGTGCGCCGTCGACCTCGTCCACGGATCGGCCCGGGAAGCGGCACTGGACGTCGTCGTCAACAACGCCTTCGGCTTCGGGGGCAACACGGCCTGCACCGTGTTCACCCGTCCGGGCACCGGAAGGAGCACGGCATGAGCACACCGGTCGCCATCACCGGCATCGGGCTGGCGAGCGCGCTCGGCGCGGGCCTGGACGCCACCTGGGAGGCGCTGCTGGCGGGCCGTACGGCCCGCACCACCGCGGTCCCGGCGGCCGGGCTGTACCCCGGGCCGGAGCCGGCGCCGGCCGCCGCGCTCGAGGACGACCTGTCCGACGTGCCCGCCTTCGCCCGGCGGCGGCTGCGCGCGCTCAGCCGCGAGTCGCTGCTGGTGTCCCGGGCGGGCCTGCTGGCCTGGCGGGACGCGGGCCTCGACGCCGCCCGGACGGCGGGCGACGGACCCGCCCCCGAGGACGTGGGCGTCGTCCTCGGCACCGCGGGCGCCGGCCTGACCGGCTATCTCCAGGTCCTGCACGACGGACTCACCCTCGGCGTGGACCTGGTCAGCCCCTACGCCGGCCCGCAGGGCAGCCTGAACGCCGCCGTCTCCGACCTCGCCATCGCCGCGGACGCCCAGGGCCCCGTCGTCACCGTCACGGCCGGCCGGTGTTCCGGCGCGGAGGCCCTGACGGTGGCGGCCGACCTGCTGCGCACCGGCCAGGCCGAGGCGGTGCTGGCCGCGGTGGTGGACGTACTGGATCCGCTCGCCCTGGACGCCCAGGCCGGCCGGAGCGCCGACGCGGCGGCCCCGTTCGCCGCCGGCCGCACCGGTCCGCTGCCCGGCGAGGCCGTCGTGGTCCTCGTCCTGGAGGACGCCGGACGGGCCCGCGCGCGCGGTGCCCGCGTCCACGCCGAGGTCGCCGCCGTGCGCACCGGGCTCGGCCACCCGGACGACACGGACGGCCGGGCGGCGGTCCGCGCCGTCGACACCGTCCTGGCCGAGGCCGGTCTCACCCCGGGTGACATCGGGCTCCTCAGCTCCTCGGCGGTCGGCTGCGCGGATGTCGACCGGGTCGAGGCGCACGCCCTGCACCAGGTGTTCGGCGCGGACACCCCCGCCTTCGCGGCCGGCGGCGCCCTGGGCGACTGCGCCGGCGCCACCACACTGCTCCAGGTCGCCCTGACCGCACGGGCGCTGGACGCCGACCTGACACCGCCCACCCCGGGGGCCGCCGACCGGGACCCAGCGCTGCCCCGGCTCGCGGTGACCGCCGTACCCGAGCGGCGCCCCGGCACCACGGCCGCCCTGGTCCTGACCACGGACCGGCGGCCCGCCGCGGCCGCCGTGCTGCTGCGCCGGCCCGACACCCGTGCCGCGGCCGCGGGGAACTGACGAACGTCCCGGACCGGGCACCGGCCGCCGGGTGACGAGAGGTAGGAAATGAAGCAGGATCCGGCAGAGCCGATCGCCATCGTGGGGATGGCCGGGCGTTTCCCCGAAGCCCCGGACGTGGACCGGTTCTGGCGTCTGCTGATGGACGGCGTCGACGCGATACGCCCCGTCCCGGCCGACCGCTGGAACGCCCAGGACGTCCTGGACCCGGAGAAGAAGATCCAGGACGTCGGCGGATTCCTGGAGGACGTCGACCAGTTCGACCCCGCGTTCTTCGGCATCTCGCCGCGCGAGGCCGAGGTGATGGACCCCCAGCAGCGGCTGATGCTGGAGACCACCTGGCGCACCCTGGAGGACGCGGGCATCCCGGCCTCGGCGCTGCGCGGCTCCCGCACCGGCGTCTACTTCGGCGGACTCTGGCACGACTACGAGCTGCTGCGCACCCAGCGCGGCGCGGCCCCCACCCAGCACTCCACGGCCGGCAACGCCCTGGACATGCTCTCGGCCCGCATCTCCTACTTCCTCGGCCTGACCGGCCCCAGCCTCACCCTGGAGACCGGCTGCTCCTCCTCGCTGGTCGCGCTGCACCTGGCCTGCCAGGCGATCCGGTCCGGTGACGTGGACGGCGCCCTGGTCGGCGCCGCCAACCTCATGCTCACCCCGGACGTGACGATCGGGCTGACCCACTTCGGCGGGCTGGGCGCGAACGGCCGGTGCAGCGCCTTCGGCGCCACCGCCGACGGGTTCGTCCGCGGCGAGGGCGTGGCCGCCGTCTACCTCAAGCGGCTCGACCAGGCCCGGCGGGACGGCGACCGGGTGCACGCCGTCATCGTCCGCACCGCCGCCAACAACGACGGCGGCGGCGAGAGCCTGGTGACGCCCAGCCCGCAGGGCCAGGAGGACCTGCTGCGCCGGGTCTACGAGGAGGGCTCCGGCATCCCGCTGGACCGCGTCGCCTACGTCGAGGCCCACGGCACCGGCACCCGGCGCGGCGACCCGACCGAGGCGGCGGCCCTCGGCAAGGTGCTCGGACAGGCCCCGGAGCGCGCCGGCCGCCCGCTCGCCGTCGGCTCCGTGAAGTCCAACATCGGCCACCTGGAGCCCGTCGCCGCGCTCGCCGGACTGTTCAAGGCGGTCCTCGCCCTGCGGCACGGCGTGATCCCGCCCGGACTGCACTCCGCCGAGCTCAACCCGGACATCCCCTTCGACGAACTCGGCCTGCACGTCGTCCGGGAACCCCTGCCGCTGCCCGAGGACGGCCCGGTCTACCTGGGCGTCAGCTCCTTCGGCTGGGGCGGCACCAACGCCCATGCCGTGATCACCGGCCCACCGCCCGCCCGGGCCGCCGGCCCGGAGCCGTCCGTGGACCCGGCGGCGCCGTTCGTCCTGCCGCTCAGCGGCCACACCCAGGCCGCGCTCGTGCAGCGGGCCCGCGAGCTGGGCGAGGTGCTCCAGCGGCCCGGCGCCGACCCGCGCCGCCTGGCCGGGGCCCTCGGCCACCAGCGTGACCACTTCCCGTTCCGGGCCGGCGCGGTGGCCACCGACGCCGGTGAGCTGGCAGCCCTGCTGGAGAAGTTCGCCGCCGACCCCGACGGCGACGTGCCCGGTGTCGTCACCGGCCGGGCCCGGGCGCACGGCCGTACCGCGTTCGTCTTCCCCGGACAGGGCTCGCAGTGGGCGGCGATGGGCCGCCGGCTGTACGCCGCCGACGCGGTCTTCGCCGCCACCCTGGACCGCTGCGCCGCGGCGCTGGCCCCGCACGTCGACTGGGATCTGACCGATGTCGTCGCCGGGGGCGCCGGAGACGCGTGGATGAAGCGCGTCGACATCGTGCAGCCGGTCCTGTGGGCCGTCTCCGTGGCGCTCGCCGCGACCTGGCGGGCCGCGGGCGTCGAACCGGACGTCGTCGTCGGCCACAGCCAGGGCGAGATCGCCGCCGCGACCGTCGCCGGGATCCTCTCCCTGGAGGACGCCGCGCTCGTCGTGGCCCTGCGCAGCGCCGTCCTGCTGCGCACCAGCGCGGGCACCGGCCGCATGCTCGCCGTCGACCTGGACGCCGAGGCGGCGCGGGCCGCGCTGGAGGGCTTCGAGGACAGCGTGGCGCTGGCCGTGCACAACGGGCCCCGCTCCTGCGTGCTGTCCGGCGACACCGACTCGGTGCTGCTGCTGAAGGAACTCCTGGAGGCCGACGGCACGTTCTGCCGCCTGGTCGACGTGGACTACGCCTCCCACAGCCCGCTCATGGCCGACCTGACCGGCGAACTCCACCGCGTCCTGGCCCCCGTCCGCCCGCACCGGGCCGAGACGCCGCTGATGTCGACGGTGCGCACCCAGCTGCTGCGCGGACCGGAGATGGACGCCGCGTACTGGGTGGAGAACCTGTGCCGGCCGGTGCTGTTCGCCGACGCCATCGGCACGCTGCTCGACCAGGGCGTCACCCACGTCGTGGAGATCAGCGCCCACCCGGTGCTGGTGCCGGCGCTGGAGCAGCTCGTCGCCGCGCGCCCCGAACCGCCCGCCGTCCAGGGCACCCTGCACCGCGACCGGGGCGCCCCCGCCGACCTCGCCGAGTCGTTCGCCCGGGCCTACGTGTCGGGGCTCGCCCCCTTCGGTCAGCCGCCCCGGGACCGGGAGGCGGACGTACCGCCGTATCCGTGGCAGCGGCAGCGGCACTGGGTGGACTCCGCCCGCCGCCCCACGGGCCGCACGGCGGCCTTCGCCTTCCCGCTCGCGCCGGCGCCGGCCGAGGCCGACACCTGGCACGGCACGCTCGACCTGGACACCGTCGCCCACCCCTGGCTCACCGACCACCGGGTGCACGACGCCGTCGTCGTGCCCGCCGCGGCCGCCATCGAACTCTGCCTGGGCACCGCCGCCGGACGCACCGGCGGCCTGCCGGCCGCGCTGCGCGGTCTCGCCCTGGAGCGGGACATGACGCTCGCCGACGACGCGCTGCGCCTCGGCGCCGTCTGGCGCGAGGACGCCGCCGACGGCGCCGGCCTCGACCTGCTGTCGCTGCCGTCCGGCGCCGACACCTGGACCCGGCACAGCGCGGTCCGCGTCTCGTACGCGCACGAGGCCCCGGCCGCCGCCGGGTTCCCGGAGCCCTTGCTGGACGCCGCCGCCTCGGACCCGGACGCCTTCTACGCCGCCTGCGCCGGCCGGAACCTGCACTACGGGCCCGCGTTCCAGACCGTGCGGGAGCTGTACACCACCGGCGACGAGGTCCTCGGTCTGCTCCGGCTCGACGAGCGCAGCCGGCCCGGCGCCCGTCGCTACACGCTCCACCCGGCGCTGTGGGACGGCGCGCTTCAGCTGACGCTCCCGCTGTGCGGCGACACCGGCACGGTCGTCCCGGTCGCCGTCGACCGGGTGGACCTGCTGCCCGGCCTGCCGGAGGCGGTCACCGAGCTGTGGGCGCACGCCCGCCGCCGCCCCGACGGCCGCTACGACCTGTGGCTGTACGACATCGAGCGGCGCCCGCTGGTCCGGGTGACCGGGCTGCGGCTGCGCCCGCTGGTCCTGGACGGCGAAGCCGACCCCGCCCTGGAGCGGGTGCACCGGTTCAGCTTCCACGAGACCGGGCCGGTCGAGCCGGCCGGCACCCCGGGACAGTGGCTGGTGTGCGGGACCGAGCCCGCCGCCGCCCTGGTCACCGAACTCGCCGAGGCGCTGGGCGCCGACGCGGTCACCCTGCCGGCCGCGGACGCCGCCGAGCGCCGGGCCTGGGCCGAGGTGCTGCGCCGGGCCAAAGCCGTCACCGACGTGGTGTTCGCCGTCCCCGAGGCCGCCGCGGGCGAGCCCGCGCAGCGGGCCGGGCTGACGGCGCTGTCCGCGCTGGTCGGCGCGAGCCTGGACCGGCCGGCGGCACCGCGCCTGACCGTGCTGACCACCCGGGCCCAGGCGGCGGACACCGACGAGCCGTCCGACCCCGGCGCCGCCCTGTACTGGGGCTTCACCCGGGTCCTGCGCAGCGAGCACCCCGGCCTCGCCGCCACCCTCGTCGACCGGACGGAGGAGGACGGCTGGGCGTCGTCCGTGGCCGGCGAACTGCGCCTGGAACGCCGCGAGGACCAGGTCCTGCTGCGCGGCGGCCGACGGCTCGCGGGCCGGCTGGAGCGCGTCGCGGCCCCGGCCGCCGAGGCCGGCGGCCCGGTGGCGTACACGGCCGGCCAGCCGTTCCGGCTCCACCCCGGCCCCCGGCCGGGCCAGTGGGATTCGCTGCGCTTCCTGCCGCTCGTGCGCCGCACGCCCGGCCTCGGCGAGATCGAGATCGAGGTGGACGCCGCCTCCCTCAACTTCATCGACGTGATGAAGGCGATGGGCACCTACCCCGACGACTCCGGCGGCAAGGAGCTGCTGGGCGGGGACTGCGCCGGCCGGGTCGTCGCCGTCGGCCCGGACACCGACGGCTTCCGCGTCGGCGACCGGGTCGTGGCGTGCAAGTTCGGCGCGATGGTCTCGCACCTGACCGTCAGCGCGGCGCACGCCCGGCACATCCCCGACGGGATGGCCGAGCCGGACGCGGCCGCCCTGCCGCTGGTCGCCGCCACCGCCTGGTACGCACTGCACGACCTGGCCCGGGTGGAGCGCGGCGAACACGTCCTGATCCACTCGGCGGCCGGCGGCCTCGGCCTCGCCGCCGTCCAGGTCGCCCGGCTGCTCGGCGCCGAGGTCATCGCCACCGCGGGCAGCCCCGAGAAGCGCGCCCACCTGCGCGACCTCGGTGTGCAGCATGTCTTCGACTCCCGCGACCTGGCCTGGGCCGACGCCGTACTGGAGGTCACCGGTGGCCGGGGCGTCGACGTCGTCCTCAACTCCCTGACCGGCGCCGCCCTGACCCGCGGCCTCGACGTCCTCGCCGAGGACGGCCGGTTCGTGGAGGTCGGCAAGAAGGACATCCACAGCGGCCGCCGGCTGGAGCTGGGCACCTTCCGCAAGGGCATCGGCTTCGCAGCCGTCGACCTGGAGGGACTGGTCATGCGCCGCCCGGAGCGGTTCGCGCGGATCTTCCACGCCGTGTGGGACGAGGTCGCCGCGGGCCGCATCCGGCCGCTGCCCGTCACGTCGTACGGCTTCGACCGGGCGGCCGAGGCGCTGCGCGCCATGTCGCACGGCGACCACATCGGCAAGTTCGTGCTGCACGAGCCGCACCGGGTGCGCCGCGTGGTCGCGGACCCACTGCCGGACGGCCGGTTCCGCGCCGACGGCGGCTACCTGATCACCGGCGGCCTGGGCGACCTCGGTCTCTCGCTCGCCGAGCACCTGGCCGGGCGCGGGGCCACCGCCCTCGCCCTGCTGGGCCGTTCGGAGCCGGGCCCGGACGCCGCCGCGCGCATCGAGGCGCTGCGCGCGGCCGGAACCACGGTGTGCGTGCAGCGGGCGGACGTGTCCGACGCGGCCGCGCTGGAGCGCGCCCTGGACCGGGTGCGCGCCGAACTCCCGCCGCTGCGCGGGGTGTTCCACGCGGCCGGGCTCCTCGACGACGGTGTGGTGGAGAACCTGACGGCCGCACAGGTCGAACGGGTGCTGGCGCCCAAGGCGGACGGCGCCCGGCACCTGGACCGGCTGACGGCGGACGATCCGCTGGACCTGTTCGTGCTGTTCTCCTCGGCCGCCGGCCTGGTCGGCAACGTCGGCCAGGCGGCCTACGCGGCGGCCAACACCTACCTCGACGCCCTCGCGGCCGCCCGCCGGCACGCGGGCCGCCCGGCGCTGAGCGTGCAGTGGGGCACCTTCGACGCGATCGGCCTGGCCGCCCGCAGCGAGGCCCGGGGCGCGCGCCTCGCGGACCGCGGCATGGCCGCCTTCTCCGCGGCGGACGCCTGGCAGGCCCTGGAGGGCTTCCTGCGGGACGGGGAGACGGTCGTGGGCCATCTGTCGCTCGACGCCCGGCGGTGGGTCGAGACCTACCCGGCGGTGGCGGGCCTGCCCAGCTGGAGCGGGCTGCTGACGACCGGCCGGCACACCGGTGTCACCGGCGGCGGCTTCCGGGAACGGTTCGCCGCCTGCCCGCCCGACAACCGCGCCGAACTCGTCGAACAGCGGGTACGGGAACTGGCCGGCCGGGTGCTGCGCATCGCGGCGGACTCCATGGACCGGGAGACCCCCTTCAAGTCCCTGGGCCTGGACTCGCTGATGAGCCTGGAACTGCGCAACCGCCTCGAGGCCGAGTTCGGGCTGAGGCTGTCGCCGACGCTGCTGTGGACGTACGCCAGCCTGCGGCCCCTGGCCCAGGTGCTCACGGAGCGGCTCGCACAAGCCGCGGAAGGAGAAGAGCGATGACCGTGCCGGACACCGCCGCCGCGGCCGGGGACACCGGACGCCGGGCGACGCCGATCAGCCGGGCCATGGAGACCATCCGCGGGCTGCGCGAGGAACTGGCCGCGCTGCGCGGCGGGCGGACCGTGGCGGTGGTCGGGGCGGGCCTGCGCGCCCCGGGCGGCGTCGCTGACCTGGACGGCTACTGGCGGCTGCTGGCCGACGGGACGGACGCGGTACGGCCCATCCCCGAGCAGCGCCGGCACCCCTTCGGCGCGGCCTGGGACGAGGTGCCGCACCGGGGCGGGTTCCTGGACGAGGTGCTGGAGTTCGACGCCCCGTTCTTCGGCATCGCACCGCGCGAGGCCCGCTCCCTCGACCCGCAGCACCGGCTGCTGCTGGAGGTGGCCTGGGAGGCGCTGGAGGACGCGGGCATCCCCGCGGCCCGCGCGGCGGAGCAGACCTGCGGGCTGTACGTGGGCGTCACCGGGCAGGACTACCGCGAGTGGATGCCCGGCGAGCCCGACGCGTACTGGGCCACCGGCAACGGCCACTGCTTCGCGGCCGGCCGGCTCGCGCACACCCTCGGACTGACCGGGCCGGTGGCCGCGCTCGACACGTCGTGCTCGTCGTCGCTGCTGGCGGTGCACATGGCCCGGCAGGCGCTGGCCGCGGGGGAGTGCGACATCGCGCTGGCCGGCGGTGTCAACCTGATGCTGTCCCCGCGGGGCACCGAGTTCGTGGCCCGCACCGGGGCGCTCTCCCCGGACGGGGTGTGCCGCCCCTTCGACGCGGCGGCCAACGGGTTCACCCGCGCCGAGGGCTGCGGTGTCGTCGTCCTGAAGCGGCTGGCCGACGCGGTGCGCGACGGCGACCGGGTGCTCGCGGTGATCCACGGATCGGCCGTCAACCACGATGGTGCCGCCTCCGGGTTCACCGCCCCCAACGTGCTGGCGCAGACCCGGCTGATCGAGCGGGCGCTCGCCGACGCCGCGCTGTCCCCGGGGGACATCGGGTACGTGGAGGCACACGGCACCGGCACCTCGCTCGGCGACCCCATCGAGGTGGAGGCGCTCGCCGAGGCGCTGGGCCGGCCGGCGGGCGCGGCCCCCGTGCTGCTCGGCTCGGCCAAGGCCAACCTCGGCCACGCCGAGTCGGCCGCCGGTGTGCTCGGCCTGCTCAAGGCGGTGCTGAGCCTCAGGCACCGGGCCGTACCGCCCGTGGCGCACTTCACCACGCTCAATCCGCGGATCGACTTCGGCGGCACCGGTTTCCGGATCCCGGAGAAGCTGGAGCCCTGGCCGGCCGGGGCGGGCGCGTACGCCGGGGTGAGCTCGTTCGGGATGAGCGGCACCAACACCCATGTGATCCTGGGCCCCGCCGACGCCGCTGCCGTCCCGGAGGCGGTCACGGTCGCCGGGTTCGAGGTGTCCGCCCGGACGCCGGCCGCGCTGCGCGCCTACGCGGCCCTGCTCGCGGACCGGCTGGCCACGGTCGGGGACGAGGACTACCCGGCCTTCGCCTACACCCTCACCCACGCGCGGGCGGCGCTGGCCACCCGGGTGCGGGTCGCGGCCGCCGACCGGGCCGAGGCGCGGGCGGCGCTGCTGGCCCTCGCCGAGGACCGGGACTGTCCGGAGGTCACCGCCGTGGACGCGGCGGCGCCGCCCGGCTTCCCCGAACTGCCGCGCCGCGTCCTCGCGTTGCCCGCGTATCCGTGGGAGCGCCGCCGCTGCGCGCCGGCGCCGCCCGACGCACGCCCGTGACGGACGGCGGCGGTGCGCACCGCCGGGCTCAGGCCGCCGCGGCCCGGGCGCGGATCAGGTCGCACACCTCCGCCACCGTGCTGGAGCGCGGGATGTCCTCGAAGGGGATGTCCACGGCGAACCGCCGCTTGACCGAGGCGACGAGCTCGACGACGGCCAGTGAGTCGATGTCGAGCTCGTCCAGCGAGACGTCGTCCGAAACGGCCTCCGGCTCGGCGCCGATATCGACGAGTTCCTGCTCTATGAAGGCACGTACGGAATCAGGGGTCACGACCTCGGACACGGCTTTCCTCGTCTCTCACGTCGGGTAAGAAAGAACTGCCAGAGAATGAGCGGAGTTTAGCCGGAAAACTGGAGAAAGCGTCGAGGTCCCGGCCCCGAAAGCGGTCGCTAAGTATTCCTTAAGCGGGCCGGGTTAAAATCGGAAACCGCTGAATGGCCCTGACGCAGACAGGACATGTGCATGTTTCGGATGCTGGTGAGGCGTGTCCTCCTGGTCCCCTTGAAACTCATCCTCCGCCCCCGGGTGACGGGCCTGCGCAACATACCGCGGAGTGGGCCGTTCATCGTGGCGGCCAATCACCTCTCCTTCTTCGACTCCATCTTCATCGCGCTGCTGGTGCCGCGCCCTCTGTATTTCATCGGCAAGCAGGGCTGGCTGGAGTCGCCCGGCCTCAAGGGACGGCTCCAGCGGCTGTTCTTCCGCAGCGTCGGCATGATCTCGGTGGACAAGACCAGCGGCACCGGCACCATGGCCGGGCTGGAGCTGTCCCTGAAGCTGCTGGCGGAGGGCAAGGGGGTCGGTGTGCACATCGAGGGCACCCGCTCGCCGGACGGCCGCCTCTACAAGGGCACCACCGGCACGGCATGGCTGGCGATGCGCAGTGGGGTGCCGGTGATCCCGTGCGGCCTGACCGGCACGGAGCGGGTGCACCCGGTCGGCGCCAAGCGGCTCTACGTCGCCTCGTTCGACGCCCGCTTCGGCGCCCCGCTCTCGTTCCCGGACCGGCGCGGCCAGGAGGACGACCGCCGCGCCCGCCGCGCCGTGACCCGGGAGATCACGGACGCGATCGCGGCCCAGTCCGGTCAGGAGTACGTCGACACGTACGCGGACACGGTCAAGAGCCGGATGTGACGGGCGCCGGCGGCCGGGGGACTCAGTTCTCCGCCGCCAGGGACTCCTGGAAGGCCAGGAACTCGGCCCGCTCCTCCGCCACCACGGCGTGCTCCTCGGCGTAGACGTGGTCGAAGAGATCCGTCGGGGCCGGGTCCGGCATGGAGCGGACGCCCTCGCGGACGCGGCGGGCGAGCTTCTCACCCTCCTCGGCGACCTCGTCGAAGAACGACGCGTCGGCCTGACCCGACTCGACCAGGTACAGCCGCAGCCGCTCGATCGGGTCCCGGCGCTCCCACTCGGCCCGTTCGGCGTCGGTGCGGTAGCGCGTCGGGTCGTCGGACGTGGCGTGCGGGGCCATGCGGTAGGTGAAGGCCTCGATCAGCATGGGGCCCTCGCCGCCGCGCGCCCGGTCGAGCGCGTGCCGGGTCACCGCCAGACAGGCCAGCACGTCGTTGCCGTCCACCCGCACCCCGGGGAAGCCCCAGCCGGCCGAGCGGCGGTAGATCGGGTGCCTGGTCTGCACCGAGGTGGGCGTGGAGATCGCCCACTGGTTGTTCTGGCAGAAGAACACCACCGGCGCGTTGTTGACCGTGGCGAAGGTGAACGCCTCCGCGACGTCGCCCTGGCTGGAGGCGCCGTCGCCGAAGTAGGAGAGCACCGCCATGTCGGCGCCGTCCCGCAGCACGCCCATCGCGTAGCCGACCGCGTGCAGCAGCGGCGGGCCGATCACCAGCGTGTACAGGTGGAAGTTGTTCTCGTTCGGGTCCCAGCCGCCGTTGTTCACCCCGCGGTACAGGCCCATCAGCCGCAGCGGGTCGACCCCGCGCGTCCAGGCCGTGCCGTGTTCCCGGTAGCAGGGAAAGACGTAGTCCTCGGGCCGGGTCGCCCGGCCCGAGCCGATCTGTGCCGCCTCCTGGCCGAGGCACGAGGCCCACAGACCCAGTTCGCCCTGGCGCTGTAGCGCCGTGGCCTCCGCGTCGAAGCGCCTTGTGAGCGCCATGTCGCGGTACAGGCCGCGCAGTTCCTCGGCCGTTATGTCCAGTGGGTAGTCGGGGTGCGAGACGCGCTCACCCTCGGGGGTGAGCAGCTGGATCATCGGTGTGTGGTCTGGGATCTCCGCCACTGATTCGTCTCCCCTGGTGATGGGTCGGGCGGCCGGCCGGCCGCCCCCTGATCGATCCTGCCGCATCGCCCGCCGTCACGGCAGGGCGGGACGGCCGGAAGCCGTCGCCGCGACAAGGGACGGCACGCCGTCCACGGCGTGCCGGCGGACGACGGGTGAAACCTCCGCCCGCGACCACGGGAACGCCCCCTGCCACAGTGTGGACAGCATGCACGCCGGCTGCCGCCGCCCTGCGCCCGGGGGGAGTTCACCGCCGTCGTGTCGTTCCCGCAGCACCCCGGCGGTACGGCCGCGGGGCCGGCGGGAGCCGGCGGGTGCTGTCCGGGAGTCTGCCGCGGGCCGGTGCCGCGGGTGTCACGGCAGCCGGCGGCCCTGCGCGGTGCTCTCCGCGGGTTCGCCGTCCGCCTCGGTGCTTTCGGCGGACTTCCCGCCGGCCTCGGGCGCGGCGCTCTCCCCGTCGTGCCCGTCCCCGCGGAACCACTCCAGGGCCGGCGTGGTGGCGGCCGTGGTGACCAGGGCCACGACGACGAGCATCGAGAACACCTCGATGCTGATCACCTTCAGCTGGAGCCCGACGTTGAGGACGACCAGCTCGGTCAGACCCCGGCAGTTCATCAGCGCGCCGATGGACATCGCGTTGCGCCAGGACTGTCCGGCGAGCCGTGCGGCACCGGTGCTGCCGCCCCACTTGCCGAGCATCGCCACGGCGAGCAGCAGCGCGGTCCAGCCCCACAGTTCCGCGTTCCCGGCGAGCCGGGTGAGGTCGGTGTTCATGCCGGTGCCGACGAAGAACAGCGGCAGCAGCACGGGCACCGCGAAGGTCTGCATACGGCCGGCGGCCCGCTCGATCGGCACGGAGCCGCGCGGGGTGATGGCGCCGAACAGGAACGCGCCGAACACGGCGTGCACGCCGATGCGGTCGGTCGCCAGCGCGGACAGCAGCACGCCGCTGAACACCAGCACCAGCACCATGGACTCCGAGATCCGGCCGGCCCGGGCGGCCAGCCGCGTCAGCACCGGCCGGACGACGTAGGCCATCGCCAGGGCGAAGCCCACGGCCTCGGCCACCGTCGTCAGCGCCTGGTCCGGGGAGCTGCTGGTGCTGACGGCGGCCACCACCGCGAGCAGGCACCACGCGCACACGTCGTTGACCGCCGCGGAGGCCATCGCGACCGTCCCGAGCGGAGTCGTGTACATGCCGCGGTCGATCAGGATGCGGGCCAGCACCGGGAACGCCGTGATGCTCATGGCGATCGCGATGAACAGCAGGAAGGCGAGCCGGTCCTGGTGTGCGTCGGCGAGCCGTTCGTACATGGCGAGTGCGGTCAGCGAGCCGAGGACGAAGGGCACGACCAGGCTGGACACGCTCACCGCGACGGCCACGCCCCGGGCCCGGCGCAGCGTGCCGAGGTCGAGCTCCAGGCCGATCAGGAACATGAAGGCCAGCAGGCCCAGATTGCCCAGGACCGACAGGTACGGCATCGCCGAGGCGGGGAACAGCCAGTGCTGGGCGTCCGGCGCGAGCCAGCCGAGCAGCGACGGCCCGAGCGCGATACCGGCCGCGATCTCACCGACGACGGGCGGCTGTCCCACCCGGCGCGCCAGCCGCGCGCCCGCGCCACAGGCGAGGATCACCGCGGGTATGGCCAGCAGCACGTCGGGCAACGGATCAGGTGCGGACATCGTCAACTCCAGGGGATGTGTGGGGAATCGGCGAGATCGGGCAGGGTGCCGCGACGGCCACGGCCGCGGAGGCCACCTCGGGGAGGGACCGCCAGGACACCTCGCCCCAGCGTCCGCGCCCGGCGTCGGGCGCTACGGCGATACGCCAGGGCTCGGCGAAGATGCCCTGGCCGAGTGATTTCACGCAGGCTTCCTGGACCGCCCAGACACGCGCGAAGGCGGCGGCGCGCGAAGGGCCGGGCAGGCTCAGCACCTGCTCGGCCCAGTCACCGCAACAGCGCCGCACGAGCCGGTCGTCGACGCTCTGCGGCGGCGCCTGGACATCGACGCCGACGGCACCGGACAGCCGTACGGCCGCGGCGGTGCACCCCTCGGTGTGCGACAGGGAGACACCGGCCCGAAGCCCCGCCAGGTACGGCCGCCCGCCCGGTTCGAGCGCGAGGGGCACCCGGGGGCCCGGCAGGTCCAGCACGGACCCGGCCAGCCGGCGCAGCAGCGACCGGCCGCGCACGAACTCCTCGGTGCGCACGGCGTCCATCGCCGCCGTCGCCGCCCGCTCGGTCTCGGACAGCTGCGCCCGGTCGTCGTCCGGGTCGCGGGCACCGGCCGGTTCCACGGCGAGCAGCACCGGCGGCTCGCCGTCGGCCACGGTGACCTCGGTCACCCGCATGACGCGCCCTCGGTCACGCGTCCGCGCCCGCGTGTGTCCCCCGCCATCCCCGCGGCCTCAGCTCTTGTGCCCGCGGCGCAGCAGGGCTGCCATCGGTCCGTACGCCTCGGCCGGCTCCGGCCGCGGGTGGTCGGGGTCGAGGGCGGGCAGACCGTCGATGCTCGCGGCGTTCACCTCGGCCACCCGGTGCTCCCAGTCGTCGACGGAATGGGTGGCCTGCACCTTGTCGAGCACCGGCCGTTCGCCCTTCAGCTCCATGTAGGGGACCGACCAGCCGCAGGAGTCGGAGATCCGGGACACGTCGATCACGATGACGGCCCGCTCCCCGGGGTGGCCGGACCCGAAACGGACGGCGTACTCGGCGTACTCCGGCGCGTCCGGGCGCAGCACCCTGCCGTGGCCGTGCAGGCGCAGGATGCGCGACCGGCGGTCGAAGGAGCAGAACATCACCACGATCCGCCCGTTCTGCCGCAGGTGGGCGATCGTCTCCGCCCCAGACCCGTGCAGATCGAGGTAGGCGACGGTGTGCTCGTCCACCACGGCGAACGTGTCTTTGTAACCCTTGGGGGAGACGTTGACCCGTCCGTCGTCGCCGGACGGTGCCGTGCCCACGAAGAACATCGGCTGGGCCTCGATGAAACGGCGCAGTTCGTCGGATATCTCCGGGAACACCTTCGACACGGGACGGGGCCTTCCAGTTGCTCGGGTGGATCTCTGCTCAGGCGGCGGGCTTCGTCGCGCCGAGCACCGTGTCGACGACGGAGAGCGCCTCGGCGACCTCGTCGTCCGTGGCCACGATCGGCGGCAGCAGCCGCAGCGTCGTGGGGTTGCTCACGCACGGCGAGACCAGCAGGCCCTGGCGGGCCAGTCCGGTCGTGACCGGGCCGAGCAGTGACTCGGAGCGCAGTTCGAGCGCCCACAGCAGTCCGCGGCCGCGCACCTCGCTCACCAGCGCGCTGTGCCGTTCGGCGAGTTCGGTCAGCCCGCGCTCCACGGTGGCCGAGATGACCCGGCCGCGCTCGGCGTACCGGTCCACCAGGCCGAGCGTCGCCGGCACGGTGGCACAGGACAGGGGGTGGCCGCTGAAGGTGGCGGTGTGCACCGAGGGGTTCTCGGCGATCGGCTCGTAGAGGGCCTCGGTGCAGAGCATGGCCGACATCGGCATGACACCGCCGCCGAGCGCCTTGCCCAGCAGCAGGGCGTCGATGGGCAGGCCCTGGGCGAGCGCGACCGACGGTTCGCCGCAGCGCCGCAGACCGGTCTGGATCTCGTCCGCGATGACCATGGCCCCGCTGTCGCGCGCGGCCTCGCACCAGGCGGCGAGGACGTCGGCGGGCAGTGGCCGGACACCGTTCTCGCCCTGCACGGGCTCGAAGATCAGAGCTGCCACGTCTCCCCGGCGGCACTCCCGCGCCACTACATCGGCATCCGCCGGGGAGACATGGGTCGTGGGGGCCAGACTCTCGTCCAGCCCGGCCCGGAACCCGGTGTGGTGTGTCAGGGCCAACGCGCCCAGGGACTTGCCGTGGTAGGCGCCGGTCACGGCCAGCACGCGCGGCCGGCCGGTGACCAGCCTGGCCAGCTTCACCGCCGCCTCCACGGCGTCGCAGCCGTTGAGGCCGAAGTAGACGCGGTGCAGGTCGGCACCGCCCGGCAGGCCGCCGAAGAATCCGGTGAGGGTGGAGGCGGCGCGCGCGGTGACCGGGTTGCCCAGGACACGGGTGCTGATGGTCATCACGTCGAGCTGACGGCGTACCGCCTCGACGACCTCCGGCGGCCGGTGCCCGAGCAGGCCCACCGCGTAGGCGCCGAAGTCCAGCGGGGTGCGCCCGTCGGACAGTTCGACCCGGCAGCCGCTGGCGGAGGTCTCCACCGCGTTGCGGCCGAACAGCCGCAGGCTCACCGAGGTGCGCGGGGAGAAGTGCTGCTTGATCCGCGTGAAGACCTCGGCGGGTGCCACCTCCTCCGGGCCGTACGGGTCGACCCCCTCCGCGTCCGGTGCCACGGTCGCCGTCTGCTGTTCCGTCGACTGGATCATGCCGCCGCCTCCATCGTCACCACCGCGCGCCCGGGGCCCGCGAAACCTCCCGCGCGGAACACGTCCGGCAGGTCGTCCAGTTGAATGCGCGCTCCGACCAGGGAGCCCAGGTCCAGCCGGCCGGCGCGCACGTGCTCGGCCAGCAGCGGGATGTCCCGGGCCGGGTCGCTGTTGCCGTACACACAGCCGCGCAGGGTCCGGCCGGAGGTGCACAGGTCCTGGACGTTGAACTCCACGCTCTGCGACCGGCTGCCGATGCCCACGACCGTGGTGACGCCGCCGCGACGGGTGAACTTCCAGGCAAGACGCAGGGTTTCGGGCGCGCCGACGCAGTCGAGGACGTGGTCGGCGCCCATGCCGCCGGTCTCCTTCAGCACCGTGCGCAGCGCCCCGGTGCGGTCGGCGTGGAAGTGGGTGGCGCCGTGCGCCAGCGCCGACTCCTCCTTGGCGGGGTCGGTGTCGACGGCGAACACCGCGCCGGCCCCGGCCAGTCGGGCCGCCTGGAGGACGGCCTGGCCGACGCCGCCGGTGCCCAGCACCACCACGGACTCGCCGGGCCGGACCGCCGCCGTGTGCTGGACGGCCCCGTACCCGGTCAGCACCGTGCAGCCGAGCAGCGCGGCCTGCTCGGGCGGAATGCCGGCCCCGACGGGCACCACGGCCCGCGCCGGAAGCACGACCTCCTCGGCGAACGCGCCGGTGCCCAGGGCCGCCGCGAGCACCGTGCCGTCGCCGGTCCGGGCGTAGTCGGCGTTGCCCGCGGCCGAGGCGACAGTGCACAGGTACGGCTGCTGCCGCACGCAGTAGCCGCAGGTGCCGCACGCCGGCATCCAGTTCAGGACCACGGTGTCACCGACGCTCACGCCGGTCACCTCGGAACCGGCCGCGACCACCGTCCCCGCGCCCTCGTGTCCGAGCACGGCCGGCAGCCGGTGCGGAATCGTGCCATTGGCGATCGAAAGATCCGAACGGCACACACCGGCCGCGGAAATGCGTACCCTTACCTGATCCGGGGCAGGATCAGGAATGCTGATATCGGTGATCTCGCATTCGCCGTCCGGTGTCCTGACGACCGCGGCTTTCATGTGATTCCCCACCCCTGTCTGCCTTTCCGGCGCTAGCGAACAACCAGCCTGAGCAGCGATGTTCTCCTTGTCAATGTGTATGAGCAACTTCGATCCCGTCATGAGAAAACATGGTTGTGGTCGCTCGGAGGGCTACTGCCGCGTAACGTCTGGAATCCGTTTCGAACGCCGCAAGCACGGCCAGCAAGAGAACGGACAACCGGTTCAGTGAGCGACGTATCCGCAGCAGAGAATTTCCGTCTTCTGTCCTGGCTGCAATCACCGAGCACGGAAAAGGGATTGCATGTTGCCGAGCCGGGCGGCGGCTGGTCCTACACGCCCTACTCCGACCTGGCCGAAGAGGTACGCCACTTCGCGGCGACACTGCGCGCGACCGATGCCGCGCCGGGCGCCGTGGTCACGCTCCTCGCCACCGAGGTCAAGAGCTTCGTCGTGGCGTTCATGGGCACCCTGGCCGCCGGCCTGACCCCGTCCCCGGTCGCTCCGCCCCGTTCGTACCGGACGACCGAGCGCTACCGCGCCCACCTCGCCCGGATCATCGACGCGGCCCGCCCGTCCATCGTGGTCACGCAGGAGGACACGCACGCCGCCGCCGAGACCGTCTGCCAGGAGATCGGCGCCAAGGCCGTCCTGGTTCCGGCGCCCACGGCCGACGCGCCGCAGCGGCTCGCCGAACCCGGCCCGGCGCCCGTCGAGCGCGCCGCCGAGGACCTGGCGCTGCTCCAGTTCACCTCCGGATCGAGCGGCAACCCCAAGGGCGTCCGGGTCAGCTGGGGCGCGCTCACCGCCAACGTCAGCGCCATCCGCAGCTGGCTGCGCATGGTCCCGGAGGACATTTTCGCCAGCTGGCTCCCGCTCTTCCACGACATGGGCCTGGTCGGCGCCATGATCATGCCGGTGACCAGCGGCATCGACCTGTGGCTGATGACCCCGGAGCAGTTCATCCGCTCGCCCGAGCGCTGGCTCGACTGCTTCGGCCGGCACGGCGCCACCGTGACCACCGCCCCCAGCTTCGGCTACTCCTACTGCGCCCGCCGCGTGAAGCCGGCCCAGCTCGAGGGCACCGACTTCTCCGCCTGGCGCGTGGCCATCCTCGGTGCCGAGCGCATCGACCCGCAGGGCGTCGCCGACTTCACCACGCTGGTCAAGCCGCACGGCTTCGACGACCGCTCGCTGATCGGCGCCTACGGCCTGGCCGAATCCACGCTCGCGGTCACCGGCGTGAACCCGGGCGACGGCTCGCCGCTGCTGCGGATATCCAACGCCGCGTCCGAGTTCGGCACCCCGGTCGAGGCGGCCGAGCAGGGCGTGCTCGGCCGGGACCGGGTAGCGGCCAACTGGCTGGTCGGCTGCGGCCGTCCGGTCGGCGACCTGCACGTGGAGATCGTGGACGACGACGGAAACCCGCTTCCCGAGGGCCACTTCGGCCAGATCTCGGTGACCGGCTCCTCCCTGGCCGACGGCTACCTGCTCAGCGACGGGCAGCTCACCACGTTCGACCCGGCCGGACTGCACACCGGCGACGGCGGCTTCCTCTGGGAGGGCCAGCTCTATGTGATCGGCCGGGTCGCCGACTCTCTCAAGGTCCGCGGCGCCGCGCTGTTCGCCGAGGACCTGGAGGCCGAACTCGCGCGCCTGGACGGCCTGGACGGCGGCCGCCTGGTGACGCTGCTGGGCAGCGTCGACGGCACCGATCACGCGGTCCTGCTGGTGGAAGCGTCGTCCGCGGACGACTGGCTGGAGCCGGCGGTCAACACGCTGCGCGCCGCGACCGGCCCGGAGATCAGCCTGACCGTCCTGCTCGGCCGCCGCGGGGCGATCGAACGCACCTCCAGCGGCAAGCCGCGCCGCCGCGTCCTGTGGCAGCGCCTGCTGCGCGGCGACGCCACCGGCTGGACGCCGGTGCACGGGACGCCGCCGAGCACGTCAACGGCCGACGCGCCGCACGCAGATGCCAGGACCGGTAAGGGAGACGCAGCATGACCGTGACAGCCGAGCACATAGTCGACATCCTCGAGGAGGAGTCGTACACCGCGGAGCCCGCCCGGGCCGGCCGCCTGCCCACCCCCCGGCGGCTCTACGACCGCTGGGAGAAGCAGCAGTGGGCCATCGCGGACGTCAAGGTGGAGCGCGACCGCGAGAAGTGGGAGACCATGCGGCCCTACGCCCGCGGTCAGCTCTTCGAGGCGCTGGCCGAGCTGGAGGTCGGTGAGGTCTGCGTCTCCCGCACGCTGAGCGGACTGGTGACGCACGCGCCCTCCGACGAGGACCGCATCTACCTGAGCACCCAGGTCGCGGACGAGGCCCGGCACGTCCAGTTCTTCCAGGACTACCTGCACTTCGCCGTCGGCGAGGAGCAGACCATCACCGAGGCCGAGCAGCAGGACTCCGAGTCGGCCTACGGCCAGTTCTTCGAGCCCCGGCTGCGCGCCAGCATCGACAAGGTCTACGACCTCGGCGGCGACCGCCTCGCCTGGTGCACCGCCGTCATCGAGTACCACCTCGTCACCGAGGGCGTGCTCGCCGCGGCCGCGCTGCACAGCACCCGCCAGCTGGCCCGCCGCTTCGAACTCGCCGCCCTCGAAGAGGGCCTCGGGAACGTGGCCCGCGACGAGTCGCGCCACCTGACCTACGGGCTCGCCGCCATCCGCCGCTTCGTCGACGAGGGCCACGCCGAGGCCGTCTACGACGTGTACCTCGACGGCATCCGCCTCGCCGCCAAGGTGCTGGTGAACCCGACCCACAAGGCCGTCGCCCCCGCGCTGCGGGCGGCCCTGGTCCAGCGCGCCGCCCTGGTGCGCGGCCAGTGGAACGCCTCCAAGGACCGCGCGCTGCGCCAGCTGCGCCTCATCGGCCTCCCCGACCGGCACGACGCCATCGCCGTCGCCTGGGAAGAGGCCATCGACCGAGCCATGGACGAATACGCCAACAACTGGGGTGTCAAGCACCCCGTTGCCCTCGTTGCCGAAACCGCTTAAGGAGCTGGAGAACACCATGACTAACGATGTGGCAAGCCGCGTCCGTCAGCTGGTCGGAGAGATGGTCCCCGCAGGTGCCCGGGAGGTGAGCTCCACCGACCGTCTGATCGAGGACCTCGGCTACAACTCGGTCACCATGATCGAGCTCGCCCTGGTGCTGGAGGTCGAGTTCGACCTCCAGGACATCGCCGGCGGCGACACCGTCGACCTGGTGACCGTTGGCGACATCGAGAACGCCATCGCCACGCTGGCCACCACGGCCTGAGGGGCGATCACACTATGACGACGCCACCCCCCTACGAGGCGGAACTGGCCGACCAGCACGTCCTGACCGCGCAGCAGGCCGACGAGCTGCTGCGCGGAGCGACGTGGAGCCGGTTCGCCGTCCTCGGTGACTCCATGGCCGAGGGCATCATGGAGGCCACCTCCGGCTACGAGAACGCCCCCTGGGCCGAGCGGGTCCACGCGGCGCTCAAGCGGGCCAACCCCGAGCTGGAGTTCCTCAACACCGGCTGGCGCGGAGTCGTCTCCGCCCAGGTGCGTGCTGACCAGCTGCCCAAGGCCCTCGATTTCAAGCCCGACCTCGCGGGCGTCATCTGCGGCGGCAACGACTTCCTCGCCCCGGAGTTCGACGTCACCGTCTACCAGGACAACCTGGAGGCCATCGTCGCCCCCCTGGCGGAGGCGGGCACGACGGTCTTCCTGTACAGCCTGATCGACATCACCCGGGCGATCCCCGAGCTGACCAAGATGCGCCCGCGGATGGAGCAGCTCAACGCCGCCACCCAGGCCGTCGCCGAGAAGTACGGCGCCATCTGGGTGCCGTGCTGGGAGCACCCCGCCGCCCGCGACCGCAACGCCTACAGCTCCGACATGCTGCACATGTCGGCACGCGGCCACGCGATCATCGCCTCCGAGACGCTCGCCGCGCTCGGCCGGCACCTCGGCAACGAGGCCGCCCTGCCCGAGAACTGGGGCGAGGCCGCGGCGGAGCCCGAGGCGCTCGGCGACGAGTCGGCCATCTCCGGCGTGTACGACTACCTCCTCGGCGGCAAGGACCACTCCGAGGACGAGCGGAAGGTCGCCGAGCGCGCCCTGGCCTCCGTGCCCGGCATCAAGGTGCTGGTCTGGGAGGACCGCAAGTTCATCAAGCGGCTGGTCCGGTTCTACGCCCGCCAGGGCATCACCCAGATCCTGGACATCGGCGCCGGCATCCCGTCCCGGGGCCGCGTGCACGAGCTCGCCCACGCGATCAACCCGGACATCAAGGTCGTCTACGCCGACATCAACGACGTCGCCATCGCGCGGTACCAGGAGATGCTCGAGGACGTCCCGAACGCCTGGGTGGTCAAGGCCGACCTGACCAAGCCGGAGGAGCTGCTCGCCACTCCCGAGGTGCAGCAGCTGGACTTCACCAAGCCGATCGCCATGATGTTCCTCGGCGTGCTGCACTTCATCCCGTCGGACGTGCTGCTGCCCGCGATGCGTGTCTACCGCGACGCGCTCGCCCCCGGCAGCATGATCGGCGTCAGCCACGGCGCCGGTTCGGACGCCAGCGCCGGCGAGGCCTACGAGGTCTACGCCCGCGCCTTCGGCTTCGCGACCATGCGCAACGAGCAGGAGCTCACCGAGCTGTTCGGTGACTTCGAGCTCGTCGAGCCGGGCGTGGTGAAGCTGCCGGAGTGGCGGCCGGACCCGTCCCCGTTCAGCAGCCGCTACGCCCACCTCCTCGGCCCCGTGCACTACCTCGGCGGCGTGGCGGTCAAGCCCGCTCAGGCTGAATAGGGAGAGTCATGACTACCTCAGCGGCGGGCACCGCCCGGCCGGTGAACCCCGGGGCGATCCTGCTGATCGCCTCGGGTGCGACCTTCGTCGCATTTCTCGACACGACCGTCGTCAACGTCGGGTTCAACGAGATCCAGAGCAGCTTCCCCAGTGAGTCGATCGCCAACATGACCTGGTTGGTGACGGCGTACGGGGTGTTCTTCGCGGCGCTGCTCACGATGGCGGGACGGCTCGCCGACGTCATCGGGCGCCGGAAGCTGTTCCTGCTGTCGGTGGGGATGTTCACGGTGTCCTCCGCCCTCGCGGCGGCGGCGCCGAACTTCGCGACCCTGATCGCCGCGCGTGCCATCCAGGGCACGGCGGCGGCGGGCATGATCCCCGCGGCGCTCGGGCTCATCCTGTTCAACACGCCCGCCGAGCGGCGTGCCGCCGCGATCGGCACCTGGGGCGCCGCGGGCTCACTGGCCGCGGCGGTCGCCCCGTCGCTCGGTGCCGGGCTGATCGAGGCGACGGGCTGGCGCGCGATCTTCGCGATCAACATCCCGTTCGGCATCCTCATGCTGGTCGGAACGGTGCGTTCGGTGAACGCGGACGAGCCGTCCGGCCGTCCGCTGCCGGACCCGCTGGGCACGGCTGCCTTCACCGTGGGCATCGCGTCCGTCGTCCTCGGCCTGTCCGAGGGCGAGACCTGGGGCTGGGACAGCGGCCGTATCCTCGCCCTGCTGATCGGCGGCGGTGTGCTCACCGTGTTCGCGATCGCCAGCTCGGCCAGAGCCGGCGAGAACCGCAAGCGCCCGCCCGCTCTGGAGCTGGACCTGTACCGCAACTCGCGGTACGCCCTGTCCGGCCTCGGCTCGGCGTTCCTCGGCGCCTCGCTGTACACCTGGCTGCTGTCCGGCCCGATCTTCCTGGCGGCGTTCTGGCACTACGACGTCCTGGAGGTCGGTCTCGCGGTCACCCCGGGTGCCCTCACCTCGGCGATCAGCTCCATCGTGGTCGGCCGCAAGGTCAAGCCGCAGCACCAGGGCATGGCCGTGCTCATCGGCGCCCTGATCTTCGCCGCCGTGTGTGCGGCCATGGCGTTCACGCTGGGCACCGAGCCGGAGTTCGTCAAGATCTGGCTGTGGGTCTCCATCTTCGGTGGCCTCGGTGTCGGCGCCGCGCTGACCGGTCTGACCGCGCTGTCGGCGGCGGCCGTACCGCCGCTGCGGTTCTCCTCCGGCACGGCCCTGACGATGACCGCGCGCCAGCTCGGCGGCTCCATCGGCGTCGCGGCCATGGCCATCCTGCTGAGCATCCACCGCGACGACCCGCTGGACCCGATGCTGACGGTCTTCGGCTTCTGTGCCGCGACCGCGGTCGTGGCGGCGCTGACCGGACTGGCGGTGCACTTCGCGCCCAAGCCGGCGGCCGCCGTCCAGGGACAGCCGACCCAGGCCACGGCCGCCGCCAAGGAGCAGTGATCGCATGACGGCAACCACGGCGACCGCCCAGCGCTGGCTCGCCGCGCTGGAGGGGCTGTACCAGGTGCCCGACGACTTCCGCGTCGGCTACTTCGACCGGGCGGGCGCCGTGGACCTGCTGCGCTGCGGCGAGGACGTCTTCGACGAACTCGTCGCGGCCGGCCTGCGGCACACCGGCGAGCCGGGCGAGGAACGCTACGACAGGTACGACCTGTTCAACCTGGCGCTCGCCTCCGGCTCGAAGGCCTCCGTGCCCGAGAAGGCCATCGGCTACGCGCTGCGCTGGATGAACCAGGGCCCCGCGTCCTGGACGTCCCCCCTGGAGTGGACCTTCTCGGTCAGCATGGAATGCCCGCACGACGAGTGCGGCGCGGATCCGTCCTTCAGCCACGCCCGCATGCTGCCCGACCTCGTCGGCGGCGAGCTGCTGTCCTGGAGCGTCGAACCGGACGGCGTCCGTGACGTCGACGGCCGGCTGACCCTGGACGGGCCGGGGCCGATGAGCTTCTCCGCGCAGCTCGCCACCCGCGGCCGGGTGTCCGAACTGAAGTCGCCCGCGCTGCGCCGCATCGTGGACGACTTCCTCGCCGCCGGATACCGCTGGGTGCGGGTGCCCGAACGGCTCCAGTGGGACCACAAGCGGATGCTGACGGCCGGAGTCGCCCCGTGCATCTCGGCCAGCCTGTTCCTGGCCGACGAGTTCGAGAAGGCCGGCTACAAGGCATTCGCCCGGCGCGGCTGGCTGCTCGGCATCCTCGACCTCGCCCACTCCTGGGTCGAGGTGGAGGACGACGACGGCGTCGTCAAGCCCGTCGACCCGATCGCCGGGTGGCTCTCCGAGTACGCCGACCGACCGGATCCGGAGTTCGCGAAGGCGGCCATCGGCTCCTGGCTCAACCGTCAGCTCCCCGCCGCGCTCGCGGCCGACGGGCTGATGGCCACCCACCGTTGCGGGCACCGGGACAGCGAACCCAAGCGCGCGACGATCATCCGCAGAACCAGCTCAACCCAGAAAGGAGCGGTATGACCCAGGCAACGGCGGACACCGCCGCGCGCGCCGCCGGCTATCTGGCCGAGCTGCCGGACATCCTCGGCAGTGACCAGCGTTTCATCGACATCCTGGGCCGGCTCACCGCGATGTCGGAGCGGGACTACTACGACCCGTACAAGCTCTTCCAGTGGCCGGAGTCGATCAACGAGGACGGGTACTGGATGAGCCCCGAGCTCATGACCGTCCACGGCACCGAGGTCGGGGCCAAGCTGGACGACGCCCAGCTGCGCGCCCTGAGCAAGTGGGAGTCCGTCAACTTCTACAGCCTCAACGTGCACGGCATCCGCGAGCTGCTGACCTCGATCGTGGCCCGCATCCACATGCCCGGCTACGAGGTGGCGTCGGAGTACTTCCACCACATCATCGGCGAAGAGAACGACCACATGTGGTTCTTCGCCAAGTTCTGCCTCAACTACGCGGGCCGGCTCTACCCCGACCGCGGCATGGTGTTCGCCGCGCCGGGCGTTCCGGAGGCCGACACCTTCCTGCTCTTCGCCCGCCTGCTGATCTTCGAGGAGCTCGTCGACGTCTTCAACCAGAAGATGGGTGACGACGAGCGGCTCGACCCCACCATCCGGCAGATCAACAAGGTCCACCACCAGGACGAGTCCCGGCACATCGCCTTCGGACGGCAGATCGTCGCCCTGCTCCACCGGGACCTGCGCGAGCGCCTCGACAGCGGTCAGCTCGCCGACCTGGAGGCCTACGTCAAGCGGTACATGCGCGCCTCCGTCGAAAAGCTGTGCAACCCGTCGGCGTTCCGTGACGCGGGCCTGCCGGAGCCGTACGCGCTGCGCCGGTCCGTGGTCGCCGACCCCGCCTTCGACGACTTCGTGCACCGCACCCTCAAGCGTTCCCTCACCTTCATGACCAGCGAAAACATATTCTCCAACGGAAGGATCCCCCCGCTATGACGACCGAATCGGCCGCGGCCGCTCCGGGTGGGACCGGCGACCTGGTGCTCGACTTCCTGCTGGCGCGCCGGCCGGAACTCGGAACCATCGACCCGGACTACGACCTGATCGACAACCGGGTGCTCGACTCACTGGGCTTCGTCAACTTCCTCTACGTCCTGGAGGAGCAGACCGGCCGCGAGATCACCCTCGACACCGTGTCGCCCGAGGACTTTCGGACGCTGCGACGGATCCGGGAGAGGTTCTTCGATGCCGACTGAGCCGGCCGCCCGCCCGGCCGGGGGTCTCGCCACCCTCGGCCCGGCCGACCTGGCACTGCGCGAGACCCTCGACGCCGTCTTCAGCGGCTGGGGGGTCTCGGGCGGCGCGGACAAGATGTCCTTCCCGCCCCTGCTGAACACCGACGACCTGGCCAAGTTCGACTACTGGACGAACTTCCCGCACCTGGGTCTGGTGGCCACCGGTGCCCGCCCGGAGCGCGCCGAGGACCTGTCCAAGGGGCCGTACGAGGAGATCGCCACCGACCTGCTCGCCCCGGCCCGCTTCGCGCTGCCGTCCGCGACCTGCTACGCCATCTATCTGCACCTGGCGGGCAGCAGGCTTCAGACCCCGGCGCGCATCACCGCGGTCGGCACCTGCTTCCGGCGCGAGGACCACTACGACGGCCTGCGCCGCCTGATGGGCTTCTCCATGCGGGAGATCGTCTGCATCGGCGACCGTGACTCCGTACTGGAGCACCTCACCAGCTACAAGGACCGGCTGCGCACGTTCGCCGAGCGCCTCGACCTGCCGCTGAGCTTCGAGCCGGCGACCGACCCCTTCTTCCAGAAGGACGCGGCCCGCACCCTCATGCAGCAGCTCTTCCCGGTCAAGGAGGAGTTCATCTACGGCGACGGCCTCGCGATCGGGTCCTCCAACTTCCACCGGAACTTCTTCGGCGAGCGCTGCGACATCCAACTGCCCGACGGCAGCCCGGCCTTCACCGGCTGTTTCGCCTTCGGCCTGGAGCGCTGGCTGCACGCCCTGCACGACCGCTTCGGCGACGCCCCCGATCTGCCCGAGCGGATCCGGGCCGCAGCCGACTGGTGACCTCCTCGGCGCCGCCCGGCGGCGCCGCACCGCAATCACGGCCGCACGGCAACCACAAGGAAAGGCCCGAAACATGTCTGAAGCTCCTCCGTCCCGGACGCGGGTGCTGGTCATCGGCGGCGGCCCCGGCGGCTCCACCGCCGCCACCCTGCTCGCCCAGCAGGGCGTCGAGGTGACGCTGCTGGAGAGCGCGGTCTTCCCGCGCTACCACATCGGGGAATCCATCCTCCCGTCCGTACTGCCGGTCCTGGACCTGCTCGGCATCCGCGAGAAGGTGGAGGAGTACGGATTCGTCCGCAAGGACGGTGCCTACTTCGAGTGGGGCCCGGAGAACTGGGACCTGAACTTCGACCACCTCAGCGGCGCCAACCGGCACAGCTACCAGGTGATCCGGTCCGAGTTCGACCAACTGCTGCTGGAGAACGCCAAGGACAAGGGTGTCCAGGTCTTCGAGGGCACCAAGGTCAAGGAGATCTTCTTCGACGGCGAGCGTCCGGTCGGCGCGCAGTGGGCCACGGACGACGCGGAAGGCCGTATCGACTTCGACTTCCTCGTCGACGCCTCCGGCCGGGCCGGCGTGATGGCGACCAAGTACCTCAAGAACCGCCGCTACCACGAGGCGTTCAAGAACGTCGCCACCTGGGCGTACTGGAAGGACATCAAGCCGCTGGAGGTGGGCCCGAAGGGCGCCATCGCCGTCTGCTCGGTGCCCTACGGCTGGTGGTGGGCGATCCCGCTGCACGACGGGACCTACTCGGTCGGCCTGGTCGCCAAGCGCTCGACGTTCAACGAGGAGCGCGAGCGGCTCGGCGGCATCCAGGAGGTCTACGAGGACGCGATGACGCAGGCCCCGCGGATCGCCGAGATGACCAAGGGCGCCACCCGGCTCACCGACTTCAAGACCGAGCAGGACTACTCCTACATCTCGGAGCGCAAGTGCGGCCCCGGGTACGTCATGGTCGGCGACGCGGCCGCGTTCCTCGACCCGCTGCTGTCCACCGGTGTCCACCTGTCCACGTTCTCCGCGCTGCTCGGCGCCGCCGCGATCTCCGCGATCATCGACGGCGAGCTGTCCGAGGACGAGGCCATGAACTTCTACGAGAAGGCCTACCACCAGGCCTACGAGCGCCTTCTCGTCGTCGTCTCGTTCTTCTACAAGAGCTACAACCGCCAGTCGCAGTTCTTCGAGGCGAACAAGCTCACCCGCCGCGAGCGGCACATGCTGCACCTGTACGAGTCCTTCCTGCACATCGTCACGGGCATGGAGGACATCGAGGACTCCACCAGCGGCGAGGAAGCCCTCGAGGAGGTCCAGGAGAACCTGGCCACCCAGCAGAAGATGACCGCCGGGCACAACGAGGCCCTGAACTCGATGCCCACCGACGCGCGCAGCGCCGTGGGCGGCCTCTACCTGGAGCTCGAGCCGAGGCTGCGGATCCGCCGGTCCACCGACGTGGCCAACACGGCCCAGTAGGAGCCCGGCCGGTGAACGGAACGACGGCCGCGGCCGACCGGCCCGCGCTGCGGCTGTTCCTCTTCCACCACGCCGGGGGGTCGGCCGCCCTGTACGACGGCTGGGCGGAACGCCTTCCCGCGGACTGGGACATCGTGCGCTGCGATGCCCCGGGCCGCGGGGGCAAGCTCCGGGTGCCGCCGCGGGACGACGTCGAGGCACTGGTCGCCCACTTCCACGAGGAGCTGGCGCCGGTGACGGACGTGCCGTTCGCCTTCTTCGGGCACAGCATGGGCGCGTTCGTCGCCTATGAACTGGCCCTCCGGCTGGAGCGGGCCGGCGAGCCGGCGCCGTTCTGGCTCGGGCTGTCCGCGTGCGCCGCGCCGCGCCCCGGCCACGTGCCCGAGGCCCGGTCCCGCTACACCGCCGAGCAGCTTCAGGACTGGCTGGTCACGGCGGGCGGGACGGACCCGGACGTGGCCCGGCATCCGCTGGTGTGGCGGATGCTCGAGCCGGCGCTCCGCGGCGACCTGCGGGTGATCGAGTCCTGGCGGCCGGCGGCCGGCCGGCCTGCGCTGGACGCCGCGCTGACGGTGTTCGGCGGCACCGGCGATGTGCTGGTGGCGCCGCGGGAGCTGGCGGACTGGCAGCGGCACAGCGGTACCTTCACCGGCTTCCACCTGCACGACGGGGGCCACTTCTACCTCAGGCAACGGCCGGCGCAGGTGATCGGCCAGATCGTACGGGAGATCGACAGGTGCCGCGGGGCCGTGGCACCTGCGTACAGCGAGAAAGGTGCATCATGACCGCCTCCCGGATCATCGCGACCGGTTTCCACCAGCCGCCGAAGCTGCTGACCAACGAGGAGCTGGAGACCATGGTCGACACCTCCGTCGACTGGATCCGCAGCCGGGTCGGCATCGAGACGCGCCACATCATCGAGAACGAGACCGTGCCCGACCTGGCGGTGACCGCCGCCGGCAAGGCACTGGCGTCCGCGGGCACCGGCCCCGACGGCATCGACCTCGTGGTGGCGGCGACCTCGACCGTGCCCGACCGCAGCCCCAACCTCGCCAACCGGGTGGCCCGTGAACTGGGCCTCGGCAACCGGCCGGCCGCGCTGGAGGTCAGCACGGCCTGTTCCGGCTTCAACCACGCCCTTGCCGTGGCCGACCAGGCGATCCGCACCCACCGGGCGCGCCGCGCGCTGGTGGTGGCCGCCGACGCCATGTCCCAGATCGCCGACTGGACCGACCGCAGCATCTGCGTCCTGGTCGGGGACGGTGCCGGAGCGGTGGTGCTTGAGGCCTGCCCCGACGAGGAGTGGGGCGTCGGGCCGGTGCACTGGGGCTCGGTGCCGGAGAAGTCGGGGGCCGTGCTCATCGAGGGCGCTCCGCTGCGCTTCAGCCAGGAGGGCCAGGCCGTCTACCGCTGGGCCACGACCCAGCTGGCCGAGTGCGCCCGGGAGACGTGCGCCGTGGCCGGCGTGGAGCTCGACCGGATCGCGGGCTTCGTGCCGCACCAGGCGAACCTGCGCATCGTCGAGCCGCTGGCCCGGCAACTCGGCTTCACCGACAGGGTGGTGAGCCGTGACGTGGTGGAGTCGGGCAACACCGGGGCGGCGAGCGTGGCCCTGGGCTTCGCCAAGCTCCTCGACCGGGGCGAGCTGAACAGCGGCGACTTCGCGCTCCTGTTCGGCTTCGGCGGCGGACTGGCGTACGCCGGCCAGGTCGTCCGCTGCCCGTGAGCGGCCGGCACCGGCGCTGAGACGACGCGGACGGCGCTGAGACGACGCGGACGACGCGGACGACGAGAACGACGAGGACGACGAGGTTGATCGACCGGCTGCTCCCCGCCCCGGTGGCGGCGCACGAATGCTTCGGCGACATCGGCGACGTCCGGTTGTTCCCCGCCGAGCAGGCGCTGGTCGAGACGTCGTCCGAGGGCCGCCGCCGGGAGTTCGGCACGGTACGCCATCTCGCCCGGGCGGCCATGCGCGACCTCGGCTGCCCGGAGGCCCCCGTCCTGCCCGGCCCGCGACGCGAACCCCTGTGGCCGGCAGGGCTGGTCGGGACGATGACCCACTGCGCGGGATACCGGGCCGCCGCGCTGGCCCGCCGCACCGAGGTGGCGGGCCTCGGCCTGGACGCCGAGCCCAACGAGCCTCTGGCCCCCGGCGTCCTGGACGTCATCGGCCTCCCCCCGGAGCGGGAGCAACTGCCCGGCCTGCACGCCGCGCACCCCGCCGTCCACTGGGACCGCCTGCTGTTCTGCGTCAAGGAGGCGGTGTACAAGACCTGGTACCCGCTGGCCGGCACCTGGCTGGGCTTCGAGGACGCCCTGGTCACCTTCGACCCCGCGACCCCCACGTTCACCGTCGCACTCCAGCTCCCCGGCCCCCTCCTGGGCCCGACCCGCCTCCAGACCCTCCACGGTCACTGGCAGCTGGAACGCGCCGTACTGACCGCGGCCATCACGGTCCCCCCGCCCGACTGAACCACCGGGCCGCGGATCTTCGCCCCAGACCGGCGATCTCCCGTCTTTCCCCGCGCCGGATGTGCCCGACCCGTTCCGGCCTCCGGCCGCCCGAGCACCTGGGCACCCATCGGGCGCGGCGCGGGGCTACGGGAGTTACGGGTGCTTCCCGCCGCCGCCCGCCTGGCCGTCCCCGCCGCCCGCCTGGCCGTCCCCGCCGCTCGCCCCGTCCCCGCCGCTTCCCTGGCCGTCCCCGCCGCTTCCCTGGCCGTTGCCGTCCGCGTCGTGCGTGCTGCCGGGGTTCGCGCCGGACGTGCCGGTTCCGCCGTTGACCGGTGCGCCGGTGTTCGCCGCCGTGCCGTTGCCGGAATCCGCGGCGGGCTTGCCGGGCCGGCCCGTGCCGCCCGGTTTGCCCGGCGTGTCCGTCGTCCGCGTCAGCTGCGCGGAGCAGTACCCGGCGACCTTGTCCTTGCCGCCTGCGGCCGCCACGAGCCGCTGCCAGGCCGTCGCGTCGAGTGCCTTGCCGCGGTTGTCGGTCTGCTCGTAGGCCCGGCACTGCGCCTCGGTGTCCTGGGCGGAGGAGGGGCGGTCCGTCGGTCCGTGGCGGTCGGAGGGCGCCGACGAGGTCGTACCGCCGGGCCGGTCCGCCGAAGGGCTCGCGGTCTGCCGGCCGGTACCGGCATCGTCCGTCGAGGAGCCGACGGAGCCGATGGCCGCGACGGCGACACCGCCGAGGGTGAGGCTGGCGAACACCACGCCGAACGTCATCCGCACCGGACGCCGGACCCGCCGTTCCCCGGACGTGCGCCAGTCGTCCCGGCGCCGGGTGCGCGGCAGGCGTGCGCCCGCGCCGTGGGCGGCGGCCCGGAAGGCCGCCAGGGCCCGCTGCTCGGCCTCGGGGTCGAGGCGGTCCGCGCGTATCGCGGCGGCCAGCGCCGTCTCCAGCGTGACCGCGTCCTGCGCGTCCCGGGGGCCGGACAAGGGGCCGTCAGGGTGCCCATGGCGGTGACGGACCGGAATTCCGTCGCCGCTCAGTCGTTCACCCATGTTCGCTTCCGTTCCTGTCCGACCGCTTTGCTTCGTTCGAGGTGGGGGGCCTGGCGCTGTCTGGCCGTTCCTGTCGCCCTCGTCGTTCACTTCGACTTCCCCAGCGTTCCGGAAGCCTCATCCGTCACACCCTCGTCCGCCTCGCTGCCGACGCCCAGCTGGCGGGCGAGGCGTTTCAGGCCGCGGTGGGCGGCTGTGCGTACCGCTCCCGGGCGCTTGCCGAGGACGCGTGCGGCGGCGGGGCCGTCCAGGCCTACGACGACCCGCAGCAACACGGCCTCGGCCTGGTCGGGGGGCAGTCCGCGGACCAGTTCCAGGGCCTGCTCGGTGGAGAGGGACTCCAGGGCCTGGTCATGGGTGTTGTGCGGGGCGGGCAGGTGCAGGAGGTCCTGTTCGGTCCCGCCGGCCCGGGGCCGGACGCGCTGGCGGCGCAGATGGTCCAGCGCCCGGTGCCGGGCGATGGTCGCGGTCCAGCCGCGGAACCCGGCGCCGTCCCCCTTGAAGCGTCCGAGGTCACGGGCTATCTCCAGCCAGGCGTCGGAGGCCACGTCCTCCGCGTCCTCGCCGACCAGCCCGTGCAGATAGCCGAGCAGGCCGGGCTGCACGATCCGGTAGGCCACCGAGAAAGCGGCCTCGTCACCGTCCTGGGCCCGCCTGACCGCAGCGCCCAATTCCCCGTCGCGCGCCTGCACGCGCCGGGGTTGCCGTACCTGGCCCAAGACCGTCCTCGTTTGTACCGGGTTCATAGGGAGTCCATGTCGTCCGCCGTGCTCCGGTCGCAGCGACGGCCCTGTGATGAACAGCGTCGGCCGTCACAGAAGTGTCACAACGCATCAGCGGTCCTTCATGCAGCCCCCGGTGATCCGGCCGCGGAAGCGGGCGAAACCGGGTGCGTCTCTGCGGGTGTCCGGCCGGTGCGGCCCCGCCTCGGTGACGTTTCCCGCCGGTCGTGCGCTGGCTGAGTACCGGGGTCGGTGACCGGACGGGTGCGAACGCCCGCCGGAGACTGGCACCGCCACACCCCTCCGCGCCGCCGCCCACTCCCCCCGTGAGCGGCGCGGAGCGGGCAGCGCGGCCGGAAACCCGTCCACTGCACGGGTTTCCGGCCGCGTAATGCTTCACCGCCGCCGTGCGCTCCTTCTGGCATGAGCGCCTACCTTCGGCTGCGAGCGGTGCCGCCCCCGGCACTGCGGAACAGCGCGACCTGGCTGGAACGACAGTTCGAGGACAACGGAGAGGCCGCCCGGTACCGGGGTGGTCCGCACCGCGAGGAGGTGCTGGACGAGCGGTATCCGGACCAGGCGCGGATCTACGCCGGCACCTTCCCCCACCGGGCCGAGGACCGGCCCCAGACCCAGGTGGTGCTGGGCGGCCGGCCGCTGCTGCGCCCCGGCCGGGACAGGCCGCAGCTGCGGGTGCTGACGGCGGCCCAGACCCGCCGGGTGGCCGGATTCCTGGCTGCAGCGGACTTCGACGCGCTGTGGGTCTTCGCCCGCGACGCACTGCTGCCGCGCTACGGCGGCGTGACCGCGGAGCCCGAGACCTGGGGCGCCTTCGCCGCGGTGCACCAGGAACTGAGGGCGTTCTACGCGCGGACGGCCGAGAGCGGTGACGCGGTGGTGAAGTGGCTGCCGGCCTGATCCGTTCGACGGCGTGGGGCTCCCTGTACGGTGACGTCCTCACCCCACAGCTCCCGGTGCTCGACGTACCCGGCCGGCGACCATCTCCAGGGGATGGCCCGCACTGCTGTGGCAGCGGACGGAGCGGTACGGCAGCCTCTCGCGGCGAGGTCGCGCTCTTGTTCCCCTGTATACTCATCACATAAAGGCGTGGGCCTCAGGGTTT
Organism: Streptomyces sp. NPDC036984; assembly: GCF_055607665.1. Classification (NCBI taxonomy): domain Bacteria; kingdom Bacillati; phylum Actinomycetota; class Actinomycetes; order Kitasatosporales; family Streptomycetaceae; genus Streptomyces; species Streptomyces sp. NPDC036984. Next base: position 381,484 of record NZ_JBVJRL010000002.1, read on the forward strand.
GCGCCAAGTTTTTCGGTGACCATAGCGGTGGGGAAACGCCCGGCAACATTCCGAACCCGGAAGCTAAGCCGACCAGCGCCGATGGTACTGCGAGGGGGACCTCGTGGGAGAGTAGGTCGTCGCCGATCTCTTATTGAGGGCCGCTTCGCTTCGCGAGGCGGCCCTCGCTTTTCCTGGAACCGGTGTGCTGCTACGCCTCGCCGAGTGACGCCTCGCCGAGTGCGCTGGGCTCGGCCGGCTCCAGGTGGCGTTCGACCAGGTCGTCGAGCTTCTCCTGATCGGGCCATCCGCCTTCTATCCACTCGCGGCCGATGGCCCGGAGCTGCTCCCTGCTGGGGTAGCGGAGATTCCTCAGGTCGGTGGCGTTGACCTGGGTGTGGCCACTGAAGCGTCGAACGAATCGGTCCAGCAGCGTGGAGTTCAGCCAGAGACACAGCCCCCGTGCGACGTCCTTCGGGAGTCCTTCGCCGGCGTGGTGGAAGACGTTCACGTGGTTCTCGAAGCCGATACGGCTGCACGGCGTCACCTCGGGATCGAACACCACCGCAACCACGCGACGCTTCTCCTCCTTGGAGGACAAGCGCTTCACCACGACGTAATACCCGGCAGGGAAGGTCATCTTCTCGGTCTCGCCGTTGAGCATGATGGCGTTGTTCTTTTTGGCACCGGGAACAGGCCAGGAGATTCCGCCGTCCCGCATGTGAAGCGGATAGATGAGCGGAACCGCTCCTGCTTCCGGATTCGGCCTGAGATTTTCCTTGGAGCGGAAGTCCACCACACGGCCTGTCGAGACCTGGCAGTCGATCTCCTGGAGGGTGGCGGCCAGGTTCGCGTGCGCGGCGGCGAGTTGGGCGTCTTCCTCGTCCGCGCTGATGTGGATGAAATGCTCGCTGTCTTCCGGCTGCACCATCTCCCGGTATTCCACCGTACGGCTCCGGATGTCTCCACCGTAGCTGTGACTGGAAGAAATGATCACCTTGCCCCTGTTCGGTGAATCGGTGCGCGTTGCCGAGAAGATCACGTTCTCCTGGAGGACGTCCGTGTCGGCGAACACTTTGTTTCTCGCCTCGAAGACGTGCACGCGATCGATATGCACCCGATCCAGCAAGTACTTTCGGAAGGGCCGGAAGTACGGGCCGTTCGCGAAGCTGCGCGGGGTGATGGCAACGAGCTGGCCGCCGGGGGCGAGGAGATGAACCCCGAGGGCCATGAACGCCGAGTACAGATTCGAGGTCTCCGTGCAGGTTTCCGCAACTGCCCTCCGCTCCCGCGAGGTGGCGGCCAGCTTCTTGTACGGCGGGTTCATGACCACGACGTCGAACGGTCCACGGTCCTCACCGAACAAGTCCTGGCCCTGGGTCGCCCAGCTGATGAAATCCTCTTTCACCAGAGTCGCCTCAAGATGCCCACCAGCAGCACGGACCGTACGCGCGCAGTCCTCCAGCGTCGCGGACAGAGTGGCATGGAGTCGCGGGTCGTTCTCGCAGGCCGTGACGCTGACGCGGGCGCCGGGCCGCTCTCGGAGAATCCGCGAGACGAAGGAGGCCGTCAGCGAGCCGGCCCCGGCCCCGGGGTCCAGCACACGGATCGGCTCCTCACCCTCCAGCCGAGCAAGCGAGGCGATGAAATCAGCAGCGGGAGCCGGAGTGAAATACTGGCCGCGCTTCGCGCGCTCCTTCGGATCGAGAGCCGAAGACGACTCCTGCCTCCGCGCTTCCGTCCGGGCCACAAGATCCGCCGCCGCTGCCGTTGCCTCTGCTGCCATGGGGCACAGCGTAGCCAGCCGGCCGCGCGGCTGATGACCCTGTGGAAAACGCAGCGGGTGATCTCCACGTGCCGCTTACCCGCACGTCGAGCGCTTATCTTCCTTTTCCATTCCCCGACGTCATCGCCTTGGCCGCGCCGCGGATCACCACGGTGAGGACCGACGACCGTGCGGCCTCGCGCTGCCCGGCTCGAGCGCGCGGCTGCAGCTTCCGGCGGCGTGGAGGAGCGAGCCGGGCCGCACGGCCCGGCTCGTCGGCCGTTCCCCGGAGGGCTGGGGAATCACCCGGGCCCAGGGCTGCGGGGGAGCGTCAATGCCGAGTTCGTGTGGAGTGTGATGCGCACCGGTGCGAAGGCGGTGGCCTCCACCGACGAGTCACCGGTGCCGGGGTTGCGGGCGTAGCGCGGATGGGCGCCTCCGCTGATCTGCCAGCGTATGCGGTGCCCGACGGCGAAGCGATGGGCGGTGGAGCTCATCGGCACGGTGACCTGCGAGGGCGCAGCTCCAGTTGTCCGAAGTCGGCTCAGCCCGTCACAGACGTTGATGGAGCGGCCTTGTGCGTCCACGTCGCACAAGCGGGTGAAGACGTCGGCGTGCCCGGTGTCTGTGGAGATGCTCAGCCGTGCGGAGACCGGGCCCAGGATGTCCACGGGCTCGGTCAGTGGTGGGCTGGTGAACGTCAGGACGTCGTCTCGGGCTTCCAGGGTGTTGTTGTCGCGTGGGCCGGCGGTGCGGGAGAGCAGCGGGCCACCGAGGGACGGGGTGGGGTCGGCCGGGTCGTAGAGGAACGTCGTCAGTGGCGCGGAGTCCGTGGGGGTCTGCTGGATGAGATGCCCGCCCGGAGCCGGGTACCACGAGGTGGCCGTGGGGGCCGGCGGCCAGTCGGCGAGGTCCCGCCAGGCGTTCTCGCCGCCGATGTGCACGCGCACCGCGGTGGGGCGCAGGCCGGAGGGATCGGCGTACAGGTGGGCGCGCAGCCAGGCGAGGCTTTCGGCGAACACCTCGGGCCATCCCTGCTGCAGGGCGGAGGTGTGGGTCCAGGGACCGACGAGCAGGGCGGTCTCGCATCCTGCCTGACGCAGCCGGTCGTACTGCTCGAAGGTCTGGTCGACCAGTGCGTCGTGCCATCCGGTGATCAGAGCTGTGGGCACGCGGAGCCGCTCCGCCGACTCCGCCAACGACGCGCCTCGCCAGTAGGCGTCCTTGGCATCCGGGTGTGTCATCACGTCGTCCAGCCAAGGCACTTCGCCCCCGAGGGCGGACACGTACGCACCACGCAGGGGCTGCGCGGTGGTGACGGCGCGCAGGTGACGCTGGAGGCGCAGCGTCGCCTTCAGGAACGGTGCCATGCCCTGGTGCTGATAGGTCATGCCCGCGCCGACGGCGAGGGCGTTCTCCAGGCGCAGCGCACCGTCCGTGTGGAAGAGGGCGTAGGGATCGTGCAGTCCTACTTGCACCACCATTGCCTTGAGTTCTGGCGGCGGGTCCAGAGCGAGGGCCCATTGCACGTAGCCCAGGTAACTGGGGCCTACGGTCCCCAGTGTTCCGCTGAACCAGGGTTGTTCGCGCAGCCAGGACACGGTGGCCTGGCCATCGGCGGCCTCGTTGCGCCACAGGTCGAACGCGCCTGTCGAACCGCCGGTGCCGCGGCAGCTCTGCAGGACCACGTGAAAGCCCTGTTCGGCGAAGAGCAGACCGTACTGGGGAGACCATGGCAGGCCGCGGCCATAAGGGGAGCGGACCAGGAGGGTCGGGAAGTCACCATCCGTACGCGGAAAGTAATGGTCCGTGATCAGCAGGCTTCCGTCGGCGGCCGGCACCCTCAGCCCCGGTTCCCATCCGACCTCGTGCCGTTTCGCCGGCAGGCCTCGCCAGGTCGCCCTCATCAACCGCGAGGACAGTGGCGGCTTCCCGGTAGGTGGCACCCATGCCGGTCCGGTCACGGCGTCGGGCGTGCGACGTGGCATCGTTCCCCTCCTTGATTTCGTACGGTGTACGAGAATAGAGGATGCTTGGATGACCTTCGCAAGAGCCGCCTCAGGAATCAGGGGAAGGAGCACGAGACCGTGTCCCGTGACGGAGGGTCCGGCGCCGCGGGCGTCGACCCCGAACAGCTCTGGCTGCGCCCCACCGAGCCCCGCAGGGGCCGCAGGCCTTCCTTCAGCCGGGAGGCGATCACCGTGGCGGCCGTCACCCTGGCGGACGCCGAAGGACTCGAAGCGGTCACCATGCGGCGGGTGGCCGCCCAGGTCGGAGCCGGCGTCATGTCGCTCTACAGCTACGCCCCCGACAAGGAGACACTGCTTGAACTGATGGTCGATCACGTCAGCGGCGAACTGACGGTCACCGACCCGCCCAGTGGCGACTGGCGGGCCGATCTGAAGACCATTGCCCACCTGCAGCGCGCCCACATGCTTCGCCACCCCTGGCTGCCCGCCGCCTTGTCCACCCGTCGCGTACCGGGCCCCAACACGCTGGCCTTCCTGGAACACGCGCTCGCCGTCCTGCGGCCCACCGGACTGGACGGTGCGGCGAAACTGGAGGTCTTCGCCCAGCTCACCGCATTCGTGGCCGGACACGTCGCCCACGAGATCGCGCAGGCAGCAGCCTCACGATCCCCGGACCGGGCCGCAGCCGAAGCCCGCTACCTCGCCGCTGTCGCCGCCGACGGCTGCCACCCCGAACTCGCCGAAGCCCTTTCCGCCCCCGGACGCACCCTCACCCCTGAAGCCACCTTCATCCGGTTCCTCAACCGCTTGATCGACGGACTCGACACCGACTGATCCCACGGCTTTGTACCTGAGGCCGTCGAAGCGAGTGCCAAAACGGCCCGGACCATGATCGGTCCGGGCCGTTTTCCCTGGTGCCCGGCAGGTTTCGAACCTGCGACACCCGCTTTGGGAGTGGGATCGAATCCTTGCCGGGGGGTGCTCATTCGTGCCAACTGGTGCTGTTCTTGCAGGTCAGCAGCACCTCGGCGTGATCGGCGGACCGGACTGTGGTGGCCTGTCCTCGGCCGTCCGCTCACGCATCGCTCACGCGTGGCACTTACTGGGCCGCTCTTTCAAGGCTCGTTCTGTCCCCGGCCAAGGGGAAGGCGCCCCAGCGCCAACCGTGCCACGCGCGGCCAGTCGGCCGCCCCGCCGCTGACACGCGGTGCGTGGGGGCGACGGTGCGGCACACGCACCCGGAGCGCCCCGGGCGCGCTGCGGCACACGACGGGTGAGGGCAGAAGGACGTGCTCTCCGTCGATGCCGACCGGGAGGGTGTCCGTGCCGGCTTCGACGACGACTTCCCCGGCGCTCAGCCGGACAAGTCCCCCCGAGCGCGGGCCGCGCACCAGTCGGGCCGCCTGAGCGGTGTTGCCGACCCGCACGCACACCACACCGAGCAGGCCCGAGTCCAGCCGTTCCCTGCGCCCCGGATGGGCCGCGTCGACGGCACGTCCGTAGGGGTTGTTGCTGACGAGGAGCGCCTGAAGTCCGTCGACGTACGTGGCGTCGGCCCGCGACCGCAGTGTGGGCGCGTCCTCGCCCGTGAGGAGGCCGGGGAGGGTGCGCAGGGTCGTGCGGGCCTTGGCGTCCCGGTACGCGGGGTCGGTGACGACGGACGCGTACGTGCCGAACGAGGCGTTGTTGACGAAGACCCGGTCCGCAGCGTACCCGAGGTCGATGCGGAGTTCGACGCCGTCGGTCAGGGCGTCCAGGGCCGCCGCCGGATCGTCGCGGTCGAGGCCGAGGTCCAGGGCGAAGTGGTTGCGGGTGCCGGCGGGAATCACCACGAACGGCAGGTCGTGACCCGCCGCGACCTCGGCCACCAGCGCCTGGGTGCCGTCGCCGCCCGCCACCGCCAGCAGATCGGCCCCCTCGGCGACGGCCTGCCGGGCCAGTTCGGCGACATCCTGGCCGCGTTCGAGCAGGACCACCCGGCAGCCAGCCGCCCGGGCCTTGTCGACCAGGTGGAAGCGGCCTACCTTGCCGCCGCCGGAGCGCGGATTCATGAGGATCCAGGGGCTGTGGGGCGCCTTGGCGACCGCCTGCCCGGACTGCTCGGAGGTGGTGTGCCCGGGGCTCAGGGCCGTACGCGCCGCCGTGACGGCCAGGACCCACAGAGCCAGGGACAGCAAGGCCGGCCCCAGCATGCCGAACGTGGCATAGAGGGCCAGGACAGCGACCGGCGCCACCACCGACAGGACCGCGCCGAGAGCACGGAGCGCTCCGGTGTGCGCCAGGGCCCACCACACCCCCACGGCGGCCAGCGCCAGTCCGGCGACGCCCGCCAGCGCCCACAGCACGCTCCGCAGACCAGCGGCGACGAGCGCCACCAGAATGCTGCCCAGCAGGGCGAGTACGGCGAGGCGGGCCCGTGCGGCACGGCCCTCGACTCCGGTCGAGGGTCCTGTCTTCCTCGATCTCCTCGTGCCACCGTCGGGTTGCACCCTGTCGGCCCTTCTCCTCCGCCTCACGCCCTGACCGCTGTGTACTCAGGCGGGCCCGTGCGGATACGAGGTCCTGTCCGGCGGGCGCGCCTCGGACATGGGACGTTCCTCGGACAGGTCGAAGAGGTTGCCACGCTGGACCACGCACAGGGCCCAGATGATGAAGCCCGAGATAGTGATCATCACGACCGACCACACCGGGTAGTACGGCAGAGAGAGGAAGTTGGCGATGATGACGAGTCCGGCGATGGCCACGCCGGCGACGCGTGCCCAGGTCGCGGTCTTGAGCAGCCCGAAGCTGACGATCATGGCGACCACACCCAGAGCGAGGTGGATCCAGCCCCAGCTGGTCAGGTCGAACTCGAACACGTAGTTGCGCGTCGTGACGAAGATGTCGTCCTCGGCGATGGCCATGATGCCCCGGAAGGTGTCGAGCAGGCCGACAAGGAAGAGCATCACCGCCGCGAAGGCCGTCAGGCCGGTTGCCCACTCTCCCTTGGCCGTGTGTGCCGGCTGGGTGTGTGTCGTGGTCATCTTGGGCCTCGTTTCATGTGATCCGGCTGGTCAGCGACCAGAGGTGTGGAAGGTGGATCCCGGGTCCCCCGCCGGACCATGGCCGGTCAGGACCAGGTCCTTCGCCCTGCGGAACTCCTCGTCCGTGATGTCGCCGCGGGAGCGGATCTCGGACAGCCTGGCGAGTTCGTCGACGCTGCTGGTCCGGCCTACGCCGCTCGCGGCCTCCCTGATGTGGGCGTCGAACGCTTCCTGCTGTGCCCGTGCCTGCGCTATTTCCCGGCGGCCCATGTTCTTGCCGCGGGCGATCACGTAGACGAACACGCCCAGGAAGGGCAGCAGGACGGTGAACGCCAGCCAGCCGGCTTTCGCCCACCCGCTCATCTCGTCGTCGCGGAAGATGTCGACGACGACGCGGAAGAGCAGGATCAACCACGTGATCCACAGGAAGAACAGGAGCATGCTCCAGAAGACGCTCAGCAGGGGATAGTCGTAGGCCAGGTAGGTCTCGCTCATGTCTCTCCTCCGTCCCAGGCGCCCGAACGGCCGCCGTCGTGTGCTGTTCTCAGCGTGGGCACGTTAAGGGCCGGGCGGCCTCACCCGATGCGGGTGAGCGTGCGGCAGCCGAGTAGCCCGGGTTGACGCGCCGCTCCGGCGGCCAGGGCGCGTGCCCGAGGCCGGGTTCTCCACCACGCCTCATGGGGCCGCCCCTTCCGTCGCCGGGTCCGCAGCCCGGTCGGCCGGTCCGGCTGCCGCCGCGAGGATCGCCAGGATGATCAGCACGGCCACGGCGATGCCGACAACGAGGGCCACCGCTCCGACCGTGGGGTGGTTCCAGAGGACCAGCGCCAGCGCTCCCGCCGCGATGACGCCACCGGTGATCCATGCCCGGTGGTCCGTCAGCCAGCGTCCGGTGGCCCCGGTGCGCAGTCCGGCGCGGTGCAGCCCTCGGCCGGCGGCCGTCGTGCCCCGGTCCGCCGCCGTGCGGACGGCGCGGGCGGGGCGTCCGGGACCGTACAGATAGGCGACCAGTGCCGTGATCACCGCCACGACCAGCAGGGTGCGCGTGCTGTCGCGCAGGAAGCGGACGAACGTGTCGTAGATGGCGGTGGCGGCGTCGGTGGGCAGCACGTCAGGCGGGACCGAGTCCAGATATACCCGTCTGGCGACGGCCAGCGCGACGAGCAACACCACCATCATCAGGCCGACACCCGTCGCGGTGATCATCAGCATCACCCGGTGTGCCGGATTGGTCCACACGGCGAGCGCGGCGAGTACGACGGTCAGGACGGGCAGCCAGGTGCCGAGGATGTCCAGCAGCCGCATCGCGTCCTGCGCCTTGCCCAGTTCCTCCGTCTGGAACAGGGTGATCGTCCGGTCGGTGTCCGGGATGGCGGCGGCCTTGTCGAAACCCGCGTCGACGAGCCGCTCCCGTACCTGGTCGACGACCGCTCCGACGTCCAGTTGGACGGTGTCGCCCTCGGCGCGTACGGCACCCTCGCGCTCTCCGGTGAGCATGTTCACCACCGCGGCGTGCGAGCGCCGGTTGGCGCCCTCCCACACCTGCTGGAAGGCGTCGCTGGTGATCACGCGGGTGACGGTGCGGTCCACGACGGTCCTGACCGCGTTGCGCAGCGGACCCTCGAGGGACTCGGCCCCCGCCACGACGCGGGGTGGAGCCCCGGCGTCCTGGAGAGCCTTGACGAGCGAGTCCGTCACCGCCGAGACGTCGACGTTGTCCACCACCCGGTCCGTGAGCCGGTTGATCACGACCTCCTGCACGGCAGGCTCGGACGCCAGCGGCGCGACGGTCTCCACGTACCGGTCGGTGTCGGAGACCGTGTCCTGGACCCAGGCCGCGACGACGGCCAGGGGCGCGAGCAGCAGGGCCAGCAGGAGGAGGACCGAGGAGCCGGCCCGGCGCAGCCGCCGGTGGCTCACCGACGCGTGACGGCGCAGTCGCTCGTATTCCGCCCGTTCCTCGGCGGTCATGACGTGGTGCCGGGTGGCGTCTCCGCCGGAGTCCGGCGGATCCGGGGGCGCGGCGGGGTTCATGGGGCTCCTTTCCGCGTGCGCCGCGCCGGTGGCGACGGTCGCTGATCGGGATGACGGTCGGGGAGGCAGCCGAAACGAAGCTCTCGTGCGGTGTCAGGCCGTCGCGGCGGGGGCGTCCGGCTCCGGGGGGTGCGTCTTTCGGAGCGCGGCCCGCCAAGCGAGGGCGACCACCGCCTCGGCCAGGCCGAGCAGGACGAGCCACAGGCCGAGCAGCCTGGTCAGGGCACGGGCCGACTCGGCAGGCAGGGCGAGCACCACGATCCCCGCGACGATGCCGAGTACGGCGGCGACCGTGACGACGCCGCGGTGCGGCAGGTCCTCGACGGAGATGGCCGTGTAGAGGGTGAGGATGCCGGACACGAGCCACACGACCCCGGTGATCAGCGAGAGCGCGGCGATCGTCTGCAGCGGGTTCCTCAGGCACAGCACCCCGGCCAGGACGTACAGCACGGCCAGGAGCAGCCCCGGCAGCCGCTCGTGCCCCTCCCGCGCGAAGACGGCCACGGATCGGAACCCCCCGCTCACCAGCAGGTACAGGCCGATGAGGACCGCCAGGACGTGCAGGGTCGCCTCTGGCCACACCAGCACCAGGACGCCCGGCACCAGCGTCATGACGGCGGATCCCAGGAGCCAGGTCCATGAACGGCCGAGCCGCGCGAGCACGTCTGCGGAGTCTCCCATCGGAGCCGGGGCCACCCCGCCGGGTTCGGGGTCCTGCCCGGGACGCGATGCCGGACCACGCGACATGGTCATGTCTCCTCCTCGCGTGATCAGCCGTCGCCTCCGGAAGCCGACGGGGTGGGGTGAGGGGGCGGTGCGCGAGCACCTGACCGCTCCAGGGTCATGCCTGCCGCTCGGTGACCGGCTCACCCACCACGGGTGATCCATCGGCTCCGCCGTGGCGGTGAGCTGGAAGTCTCCCGGCGCCCGGCCCACCCGCCTTCCGGGGTCGGACGGAGCGACCTTCCGGGGTCGGACGGAGCGAGAAGACACGAGATGAGCGATCCGAACACCGCCCGGACGGACCGGGCCCGGCCAGGGCCGGACGCGGACCGGCCGCGTCGGCGGCGCCGCCCCCGCCGGTGGGCGACGGTCGTCGCCGGCGCCCGCACCGTGCTCATCACGGTCGGCCTCGTCACTGCCTACTACCTGCTGCCCCTGGACGAGCGCGGTACGGCCGGTGCTTCGGCCCTGCTCGTGTGCGGCCTGCTGGCGGTGCTGCTGGTGTTCGGATGGGAGGTGCGGGTCATCGCGCGCTCGCCGCACCCGCGACTGAGAGCCGTCGAGGCCCTGGCCGCCACGCTGGTGCTGTTCCTGGTCCTCTTCGCCGGCGCCTACTACCTGCTGGACCGCTCCGCCCCGGACTCCTTCAGCGAGCCGCTGACCAGGACGGACGCCTTGTACTTCACCCTGACCACCTTCAGCACGGTCGGCTACGGGGACATCACCGCCCACACCCAGACCGGACGCGTGCTGACGATGCTGCAGATGGCGGGAGGGCTGCTGCTCGTCGGCGTCGCCGCCCGGGTGCTGGCGAGCGCGGTCCAGGCCGGGCTGCGCCGGCAGCGCCGCGCGCCGTCGGCAAAAGCGCGTCCCGGCGCCGACGCCGGGACGCTGGACGAGGAGGCGGAACCATGACCGTGCCGAGCGCTTTCACCGCCTCCCTGTCCCCGGACGAGCGAGCGGCGTACGGCAGGAACGCACGCCGGCGGGCGCCGCGTTCGTCGCACGGCTGGTACGAGACCGCACAGCAGCGACCCGATCCCATCGAGGTGGTGGAGCGGCAGTCGGCCGAGCGGGTGGCGGAGTTGGTGCCGATCCGCTACGGCCGCATGCTGGAGTCGCCGTTCCGCTTCTACCGCGGCGCTGCCGCGATCATGGCAGCCGACCTGGCACCCCTCCCCAGCACCGGGCTCCAGGTGCAGCTCTGCGGGGACGCCCACCCCCTGAACTTCCGGCTGCTCGCCTCGCCGGAGCGCCGCCTGGTCTTCGACATCAACGACTTCGACGAGACCCTGCCCGGACCGTTCGAGTGGGACGTCAAACGGCTGGCGGCCGGTTTCGTGACGGCGGCCCGGGCGAACGGCTTCTCGCTCAAGGAGCAGAACAGCACCGTGCGAGCCTGTGTGAAGGCGTACCGGGAGCGGATGCACGAGTTCGCCGGCATGCGCACCCTGGACGTCTGGTACGCCCAGGACGACGCCGACCGGATGCGGGAGCTGATGACCTCGTCGAGGGACGAGGAGGCAGCACGCCGTACCGCCCGGGCGGCGGAGCGGGCCCGCACGCGCACCCATCTGCGGGCCTTCGCCAAGCTCACCAGGGTCACGGCCCAGGGCCGTCGTATCACTCCCGACCCGCCACTGATCACTCCGATCGACCACCTGCTCGACGACCCCTCCGAAGAGGGGCGCGAGAGGGAGCTTCGGATCCTGGTGGACGGGTACGCGCGGACCCTGCCGTCCGAATGCCGCCACCTGTTGCGCCACTACCGTCTGGTGGACATGGCCCGGAAGGTGGTGGGCGTCGGCAGTGTCGGTACGCGCTGCTGGATCCTGCTCCTGCTCGGCAGGGACGACGACGATCCGCTTCTGCTTCAGGCCAAGGAAGCCCAGGAGTCCGTGCTGTCCGCCCACACGGGTGGCGACCGCTACGACAACCAGGGGCGCCGGGTGGTGACCGGACAGCGCCTGATGCAGACGACCAGTGACATCTTCCTGGGCTGGACGCACGTCGTGGGCCTCGACGGGCAGGACCGGGACTTCTACGTGCGCCAGCTGTGGGACTGGAAGGGCATCGCACAGCCGGAGACCATGGGGCCGGGCCTGCTCGCCCTCTTCGGCCGGCTGTGCGGGGCGTCCCTGGCGCGGGCCCACGCCCGCTCGGGCGATCCCATCGCCCTCGCCGCCTATCTGGGCGCCGGCGACCGCTTCGACCGCGTGCTCACGGAGTTCGCCCAGTCGTACGCCGACCAGAACGAACGGGACTTCGCGGCGTTGGAGGACGCCTGCCGCTCCGGCCGGATCAGGGCGGAGCGGCTCTGAGTGACACTGCCGCACAAGGGGGCCGGACAGGGGCACCCTCACCAGGCTCCCGTCAGTCCGGCAGCTGGCGCATCTCCACGACCCGAAGTCCCAGTGACTGGCAGCGTGCCAGCAGCCCATAGAAGTGCGCTTCGTCCACGACAGGGCCGAACAGGATGGTCTGGCCGGACATCACCACGTGGCCCAGCTCCGGAAACGCCTTGGCCAGCGTTTCCGACAGGTGTCCCTCGATGCGGATCTCGTAGCGCACGAGCTGTCCCTCCATGGACTGCTTCGGTCCGGCGGACGGCGCCCTTACCCGCGATCGTCCACCTCCGTGCCCCGTCGGACCTCACCCGGTACAGGTGACCGCCGCCCGGCGACCGGACGCCGAGGATCAGTGCTTCAGAACGATCTTGAAGGAGATGATCAGCAGCCCGAGCACCAGGTTGACCGATGCGGTGGCGGCCATGAGCCGCGGCGAAGCACCGGCGCGGCGGGCCGCGGCCACGGACCAGCCCACCTGGCCGGCCACGGCGACGCAGAGAGCCAGCCAGAGAGCGCCTCGCACGTCCAGGCCCAGGAGCGGGCTGACGGCCACCGCGGCGGCCGGCGGAACGGCGGCCTCGACGATCGGCCACTCGTCGCGGCACACGTGCAGCACGACCGGGCGGTCCGGAGCCTGTTGCGCCAGGCGCGCCCCGAACAGCTGGGCGTGCACGTGCGCGACCCAGAAGACCACGCCGGTGAGCAACAGCAGCAGCACCAGCTCGGTGCGGGGGAACGAGCCCAGGGAGCCCGCGCCGATCACCACGGAGGCCGCGAGCATGGATCCGTAGACGCCGCCCGTGTAGTCCGCGTGGGCCCGGCGCTCGGCTCGGCGCTCCGCGCGGGCCGCGGCCGGGCCGGTCGTGGCTCTGGTTCTGGTTCTGGGCACCGGTGACTCCCCCGAGCTCAGCGCTTCGATCCCGTCACCCCGGCCGGAGCCTCGGCGTCCGGCCGCCGGCGACGGCCTTCCCGGGCGGTCGGCAGGTGCGGCGTGACCAGGAAGCTGGCGAGGGCGATGCCGCCGGTGGCCAGGATCGCCGCTTTCAGGCCGGCCAGCTGCGCGGAGGCGTAGGAGTCCGCGACAGCGTCGACCTCGGACGGCGGCAGCCCGGCACGCTCGGCCGCCGAGCGCACCTGATCGGTGGGGACGAAGGTGATCCCGGCCTGGAGAGCGACACCGACCTGTTCGCGGATCTGTTCGGACAGCTGCGGATTGTCGTCCACCTGCGTGGTGAAGGCGTGGGCCAGCGCACCGATCAGAATGGACCCGATGAGCGCGGTGCCCAGCGCGGAGCCCAGGTTCTGTGACGTGAACTGGAGCCCTCCGGCCTCACTGCGTTCCTCCTCGCCGACGCTGGACTGGACGACGTTGCCCAGCTGCGAGGCGAGCAGGCCGACACCCACGCCCAGCAGGGCCATGGCTCCGGCGAACTGCGCGTCGTCGATGACCGGGTCGATGGTGGCCAGCAGCCACACGATGGCCGCCGTCAGGGTCAGCAGGGCCAGCCGGACCACCCGGCGCGGCGCCATCACCCGGCCCAGCAGGGTCCCGCACAGGGAGGTCACGAGCATGGCGACGGACACCGGGAGCAGGCGCAGCCCCGTCTCGAAGGCGTCGAAGCCCTGAACCACCTGCAAGTACAGCGGGATGGTGAAGAACAGCCCCAGCAGGATGAGGTTCTGGCTCAGCAGCGTCATCAGGCCGGACCGCAGCACGGGCCTGCCCAGCAGGGACAGGTGTACGAGTGGGTCGGCCCCCTTGTGGTCCCGCCGCCGCTCCCACCACCGGAAGCCGGCCAGGACGGCCACCCCTGCGCCGACGACGAACAGCGTCGGGGCGAAGCCGAAGACGGTGAAAGGGGGGTTGCGGGGCTGCACCCATCCCCAGGTGCTGCTCTGCAGCACCCCGAGCACGCCCAGCCCCAGTCCGGCCGCCGAGAGCACCGCGCCGACCCCGTCCAGCCGGGGGCGCGGGCCGGTCGGGGCGGGCGTCGCGATCACGCGACGGCACAGCAGGACGGCCGCGACGACCACGACCTCGCCGGCGAAGACCAGCCGCCAGGTGAGGTACGTCGTCACCCAGCCGCCCAGCAGCGGGCCGACCGCGATCCCGGCGCCGGCGAGCCCGCCGATGACCGCGTAGGCGATGGCCCGGTCCTTCCCGCGGTACGACTCCGCGACGAGGGCGGCCATGGCCGGCAGCACCATGGCGGCCCCGAGCCCCTCGATGACGGACCAGCCCAGCGTGAGGACCCCCAGCGTGGGTGCCACAGCGGTCAGGGCGGACCCCACGCCGTAGACGACCAGCCCCAGAAGGAACATACGGCGACGCCCCAGGATGTCCCCGAACCTGCCGCCGATGATCATGAAAGCGGCCATGACGAGCGCGTACAGCGTGATGACGGCCTGGATGGCGGTGACCTCCGTGTCGAAGTCCTCGACCAGCTGACTGATGGACACGTTCATGACGGAGGTGTCCAGGACCATCAGGAACTGGGCCGTACCGAGGACGATCAGAGCCCGCCAGTGCTTCACACTGTCCACCTCGCAGAGTCGTCCAGCTCGGGTACGCCGCCGGAGCAGGCGGGGCAGCAGGCCGGCGCACGCCTCCGCTGCTCCTCCCATCGCATCCCAGGCACGGGCGCCGTACCTCACCCGTCACGGGGGAAGGGCCGCGCCCCAGTGGTGCGTGCTGGTGGGGAGAGCGGGCGCCGACTTCGACGGTGAGCCAGGCGGTGATCAAGGTCATTCGTGGTAAATACGACATGTGCCGCACCGGGAGAATCCGACAACTGAGGGCTCCCGCAAGGAGCCCTCACCTCAACGCTCGCTGCTGGCGTCGGTCGTCACCGATCCCGGGCACCTCCCCGAACTCCTCGCCGACTTCGCCGTCCGCCGCGTCGGGCCGGCCGTGCCCGAAGCAATCGCCTCGCTTCGGCGGAGGCACCCCGACGCCACCGACGCCGAGCTCCGGGCCCGGGTGGTCGCTCGCGGCCGACGGACCGTCGTATCGGAGGGATCCATCGTGGGCGGCCCGTTCCTCGTGCTCACTCCCCTCGCGTTCTGCGCGGCGCTGCTCCGCCAGGCACGTACGGTCCTGGAGCTGGCCGCTCTCGACGGCCGCGACCCCACGGCGAGCGCCCGCGCCGGCGAACTCCTCGTCCTCCAAGGCGTGTACGAGGACACCCGACAGGCCCAGGACGCGCTTACCCGCACCGGACGCGCAGCCGACGCACCCGCCCGCTGGAAGCGATGGGTGATCCTGTGGAACGTCACCCTGCGCATGGCCCACCTCCTCGGCATTCTCGCGCCGGCCGACGAGAGCCAGGACGCGGGCCGGCGTGTACGCCGGGTCGCCGTCCAGGCTTGGCGGTGGCTGCTCCTCGGCGTGGTCTTCCTGGTCGGACTGGTCGCGCCCCTCGTCTGGCTCCCGTACATGGCGGTGGTCTACCGGCGTGCCGACGCCCGCCTGGCGGACCGTGTCCTCGCCTACTACTTCGCCGACACCGCACCCGCCCCGCGCCGTCGGACCTCCCGCCTCGAACCGGAAGTAATGGCGGCCGTACTCCGTGCGCTCCTCTCCCTCCTCGTACCGCTCGTCCTGACCGCCGTGATTTTCCTGACCGGCCTGCGCATCGCCGAGAGCCGCTGGCCGGTCCTCGGCATCACCCTGGCCACGGGGTCCGCCGGGGTCGGCGCGCTCTGGTACCGGCGCCGCCACCGGCGCCTTTGACTGTCCTCCAGCAGTGGACGGCGACCTTGGGATATCAGGTCGTGTGGGCGAAGGCGAACACCGGCAGCCACTGACCCTGCGACGGTACGACCAGCCCGAGCTGCCGAGGGGAAGGGCATCTCCCCTGTATGTCCCGCCGGTGGGGCGCGTGCGCCGGACGCTCTCACCGACTGCGTTCACAGCAGCCGGAGGTCGCGTGCGCGGCGCACCGCGTCGCCTCGCCGGTTCACCGCCAGCTTTCGATAGACGCTCTTGAGGTGCGTCTTCACCGTGTTCACGGACACGTAGAGGTCAGCGGCGACCTCCTCCGTCGACATCATCCGGGCCACCCGCTCCAGGACGTCGCGTTCGCGCCCGCTCAGCTCCACCGCGACGAGCGGCGAGGGCGGCGGCCCCGCCCTGGGCTGCTCACCGTGTCGCGGTGGGCCGGGCCTGAGCCAGCCCGCTGCCAGCTCGTGGAGCGGAGTCATGGCCAGGAGAGGCCGGATCCAGGCTCCCGCATCGAGGAACGGACGTCGCAGCCGCTCCCGCCTGGCATCGAGGAGCGCATGCGCCACGAGCCTGCGGGCGGTGGCGGTGTCTCCTGCCCTCTGAGCGGCCTGAGCCCTCACCAGCGCTGCCCTCACGGTCACCCCGGGCCCGGCCCGGCCCTCGGTGCGGATACTGTCCAGCAGGTCGATGGCCGCCCCGGTACGGCCTGCGGCGACCTGGATCGCTGCGGCCTCCACGGCACACGTGGGCTGGTCGCCGGACACGCACTGGAGTATCTCGGTGGCTTCGTCGGGCCGTCCTTCGGCCATGCATGCGGCGGAGACGACGAGCGCTTCATGGCCTGCCGCCCAGGGTGAGGCCACGGCGGTGGCGACGGCCGGGTCCGCCGCCTCGACGGCGGCTCGTGCATTGCCCCTGACCAGCAGGAGGCGGGCTGTGGCGAGGGCTCGACCCGCCGCCATCACAGGGTCACGCGCTCCCGAGGGGAGGGCCACCTCGTCGAGGAGGGCTTGGGCCCGGCTCAGTTCATGACGGTCGACGGCCACGGCGGCCGAGACCAGCCGTCCGAGGCCGGAGCCGGACGGCTGGGGCAGGCCGGCCCGCTCCGCCTCGGCCACCGCCGCCAGGGCCCTGCGCTCCGCCCGGCCGGGCCAGCCGTTCAGATAGTCGAGCAGGGCAAGGTGCCCCATCGACTCCTCCCGGGGCAGCACGGTGGAGACCCCGCCGGGAGTGCCGGCCACGGCGGTCAGGGCAGCGCGCGCCTCCTCGAAACGCCCCGCCCACAGGCGGGCCGATCCCAGATGGGTCAGCAGCAGAGCGGGAAGTTCGGGATGTTCCTCCAGGAGGTGCGCCGGGACTTCCCGCCGCAGCTCATCGGCCGTCCGGGCGGCCTTCTCGGCCTGCGGGGGACATCCGGTCAGCCGGGCGGCCAGCGCCTCCAGCAGCGCACAGCTCAGCTGCGCGGCCGCTCGGTCGGTCACCACGTCAGGCGCCGGTTCTGATGTCTCGGGAGCCAGCCGCTCCTCGGCGTGGCGCAGGCGCGCCATACCACGGCCCAGGTCGCACTGGGCCAGGTCGCGGGCCGCACGCACGAGGTCCGTCGCGGGGCTCCTGGCCTCGGGTCCCATGTGGGAGAACAATTGGATCAGGTCGCCCGAGCGCAGGCCGGTGAAGAGCTGGCCGATCGCCAGGTCGTCTATGAGGGCTCCGGCGGCGAAGTCCCATTCGCCCGCGGCGGCGCCGTGGGCGAGTGTCTCCGGCAGGAATCCGTGCCGACGCAGCCACCACGCGGCCCGCCGGTGGAGTTCCGGCTCCAGCCCGGGCAGGCGCACGCGCTGATGCGCCCGGAGTATCTCCCCGAACAGCGGGTGGAGCCGGTACCACGAGCGCCCGAGGTGCTCGACGAACGCGTTCGCGCGGTGCAGCCCGACGAGAAGGGGCTCGGCATCGGTCCGGCCGGTCAGCGCGTCGGCCAGATCAGGACTGAAACGCTCCAGGACGCTGACACGCAGCAGGAGGTCCTGTGTCTCCTCCGTCTGCCCCTTGAGGACTTCGGCCAGCAAAAAATCCGCGATCGTACTCCGGTCCGCCTCGAACTCCTTCAGATAGCGCTCCGGGTCGGCGCTCTCCCGAGCGGCCAGGGCGGACAGGCGCAAGCCGGCGGCCCAGCCCCGGGTACGGGCCACCAGCGCGTGTGCGGCGTGGACCGGAAGGCTCAGACCGTGCAGCTCCAGCAGTGCGACGGCCTCCTCCGTGGTGAAGGCCAGCTCGGCGGCGCGGACCTCCGTCAGCTCGCCGGCCGCCCGATAACGGTGCAGCGGAAGCAGCGGTTCGGTGCGGGTGACGAGGACCAGGTGCAGCCCCCGCCCGGCGTGGTGCAGGACGAACTCGAGCTGCTCCGCGACTTCCGGAGCGGTCACGCGGTCGTACTCGTCGAGCACGACGACAACGGGCCGGCCATGATCGTTCAGTTCGGCCGCGAGTGCTGCCAGGAGTCGGTCATCCACCCGCGTCGCGTCCGCCGGGAACCTGACCGGGCCGGGCGCCAGCGCACCGCAGGCATGCAGGGCCTGAATGACGTACGCCCAGAAGACCCCTGGGCGCCGGTCCCCCACTTCAACGCTGAGCCAGGCGACCGGCTGCTGCAGGCTGGCGGCCCAGTCGGCGGCCAGCAGCGTCTTGCCGGCCCCGGCCGCGCCGTTGAGCAGCGTCAACGGTGTCCGCTGAGCCTGGTCGAGGTGATCGACGAGCCGTTGCCGCCGCATGAACGTGGCGGGTCTCGCGGGGAGGGCGAACCTGGTGCGCAGAAACGGGTCTCCCGGGGGGATGGCGCAAGGAACGGCCGGTCCTTCAGGGTCCTCGTAGGTCTCGGCCACGGCACTCACCACCCCTGTCCGTCGGGGTCATGTCATGGGCGGCACGCCCTCACCCAGCATCCCAGTCTTCCTGCCCCGGCGCGCGCCACACCGAGCCATCGGCCTATTTACCAGCCTTGTGCGCGCTGGTCAGCTTTGGGCCTTCTTGGAGGTCGGGCCGGAAGGCGTGGAGCGCGTCATGGCCCGGCTGGATGATGCCGTAACTGCTCTCCGGCACCTCGTTCCATGCGCCGGGGAGGGTGCCCAGCGGTTCGGACACGACGAGGCGGGTCTCGTCGGAGATGTCCCGCAGGAAAGCGGCGTCCGGGTGGAGCGCGCGCAGGGTGTCCACCTTGGTGCTGAAGTACAACGACCGTGAGCGGCCCTCGCTGGAGTAGCGGAAGGCCCATACGCGTGCGCCGTCGGCAACCGCGAGGGTCATCTGCAGCGGGTGGGGGATGTCGTGCGCGTGCCCCGCTTTCTCAACCAGGCCGGCCATGCGCGCCACGGCACTTGGAGGATCGTCCGACAAGCCGAACGTAAGGGCCAGGAAGAACATGAGCTCGGAGTCGGTGGAACCCTCGATGTCGGGATACAGGGCCGGATCGACGGCCAGTGCGAGGTCCCGACGGAGCCGGTGGAACCCGCTGATCGCCCCATTGTGCATCCACATCCAGCGACCGCGCACGAAGGGGTGACAGTTGGTCTGCTGCACGGCAGTCCCGGTCGAGGCCCTGATGTGCGCAAAGAACAGACCCGAGCGAACGTGGTGAGCGACCTCCAGCAGATTGCGGTTGTTCCAGGCAGGACCGACATCCCGCAGCACCGCCGGAGAGTCCGCGTCCTGCGTGTACCAGCCGACACCGAAACCGTCGCCGTTGGTCGTCTCCACCCCCATGCGGGAGTGCAGGCTCTGGTCGATCAAGGAGTGTTGCGGCTGGAACAGGACCTGGCTGAGAAGGACGGGCGTACCCGAGTAGGCGATCCAGCGGCACATCTTGGTCCCCCGTTTCTTGTATGGGGAGGTACCGAGAGCCGTGTTGTCGCGGAGGTCCGCGAACCTGGGCAGGCGGCTGGTGACCGTTCATGAAGTCCGCTCGCCGTCACTGCGGTTGGGTACCGACCCGAGACAGGGCGAGACAGCTCGCTCAGGGTTTGCTCCGGCTCTGGGCTTCCGCCTCGACCATTGCCTCGGCCTCGGCCTCGGCCAATGCGATGGTGATGCCGAGTGCCTCGGTGATGTGAGTTGCGGCCGACATGACGCGTGCCGTGCCGACAACCGGGGCGATGGCGACGAGAACGTCCTGCAGTTGCTCGGCAGTCAGGTCGGCCCTGATGGCAGGATCGACATGCGCGAGGTAGGAGATCGCCGGTGCGT
The DNA here is from genome assembly GCF_055607665.1 of Streptomyces sp. NPDC036984. Lineage (NCBI taxonomy): Bacteria > Bacillati > Actinomycetota > Actinomycetes > Kitasatosporales > Streptomycetaceae > Streptomyces > Streptomyces sp. NPDC036984. Next base: position 401,283 of record NZ_JBVJRL010000002.1, read on the forward strand.
CCATGGCCGCGAGCGCGGCCAGGCGGGTGAGAATGAACGTTCTTTCGTCCAGGCCGCAGCGCTCGATCGAGTCGACCGTCATGGCGGCGAGCGTGTCGAGAACGGGGGTGTCTGACCGTGTGGCCATGTCCGGTCCCTTCCGGTGCTGTGCGGAGCCGACACGGGCCACCGCAATGACCACGGGACCCTCACGCGTCGGCCGTTCACTCATCCACGGTAGGAGCCGCGAGAACCGAGCGCATGTTGGGCTGAGCAGGTGATCTCAGCCTTCCTCCAAGGCGATCGCAGCGTTGGTGGGTGACGCGGCCGCGGCCAAGGAAGTGTTGGGTCACCACGGCAAGATCCGGGAAGCGCGCACCGGGCGGCTCGATTCGGTGGCGGGATCGGATCGCCCGCGCTGCTCGGTGGCGGTCAGTGGATGGCGCGGAACCATCACGGTGAGAACCGGCGAGGCCGGTGACGGCTGGCTCTGCCCGATGTCCTCGTATCCCCACGCCTTGTAGAGCTCGTAGACCTTTCCGTCGCCGACGGCAGTGTTGACCACGAGGGTGACGAAGGGCTCATCGCGTGTGGCGAGGAGGGCGTCATGGATACGCCGGGCGGTGCCAGTTTTCCGCCAAGTCGGCCGCACGCCGATCTCCTTCAAGGCCACGGCCGGACGCGCGGTGTACGTCTCGGCCGGCGTCGGGCTGGTGCGCTGCCAGTAGCGGTCGCCGTGCTCGATGGTGTCGCCGTAGGCGTAGCCGACCGGATACCCGTCCGCATACGCGAGGACGGCCGTGACCCCCGGCTCGGTGCCGTGTCGGTCCAGGCGCTCGCCGAACGCGGTGACCGCGTAGTTCAGTTGCTGGAGCTGGTGGTTGGATTGATCTCCGGCCTGCGGGCTTCCGCGATGTGGCGGCCGTGTTCAGCAGCTTGTAGCAGTGACTGGGCCACCCGTTCAGCGTCGTCGGGGTGAAGGTAGATCTCCTGGGTCCACAGCACCGACAGGCGCACAGTGCCGTTCAACAGGTTCGTTGCCACGTCCACCTCGACGCCGTTGCCGGTGGCGTCGGTGACCTTCAGGTCCAGGTCGCTGCTGTAGGCGCTCATGTAGCTGAGCATGCCTGACTCCCAACGAGGAAACCCCCGCCCGTCGACCTCAGCTCTTCCTCAGAAGATCCACGGAGCCTTCGCCTCCGGCATGTCCCTGCCATACGGTCAGGCCATCCGATCGCCTCCAGAGCGGTCCCCGCCGGATGGGCGTTCCTGTGAAAAATCTCAGCACGTCGCACCATCTTGTTCCCGCGACCGCGCTCCTGTTGTGCACGGCCGTGGCTGGGCCTGCGCTGGCCGAGGATGAGGCGCCATCGACTGCGTCTTCGACATCTACACAAGCCGATGACTCCCTCATCAACACGTCCCCGCCCGATCAGCCTGCGGAAGATGTCAGCGAGGTCCCTGCCGATGAGGTAGACATGCAGCCCGAAGTACCTGCGTCTGAGGCCAAGCCGCCACTTCCCGGGGATGTGCCGGCTGCTGCCGACTGCGCCCCGGCTCACGGCGTCTACATTCCCACCAAGCAGGGCCGCAAGTACCACCGGGCGGTAGGCCCCACCAACTCGAACTACAACGGAACGTCAAGGACCGCCAAGTCGACCTTCACGTCGGAGGTCACCGGCGAGGTAGGCGTGGCCGTCACCGGCGAGCTGGAGACATCGGTGGGCACGCTGCTTGCCAAGGTCAAGGCCAAATACCAGGTAACCGTGTCCGCCAAGCTGACGGCCAAACTGGGGGACTCCATCGCGGTGGACACACCGTCCCACAAGACCACCCACGCGACGTACGGTGTCTGGCGACTCAAGCACACCGGCAAGAGCTACTGGCTGCACCAGAACTGCACCACCACACCGGAGCGCACCGCCGTCAGTTACTCGCCCTTCCGCATAGGGTGGTACCTGTGGGAAAGCTGAGCCCTCTGGTAACCGCAGCCACGTTGACCGCTGTCACGGTTCTTGCCGTCGGCTGCAGCAGCGACGATGGCAAGGCGTCGGACGCTGGCCCGAAAGCCTCGCCTCACTCGTCGTCCTCTTCGACGCGGACACCAACGCCTGATCGCGCCGAACACATCCCCGGTGAATCCGTGACCAAGGCACCTGCCCTACCGGACGGAGATGTTGTCGCTCAGGCGGTGAACGCCAGCGGCAACCGGGAGATGGACGTCAAGGGCGGCCTCAAGGGCGGCCCACTGGCAGTCCTTGTGAATTGCAAGGGCAACGGTAAGCTGACTGTCGAGGTCAAACCGGTCGGATTGAGCTTCCCGCTCGAATGCGTTGCCGGGGAAGTCAGCAGCACCTATAACCAACTGGATCTGAAGCGCACGCGTCAGCAGGGAACGGTGAGTGTGACCGCACCCTCGAACATCCGGTGGGCAATCACCGTCGGACGTTAGAAGCCGTGTCTCAACCGATCTTGGAACCTGCAAGTCGGACGGAGTACCTGGTCGGGTGATCTTCCGGCCGTACGCGCATGAAGGCAGGGCCTCCTGGTAGCTCGGGGGTGCGACCCCATTTCCGAGCGGTTCCCGGAGGCCCTGTTGTCGTTGTTGTACGCGCCCGAGCCCGCCTTCTTCAACTCGCCCGCCGTGCCGTGCGATTGCTTCGCGCACGCGTACTCAGGTACGAGGCCGGGCCTTCGGCGTCAGATAAGAGGGGACACCCTGGGTCTGGGGCTGAACTCATAGGCGCAGGACGGGAGCTCTGTCCGGTGAGCTAGGGGGCTTCGTTTGGATCAGCCCGGGTCCGCGACGCCCGGCACGGCACCTCGCCGCGTTGTCGGACCACCCGAGTACGCCCAGTACGCGGGTGATCCTCCGCCTTGCGATGCACCGCACCATGCGCCGCGGCCTGATCCGACCTGATCCAAACGAAACCCCCTAGGGGTAGGTAGGTCACGGGTCGGATGGTCCAAGTGACGCGGGTACCGGCGTGTGTGACTGACACCGTGCAGGGCTCCGCCCGCAGTAGGGCTCGTCTGGTCTCCGCACGGCCGTCGTGCAGCCACGCCCATGCCTCGTCCGAGGCGTCCGGGTCCAACGCCGGTGAGATCGTGCGGAGTGCGACCGCCACCCATCGGTCGGCCTGTGGCGCCGAGTAGGCTCGCCGCTCCCGGCCGCGACGGGCACGTCTTCGTCGGTCCACAGGGTGGGCAGCTGCGGCGGAGCAACTTCCGCGACGACAGGGTCAAGGCCCGGAAGGCTGCTGGCGTCACCGCAGAGCTGCACTTTCACGACCTTCGACACACGGGCAACACGCTCGCCTCCACGGCGGGGGCCAGCACCCGAGAGCTGATGACCCGCATGGGCCACAGCAGCTCTCGCGCCGCGCTGATCTACCAGCACATGACCAGCGACCGGGACCGCGCCATCGCGAACCGGCTCGGTGCCATGATCCGGGGCGGTGGGGGAGTGGCCTCCGAGCCTTCCGAGAAGGACCCTGCGGGCCCGTAGTGGCACGTCTGTGGCACGGCGCCCGGAACGACGAAAGGCCAGCCCGGGAAGGAATCCCTCCTGAGCTGGCCCTTCTCTCTGTGCCCCCGGCAGGATTCGAACCTGCGACACCCGCTTTAGGAGATCATCCGGGCGTTCCGCTGGTCAGCGCTGAGGCTTGCCCGTCTCCTGTGAGTGGTGTGCGGTCGGTCCTCCCAGTGCGGCAACGTGCGTTGGTGTTGCCGTCAAAGACTGCCGTCACTCCACTGCTTCCCCTGGCCCGCTTCAACGTTGGGGACGTCACGGATCATTGCCTGGCACGAGGCACCGACGCTCCCACAACGGTTTTCAAGACCATCCCGTGCCTCACAGCGAAAGGGTCTCTGACCTGCACGGCAGGCCAACGCGGCTACGCCGGAGACAACTTGTTGGCCAGAGGATGGCCATGGCCCTCGTTCGAGCGCTCACGCGCCAGAACCGTTTCGCAGTCATGTCAGTTACTGGCATGTCCTCACGCTTGATGCGAGCTGACCGGGCAAGAAACCTGCTCGACGTGGCCCCTCCCCGCTTAACCCACGCCCGGCCGGGCCGGATCCACCTCGTCACCGCTCCCTGGCACTGGCCCCAGTGTCAGTGCGGCCGCCTACCATCCTCGCCATGACGCTTCGGGAGTACTTGCAGACGGTCGCCTCTACTTACGATCGGAAGGCCGGCACCGGCTCCCCGGCCGGCAAGCTGCTGAGGTCGGCCCCCACGGTCTTTGAGCCTTACATCCCCGCGAGTTACATCATCAAGGGCAGCGCTGGAAACGGTGCGGGGGCGTTCTGCCCTTGGGTGTCGTTCTTCGACCCTGACGAGACGACCACTGCAACGCGCGGCATGTACCTCGTCTACCTCTTCGCGGAGGACATGAAGACAGTCTCACTCAGCTTGAACCAAGGAGTAACGGAGCTACGTGAGACATTCGGAGCCCGGGAGGCAGAGAAGCGGCTTCGAGGCGAGGCCGCGGCCATCCGAGACGCGTTCCCGGAGGACATGGCGGTGGGACTCAATGAAGTCATCGACCTTGGCGGGAGGTCTGGCCTCCCACGGGCCTACGAGGCGGGGAACATCCTTGCCCGCGTGTACGCCATCGACTCTCTACCTACCGAGGATGCCCTGAAGGCTGATCTGCGCCGGATGCTCCAGCTCTACCAGGACGCATTGGTCTTGCGTGAGGACCTGCGAAGCACGACGAGAGAATTGATCACCACGATAAAGCCGAAGGGCACTGGCGAACAGGACCCACTCCTCTACTTCGCTCCGAAGAACGATGCCGAGTACGTCCAAAAGATCACAGCCCGCGAGATCAAGAAGAGCCGCAAGCACGAGACGCTGGTTAAGCGATACGGAGCGTTCCTAGCTGATGCCGGGTTCACCGCCGGGACGAACGTTCACCCTCGGGACCTTGTCGCCAGGCGTGATGGTGATGACTGGCTTATCGAGGCCAAGGTAGTTCGACGTGGCAACGTCAGCCACGCCGTCCGTGAGGCAATCGGTCAGCTCGCCACCTACGCTTTCCTGCTCTACCCCGTGAAGACTCAGCCGCGCCGGATGGCGCTGTTCACAGAAGCCATCGGCGACGTGTACGTGCGCCTGCTCAGTCATCAAGGCATCGCGTCCGTCTGGCCTACCGAGAAAGGCTGGGCTGGATCGCCGGAGGCCGTCAACGCCGGCCTGGCTCAGAAGGAAGCGTAGGAGCAGCGCTCGCCGTTGCTGTACAGCCACAACTGATCACTGGCGGCCGTGACCTGCGGCCGCCTTATCGATCAACCGTTTGACCTGCTGTTGAGCTGTCGGCAGTTGTCGACGTTGGTCACCATTGAGCGCCCTTCCACGGCCCGAGGACGGCCCGGGAGGGCGCTCGTGCTGAGGGACACCTGTCCTGAAATCTTGGTCCGAAGCACACTCAGCGCGTGTGGACGGGAGGTTGTGGTACCTGACCCGTACGGTACCTGAGTCAGGATCGAAAGGAATGGATTGCGAATTACTCAACGCCTTCTGAGAAGTCGAGATTCACTGGATTAAGGGGAAGTTGCCGTTCGGTCACTTCCACCTCATCGCTAACAACATCGAACTTAATGCTATCGATCCAAACTCGACCAACCCCATCAAGAAGTACACCGAACGTGATATTTTCGCTTTGCGGAGGAACGTTTAGAACGACGCTGTACCAGTTCCATCCGATGGTTCCCGTAATTCTGCGGTCGTACATATTGTCAAAGGTCAGGGTTCTGTCACTCTCGCCATCAACTCGCATCCAGAGGCCGGACCAGCCAAGAACGTCTTTCGCTCTGATCATCGCGGACACCCTTAGGCGTGTCCCACGGTAGTCGTCCGCTCTGAAGCTCTGAGCAAGCGTGGCAAAGCCTTTAGGGTTTGGATGCGATCTGATGAAGCTGCTTGCATGACCTGAATGGAACACCTCGACGTCAACACCGAAATCGTAGTCTTCGACAGCAGAGCCGTCGGCGATCCAGCCTTTTGGTAGGTTGTCGGGCGGCCGGGGCGGTGTTCTGTCCACGCCAGCCTCTGCCAGGATGCGAGAGGTTTCGGCCCGTGTCCTTTCGGCCTCCGCATCGAGCTTACGAACCTCTGCGTGCGCTTTTTGTCTTGTGGTCAAATAAGTAGTCAGCACTACCACGACTCCGCCGAAAATGGTGCTCAAGAACCCGACGGAAGATCCCATTCTTCACCTCTTGATGATGATTTCCTGGAAGGTGGCGGTCCGGCCAAGATGCGTTGGTTCGGTGTATCGCATCTACTCGCGGACGGACTGGGCAACATCACAGTACAGGGGGTCAGAGTTGCGCGTCGGAATTGTAAGGTCTCCCACTTGTGCCGTTGCGCCATTCGAGACGAGGTCGGTGGAGCGGCTTTGGGCTGGAGCTGCTTTGGGGCGAGTGATCATGGCCCCGTAAGCTTCCGGCGAGTCGGGCAGTCTGTGGACCTGCCCGTTAAAGCACGACGTTGGGGCCATGATCTTAGAGGCTCGCCCCAAAGTGGCTGCCTAAAGCCGTGGAGCTGACCGTCCCAGCCACAGAGGGTGTCTCCCACTTCATGCCCGCAGCCGCCGAGCGCGCCGCCGGGCGCGGCCAGCCGGGGCGCAGACAGGAGGCAGGCCGCGCCGCAGAGGCGGCGCGCGCCCGCGCCGTGCGCGGGCACTTGACGAGAGTAGGGAAAGTTATGCCGCGCCTACGTCGCGACGGTTCTCAAGACCGATACGGCATCAGATCCGAATCCCCTTCTGAGCTGCGCGGTAGCGCCGTCGAGACGTCATCATCGGGGCTCAGTCCCGCAGATTGCTCATGGGGCCTTGCCCACGGCCAGGAGGTGTGAACTGGCAGCAAGCAATTCCGGGTACGCCTCTGCCATGCGCGCCGCTTCCATTGCGGAGGCAATCAGCTCGTCTGTGGGCCCCTCGCCGGGCTGCTGCTCGGCCGCCTTTACGAGCGACCATGCCGGCCCCTCGATGCCGAAGACCTGCACGTCCGTCAGCCCGGAGGCTACCAACTCCGCCACAAGCTCTTCAGCACGGTGAAAGTAGGACAACGTGAACCCTCGTACACCGTCATAGACGGCCGTCTCAAGGATCTTGGAGACAGAGTCGCGAATACGTTCGGTGTGCAGGTGGGCATACGTGACGTGCTCAAAGAGCGACGCGTAACGGTTGATGGCAGCCGCAGCGACTAGTCCGCCCGGCTTCACCACGCGGCGGGCTTCCGCCAGTGCCCTGCGCCTATCAGCGGGGTCGGGCAAGTGGTACAGCGGGCCAAGAAGTTGCACAACGTCGAAGCTGTCGTCCGACTCACGCAGATCGCGAGCGTCTCCCACGATCGCCGAGCACACGGCCGCCGCGCTCTCGACATGACGGGGCACGGGGTCCACGAGCGTGACGTCATAGCCGTCCTTCACAAGCCATTCAGCGTGAATCCCGGTTCCCCCTCCCACGTCGAGCACGCGCGCCGGCGCGGGGGGCAAGAAGCGTCGGAGAAGCTCTTGAGTCCTGAGCAACTCCATACGTCCGTCTGCCGAGCTGCGCAGACGGCTGTCCTCGTTCACTGTCTCGCCGTAGAACCGCATCACGGAGGGAGCCAATTCGAGATTCGACATGGTCGAAGTATCCTGTGTACCGGTGGACCAGTCCAGCGCGCGGAGTAGGGGAAGCCATGGCCGTTCTGAAGTACGAAGAGATCGCCGAGTCACTGCGCGCGCGTATCGCCGCTGGCGAGTACGCCCCTGGCGCCACCATCCCGTCCGGCCGTGACCTGGCTGAGCAGTGGGGCGTGTCACGGGCCACCGCCATCAAGGCCGTGGACGTGCTCCGCAACGATGGCGTGGTGGTGGCCAAGCAGGGCACCGGTTTCGTCGTCACGGAGACACCCGTAGCCCGCCCCGCCGGCGCCCGCCGAGCCGGGTCGGCTCGCATCTTGGGCGGAATGCCGTTCCTGCGGATCGGTACGCCCGACTGGGCGGAACCTCCTACCCGCGTCGCCAATGCGCTTGGGATCTCCTCCGGAGTGCAGGCGCTGCGACGCATCCGCGTCCTCCAGCTCCCGGACGGAACCCCGAACAGCTGCGTGGAGGCGTGGTTCCCCCCAGAAATTGCGGAGGCAGCACCTCGCCTCGCCGACACTGCCCCCATCGCCGAGGGCACGACACGCTACGTGCGTCGGCAGACCGGCCGGTTCCCGGTCGAGGGAGTGGACATCACCACAGTCCGCCTAGCTACGGACACGGAAGCGGACCGCTTGCAGGTAGCGCCGGCTACTGCGGTCGCCGTGCTACTCCACACGGCATACGACGAGGACGGTCGTCCGTTGGTCTGCGAGGAAGGCGTCACGCCGTCCTCACTTTTCGAGCAGGTGGACACCTACGCCATGTAGCGAAGCCACTCGAACGGAGCTGGACCGGTCCGCCGGTCCAGCTTTTTTGATGCATCGTCATGGTCTCTGACCTGCAAAAACCCTGACTAGTGTCATCCAACTCTGATTTCATCGGTTGACTGGACCGGTCCACCGGTCCAGTCTGTTAGATGCGACGCCGTTCCTCCTCTGCGAGGAGCGGTTCCGGATCGGGATGGCTCGTGCAGTTGGGGCCCCGCGCTGGTGGTCGCTTGAGAACTGCATAGGTGGGCCCCGTCTCCCCGAGTCGAAAAGGCGGACCGCGCGGCAGGAAGCCGCGCCCCCATGTCCCTGCCAACGCGGGAGGTCGGTGTGTACCGACGACATATCAAGGCGCCGCCCGTACGGACCGGCCGGCGGCGCCATCGGTAGTTCGGTCCGTACTGGTTCGCGGCGCTGATGCCGCGGTCGGCTGCCTCTCCCGCCCGTCCGTTCCGCGCGCTGCGTGAGGACGTACGGGCGGGGGTGCGGGGAGCCGGATGTTCCGACTTCAACGGCGCGCGGCCCCGGAGGTGCAACTCCGGGGCCGCTGTTCGGGCCGTTCCACCCGTGAGAGGACCACGACCCAATGGACCACATCGTCACTGTTCAGGACGCTGTTACCGCGTTTGCCGACTGGATAGAGCCGACGGACGCGGAGCTGGACGCCATCGAGGCGGAGATGCCGCTCATCCTGGCCGACATCGAGGACCTGGACGCTCGCATCACTCTTTTGGAGCGGACGCCGACCGAGCTGGACCAGCGGCGCGCGCGCCGCGGCCGGCGCCGGGTGCTCGCTGAGCGGGCGGCGCTGGCCAACCGTGTCGCCTCGGGGGAGGCGGCCTGATAGTGCGGGAGTTCACGGCGCAGATGTCCATGCACAGGGGCCGTTGGCGCTTGTACGTGGTGCTGCTGAACACCACGGAGCGGTGGCCGGAGCACAGCTTCGACCGGCCCGCTCCCGTGCCGACGTTCACGGAGCGCGTGGAAGCGCTCAGCGTGCTCGGCTTCGAGCCGGCGCCAGGCGCTGAGTGGACGTGGACCGAGGACAGCGACGACCCCGACGACCCTGCCTCACCGGTGTGCCTGATCGCCGCTACGCGGGTGCGTTCATGGACGGGAGGCGCGGCATGAACGCCGTTCAAATCCGTTCAGCGGAGCGCGCATTGTCAGTCGGTACGTGGCTGATCGTGTCCGGCGCCATGCTGTACTCGATCCTCACCGTCACGCCGCTCATGGCGGCGCACACCCCCGACGAGTGGGCGTGGACGGCGCCCATCCTGCCGCTGGTCGTCGATGCTGCGGTGGTCATCGTCGTCCGTCTGGACTCCGTACTTGCTCGCTTGGGCGGGCACGGCGGCCGGTGGCCGATCACGCTGCGGTGGATGACCGGCGCGATGACGCTCGCGCTGAACACTGCGGATTCCGCGCTGGCGAAAGACCTGGTGGGCGTGGCTGTGCATGCGGTCGCGCCACTGCTGTTGATCGTCACCGCGGAAACCGGGCTGGCCTACCGCCGCGCCATCACCGCCGCCGTAACGGCGCTGGAGGAGCGGCAGCGTGCGGAGCACGAGGCAGCCGAGCAAGCTGCCCGGGAGCGGGAGGAAGCGGCCCGGCGGGCGGCGCGTGAGGAGCGCGAGCACGCCGCGATGTTGGCGCGTGAACAGCGTGAGCACGAAGCCCGCCTGGCGCGCGAGGCAGCCGAGCGGGAGGAGCGCCGCCGCGCTGAAGAGCGCGCGGCGCAGGCCGCCCGGGAGGCGGTCGAACGCGAGGAGCGTGAACGCCGTGAACGCGCGCGTGAACAGCGTGAGCGGGAGCGTGAACGCGCTGAACGGGAGGCAGCCGAGCGGGCCGCACGCGAGCGCCGCGAGCGTGAGGAAGACCTCGCGCGTGAACAGCGTGAGCGTCAGGAGCGGGCCGCGCGTGAACGCCACGCGCTGTTGGAGCGGGGGCCGGCCGCGGGCAAGCTGCCCGAGGACGAAGCCCGCGCGATCGTGTCCGCCGCCTACGGCGCGGAGCTCCCGGTGCGTGCCGCGGCGGAGCTGTGTGGTTGGTCGGTCGGGTGGGTGTCCGCCCGCTATGCCGAGCACCGCGACCCCGGCACGGGCGGGGCTGAGCTGGCCATCGCGAGCCGGTGATGGGCTCCCTACCGGTCTACCCCTGGCGCCTGGCTCCGGAAGGTCTGGCCACGCGCAGGCAGTTGCGAGCCGCAGGGTTGCGCCCGGGTGGTCAGGACGTGGTCGCGCAGATCGAGCGGCCCCGTTACCAGCGCCCGCCGCTGGTCGCCTACCTCTACCGCGTCGACGCCGCCAAGCCCGTCCGGCCCATGACACCGGCCAAATGGGCGGCGCTGGCCAAGGCGAATGCCACCCGACGCGTCTGCCCGCAGTGCCGCACGGACGCGGGCTACGTCATCCCCACCTCACTCGGCATGTGCGTGCCCTGCGCCTACCCCGACGACGAACAGCGCGCCGCCTGAACACCCCATCGCAGCCACTGAGCTGCACCGTTCCGCAAATCCGGCGGGCCCGGCCACCCGCCTCCTACAGCAACCGGCCGGGCCCTACTCCCGTGAAGGAGTGCTCACAGCATGACGGAACTCAGCACTGAGCCGGTAGCCGTCGAGGCTGCCCCGCCCGCACCGCCCCCGCCTGCCCCTGTGCCGCCCGAGACGGCCCCGGCTGCTGCCGAGGTGGAGCACACGCCCGGCGGGTGGCCCGTCGTCCCGCTCGCCCTGTCGGCCGCGAACAGCACGGTGGGCACGGTCGCCGCCGCTTCCCTGGCGGGTGGTCCGATCGCCGCGGCCGTTGCCGCTACCGGGATGGTCGTGCTGGGCACGGTCGCCGCCACTCGTTCCCGCAAGCCCAACCCGCGCCGCGACACCCGCCGCGCTGCAGCCCGCACCGCCGGACGGAGTGCTGCCCGCAGCGCGAGCCTGCGCCGTGCCGGGAAGACAGGGGCAGGCGCCGGCACAGGCAAGGGCGGGAACCGTTCGGCCACCTCGCGCGCCGGTCGCTCCGGTGGCCGGTCGGGCAGCGTCCCCGGCCAGCACCGCCGCGGCACGAGCACAGCCACCCACCGCACCGGCAGCGCCACCGGCCAGAAGGCACACAGCAAGGCCGGTAGCGGTGCAGCCAAGCACGCGGCCAGCGCCACCAAGCAGGCCGCCGGGCGGGTGGGGCAGGTCAAAGCCCTGCGAGCCTCACAGAAGTCCGCCGGCGGATCCCGCGCGGACAGGCGGGCGCAGACCACCGCGGCCCGCCGCGCGGTCGCCGATGCCCGCCGCAACGCCAAAGCCGCCGCCGGCAAGGCCGCATCGGGCAAGCACGGCAACGGCGGGGGCCGCCTGCTGGGTGGCACCGTCCGCAAGGCCCGCGCCGTGCGGGATGCGGCGATCGCCAAGAACCGCGCCAAGCGCGACGCCAAGGCAGGCGGCACGGTCGCAGCACAGCGTGCCGCGGTCCGTAAGGCCCCGGCCCGGAAGACGGCCCGCCAGGCGCTGCGCAGGTCCGCGGCCCGCTTCCAGGGCCGTCGCCTGCTGGCTGCCCTGCTCGCCTTGCCTGTCGGGCTGCTGGGCTGCCTGACCACACCAATCGGACGCAAGTTCGGTATCCCGTCACTGATGTATCCGGGTCGGCGCCTGTACCGGCGGATCGTCCTCACCGCAGGCGAGCAGCGCGCGGGGCGGGACGAAACGACCCGCAAGACCCTGCGCGAGCAGGAAGCCGCCGCAGACGAGCAGGCCAAGCAGGACGGCACGGACGGCATCGCGGACAGCGTGCAACGGCCCGCGGCCACGATCCCCACCCACACCACACCCGAGGTAAGCGAAGGAGAGCACGTGTCTGGTTTCCGGTTCGAAGAGGCCGCCGCCGAGATGGAGCAGGCCGCCAACTCCTACGACCCCGAGAACGCCATGGAGATCCTCGCCATGATCGAGGGCCTCCCGGAGGCGCTGACCAGCGTGGCGAACGTGATGAAGATCCTCGGCGAGCGCTCCGACAACGAGTTCCCGCTGGAGAAGGCCGTAGCGGAGACCTTCCGGGACTGCTTCGGCGCGGTCATGGCCGCCGTCTCCGTGGCCGAGGAAATGGGCCCGATCTTCCGCCAGCAGCACGAGCAGGACATCGCCCGCCACGAGGACCCCCGCAACGGCCCCGAGGCCGAGAAGGGCTGGAACGTCTGAGATGAGCACCGCCACCGCCAAACAGCAGAGCAGTGGCCCGGTGCTGGACTGGGCGGCCGGTCACGGACCCGTGACCGGCGCCCTGTCCGCCACCACCGGAGCCTTCGCCGTCGCCGCCACCGGCGCCGCAACCGCCATGCCGCCCGGCTGGGCGCTCGCCGTCGGCGCGGCCGGCGCCCTCGGCCACACCGTCGTCGGGCTGCGCGTGCGCAACGCCGGCCGCACCCTGGCCACCCGCGCCGCCTCCTGGGTGGTCGGTGCCGGGTGGACCACATGGGCCATGACCAGCGGGCCGCTGACCTGGGCCGCCCTCGGATCCCTCGCCACCATCGGTGTCGGGATCGGCGCCGCCGCCCGCTCATCCGCCCTGTACGAGGAAGCGCGGGAAGAGGAGACCATCGCCGCGGAGCAGCGGCAGATCGCCCGCGAGTTGTCCGCGGAGCGCCGCGCGATCGCCGCGGAATGGGTGGACCGCATCCAGCGCGTGTGCTCCATCACCGTGCGCGTGCTCGGGGTGGAGATGTGGGAGACCGGCGCCGGCTACTCCATCGACGCGGAACTCCCGCCCGGCGGCGCCACCTGGAACAAGATCGCGGGTGAGTCCGCGCGGCTGTCGGCGGATGCGCGTCTGCCGCACGGCTGCACCGCCACCGCATCGCCCGGCATCGATCAGGGGCGGGTCATCATCGACGTGACCACGGTCAACGTCCTGGAGCAGGAGCGCACCTACCCCACCGACTACAGCACGCTGTCTCTGCACACGGGCATCCCGTGGGGGTATCGCACGAACGCGTCGCAGATCCTCGCCTACCTGCGCGAGCAGTGCGCCCTGATCGTCGGTCCGACCGGATCGGGCAAGACCAACATGGTGCACGCGATCCTCGCCGGGTTCGCCCGCGCCGAAGACGTCCTGACGTGGGTGATCGACCTGAACGCCGGGTCGGCCGGCCTGCCCTGGGTGCTGCCCGCCCTGAACGGACAGATCGTGCGGGAAGACGGCAAGCCCGTGCGGCCTGGTATCGACTGGCTCGCCGGCACGTTCGACGAGGCCATGACGATGCTGGACACGGCCGTGCGCGTGGCCAAGCAGCGCAAGATGGGCTACCAGAACCTGCTGTCCAAGGCCAACACGGACCTGTTGCCGATCAGCCCGCGAATTCCTCAGATCATGCTCGTCATCGATGAGGGCGCGGAGATCCTGGCCAGCCCCGACCGGCAGGTACGCAAGCTCGGGGAAAAGATCCTCGAAGTCATCCGGATCGCCCGCGCCATGGGCGTGCGCACCGTCCTCACCGCGCTCGGAGCGACCGGCAGCGTGCTCAGCAACCTCATGATCCGCCGCGAAGCCAAGGTCCGCGTCGCTCTCACGGGTGGCGAGACGGAGGGCATGGACCTGAGCAAGATGTTCCCCGGCAGCCGCGGCCTGCGCGTGGACCAAGCCCCCTACAAGGGCGCCGGATTCATGGGCACCCCGGAATCGCCGGCTGCGCTGTTCAAGGCGTGGCGGATCCTCCCGAACCAGATCCGGGAGATCATCGCCGCCACCTCCGACCGTCACCCCACGCTGGATGACGTGTCGGCCAGGGCCGCCGGGCCCGCCTACGCGCGCCGCTGGGATACCGACCGCACCGCGTGGATGCGCGACCAGGTCGTGACGGACGACGATGCCGGCGACTCGGTGCGGAGCGTTCCGGGGGCGACGCTGCGCCTGTCCGCGCTGAACCAGCAGTCGGAGTCGCCGGAGGAGGAGTTGGCGCGGCGGTTCCGGGAGGAGATCGACGCGCAGTTCGGCACCGCACCCGACCCGCACACCACCGCTGAGAGCGACGGGCCGGACCATGCGGCCGGACTCAACCTGTCAGCGCTGCGGGGCGAGCAGGACAGCCCCGCGCAACAGGCCGCGCTCGCCGCGCTGCTCGCCGCCGGCCCCGCCGGAACCGGGGCGTCCGCGATCGCCCGCGCGCTCGCAGACACGTACGGCACGACCCGGCAGACAGTCGTCGGCTGGCTGAAAACGTGGGTGCAGGACGGCACCGCCGTCCGCGTCGGTGAGGGCACCAAAGCCCGCTACATCCACCGTTCCCACGCATCCGACGACTGATCACTTGTCGCTTGTCGACCCCGCCTCACCGCATGACGTCTGCCGGGGCCGTGAGTCCCGGAAACGGCTTGTGACCTGGGAGGCGACAAGCGACAAGACAAGACAAGCGACAAGCCAGACGACAAGCCGCACGACAGGAGAGACGACAAGCAACGCGACAAGCACACACCCACCCCGCACGGGCCCACGCCACCTGTTGGCGCGGGCCCGCGGCACACCCCGAGGGAGCCTGAAATGAGCCAGCACCCGCCGCCCGGCCAGATGGCCCCGCACATCCCCGCCGACGTCTTCCAGCGCGCTCAGGCGACCGGCCAGCCGGTCGTGTTCGTCGTCAACGACACCCCGCCCGCCTTCCCGTGGCAGCGGTTACTGATCCCGTTCGCGATCGCCGGCGCTGCCGCGCTCGGCACGTGGGGAGTGGTCGCGGCGCTGTGCTGGCTACTGGACGTCGCAGCCCACACCGCAACCGTCATCGGCGGCGCCGCCGGACCCATCGGAGTTGGCGGCATCACGTTGAAGCTCGCCCGCTCCAAGGGCTGACCCCAGAGAAGGAGCAACTGTGTTCGAGATCCGCATCATCTGCGACAACCAGGAACTGCCGCGCGTCGCCCAAGCCGTCCTCGGCTCCATTGACGCTGTGTCCGTGCGTCGCTTCCTCACCCGCGACCGTGCCAAGACGCGCCTGTACATCACTGCCGAACAGCGCGGCAGCCACGACGAATGCACCGCCTGCCTCGAAGACGGCATGGCGCTGTGGCTGCTACCCGACGGCAGCGAGCAGCGGCGCCCCTGCACCGGCCTCGACTACGAGGAGCTACACGCGGCAGGCCTCACCGTCGGCTCTCGCCAGCGCGAGCCCTGGCACCGCAGCGCAGACCGATAGCTACGCCAAGGGCGGCCCCCCACTCTCGCCAAAGAAGCGGGGCCGCCCCTGCCAGCCAGCATCCATCGAAGGAACTGGAGACCTCCAGAATGACCCATCCGACCCATGACAGGCGAGAGGTCCTACTCCCTGCTGCCCTCTCGGCCGCTGAGCGCGGCTGGCACGTTTTCCCCCTGTTCCCCGGAACGAAGCGGCCCGCGCTGCACGGAGAAGCCGCCTGCACGCGTACCGGGGTGTGTGCGGCCGGGCACCGGAAGTGGGAGCAGCGCGCCACTACCGACCCGGACCTGATCCGCGGCACGTGGGCACGGGCGCCGTTCAACGTCGGAATCGCTACCGGTCCCTCCGGTCTGCTGGTCGTTGACCTTGACTTGCCGAAGCACAAGGGCAGTTCGGACGCGCCTTGCGGCGCGGCGACCTTTGGAGCGCTCTGCGAGCGCACCGGCCAGCCCATCCCTGCCACCCATCGGACCCGGACTGCGAGCGGAGGAGGGCATCTGTACTTCGCCGCCCCGGCCGGCATCCGGCTGACCAACACGGCGGGCAGTCTCGCCCCGCTGGTGGACACCCGCGGCTGGGGCGGCTACGTCGTCGGCGCCGGCAGCACCACCCTGGCCGGCTCGTACGCCGTCATCGACGACTTGGCTCCCGCGGAGCTGCCCGCGTGGATTGTGCGCCTGCTGGAGGAGCCAGAACCGCGACCGATCGTGCCGTTCGCGTGGCCCATGATCAGCGGCAGCCGTGCAGCCACCGCCGCTCTGGAGCGCGAATGCCGGACCGTGATGGCAGCCCCGGAAGGGGTCGGCAACATCACCCTCAACCGGTCCGCCTTCAAGGTGGGGCGCTTCGTCGCATGGGGCGACCTCCCCCGGCACGTGGTGGAGGAAGCCTTCCAAGCGGCGGGAGAGCAGCGGGGACTCACCGCTGCCGAGTGCCGCGCCACGATCCGCAGCGCCCTGGACAGCTCCATCCGCAAAGCCCGACCCCGGGATGCGGCATGAGCATCCCACCCCCTCCCCCTTTGGAAGGCCAACAGACAGCCACATCGGGCCCGCTGGACGCAGAACAGGCCACACCTGAGTCGGTCGTGGGCGGGCCGAAGGTCGCCGCCCGTAAGGGCGTCCCTTCTGCTCTTCGCCCTGAGAAGTTCCGCAGCGACCAGGCCCGCCACGGCACACCCGACCCGACGCCGGATCAGCCCGGTATCCGCATCTACGCCCCACCGCTCTACCGGCACCACTGGGACGGCGCCCGCTGGTCCAAACGCCCCGGCGACACCCCCAACGCGGCCTACGCCTGCGCCTGCGGGCAGACCGGCACCGCCACCGGAGTATCGAAGGTGGCCGCCCTGGCAGCCGAGTACGCCGCCCACCAAGCCGCCTGTTCCGGAACTCCCGCAGCACTCTCCGAAGAGAGGAACGCCGCATGACCCCCACCATCGACGGGGCCGCGCTGCTCGACAAGGTGGAAGCCTTCCACCGACGCTTCAACGTCTTCCCCACCGAAGCCGCCTACGTCGCTGTGACCTTGTGGGACGCGCACGCCCACCTCATCGACTGCTTCGAGACCACGCCCCGGATCGCGTTCCTGTCCCCGGAGCCGGGATCGGGCAAGTCCCGCGCGCTGGAGATCGTGGAACTCCTCACCCCCCGCCCCGTCACCACCGTCTCGGCATCCGCGAACGCCCTGTATCGGCTGGTGGAGTCCGCAGAAGGGCTGCCCACCGTCCTGTTCGACGAGGTGGACACCATCTTCGGGCCCAAAGCCGGCGCCGATGAGGCGCTGCGGGGCTTCCTGAACGCCGGGTACCGGCGCAGCGGAGGTGCCCTGCGGTGTGTGGGCGAGGGATCTAACCAGAACGCGCAGGTGTTCGGCTCCTACTGCGCCGTTGCCATGGCCGGTCTGGGCTCTTTGCCCGACACCGTGCTGACCCGCTCGGTCATCATCCGCATGCGCAAGCGTGCCCCAAACGAAAAGGTGGAGCCCTACCGGCAGCGGAGCCACGAGAAGCATGGGCACGCCCTGCGCGAGCGGCTTGCCAAGTGGGCCGACACCGTGCGCGAGCGGGTCGAAGGTGCTTGGCCGGAGATGCCTGAGGGCATCACGGACCGGCCCGCCGACGTGTGGGAACCGCTGCTGGCCGTAGCGGACGCGGCCGGCGGCGACTGGCCCACACGGGCCCGCGCCGCGTGCGTGGAACTGATCAGCGCAGCCCACGACAACGACGAAGCCTCCCTCGGGGTCCGGCTGCTCACTGACCTGCGCGACAAGGTGTTCTGCGGATCCGATCGCATGCCCACCGCCGCCATCATCGAGTGTCTGCTGCGCATGGACGACGCACCGTGGGGCGACCTGGACGACAAGCCGATCAACTCCCGCACCCTCGCCCGACTGCTCGGGCAGTACGTCACCCCAAACAATAAGCCGATCAAACCGCGCGGCATCCGCACTGCGTCGGGCTTCCCCAAGGGGTACTACGCGGACGACCTCGCGGACGCCTGGACCCGGTACTGCCCTCCGCACCCCGGAGAATCCGCCACGTCCGCCACGTCCGCCACACCGCAGGTCAGCAGGGGTGAATCCGTGGCGGATACCGCCACGGTCATCCGCCACACGTCCGCGGAAACCGCCACACAGCCCACCTTCGCCGGCTGACCAAACCGGCCCCCTCGTGCCGCCGCACCCGCGGGTGTGGCGGCACCTATCCGCCACAAAAACGCTATCCGCCACACGATCAAGGCCTGACCTGGGATGTGGCGGCGTGGCGGACGTGGCGGATCCCTCAGGTGAAGCGACGCGCCCGCTATGGAGGCCGCAGTGAGTTCCGCCCTGCCCACAACCCACACCGCGCTCACCGTCCCCGAGGTCATGGAGGCGTTGCAGTTGAGCCGCTTCATGGTCTACGACCTCATCCGCTCTCGGCAGCTCAAGAGCATCAAGATCGGCCGGTGCCGCCGCGTACCCGCCGAGTCTCTTCGCGCCTTTATGGAAGCCAAGCTGGAGGAAGCCGCCTGATGGCACCCAAGAAGAGGAACCCGAACGGCGCCGGGAGCATCTGGCGCCGCAAGGACGGCCGGTACGAGGCCCGTGTGTACGTCCCCCAGCCCGATGGGACCCGCAAACGCAAAACCGTCTACGGCAGCACATGGGAGGAGTGCGACACCAAGCGTCAGGAATTGGTGCGCCGCGACCGCCAGGGCATCCCGACGCCGACTCGTTCCGCCAAGCTTTCCGAGTGGCTGCCGTACTGGCTGGAGCAGCACGTCGAGCCGCGCCGCAAGCTCAGCACGTACGACAAGTACGAGGCGCACGTGCGGCTCTACCTGGTCCCTCTGCTCGGCACCAAGCGTTTGGAGTCGCTGAGCGTCGCCGACGTGCGCCGGTTCATCACACGCGTGCAGAACGACCACACGGCAGCGACTGCGAAGGAAGCGCACCGGGTGCTGCGTACCGCGCTCACGGCGGCCGTGCGCGAGGAACTGATCACCCGGAACGTCGCGTCTCTAGTCGAGCCGCCGCGCGTGAAACAGCGCGAGATCAACCCGTGGACCCTGAACGAGACGCTCTCGTTCCTGGAGGCCGCACGCCGGGATCCCCTGTACGCGGCGTTCGTGCTCGCCGTCGCCATGGGTCTGCGGCGCGGTGAACTGGTGGGACTGCGCTGGTCGGATCTTGACCTGGAGAACCGGGTGCTGCACGTCCGTCAACAGACCCAGCGCCGCCGGGGCACGCTCTACGACGATGACCCCAAGAGCCGACGTCGCAGGGTCGTCCCCATGCCCGCCCTGTGCATCGCACCGTTGCGCTGGCACCGGCTACGGCAGCGGGATATGTTCGCGGGCTCGGGCATCGAGTGGTCCGAGTCTGGCTACGTCTTCGCGACGAGGAACGGCCGGCCGGTGGAGCCGCGCAACGTCTACCGGTCCTTCACGCGCGTCGCGACCAGCGCCGGGCTGAGAGTGGTCCGACTGCATGACGCCCGGCACGGCTGCGCGACCCTTCTGACTGCTGCCGGCGTCGCTCCGCGGGTCATCATGGAGATCCTCGGGCACAGCCAGATCAGCATCACGATGGACGTGTACACGCACGTCGTGCACGACACTCAACGTGAGGCGATCAGTCACATGGACCGGCTGCTCAAGCGCCAACGGCCCGCGGCCTGAGAGGAGTGCCGTCAATTGCTGCCGTCAAAGGCCACCTAGGAACGTTCCTAGGTGGCCTTTTGCCTGGTGCCCCCGGCAGGATTCGAACCTGCGACACCCGCTTTAGGAGAGCGGTGCTCTATCCCCTGAGCTACGAAGGCGGGGCTCGGTCGAGCCCTGAGTGATCCGGTGGTGAGGACCGGAGCGCTCGGTCCACAGGGTACCGGATCAGGATTCCGGCGGGGGTGGGTCCTGGTCAGGACGGTGGCACCCGGGTGAAGCGGGAGGCGGTGTGCAGGTCCGCCTGGATGCGATCGGCCGTTTCGCGCAGGGCCGGCAGGACGTCGCCTCCGCGGGCAGCCGTGCGCCCACGGCGATGCCCGCGGCCAGCACCCGCCGCGCGCCCGCCCGGGCCGTGTACCGGCTCTCCGGATATGCACCCGGCATCAGCACCGCCGGCGCCGCCGGCTCGTCCAACCGGTCCGCCAGGGCCCGCAGATGGGGCTCGGTGCGCGGGGGCCTTCCCCACGCCGGCACCCCACCCCGGCCCCCACCCCCGCACCTCACTTCCGCGTAATCCGTATCCGGTAATTCCCGTCCTCGTCCGTGCTCATCACCCGCACGCTGATGCCGTGCCCGGGGTCCTTGAAGGTCTCGCCGGGGGAGAAGGGGGCGTCGGAGAGTTCCGCGTGGACGTTGGGGGTGCGGGTGCAGCCGCCGCTGCCGCGGTGACTGTCGTAGACGGTGACCGGGCCGCGGCCGGTGTCCACCATGGCGTCGATCTTGTAGATGAGCAGGCCCGGCCGGCACACCGCCTCGTCGTTGCCGCCCTGCGCGCGCACCTCCAGCGCGTAGGCGGTGCGCGCGGCGACCGGCACCAGGATCAGCTTCCCGCCGCCCTCCTTGTACAGCGGCGACAGGGTGTACTCGACGCTGCCCGGTGCCGCCGCGCAGCCGACCTGGCCGCCGTCCAGCCAGCCCAGCTTCCACTTGTGCCAGCCGAGCAGGTCGTTGTTGGCGCCCCAGTCCTCGCTCATGATGTCCCAGTGCCCGACCGCACCCCCGCCCTCCTGCGTGTAGAGGTCGGGCAGACCGAAGGTGTGGCCGTTCTCGTGCGGCAGCACCCGGTAGCCGGTGCGGGAGTACGACCCGGAGCCGTCGTCCTGGCGGGAGTAGACGAAGGACGCGTTGGCGATGCGGATGCCGTCGGCGACCGGGGCGTCGTCGTTGCCGGCGAAGGTCACGGACAGCACGGTGTCCAGGGCGGAGGGGCCGGCGTTCGGGGTGATGAGCACGTTCAGCAGGTCGTAGTCGCGGAAGTCCACCGTCGGGTCGGCGGCGGCCACGATGTCCTGCACCAGGTGCCGGTAGCCGGGATCGAAGGGGGCACCGCGCTCTATGCCGTAGGCCCGGAAGGGTTTCGGCATGCGCAGCCAGTGGGGGACGGGGGTCTCGGGGCGGTAGTCGAGACGGCCGTACGACGCGGTGCGGAACCACTCCTGGGTCTGCGGGAAGAACTCGTGGAAGCGGTCCATCGCGTCGCCCTTGCCGGGCGCGTCGGGGAAGTCGACCATCAGGGTCAGGGCCCGGACCGTGCCCGTGGAGCGGGAGTAGCCGGGCGGGGTGGGCAGGCCCTCGGTCATCTGCACGTCCAGGCCGCCACGGATCATGCAGGGTACGAGTGCGGAGGAGCGGGCCAGGTTGATGGGCCCGGCGGTGGTGGGCGCCGTCAGATGTCCGGTCCCGGCCGAGGTGCTGACCGCGAGGGTCAGTGCGGTCACCACGGCGAGAGCGGCCACCCGGCGCGGGCGTATGCGGCGGCGGGGCTGCGGCTGCGGCTGCATGCAGGGACCTTTCGCGCCACGGCAGCCGCCGTCTCCGGCTGCACCCTTGCGCTCACCCTGTGTCGGCGGGGCGGCGGGCGCGCGCTGGGGAGACCGATCGTGGGAAAGCGGGTCAGCGCAGGGGTGAATTCCGGCGGGTGCTGATTGTGTCTCAGGTCACAGCGGTTCTTTCGGAGGGCGGGAAATAACCGGGGATGCTTTCCCCGTTTAGCCCTGTGTCCGAGCGAAACGGGGACTGGGTCCCCGGATCGCCCTCCCTCATCTCAAGGAGTACGCCGTGCCGACCACGACCGCCCCCGCAGCGCGCAAGGTGCCCCGGCCACGCGCCGACGCCGTGCGCAACCGGGAGCGGATCGTCACCGCCGCCCGGGAGATGTTCGTCGAGCACGGCCCGGACGTGCCGCTGGACGAGATCGCCCGCCGGGCCGGCGTCGGCAACGCCACGGTGTACCGCAACTTCCCCGACCGCGACGCCCTCGTCCGTGAGGTCGTCTGCTCCGTCATGGACCGCACGGCCGAGGCGGCCGAGCTGGCTCTCGCGGAGACCGGGGACGCCTTCGCCGCCCTGGAGCGCTTCGCGCACACCGCTGCCGACGAGCGGATCAGCGCGCTGTGCCCCATGGTGTCCAGCACCTTCGACAAGAACCACCCCGACCTGGTGGCCTCCCGCGAGCGCGTCGAGCAGCTGGTGGAGGAGGTCATGGGCCGGGCCAAGGCGGCCGGGCAGCTCCGGCCGGACATCGGCGTCGGTGATCTGCTCATCGTCGTGGCCCAGTTGAGCCGGCCCCCGGCCGGCACGGACTGCCTGCACGGCGACCGTTTCGTCCACCGCCACCTTCAGCTGTTCCTCGACGGCCTGCGGGCCCCGGCCCGCTCCGTCCTGCCCGGCCAGGCCATGAGCATGGAGGAACTGCGCGACTCCTGACCGAGTAGCCGGCCCCGCCGGCTCTCCGCCCCCGCCGGTACCCAGGCTCCGCCGAGCCGTAGCAGTTCGGCCCACCGATCCGTTCGGCCCACCGATTAGTTCGGCCCCCGACCTCAGTCCACCACCAGCCAGACCACCACCAGCCAGACCGTCACCGGCAAGTCCACCGCCAGCACGGCAGCCCTCCCGGTCGCCGCTTCGCGCTCAGCAGTACCGCTTTCTCGCTTGGCACCGCCTTAACGCCTTAACACCGCTTTCTCGCCATTTTTCCGTCACGAAGTCCCGAAGTGGGTATCCCCATGTCCGAAACAGCCCTCAAGGCTCCCGGCGCCGCCGCCCCGAGCGGTGACGCCAACCGCTGGAAGGCGCTCGTCTTCATCGCGCTCGCCCAGCTGATGGTCGTCCTCGACGCCACCATCGTGAACATCGCCCTGCCCGCCGCCCAGCAGGACCTGGGCATATCCGACGGCAACAAGCAGTGGGTGATCACGGCCTACGCCCTCGCCTTCGGCGGTCTGCTCCTCTTCGGCGGCCGGATCGCCGACCTGTGGGGCCGCAAGCGCACCTTCGTGCTCGGTCTGGCCGGCTTCGCCGCCGCTTCCGCGCTCGGCGGTGCCGCCACCACCGGCGCGATGATGTTCGGCGCCCGCGCCCTCCAGGGCGTGTTCGGCGCGCTGCTCGCCCCGGCCGCCCTGTCCCTGCTCGCGGTGATGTTCACCGACGCCAAGGAGCGTGCCAAGGCGTTCGGCATCTACGGCGCGATCGCGGGCGGCGGCGGTGCCGTCGGCCTGATCCTCGGCGGTTTCCTCACCGAGTACCTGGACTGGCGCTGGACCTTCTTCGTGAACGTCCCGTTCGCCGTGGTCGCCGCGGCCGGCGCCTACTTCGTCATCCGCGAGCCGGAGGGCGGCCGCAACCGCAACCCGCTCGACATCCCGGGCGTCCTGCTGTCCACCCTCGGCCTCGTCGCCCTCGTGTACGGCTTCACCCGCGCCGAGTCCGACGGCTGGGGCGACACGGTGACCGTGTCGATGTTCGTCGCGTCCGTGGTGCTGCTGGTCGCGTTCGTGGTCGTGGAGGCGAATGTCAAGGCCCCGCTGCTGCCGCTGCGCGTGGTGACCGACCGCAACCGCGGCGGCATCTACCTCTCGCTGGGTCTCGCGATCATCGGCATGTTCGGCCTGTTCCTCTTCCTGACCTACTACCTGCAGATCGTCAAGGGCTACTCGCCGGTCAAGACCGGCTTCGCGTTCCTGCCGATGGTGGCCGGCATGATCACCGGCTCCACCCAGATCGGCACCCGGCTGATGAACCGCGTCCCGGCCCGCCTGCTGATGGGCCCCGGCTTCCTGGCCGCAGCCGTCGGCATGCTGCTGCTGACCCAGCTGGAGATCGACTCCTCGTACCTCGCCCTGCTGCTGCCCGCGATGGTGCTGCTCGGCCTCGGCATGGGTACGGCGTTCATGCCGGCGATGTCGCTGGCCACTCAGGGCGTCGAGCCCCGGGACGCCGGTGTCGCCTCCGCCATGGTCAACACCTCCCAGCAGGTGGGTGGCGCGATCGGCACCGCCCTGCTGAACACCATCGCCGCCTCGGCGACCACCTCGTACGTCAAGGACCACATCGCCTCCGCCGCTGCCAAGCCGCAGCAGGAGCTGGTGAAGCTCCAGGGCATGGTGCACGGCTACAGCATCGCGATCTGGTTCGCCGTCGGCATTCTGACGGCCGCCGCCCTGATCGCCTTCACCTTCGTCAACGCCGGCCGTCCCGATTCCACCGCGGTGATCTCCGGTGAGGGCATCGAGGACGAGGTGCCGGTGCCGGTGGTGGCCCACTGACCGTGAGCCGTTAGCGGAGCCAAGGCAGGTCCGCACCCGCTTCGTTGGGCTGGAGGCCCTCGGTGACGATCTCCATGATCTCGCCGAGGGCCTTCTGCTGTTCCGGACTCAGCCGCTCGAACAGCGCCTGCCGCACGGCGGTCACATGACCGGGCGCGGTGCGCCGCAGCACC
Organism: Streptomyces sp. NPDC036984; assembly: GCF_055607665.1. Lineage (NCBI taxonomy): Bacteria > Bacillati > Actinomycetota > Actinomycetes > Kitasatosporales > Streptomycetaceae > Streptomyces > Streptomyces sp. NPDC036984. The sequence continues at coordinate 425,763 of NZ_JBVJRL010000002.1, forward strand.
TCGTGGCCCTCATCGGTGAGCACGGCGAACTGGCCGCGCTTGTCGGAGGGGCAGTCCTCCCGGCGCACCCAGCCGTTCTTCTCCAGCCGGGCGATCGCGTGCGAGAGCCGGGAGCGGGTGATCTTCGCCTGCATCGCCAGCTCGGTCATCCGCAGCCGGCGGCGCGGCGCCTCGGCGAGGCCGACCAGGAGGCCGTAGTAGATGTGCGGCATGCCCGCGTCGCGCTGAAGCTGCCGGTCGAGGTGGTCCTCCAGCAGGGTGGTGGCGTGCAGATAGGCGCGCCAGATGCGCTGTTCCTCGTCGGTGAGCCAGCGGTGCCGTGCGGCGGAATCCGGTGCCGTGTTCATGTGTCCACTGTACGAGGCACCTTCTTGAAACTTGAACAAATGTGGCGCTATGGCGTAGGGTGTCGGATAGAGCTTGAGAGTTAAAGGATCTGCTCGATCAACCGGAGCCGCCGCGATGTCCGCCACCTCCCAGGAGCGCATGCCCGCCCTGTATCTCAGCCACGGCGCCCCGCCGCTCGCCGACGACCCGGTCTGGCCCGGTCAGCTCGCCGCCTGGTCCGCCCAGCTGCCCCGCCCCCGGGCGGTCCTCATGGTCTCCGCCCACTGGGAGGAGGCTCCGCTCGCCCTCGGCGCGGTCGAGACCGTGCCTCTCGTGTACGACTTCTGGGGCTTCCCGGAGCACTACTACCGGGTCCGGTACGCCGCCCCCGGCGCCCCGGCGCTCGCCGACTCCGTGCGCAAGCTGCTGCGCGCCCCCGGCATCCCGGTCCAGGACATCCCCGTCCGGGGCCTCGATCACGGCGCCTACGTCCCCCTGGTCGAGATGTACCCGGCCGCCGACATCCCCGTCCTCCAGATCTCCCTGCCCACCCTGGACCCGGTCCGCCTGATGGACGTCGGCCGCAAGCTCGCCCCCTTGCGCGACGAGGGCGTGCTGATCGTCGGCTCCGGTTTCTTCACCCACAACCTCGCCGCACTGCGGTACGCCGGCCGGGGGGTGCCGAGCTGGTCGTCCGAGTTCGACGACTGGGGCCGGCGGGCCCTGGAGGCCCGCGACTGGGACGCCCTCCTCGACTTCCTGGACAAGGCCCCGGCCGGCCGCTACGCCCACCCGCGCACCGAACACTTCGCCCCGCTCTTCGTCACCATGGGCGCGGCGGAGGCCGGCGGTGAGCTGGATGCGCAGAAGTCGGTGATCGACGGGTTCTGGATGGGGATGGCGAAGCGGTCGGTGCAGTTCGGCTGAGCTAGAGCCGCTTCTCGTACCAGGCCACGTCCCAGTAGCGGCCGAACTTGCGGCCCACTTCGCGGTACGTGCCGACGTGACGGAAGCCGAAGCGCGCGTGCAGCCGCTCGGACGCCTCGTTGGGCTGGGCGATGCCCGCGTAGGCGCGGTGTACGTCCTCCTCGGTCAAGGCGTCGAACAGGGCGCCGTAGAGCAGTGTGCCGATCCCGCGCCGGCCGGCGTCCGGGGCGACGTACACCGAGGTCTCCACGGACGTCACGTACGCGGGCTTCGGCCGGTAAGGGCTGGATGTGGCGTACCCGAGAATCTCCTGTGACTCCGCGTCCGTGGCAACCATCAGCCGGTGCGGGCCGTCTTCCGGGTGGGAGAGCAGCCAAGGGCGGCGCTCTTCCGGAGAGAAGATCGCGGTATCGAATGTGATGGCCGTCTCACGTACATAGTGGTTGTAGATCGCGGTGAGGGCTTCGAGGTCCCCCTCGATTCCCGGCCTGACCTGCACCTCATTACGTTCCGGCAGCATCTCGCCTCCCCGCGTGGCGGAACAGGGTACTGCATGATCAGAAAATTCGGGGGGTGGGTGGGAATTCTGTCCGGATTCCAGTCGTTGTTCCCCACGGATGCAGGGCACTCGGAGAGAGTCCCAGTGACAGGTCCCCTCAGTGCCGAGCGTTCGCCAGGACCACCCGCCAGCCCACCATCGCAAGGGAGCACGCATGGCAACCCGTGCCGTCGCCCGTCGTCAGTCCGCCACCGGCGAGACGGCCGACTCGGCAAGCAGTGTTCGCGCTCATGGCGGCGAGATCGCAGACCGCGACCTGGTCGGCATGTACCTCGACGAGATCGCGCGTACGCCGCTGCTCGACGCCGCAAAGGAGGTCGAGCTGTCCCAGACCATCGAGGCGGGTGTGTTCGCGAGGCAGGTCCTCGACGGCTACGAGGAGACTCACGCGGACGCCACCCGTGAGGAACTCGAAGCGCTGGTCGCCGAGGGGGAGCGGGCCAAGGACGTCTTCATCCGCTCCAATCTCCGCCTGGTCGTCGCGGTCGCCCGGCGCTACCCGCGCAGCGGCCTGCCGCTGCTCGACCTGATCCAGGAGGGCAACGCCGGCCTGGTGCGCGCCGTCGAGAAGTTCGACTACCGCAAGGGCTTCAAGTTCTCGACGTACGCCACCTGGTGGATCCGGCAGGCCATCACCCGCTCCATCGCCGACCAGTCCCGCACGATCCGGCTCCCCGTCCACCTGGTGGAGGAGCTGGGCCGTATCCGCCGCGTCCAGCGCGAGTTCAACCGCGAGAACGGCCGGGACCCGGAGCCCGCGGAGATCGCCGCGGAGCTGGGCTCCACGCCGGAGCGCGTCATCGACGTCCTCGACTGGGCCCGCGACCCGGTCTCGCTGAACATGTCGGTGGACGACGAGGGCGAGACGCAGTTCGGCGACCTGCTGGAGGACACCTCGGCGGTCTCCCCCGAGCAGTCCGTGCTCACCCTGCTGCGCAGCGAGGAACTGGACGACCTGATCGGCCGCCTGGACCAGCGCACGGCCTCCATCATCAAGATGCGCTACGGCATCGACGACGGCCGCGAGCGCACCCTGACCGAGGTGGGCAAGGAGCACGGTCTGACCCGCGAGCGCATCCGCCAGATCGAGAAGCACGCCCTGCTCGAACTGAAGAAGCTGGCCCGCGACACCGGCTTCGACGCGGCGGCGTAACGGGCACGGCGGAGTGCCGTAGCGGCCGTACGGCAGGCGGCCGCCCGCTCCTGCGGCGGCGCCGGGTGCCGGGTGTACGGCCGGAAGGGCGGCCCTGCTACGGCAGGGTGAAGTGAGGGTGTGCGCTGCGGTGGGTGCCGCGCTCGCGGTGCCACGGCGTGCCGGGTCTACGGCGCCCCCCGCGCGGCGCGCACGCCCGGTGGCGAAAGACGGCGCAAAGATGGCGTGGTCCCGTCGCTTCAACCCCGAGGCCCGCGGGAAAAACCCTTGCGGGCCCGGGAAAGGGCCCCGCGAACCGCACTCCGGACCGCACTCCCCACCCCCACCGCACCCCGGCCCACGCGGGCCGACCCCACGCGAGCCACGTCCCGACGCAATCCCCCCCCGGCGCCGGGACCTTCCGAGCCGGGCTTCGGCGCCTACCCCCCCCGGGCGCCGGAGCCCGGCCTCTTCTTGTGCGTTTCCCGCGGCATGCACGCCGGGCCGGTTCTTGCGCGTTTCCGGAGCCGTGCACGTCGGGCCCGGCGGTGGGCGCCAGTGGCGGAACATGCTGGAGCGGCGGCCCACCCCGTACCTGAACCCCGGGGTGGACCGCCGGATGGCAGATTCTGCCATACGGGCATAGCCTGCCGGGATGAGCACCACCCCCGGCCCCGCCCACCAGCCGTTTTCCGCCTCCGCGCCGGTCTCCCTCACCGAGCGCCGCAAGGCCGAGACCCGGATGGAGATCGCCCGGGCGGCGGCGGCCCTCTTCGTCCAGCAGGGCCTGCGGGCGACACGCGCCGAGGACATCGCCCAGGCCGCGGGCATCGCCCCCCGCACCTTCTACCGCTACTTCGCCACCAAGGAGGAGGCGGTGGCCCCCCTCTACGCGGCCGGTGCCCAACGCTGGACCGAGGCGGTCCGCACGGCCCCGGCCGAGCTGTCCCTCCCGCAGGCCCTGGAGCACGCCGTCCAGCACACCCTCACGCCCGGCATGGGCGTCTCGGCCGCGTCCTGGGAATGGCTGCGCACCCTCATCCGCCTGGCCGACAGCAGCCCGGCCCTGCGCAAGGTCTGGGCGGAGGTGTGCCAGGCGTCGGAGGGGGCGCTCGGGGAGATCCTGGCGGGGCGACTGGCCGGCCCCGAGCCGACGGCCGACGGCACGGTCGCGGCGCCGATCACCCCTCGGCTCCGCTTCGCCGCCGCCGTGGCCGGTGCCGCCGTCCGCGTGGCCGTGGAGTCCTGGGCGTCCACGGCCTCCCCGCCCGCCGGTGCGGAGGGGCCGGCGGCCCTGGCCCTGCGCAACCTGGAGGCATTGCGCGGCTTCGACTGGGGGGAAAGGCGCTAACCGGCCGTCCGCAGGCGCACCCTTCAGGACGCCGACCGGCATACGGCTTCCCGCGCTCCGTCGGCCTCGACCGACCGCTCAGGCGCTGTCGCCCGCCCGGCTCAAGCGCGCCCCCAACTCCCGTACGCACGCTGCCAGCTCATCCGGCTCGTGCACCGCGAAGTCGTACCCCACCATCGCCAGCCGCGCCGCCAGCCACTCCATGGGATCCCCGGTGGTCCCGCGCAGCACACAGCCGCCCTCGCCGTCGTCCTCGGGCGTCGCGAGCCACGCCGGGATGCGCGCGGCCACCGATGCTGCCGGCGCGGTGAAGCGCACCGCGAACGCGTAGGTCTCCTGACGCCGTTGGATCGACCGGCGCAGATACTCCGCCGCGCTGCCCGTCGGCAACTCCCGCGGGGTGAACCGCACTCCGGTCGCGAACGGCTCGCTCACCCGGTCCACCCGGAAGGTGCGCCAGTCCGCCCGGTCGAGGTCGTACGCGACCAGGTACCAGCGTCGCCCGGTGGACACCAGCCGGTGCGGCTCGGTCAGCCGCCGGGACTCGCCGCCCTCCTTGTCCCGGTAGGCGAACCGCAGCCGCTCCTGCCCGGCCACCGTCGACGCCATCACGGTCAGCGTCTCCGGCGCGATGCTCGGCCCGTCCCCGCTGGTCAGAGGGGTCGTCGCGGCCTGGAGAGCGGAGACGCGGTGGCGCAGCCGGGCCGGCAGTACCTGCTCCAGCTTCGCGAGGGCCCGTACGGAGGCCTCCTCCACCCCTTCGACCGCGTGCCCGGCCCCGGCGCGCAGCCCGACCGCGATCGCCACCGCCTCCTCGTCGTCCAGGACCAGCGGCGGCATCGCCTTGCCCGCCACCAGCCGGTAGCCGCCGTCGGCACCCTTCGTGGCCTGCACGGGATAGCCCAGCTCGCGCAGCCGGTCGATGTCCCGCCGCACTGTGCGCCGGGAGACCCCGAGCCGTCCGGCCAGCTCACCGCCGGGCCACTCGCGCGGGGTCTGGAGCAGGGAGAGCAGCTGAAGCAGCCGAGCCGGTGTGTCCGTCGTCATGCGTACGAGAATGCCGCACCAATAGGACACGATCTGACCTAATCGGGCTCTACGGTCCTTCCATGACCCCGAACGACAGCAACCCCGATCCGGCGGCCGACCGGACCCGCTGGCTGGCCCTGGCCATCGTCATGGCCGCCGCCTTCATGGACCTGGTGGACGTGACCATCGTCAACATCGCCATCCCGTCCATCGAGCGGAGCGAGCACGCCTCGGTCAGCCAGATCCAGTGGATAACCGCCGGCTACGCCCTCGCCTTCGCCGCCGGCCTGATCACCGGTGGCCGGCTCGGCGACATCCACGGCCGTAAGCGGCTGTTCCTCATCGGCATCGGCGGCTTCACCCTCGCCTCCGCGCTGTGCGGCTTCGCCGTGAACCCGGAGATGCTGGTCGCCTCCCGCATCCTCCAGGGCGGCATGGCCGCGCTGATGGTGCCGCAGGTGCTGTCGATCGTGCACGCCACCTTCCCGGCGAACGAACGCGGCAAGGTGTTCGGCCTGTTCGGCGCGATCGTCGGTCTCGGCGCGGTCTCCGGCCCGCTGCTGGGCGCGCTGCTGACGGAGTGGAACCTGTTCGGCCTCGGATGGCGCCCGATCTTCCTCATCAACCTGCCGGTCGGGATCGCGGCCTGGCTGCTCGGCAACCGCTTCATCACCGAGTCCAAGGCCCCCAAGGCGCTGAAGCTGGACCTCGTCGGCGTCACCCTGGTCTCGCTCGGCCTGCTGATGCTGCTCTACCCGCTCACCCGCGGACGCGAGCTGGGCTGGCCGCTGTGGGGGTACGTCTCGATGGGCGGCGCCCTCGTCGTCTTCGCGGCGCTGGTGGCGTACGAGCGGCGCAAGGCGGCCCGGGACGGCTCCCCGCTGGTCGAGCTGTCGCTGTTCCGCGTGAAGAGTTTCGCCGCCGGTATCGCCGTACAGACCGTCTTCGGCATCGCGCTCGGCATCTTCTTCCTGGTCTGGACGCTGTACATGCAGATCGGCCTGGGCTGGAGCCCGCTGCGGGCGGGGCTGACCGGGGTGCCGTTCTCGATCGCGGTGTCCACGGCGGCCGGACTGTCGGTGCAGCAGCTGGTCCCGCGGTTCGGCCGGAAGGTGCTCCAGGCGGGCGCGCTGGTGATGGGCGTCGGCGTGCTGCTCTACCTGTGGGCGGCCCACCGCTACGGCCTCGGAATCGCCTCCTGGCAGATGGCCCTGCCGCTGGTCGTGATGGGCGTCGGCATGGGGCTGATCGTCGCCCCGCTGACCGACGCGGTGCTCTCGGAGGTGCCGCGCGAGCACGCCGGTTCCGCGTCGGGACTGATCAACACCGTGCAGCAGATGGGCAACGCGCTCGGACTGGGCCTCGTGTCGGTCGTGTTCTACGGGGAGATCGGTGACCGGCTGACCCCGGCGCAGGTCGGCCCGGCCTTCGTGCACGCCTTTCAGCACGCGCTGTGGTGGGTCGCCGGGATCATGGGCGTGATCCTCCTACTGATGACCGCGCTGCCGAAGCGGCCGGCGCAGCATGTGGAGGGAGCGGCCGGAGCGGAGCCCACGGTGGTGGGGAAGGAACCCGAGCTGGCGCTCTGACCAGGCACGACGAGGGCCCGGTACCGACCTGGTACCGGGCCCTCGTCGCTGTCCGGACGGCAGCGGGGGCCGGCCGATGTCCTGGCGGCAGCGGCAGCGGCATCCGGTCCGTTGTCCGGGCGGCAGCGGGGCGCGGCCGTTGTCCTGGCAGCGGCGGAAGTCCGTTCATGCCCGATCTCGGCCCGAACCTGTTTACTTTCCGGAAAACCGGACGTACTCTCGTTGTGAAACCACACGTTCGGGCATGGCATCGGAAACGGTCGGACATCGAGGCGGAGGCGAACGGAATGTACGCACCGGAGCGGCAGCAGGAGATCCTCCGGCTCGCGCGTGACGGCGGCCGGGTGGACGTGCTGTCGCTGGCCGAGGAGTTCCAGGTCACCGCGGAGACGATCCGCCGTGATCTGAAGGCCCTCGACCGCGCCGGCCTGGTCCGGCGGGTGCACGGCGGTGCCATCCCGGTCGGCCGCCTCGATTTCGAACCCGACCTCGCCGAGCGCGAGTCGACCGCCGCCGACGAGAAGGACCGCATCGCCAAGGCCGCCCTCGCCGAGCTGCCGGCCGAGGGCACGATGATCCTCGACGCCGGTACGACCGTGGCGCGGGTGGCGGCGGCGATCCCGCTGGAGACCTCCCTCACCGTCGTCACGCACAGCCTGCCCATAGCCGCCCGTCTCGCCGACCATCCGGGCATCCAGCTCCACCTGGTCGGCGGCCGCGTACGGCACCGCACGCGCGCCGCCGTGGACGCCTGGGCGCTCCGCGCGTACGGCGAGATCCGGGCCGACGTCCTGTTCGTCGCCGCCAACGGCTTCTCCGCCGAGCACGGGCTGACCACCCCCGACCTCGCCGAGGCCGCGGTCAAGCGCGCGGCCGTCGCCGCCGCCCGCCGCGTGATCCTCCTCGCCGACTCCGCCAAGCACGGCCAGGAGCACTTCGCCCGCTTCGGCGACCTGGGCGATGTGGACCTGCTGATCACCGACAGCGGGCTGAGCCCCGAAGACGCCGCCGCCATCGAGCGCGGCGGCACGGAAGTGGTGCGCGCATGATCCTCACCGTCACCCCCAACCCGTCCCTCGACCGCACCTACGAGGTCCCCGCCCTGGAGCGCGGCGAGGTCATCCGCGCCACCGGCGAGCGCATGGACCCCGGCGGCAAGGGCGTGAACGTCTCGCGCGCCGTGGCGGCCGCCGGCCGGCGCACGGTCGCGGTCCTGCCCCTCGGTGGTGCGCCGGGGGCGCTCGTCGCCGAACTGCTCGACGCGCAGGGCATCGAGGTCGCGCCGGTCCCGGTGGCCGGCGCCACCCGGTCCAACATCGCGCTCGCGGAGTCCGACGGGGTGCTCACCAAGATCAACGCGCCGGGGCCGGACCTGTCCGCGGAGGAACAGGAACTGCTTCTGGAGACGGTCCGCGAACAGTCGCGTGAGGCCGACTGGATCGCGTGCTGCGGCAGCCTGCCCCGGGGGCTCGCACCGTCCTGGTACGCCGACGTCGTCACGCGGGCGCACGCCGGAGGCGCGCGCATCGCGCTGGACACCTCGGGGCGGGCGCTCCAGGAGGCGCTGCGCGCACGACCCGACGTGGTGAAGCCGAACGCCGAGGAACTCGCGGAAGCCGTCGCGCGCCCCCTGGCGACCGTGGGCGACGCGCTCAAGGCGGCCGAGGAGGTACGCGCGATGGGCGCACGCGCCGTCCTCGCCAGCCTGGGCGCCGACGGCCAGCTGCTGGTGTCGGACACCGGCGCCTGGTTCGGCAGGGCGCGGGTGTCCGCCGTCCGCAGCAACGTCGGCGCCGGCGACGCCTCCCTCGCCGGCTTCCTCATCGCCGGTGGCACCGGCCCCGAGGCCCTGGCCTCCGCCGTCGCCCACGGCGCCGCCGCCGTCCAGCTTCCCGGCAGCCTGATGCCGACCCCCGCCGACCTCGATCCGGCGGCGGTGACGGTGACGGACGACATCCCCCTCGACCACGAACTGACGGAGCCGGTGTCATGAACTCTTTCGCACTCCGTGGCACCCGCCCGGGAACCCGACATCTGGGCGCACGGCCCGTACCCGCACGCCCGGGCGTACCCATCCCACCGGCCCCCAAGCGGCAAGGCTCCCCGTTACTCGCCGCGACCAGCGGCGGCACGGCCGGCTGAACCGCCGTACCGCCCCGGGATGCGGGGTTTCCCCGGCCCCGCCTCCCGCCCCCACCGCTCCCCTCCCCACCGCACCCCCGTCCCCACCCCCGCCCACCCCTCTCCCCGGGCGATACGCGTGCATAGGAGCCCGCGATGAGCGACATGATCACCGCGAACCTGGTCGACCTCGACCTGTCCGCCGACACCAAGGAAGCGGCGGCCCGTGCCCTCGCCGCGCGCATGGTGGCCCAGGGCCGGGTGACCGACCTGGAGGGCTTCCTGGCCGACGTGGCCGCCCGCGAGGCCCAGATGCCGACCGGGCTCGACGGCGGCATCGGCATTCCGCACTGTCGCAGCGCCCATGTGACCGAGCCGACCCTCGCCTTCGGCCGCAGCGCCGCCGGCATCGACTTCGGCGCGGCGGACGGTCCGGCCGACCTGATCTTCCTGATCGCGGCCCCCGCCGGCGCCGACGACGCCCACCTGACGATCCTGTCCTCTCTCGCCCGCCAGCTGATGAACGCCGACTTCACCTCCGCCCTGCGGGCGGTGAGCCACGCGGAGACGGCCGCGGCACTGATCCGGGGCGACGAGGCGCCGTCCGGCGAGGAAGCGCGGGGGGCTGTCGGGAGTGCGGGAAACGGGAGTGCCGGCGCGGGCGCGGGCGCCGGTGGCGCATCGGACGCCCGGGGCGCCGATGGCTCCGTGAGCGCCGGCGGTGCGGGCTCCGGTGCGGGCGCCGGCGGTGCGCCGAGCGCCGGGGGCGCGCAGGGTACCGGGAGCACCGACTCGGGCGCCATGGGCGCCTCCGACGACACCGCTGCGACGCCGGTGGCGGCCTCCGCCGGCGCCGCAGCGGGCAGCACGGCCCCGGCCCCGGGCGCGACCGTCACGGACGGATCCGCCCCGGCGCCGGGTGCCACACCCGACTCCGGTGAGCGCCCCTTCCGGATCGTCGCCGTCACCTCCTGCCCGACCGGCATCGCCCACACCTACATGGCGGCCGAGTCCCTGGAGAACGCCGGTCGTGACGCGGGCGTCGAGCTGGTCGTCGAGACGCAGGGCTCGGCCGGCTTCACCCGGCTGGACCCGGCGGTGATCGCGGCGGCGGACGGCGTGATCTTCGCGCACGACATCGCCGTACGCGACAAGGACCGCTTCGCGGGCAAGCCGACCGTCGACGTGGGCGTGAAGGCGGGCATCAACCGCCCCGCCGAACTCATCGCGGAAGTCCGCGAGAAGGCGGCGCGCGGCGAGGCGAGCGCCCCGGCGCGCGCCTCGGACGGCACGCCGGTCGAGCGCGCGGGCGACTCCACCGAGGGCTACGGCACCAAGCTCCGCAAGTGGCTGATGTCCGGCGTCAGCTACATGGTCCCGTTCGTCGCCGCGGGCGGTCTCCTCATCGCCCTGGGCTTCGCGATCGGGGGCTACAAGATCAACAAGGCGCCGTCGGTGATGGACCACTTCATGTGGACCCAGGCCGACAGTTGGGGCGCGCTGCTGTTCCAGATCGGCGTGGTGTCCTTCGGCTTCCTGGTCCCGGTCCTGGCCGGCTACATCGCCTACGGCATGGCCGACCGGCCCGGTCTCGTCCCCGGCTTCGTCGGCGGCGCGATCTCGGTGACCATCAACGCCGGCTTCCTCGGCGGTCTGGCGGCCGGTCTGATCGCCGGTGGCGTGGTGTTGGCGATCCAGAAGGTCGACATCCCGGGGGCCTTGCGCGGCATCATGCCCGTGGTGGTGATCCCGCTGATCTCCGCGGCGATCGTCGGATTCCTGATGTTCGTCGTGATCGGCAAGCCCATCGCCACCGCCCAGAAGGGGCTGACCGACTGGCTGAACGGTCTCACCGGCACCAACGCCCTCCTGCTCGGCGGCCTGCTCGGCCTGATGATGTGCTTCGACCTCGGCGGCCCGGTCAACAAGGTCGCCTACACCTTCGCCACCGCCGGCATCGCCGTCGCCAACCCCGGCGACTCCGCAATGAAGATCATGGCCGCGGTGATGGCGGCCGGCATGGTCCCGCCGCTGGCGATGGCCCTGGCCACCGCCGTGCGCGGCAAGCTCTTCACCCCGACCGAGCGCGAGAACGGCAAGGCCGCCTGGGTTCTCGGCGCGTCCTTCATCTCCGAGGGCGCGATCCCGTTCGCGGCGGCCGACCCGCTGCGGGTCATCCCGTCCTCCATGGTGGGCGGCGCGCTCACCGGCGCCCTGTCGATGGGCTTCGGCGCCACCCTGCGCGCCCCGCACGGCGGCATCTTCGTGGTCCCGCTGATCGGCAACCCGTTCCTGTACCTGGTGGCCATCGCGGCCGGTGTCTGCGTCACCACCGCCCTGGTGGTCCTGCTCAAGGGCATGCGCAAGCAGACCCCCGAGCCCACGGCCCCCGCCACGGACCCGGCCACCGCACCGAAGGAGACCAGGCAGCCGATAGCGGCCTGACCGCCGCGACTCGGGCGGGCCGGCGCCTTGTCCCTTTAGTTCGCTGTGAGTTGTTCACGGCACCTGCGAGATACATCACGGTCCGGGGTCAAAGTCCCGGACCGTGGTGTGTACTGGGGTGTATGCCTGGACATGTCTCGACTCTCCAGTGGGCCGGTGCGGTCGTCCTCACCCTGGCCGGTGCGGCCTGGGCGATCGGCGTCCTGCGCCTGCTGCGCCGCTTCCGCGCGCAGTCCCTCCGAGAGCTCCCGGCTGCTCATCTCCCGGCGTTTCCGTCCCAGCCGCAGGCCGGACCCGCGCTGGAGAGAGTCGAACTGACCCCCGCGGAGCAGGACGCCTTCGCCGGACTGGTACGGCGGCTCGGCGGCCGCTGACCGGAGGTGCGCTCCGCGTCACCCCGTCCCGCCCCGCCCGCACACGGCGGATGTGCGGGCGGAAGGTACACCCCTGGGCGCGCCTTCGCCGCTGCCCCTGCTACCCCTGTCGTGCCGCGCGCCGCTCCATGGCGTCCCGGGCGGCGTTCTCCGACATGTAGACCTCGCACATGTGCCGCCCGTCGGGCGTCGCCGTGTGCTCGACCTCCCACAGGGAGACCTCGGTGCCGTCCGGCAGCAGGAAGGCGTGCTCGTACAGCGCGTAGCTCAGCCGCATCCGGCCGGCCCGCCCGGGCCGGCCGAACGCCTGAGTGATCTCGTGCGCGGTCGCCGTCGCCAGCAGCGCGGCCGTCTCCGCGTCGGGCCGGTCGGGGTTCTCTGCACGGCGCAGAAGCCGGCGCGCGTGGTCCGCCGAGTCCTCGGAGGCGAACACGTGCCGGGGCTCGGGCACCGCCCACAGCCGCATCAGCGCGGGCAGCTCGAACTCCCGCGTGTCCGGCGGCAGCCCGAGCCGTGCCGTGGCGGCGTGCAGCTCCTCCTCGTCGGCGTACACCTCGTGCTCCGGGGCGCTGCCGGGCGTGGGGTTGTGCACGAGCTCCCACAGCGTGACCGCCGAGCCGTCGACGAGCAGCCAGGTGTGCCGGTACGTCTCACGGTGCAGCCCCGCGCTGTGATACGCGCAGTGCAGCGAACTGTCGGCCGCCAGCGCGCAGTCGAGCCGCCTTATCACCTCGTCGGGCAGCTCGAAGGAGTTCAGGGCACGGCCGAGGAGTCGCGCGAGATGCTCCTCCGGAGACTCGGGCGACTCGGCTGGTTCGTACGCTGCGGTCTCGTACGGAACGCTCAAGACATCTCCCGGCGTTGCTGCATGTCACCTTGTGGGTGCATACCGTAGCCCCTCGGTCGGACATCATGTCCGGGAACCGAGAAAACGTACGCCGGGAAAACACGGGGGCCGCGCGAAAAGTTCCCGCGCGGCCCGCCGTACCGTCAAAACCGGCCGCTCAGGCGGCACTTCCCGCGGTCCAGGCGCTCCAGGACATGTTCCAGCCGTTGAGCCCGTTGTCCGGGGCGACCGTCGTGTCCGGGGAGTTCTTCACGATCACGACGTCCCCGATGAGCGAGTTGTCGTAGAACCACTTGGCCGACGTGGCGCCCTGCGCCCCCTGCGCGTCCGCGAGCCCGACACAGCCGTGGCTGGTGCCCTCCCGGCCGAAGGGCGGGTTGCCCTTGTTGTACCAGTAGTTGCCGTGGATGAACGTCCCCGACGTCGTCAGCCGCATCGCGTGCGGCACGTCCGGGATGTCGTACTCCCCGCCGAAGCCGACGGTCGAGCCGTTCATACGAGTCTGCACGAACTTCTCGGCGATCACCATCTGCCCGTTGTAGGTGGTGTGCTGCGCGCTGCCCGCCGAGATCGGCACCGCCTTGAGGGTCTTGCCGTCCCGCACGACCGTCATCGTCTGCGTGTTGACGTCGACCGTGGAGACCTGCGACCGCCCGATGGTGAAGGAGACGGTCTTCTTCTGCACCCCGTAGACGCCCTTCGCGCCCTGGACGCCGTCCAGGGCGATGTTCATCGTGACCTTGGATCCGGCCTTCCAGTACTCCTGCGGCCGGAAGTCGAGCCGCCGGTCCCCGAACCAGTGCCCGACCACCTGCTGGCCGCTGCTGGAGTTGACCGTGATGTGCGACTGCACGGCCTTCTTGTCGGTGATCGACTTGTCGAAGGTGAACGACACCGGCATGCCCACCCCGACCGTCGCGCCGTTGTCCGGCGTGTAGGTGCCGATGAAGCTGTCGGATGAGGTGACGGTGGTGAAGATGGAGTTGGCCGCCGCCGTACGCCCCTCGGAGTCCTTGGCGGTCGCGTTTATCTCGTACTTCGTCCCGCGCTCCAGCTGCTGCTTCGGCTTCCAGCTGCCGCCGTCCGCCGATATCGCCCCTGGCACGGCCTGACCCGACCCCGCCACGGTCATCTTCACGTCGGTCAGCTTCCCGCTGCTGACCTTCACGCCGGTGGCGTTGATGGACGCTCCGGTCGACCCGTCCTTCGCCGATATCGCGATCTTCGCCGTCGACGTCTTCGGGGAGTCCTTGCCGCCCTTGCCGTCGTCGTTGTTCGCGTTGGCGCTGCCGCCGCAGGCGGTCAGGGTGAGGGCGCCGACCATCAGGGCGGCACAGGCCCCGAGTGCGCGCCGCGCTGTAATGTCCGGCGTTGTCACGGGCTGCTCCAGGGTGGTGTGATGTGCGTGATCCGTTCCAGTGCGTGAAGAAAGAGGGCGCCGACGCCGGGGAAGGTTCCCTCCGGCTCCCGTGAACGCCATCACGTGACAGAACCGCGACAATCCCCACGCACAAGACCCCGCGCCCGGCCCCTGGTTGCCCTCGGCCCCCTACACCCTCCCGTACAACTCCCCGTACGACGGCCACACCCCTCCCGGCCCGCCGACCGACTCGGCGGCGCGCACGGCCCGTACGATCGCGCGGGTCACGAGATCCGCGCCGGCTTCCAGGACGTCGTTGAGCGCCAAGGGGTGCGCCCGCAGCGGGCGCGCGCCGGTCGCCAGGGCGAACACCGTGTCCCCGTCGTGCAGGAGGTGCACCGGCCGCACGGCGCGCGCGATGCCGTCGTGCGCGGTACCGGCCAGCTTCTGCGCCTGTGCCTTGGTGAGGTCCGCGTCCGTCGCGACCACCGCCAGCGTCGTGTTGAGCGGTGCCGGTGCGTTCCCGGCGGCGGCCTCGTCCAGGCGCCGCCGCGCGGCCTCGTGCACGCGCCCCTCCGGGTACTCCACCCGCCCCTGGAACAACTCCCCGTACAGCACCCCCGTTTCCGGATCCATCACCGATCCCGCCGCGTTCGCGACCACCAGCGCCGCCACGGTGATCCCCGACTCCAGCACCGTGCTCGCGGTGCCCACCCCGCCCTTGAGCCGTCCGGCGACGGCGCCCGTGCCGGCGCCGACACACCCCTCCGGCACCGGCGCGCCCGGTGCACTCGCCGCCGCGGCCTCAACCGCCGCGCGTCCTGTCGCCGCGTCCGGCCGCGCGCGGAAGTCGCCGCCGCGCCCCAGATCGAAGACGCACGCGGCGGGCACCACCGGCACGACCTGCGCCGGATCCACCCCCACCGGCACGCCACGACTCTGCTCCTCGAGCCAGGCCATCACCCCGGACGCCGCATCGAGCCCGTAGGCGCTGCCCCCGGTCAGCACGACCGCGTCGACCTTCTGCACCACATTGCGCGGGTCGAGCGCGTCGGTCTCCTTGGTGCCGGGGCCGCCGCCGCGCACGTCCACGGCGGCGACGGCGCCGCCCTCGGGCGCGAGGACGACCGTGGTGCCGGTGAGCCAGCCCTCGCCGGCGCGGGTGGCGTGCCCCACCCGGAGCCCGGCGACATCCGTCAATGAGTCAGCTGTCATGGACGCCAGTCTGGCCCAGCCGGACACGCCGCTCGGCAGGACTCAGTCGGCCGCCGCGGTGGCGTCCGCTACGCGCTGCCGGCCGGCCGTGCGGTGTGTCAGGGTCACCCCGGTGGCCACCGCGGCCGAGGACACGAGCCCCGCCGCGAGCACCGCCCAGTCGCCCAGGAAGGTGCAGCAGATGACCAGCAGCGCCGTGACCGGCAGCACCAGCTGCTGGGCCAGGCCCACCTTGAAGTGACGCGAGTGCAGCGCCCACACGGTCAGCAGGTACAGCGCCGTCGGCAGGGTGACGGCCGCCGAGGCGGACAGGGTGGAGATGTGTGCCGTGCCGACCGCCTGTTCCACGGCCACCTCCAGACCCGCGCCGATGGCCGCCGCCGAGGCGAACACCAGGTAGTGGCCGTAGCCCCAGACGAACGCCCGGCTGCTGGAGCGCAGGTGACCGTGGATGGGCACCACGAAGTAGATCCACCACGCGGAGAAGACGATCAGCAGCCCGCCCGCCGCGATGGGCAGCAGCTCGGTCAGCGCGCTGTGCTCGTCCACGGCCGACTTCACGGCGACCGTGGCCGCGGCGATCGTCTCGCCGAGCACGATGATCGTGAACAGGCCGTACCGCTCGGCGATGTGGTGCGGATGCCAGGCCGTCTCGTGGTCCTTCTCGGCATACAGCGGCACGCACAGTTCCGCGATCGCCATCACCAGGAACACCCAGGGCCGGGCCGGCCCGGGCAGCACCACCAGGCCGAGCCAGCCGATCTGGCACAGCAGCACGCCGCCCGCGTACCGCAGCGCCGTGGTGCGCTCGGCGCCCGTGGCCGATCTCGCGGCTCTCAGCCACTGCGCGGCCATCGCCAGCCGCATGATCACATAGCCGAGCCAGACCAGCAGGAAGTCATGGTGGGTGAAGGCCCGCGAGATGCCGGCGGCCAGGACCAGGACGCCGGCGATCTGCACCAGGGTGACGACCCGGTAGAGCGCGTCGTCGTTGTCGTACGCCGAGGCGAACCAGCTGAAGTTCATCCAGGCCCACCAGATGGCGAAGAAGGCCATCGCGTAGTTGAGGATCCCGTCGCCGGTGTGCCCCTCGGCGACGGAGTGCACCAGTTGCACGCCGGCCTGCGCGATCGCCACGACGAAGCACAGGTCGAAGAAGAGCTCCAGCGGGGAGGCGACGCGATGCGCCTCGTCGCGCCCGCGCGCGGTGAGCCGTCGCAGCGGGCCGGAGGGCTGCGGTGCGCCCGAGGGGGCGGGCGCCGGAGCGGAACTCGACGTCATGGTTCCCAGCACAGCAGAAAACCGGCGCAAAATCTTGTGAACAGGTTCACAAGCGCTGGGCGGGCCGTCGCTCCGGCGAAACGCCCAGCTCGGCAGGGGCTTCACGAGCCCCGGCCGGGGTTTACCGAACGCGCCACCCGGCTCCCGGACGGGCCGCTGGGGCGAGAGCCGTACCCTTGGGGCATGAGCACCGCCCCCGAGCCCGAGTCGCGCGACCCGAAGCCCGCGCTGGTCTTCGACGACCCGCTGGACCAGCAGTCCTCGGACGACACCGACCGCGGGTGGGGCGATCGCTCGGACCGCGACAGCGCCGCCGACCTGAGGCGCTTCCTCGACGAGAAGCCGCCCCACCACCTCTGAGCCGCCCGCGGGGAGCGCCGCTAGCGCTCGTCGTGCCCGGACGTGCGCTGCGCGACCAGCGCGTCGCGGATCTCCTTGAGCACCTCCAGCTCGGTCACCTCCATGACCTCCTTCGTGCCTTCCCGCGCCGCCTTGCGGGCCGCCTGCCGGGCCAGGTACTTCGACATGGGCAGCACCATCAGGAAGTACACCACCGCCGCGGTGATCACGAAGGTGAGCGTGGCCCCCAGAACGGAGCCCCACAGGATCGGCACACCGCTCTTGATCGTGCCGTCCGCGGTCACCTGGCAGGGGTCCTTCAGGCAGGAGCTGTAGCTGTCGAGACTCTGCGTGCCGATCGCTCCGACCAGCGGGTTGATGAGCCCCTTCACCACCGCGTTGACGATGTTCGTGAAGGCGGCGCCGATGACCACCGCGACCGCCAGATCGATGACGTTGCCGCGCATCAGGAAGGCCTTGAAGCCCTGCCAGACGCTCGCTTCCTTCTTCGCGCTCACCTCGGGGACTCTCCTCGCATGCACAGGGTGTGGAACGAAACGCTCCGCAACCTACGGCACGGTGCGGCCGTCCTGTCCAGTTCCCTGGCTCGATCGCGGTGCTCGCCGGCGAGCCGCCGCGCACACGTCCCCTTCGGTTCAGCACAGCGTCACCGCCAGGCGGGCGGTGACGCTCGCGCCGACGAGCCGTGCCGCCGAGGCCCGCGGCACCGACAGCACGACCAGCGCCCCGCTCTCGGCCGCTCCGTCCAGCGGCTCCGGCACCTTCGTCACCCGTACACCGCGGGCGAGCACCCGGGCACCGCCCCCGGCCGACGGGTCCTGTGCGGCGATGACGTCGACGCGGTCGCCGGGCCGCAGGAGCCGCACCGTGGCGGCGTCGGCGATCCGCACCGGCGCCGTCACCACGTCCACCGGCGCCGTCACCGCGTCCCCCGGCGCGTGCCGTGGTACGGGCTCCGTGGTCCGGTGCCCGCGGGGCCGCTCCGCGCCGTGCGGTTCCGGGCCGGTGCGGGGACCGGCGGCCACGAGCGCCACCGCGGTCACCGCGAGGCCGGCCGCGATGGCCCGCCGGCGGTGCCGTACGAGCCGTTCCAGCCGATACCGCCCGCCGCGCACCCGCACCGGATCGAACGAGGGCACCTCGCAGGTCGGCGGGGCGTCCGTGCCCAGCGGGCGCGGAAGCCGGAGGGGCGGCGGGAACGGGGAGCGAGTGGGCGGGCGGCCCGGGGGAGAGAGCGAGAGCGGAGTCGGGGAGCTCGGGAACGACAGGGACGACGGGGACGAAGGCATGGGGATCACCGCCTGCGACGAGGAATTTCGGCGTGCGATGCCACGATGGGGCCTCGCGCCGAGTCCCGCCGGGGCCGGTGGATCACCGACGGATTGTGGACAACTCGCTCACCTGAACGAGCACCTCCGCCCCCCGAGGAGCACCTCCGCTCCCCGGGCAAGCAGCTCCGTTCCCCGGCGAGCAGCTCTACCCCCCGACGAGCAGCTCCGCCTCGAACGGCAGCTCCGAGCGGCACCCCCGCCCCGAACGAGCGGCTCCGCCCGCTGTCCCCGTTCTCTTCGCTCCCTGTTCTCTCCGCTCCCCGCTCTCCCCGCCCCCGCTACGGCAGCTCGAACCCCGGATCCATCCCGCCGAGGGCGTTCACGCACAGGCAGTCCCGCGCGCCGGTCTCCGGCAGTGCCGCCACCGCGTCGAACAGCACACCCCGCAGCCGGTCCACGTTGGCCGCGAACACCCGCAGCACCTCCTCGTGCGAGACGCCCTCGCCGGTCTCGGCGCCCGCGTCGAGGTCGGTGACCAGGGTCAGAGACGTGTAGCAGAGCTCCAGCTCGCGGGCGAGCGCCGCCTCGGGATGGCCGGTCATGCCCACCACCGACCAGCCCTGCGCCTGGTGCCACAACGATTCCGCACGCGTCGAGAAGCGCGGCCCTTCGACCACGACCAGCGTGCCGCCGTCCACCGGTTCCCAGTCCCGTCCGTGGGCCGCCTTCAGCGCCGCGGCCCGCCCGGTGGGGCAGTAGGGGTCGGCCATGGACACGTGCACGACGTTCGGCACGGTGCCGTCGGGCAGCGGCAGCCCGTCGAAGTACGTCTGCGCCCTGGTCTTCGTACGGTCCACGAACTGGTCCGGCACGAGCAGGGTGCCCGGGCCGTACTCGGGACGCAGCCCGCCCACCGCGCAGGGACCGAGAACCTGGCGGACGCCGACCGAGCGCAGGGCCCACAGATTGGCGCGGTAGTTGATGCGGTGCGGCGGCAGGTGGTGGCCGCGCCCGTGCCGGGGCAGGAAGGCGACCCGCCGGCCGGCGATCTCGCCGAGGAAGAGGGAGTCGCTGGGCGCCCCGTAGGGGGTGTCCACCTGGACCTCGGTCACGTCCTCGAGGAAGGAGTAGAAACCCGAGCCGCCGATTACGCCGATCTCTGCGTTCGCCATGACCAGCACACTAGCGGGCCGTGAAACGGCCGGGGAGCCGGTGCCGGAGAACGCCGAAGCCCCTGCCGTCGCACGACGGCAGGGGCCGGGTGAGGAATGTCAGGCTGCGGGGCTGCTGGTGGAGCTGGACGCCGACGAGGACGACGAGGACGTCGAGGACGTCGACGAGGACGACTTCGAGTCGGACGACGAGCCGGACGACTTCGACGCCGGGCTGCTGCTCGACGTGGAGCCGCGGGAGTCGTTGCGGTAGAAGCCGGAGCCCTTGAAGACGATCCCGACCGCCGAGAACACCTTCTTCAGGCGGCCCTGGCAGCTGGGGCACTCGGTCAGGGCGTCATCGGTGAACTTCTGCACCGCCTCGAGGCCCTCGCCGCACTCGGTGCACTGGTACTGGTAGGTCGGCACTGTCTTCCTCCTGGCACTCTCACTCAATGAGTGCTAACGACGATCCATAGTGACGTATTCCCGGGGATCAGTCCACCGTCACCGGCACGCGGTGACCGACGCCACGCGCGACCGTGCGGTTCGGCTGGCGTGCGACCAGCAGTGAGCGCAGTGCCACCAGGGTCACCAGGGCGAGCACGGTGCCGGCCATCGGCACCAGGAAGCCCGCGCCGTCCCACAGCCGGTCCTCCAGTTGTCCGGCGACCGTGACGGCGGCGGCCTGGCCGAGCGCGACGGCGCCGGTCAGCCAGGTGAAGGCCTCGGTGCGGGCGCCGGCCGGGACCAGGCTCTCCACCAGCGTGTAGCCCGTGATCAGCGCGGGTGCGATGCACATGCCGACCAGCAGGCCGAGCGCGGCGAGCAGCAGCACCGAGTGCGCCGTCCAGAGGGCGGACGCGGCCAGCGCGAGCGCCGTGTAACCGACGAGCAGGCGCTTCTGGGGCGCCACCTTCCAGGCGATGGCGCCGCAGGCGACGCCGGACAGCATGTTCCCGGCGGCGAAGACGCCGTACAGGACGCCGTTCAGACCGGGCTCGCCGATCGACTCCGTGAACGCCGCGAGCGACACCTGCATGCCGCCGAAGACGGAACCGATGCCCAGGAAGGTCACGATCAGCACGCGCACGCCCGGGACGCGCAGCGCGGAGGTCTGCTGCACGCGCGCGTGCCCGCTCGCACCGGTCACCGGCGGCTGGGTGCTCTTCTGCGCGGCGAACAGCAGACCGCCGACGAGGGTCAGCGCAGCCTCGGTGACCAGGCCCGCCGACGGCGTCACGGTGGTGCACAGGGCGGTCGCCAGCAGGGGGCCGACGACGAAGGTCAGCTCGTCCGTGACCGACTCGAACGCCGCCGCGGTGGTCATCAGGGGCGAGCCCTGAAGCTTCACACCCCAGCGCGCCCGCACCATCGGACCGACCTGCGGCACCGAGGCGCCGGTCGGGACGGCCGCCACGAACAGCGCCCACAGCGGTGCGTGCGCCAGCGCGAGCGCCGTCAGGGACAGGCCGGAGAGCGTGTGCACCAGGACGCCGGGGATCAGCACGGCACGCTGGCCGTAGCGGTCGGCGAGGCGGCCGCTGTACGGCGCGAACAGCGCCATCGAGACACCGGTGGCGGCCGCGGCGGCGCCTGCGGCGCCGTACGAGCCGGTGGTGTGCTGGACGAGCAGCACGATGGAGAGCGTGAGCATCGCGAACGGCTGACGCGCCGCGAAGCCGGGGAGCAGGAAGGTCCAGGCGCCGCGGGTGCGCAGCAGCTGTCCGTATCCCGGGCGGGAGGATGCCGGTGAGGTCTTCTCCGGTGTGGTGGTGGTGACCGTGGATCCCACGGCCGTGCCTTTCTGCCGCCTGGTAGCGCGGGGGCCCCGTGTGGGCCCGGGCGCCGAGAGCTGTCCTCTTGCGCGGACTGCGGTAGATGCCGGCGCCCACTGCGGGTGTGGGGGCGACCCGGCCGCCATACGGTCGCGCCAGCTCTGCGTCAGGCAGAGTTGGTTCGATCAGGGTGCGCCTTAATCGTACAGGGATCATCGCCGGCACGGCTGTGAAAACGAGCACGGTGAGCTGGGCCACCTGGGAATTCGAGGGGTGTGAACGTTACGAAACGCCCTCTTAACGCGTGTTGCCCGCCTCGTCGGTGCCCAGCCAGCCCGCCAGCTTGCCGCCGTGGGCGACCGCGCGCAGGCGCCGTTCGGCCGCGTCGCGGACCGGATCGGTGGCCACGACCAGCAGCTCGTCGCCTCGCCGCAGCACCGTGGACGGCAGCGGCACGAACGATTTTCCTTCGCGTACGACGAGGGTGACGGCAGCACCGGGCGGCAGCCGCAGCTCGCTGACCTCGACGCCGTGCATCCGGGAGCCTTCGGGGACGGAGACGGACAGCAGGTGTCCGCGCAGCCGCTCCAGGGGCGCCGACTCGATGCCGAGGTCGGAGGCCTCGCCCTGCTCGCCCAGGTGCAGGGTGCGGGCCAGCCAGGGCAGGGTCGGCCCCTGGACGAGGGTGTAGACGACGACCAGGACGAAGACGATGTTGAAGATCCGGCGGTTGCCGTCGACGCCGCTCACCATGGGGATGGTCGCCAGGATGATGGGCACGGCGCCGCGCAGCCCCGCCCACGACATGAGGGCCTGCTCGCGCCACGGCACCCGGAACGGTGCCAGGCTGAGCACCACGCTCAGCGGCCGGGCCACCATGGTCAGCACCAGCCCGATGACCAGGGCGGGCCAGACGTCGTCGCCCAGCTCGTGCGGGGTGACCAGCAGGCCGAGCACGACGAACATGCCGATCTGGGCGATCCAGCCGAGCCCCTCGGCGAAGCCGCGCGTGGCGGGCCAGTGGGGGAGTTTCGCGTTGCCGAGCACCACCGAGGCCAGGTAGACGGCCAGGAAGCCGCTGCCGTGTCCCAGGGCGCCGGCGGCGTACGCCGTGACGGCGATGGCCATCACGGCGATCGGGTAGAGGCCGGAGGCGGGCAGTGCGACGTGCTTGAGTCCCCAGGAGCCGACCCAGCCCACCGCGATCCCCATGGCCGCGCCGATGGCCAGCTCCAGGGCGATCTCACCCAGCAGGGCGTACCAGTGTTCGACCGGGCCGGCCGTGGAGAACGCCACGACCAGGATGACCACCGGGGCGTCGTTGAAGCCGGACTCCACCTCCAGCGTGCCGGTCACGCGCGCGGGGAGGGGGATTTTCCGCAGCACCGAGAAGACCGCCGCCGCGTCCGTCGACGACACCACCGCACCGATGATGAGCGCGTGCCGCCAGTCCAGCCCGACCAGGTAGTGCGCGCCCGCCGCCGTGACCCCCACGCTGACCGCGACCCCCGCCGTCGCCAGCACGGAGGCGGACGGCAGAGCCGGCCGGATCTCCTTCCACTTCGTGCCGAGGCCGCCCTCGGCGAGGATCACGACCAGGGCCGCGTATCCCATGACCTGGGTCACTTCGGCGCTGTTGAAGTGGATGCCGCCGATGCCGTCCTGGCCCATCAGGACGCCGATTCCCAGGTACACGAGCAGGCTGGGGAGCCCGCTGCGCGAGGAGATCCGGACGGCCGCGACGGCGACGAGCAGGACGACGGAGCAGACGAGCAGGAGCTGGTTGAGGTGGTGGACAGTCAGTGGGCGTCCCTCCTCCGAGATCTCCGGTTACTTCGTTACCTTACCTAACTCTTGACGCTTTCTTGACGTTTGCCGAGGCAAGATCGAACGCTCGTGCGCGCTGGTTCCCGACTCCGCGTCAAGCCCGACAGGGCCCTGCGCCTATGGTTGCTCCAGCGCTCATTCAAAGTCACAGCCCGACCTGCCGCTCGCGTTAGGACAGCAAGGACAGCGATGCCCCCCAACACCACCGCCACAACGGGTGACACCGCCACCACGGGTGCGAGTGCCATGCCCGGCAAGTCCGGCAGGAAGAAGGGGCGCAAAGCCCGACTGATCGTGCTGGTGCTGGTCCTGGCCATCATCGGAGGCATCGCCTACGGGGCGTACTGGTCGATCAGCACCGTGCGCGCCTCCTTCCCGCAGACCACGGGTTCGATCACTCTCGACGGCCTCTCCGGACCGGTCGACGTCAAGCGGGACGGCTACGGCATTCCGCAGATCTACGCCTCGTCCGACGAGGACCTGTTCATGGCGCAGGGCTACGTCCAGGCGCAGGACCGGTTCTACGAGATGGACGTGCGCCGGCACATGACCTCCGGGCGCCTGTCGGAGATGTTCGGCAAGGGCCAGGTCGAGAACGACGAGTTCCTGCGCACCCTCGGCTGGGACCGGATCGCCAAGCAGGAGTACGACACCAAGCTGTCGGCCTCCACGAAGAAGTACCTCCAGGCGTACGCCAAGGGAGTCAACGCCTACCTTCAGGGCAAGGACGGCAAGGAGATCTCCCTGGAGTACGCCGCCCTGGGCTTCACCAACGACTACAAGCCGGAGCAGTGGACCCCGGTCGACTCCGTCTCCTGGCTGAAGGCGATGGCCTGGGACCTGCGCGGCAACATGCAGGACGAGATCGACCGCGCCCTGATGACCAGCCGCCTCGGCCCGCAGCAGATCCAGGACCTGTACCCGCAGTACCCCGCCGGCCGCCACAAGCCGATCGTGCAGGAAGGCCGGTACGACGAGCTGACCAAGGCGTTCCGGCAGGGCGGCACCACTGGTTCCGTCCAGGGGGCGACCGGCGGCGCCACGAGCGGCTCCCAGGGCACGACGGGCACGACCGGCGGCGCCACGAGCGGCTCCCAGGGCACGACGGGCACGACCGGCTCCTCCGCCTCCACCGGGACGGGGTCGGCCCTCACCAGCCAGCTCGGGGGCCTGTACAAGGTCCTGGACGACCTGCCCACGGCCGTCGGCGTGAACGGCCAGGGCATCGGCTCCAACTCCTGGGTCGTCGCCGGGAAGTACACCGTCAAGGGCAAGCCGCTGCTGGCCAACGACCCGCACCTGTCGGCGTCCCTGCCGTCCGTGTGGTACCAGATGGGCCTGCACTGCCGGACCGTCTCCGCCAAGTGCCAGTACGACGTCACGGGCTACACGTTCGCCGGCATGCCGGGTGTGATCATCGGCCACAACGCGAAGATCGCCTGGGGCATGACCAACTCCGGCGTCGACGTCACGGACCTGTACCTGGAGAAGGTCAGCGCGAACGGCTACCTGTACGACGGCAAGATGCGGCCCTTCAAGACCCGCGAGGAGACCATCAAGGTCGCCGGAGGCACGGCCAAGACGATCGTCGTCCGCCAGACGCAGGACGGGATGCCGCTGCTGTCCGACCGTGACGACGAACTCGTCCAGGTCGGCAAGAAGGCCGCCGTGAACACCGCCGCACCCGACCGCGGAGACGGCTACGGCATCGCCCTGAGGTGGACCGCGCTCGACCCAAGCACCACCATGGACGCCGTGTTCGCCCTCGACAAGGCGGCGGACTGGAGCGGCTTCCGCGCGGCGGCGGCCAAGTTCGACGTGCCCTCGCAGAACCTCGTCTACGCCAGCACGGACAACCACATCGGCTACACGCTGCCCGGCAGGATCCCCACGCGCTCCGCCAAGGACGCCGGCGCCATCCCGGCGCCGGGCTGGGAGTCGAAGTACCGCTGGACGGGCTTCATCAAGCAGGATGAGCTGCCCTACGAGTACGACCCCGAGCGCGGCTACATCGTCACCGCCAACCAGGCCGCGGTCGACCCGGCCAAGTACCCGTACACGCTCACCACCGACTGGGGCTACGGCACCCGCAGCCAGCGCATCGCCGACCTGATCGAGTCCAAGATCAAGGACGGCGGCAAGATCTCCACCGACGACATGCGGCAGATGCAGCTGGACAACAGCAGCGAGATCGCCAAGCTTCTGGTGCCCAAGCTGCTGAAGATCAACCTCGACGACCCGGAGGTACGCGAGGCGCAGAAGCTGCTGGAGGGCTGGGACTACACCCAGGAGGCCGACTCCGCCGCGGCCGCGTACTTCAACGCCGTCTGGCGCAACATCCTCAAGCTCGCGTTCGGCAACAAGCTCCCCAAGGAGCTGCGCGTCAAGGGGCAGTGCCTGTGGGTCGACAAGATCGACAGCACCGGCCCGGTGGACGACGACACCAAGGTGCGCGAGTGCGGTCAGCGCGATGCCGAGCAGGCGCAGCCGGACGGCGGCGACCGCTGGTTCGAGGTCGTGCGCACCCTGATGGAGAAGCCGGACAGCGACTGGTGGAAGACGCCCAAGTCGGGCACCCGGCCCGGCGCCGAGAACCGCGACGAGCTCTTCGCCCGGGCCATGATCGACGCCCGCTGGGAGCTGACCGCCAAGCTCGGCAAGGACATCGACACCTGGAGCTGGGGCCGTCTGCACCGGCTGTTCCTGAAGAACCAGACGCTCGGCACCGAGGGGCCCAAGGCTCTCCAGTACATCCTCAACCGCGGCCCCTGGAAGCTCAGCGGCGGCGAGGCCGCGGTGAACGCGTCCGGCTGGAACGCCGCGGGCGGCTACAACGTCGTCTGGGTGCCGTCCATGCGGATGGTCGTCAACCTCGCCGACCTCGACAAGTCCCGGTGGATCAACCTGTCGGGTGCCTCCGGGCACGCCTTCAGCGCTCACTACACGGACCAGACCGGCAAGTGGGCCGACGGCGAGCTGCTGCCCTGGTCGTTCACGGACAAGGCGGTGGACGGGAGCACGAGCGACACGCTCGTCCTCAAGCCGTGACCCGCTGACGGCACACCCCGGCAGACGGCCCTCCACGCGCGCGTGGAGGGCCGTTTCGCGTCAGGGCGCTGCCGGGTCAGGGACTCGGGAAGCGGCGCAGTCCCGACGGCGTCACCACCGCGTGCACCGGCTTGTCGTGCGCCTCCGCCGGGACGTGCGCGACGACCTCCGTGTCGTACAGCAGCACCACGAGCCGGGGGCGGGCGCCCGCGCGTTCCAGACGGGCCAGCACGCGGTCGTACGACCCTCCGCCGCGGCCCAGCCGCATCCCGCGCGCGTCCACCGCGAGACCGGGCAGCAGGACGACGTCCGCGGCCGTCACGGCGTCCGGGCCGAGGCGGGCGCCGGAGGGCTCGAACAGCGCCATCTTTCCGCCGTGTTGCACCCGGGCGAGGGAGTCCGGGCCGGCGTACTCGCCCCAGTCCAGATCGTTGTCGGGCAGGAGGGCGGGGAGCAGGACGCGTACGCCTCGCGCGCGCAGCGCGTCCAGCAGGGCGAGCGTGCCGGGTTCGCTCCCGACGGAGACGTACGCCGCCACCGTGCGCGCAACGGCCAGCTCGGGCAACTCCAGGGCGCGCTCCGCCAGCGCGCGGCTCGCCTCCTCGACGTCATCCGCCGTCAACCTGTTCCTCACCGCGAGGAACTCTCGCCGCAACATGCGCTTGTCAGGCTCGCCCGTACGTCCGACGTGTTCCACTGGTCGTTCTCGCACCCTTCTCAATGCAGGTCATATGAGGGTCAAGCAACCGGAGCCCCAGATTCCCAACAAAGGCACCGGATAGGGTTGCGGACATGACTCAGTCCCACCCCAGGATCAGCAAGGCTGTCATTCCCGCGGCCGGCCTCGGCACCCGGTTCCTGCCGGCCACCAAAGCCACTCCCAAGGAGATGCTGCCGGTCGTCGACAAGCCCGCGATCCAGTACGTGGTCGAGGAGGCCGTGTCGGCGGGGCTCGACGACGTGCTCATGATCACCGGACGCAACAAGCGTCCCCTCGAGGACCACTTCGACCGCAACTACGAGCTGGAGTCGGCCCTTCAGAAGAAGGGCGACGCGGGCCGGCTCGCGAAGGTGCAGGAGTCCAGCGATCTGGCCACCATGCACTACGTGCGCCAAGGCGACCCCAAGGGCCTCGGCCACGCGGTGCTGTGCGCCGCTCCGCACGTCGGCCGTGAGCCCTTCGCCGTCCTCCTCGGTGACGACCTGATCGACCCGCGGGATCCGCTGCTGCAGCGCATGATCGAGGTCCAGGAGCAGCACGGCGGCAGCGTGGTCGCCCTCATGGAGGTCGCGCCGGAGCAGATCCACCTCTACGGCTGCGCCGCCGTCGAGGCCACCGCCGAGGGCGATGTCGTGAAGGTGACCGGACTGGTCGAGAAGCCGGACCCGGCGGACGCCCCGTCCAACTACGCGATCATCGGCCGCTACGTCCTCGACCCGCACATCTTCGACATACTGCGCAAGACCGAGCCGGGTCGCGGCGGCGAGATCCAGCTCACCGACGCCCTCCAGCAGCTCGCCCAGGACGAGAAGGTCGGCGGCCCCGTGCACGGCGTCGTCTTCCAGGGCCGCCGCTACGACACCGGGGACCGTGGCGACTATCTGCGTGCCATTGTCAGACTCGCATGCGAACGTGAAGACCTGGGCCCGGAGTTCCGGACCTGGCTTCGCAGTTACGTAGCCGAGGAGATGCAGCAATCTTGAGCAGCGCCGCGCCCCGTCCCGCCGGCCCGGACGACCTGTGGTCGGTGGACGAGCATCTGGAGGACATCCTCTCGACCGTCCGCCCCCTCGAACCCATCGAGCTTCAGCTGCTCGACGCCCAGGGCTGCGTCCTGGTCGAGGACGTCACGGTGCCGGTGTCCCTGCCGCCGTTCGACAACAGCTCGATGGACGGGTACGCGGTACGGGTCGCGGACGTCGCGGGCGCGAGCGAGGAGTTCCCCGCGGCCCTCGAGGTCGTCGGGGACGTCGCGGCGGGCGCGGCCGATCCGGTGCGGGTCGGCCCCGGACAGGCCGCCCGCATCATGACCGGGGCGCCGCTGCCCCCCGGCGCCGAGGCCGTCGTCCCCGTCGAGTGGACCGACGGAGGGCTCGGCGAGGGCCCGGTGAGCGGCATGCGGGCGCGCAGCCTGGCTCCCGAGGGCGCCGAGGGGCACGTGCACGTGTACCGCCCGGCCGAGGCACGCGCGCACGTGCGGGCCAGGGGCAGCGACGTGAAGGCCGGAGACCTCGCCCTGGAGGCCGGGAAGGTCCTCGGCCCGCCGCAGATCGCGCTGCTCGCCGCGATCGGCCGCGGCACGGTACGGGTGCGCCCGCGCCCGCGCGTGGTCGTGCTGTCCACCGGCAGCGAACTCGTCCAGCCCGGCGAGGAACTGGCCACCGGCCAGATCTACGACTCCAACAGCTTCGCCCTCACCGCCGCCGCGCGGGACGCGGGCGCCATCGCCTACCGGGTGGGCGCCGTCGCCGACGACGCCGAGACACTGCGCTCCACCATCGAGGACCAGCTCATCCGCGCGGACCTGCTGGTGACCACCGGCGGAGTGAGCGTCGGGGCGTACGACGTCGTCAAGGAGGCGCTGTCGTACGTCGGCGACGCGGACGAGCCGGGCAGCGGCGTCGAGTTCCGCAAGCTGGCCATGCAGCCCGGCAAGCCCCAGGGGTTCGGTTCCATCGGCCCCGACCACACACCGCTGCTGGCCCTGCCCGGCAACCCGGTGTCGTCGTACGTCTCCTTCGAGCTGTTCGTCCGCCCCGCCATCCGCGCCCTGATGGGCCTCACCGACCTCCACCGGCCCCGCGTGCGGGCCGCCCTCAAGGCGGACGCGGCGCTCCGCTCGCCCAAGGGACGCCGGCAGTTCCTGCGCGGGACGTACGCCGACGGGGAGGTCACCGCCGTGGGCGGTGCGGGCTCCCACCTGGTCGCGGCGCTGGCGCAGGCCGACGCGCTGATCGTCGTCCCGGAGGACGCGGAGTCCGTGGAGCCCGGCAGCGAGGTCGAGGTGGTCCTGCTCGCCTGAGCCCTCCTGGTTGGCGGTACCGTGTCGCGCACAGCAAGCCCGCGCTCCGCACCGCGCCGGGCCCGGACCGGGAGCGCCACACCATGACTGTGCCTTCCCGGGGGGAGACCCCCGGACGCCCTGTGCAGGACCGTCTGACACACATCGACGAGGCGGGTGCGGCCCGCATGGTCGACGTGTCCGGGAAGGACGTGACCGCGCGCACCGCCCGCGCCAGCGGCCGCGTCCTCGTGTCACCGCGCGTGGTCGAGCTGCTGCGCGGTGAGGGGGTGCCCAAGGGGGACGCCCTCGCCACGGCCCGGATCGCCGGGATCATGGGCGCCAAGCGGACCCCGGATCTGATCCCGCTGTGTCACCCGTTGTCGGTGTCCGGTGTGAAACTGGATCTGTCGGTCGCGGACGACGCCGTGGAGATCCGGGCCACCGTGAAGACGACGGACCGCACGGGTGTCGAGATGGAGGCCCTCACCGCGGTGACGGTCGCCGCGCTCACCGTGATCGACATGGTCAAGGCGGTCGACAAGGGGGCCGTCATCACGGACGTACGGGTGGAGGAGAAGACGGGCGGCAAGTCGGGCGACTGGAGCCGGGCATGAGCTACCGCGCTCTGGTGATCACCGCTTCCAACCGGGCCGCCGCCGGTGTCTACGCGGACAAGGGCGGCCCGCTGGTCGCCGACGGCCTCAGGAGCTTCGGTTTCGAGGTCGACGGCCCCCGGGTCGTCCCCGACGGCGCTCCCGTGGAAGCGGCCCTGCGCGCGGGCGTCGCGTCCGGATACGACGCCGTCGTCACCACCGGCGGTACCGGTGTCTCGCCCACCGACCGCACCCCCGAGGCGACCCGCGCGGTGATCGACTACGAGGTGCCGGGTGTCGCGGAGGCCATCCGCGCGTACGGACGCGACAAGGTGCCGACCGCCGCGCTGTCCAGAGGCCTGGCGGGAGTGGCCGGGCGGACGCTGATCGTCAATCTGCCCGGGTCGACCGGCGGCGTGCGGGACGGCCTCGCCGTGCTGGAGCCGCTGCTGATCCACGCGGTCGACCAGATCCGCGGCGGTGACCACCCCAGACCCGGCAGCAGTGGGGGTGCGAGCTGAACAGCCCTTCCTGGCCCGTCGTGCTGGCGGACGGCGATGTCGTCCTCCGCCCCATAAAGCTGCGCGATCAGCGGGCCTGGCGCGAGGTGAACCGGCGCAACCGCGACTGGCTGCGCCCCTGGGAGGCGACGATCCCGCCGCCCACGCCGAGCGGGCCGATCGCGCACCGGCCGACCTACCGCCAGATGGTCCGGCATCTGCGCTCCGAGGCGGGCGCGGGCCGGATGCTGCCGTTCGTCATCGAGTACCAGGGGCGGCTCGTCGGGCAGTTGACGGTTGCCGGGATCACCTGGGGCTCGATGTGCTCGGGGCATGTCGGCTACTGGGTGGACGAGGCGGTGGCCGGACGCGGGGTGATGCCGACGGCCGTGGCGCTCGCGGTGGACCACTGTTTCCGTACCGTCGGCCTGCACCGCATCGAGGTCTGCATTCGCCCCGAGAACCGGCCGAGCCGCCGGGTCGTGGAGAAACTCGGATTCCGCGAGGAGGGGCTGCGGCCGCGTTATCTGCACATCGACGGCGCCTGGCGCGACCATCTCGTCTACGCGCTCACCGCGGAAGAGGTACCCGACGGTTTGCTGGCGCGGTGGCAGCGGGCACGCTCTCGCGGGGCCCGGCACGCAGAGCCGGCGGCGGGTGGCGGGGACGTGCCGGGAACACCGGACGCGCCGCGGAATCCGCGGAACGCGCCGGGGAATCCCGCCGAGCGCCCGTAAA
Source organism: Streptomyces sp. NPDC036984 (assembly GCF_055607665.1). Classification (NCBI taxonomy): domain Bacteria; kingdom Bacillati; phylum Actinomycetota; class Actinomycetes; order Kitasatosporales; family Streptomycetaceae; genus Streptomyces; species Streptomyces sp. NPDC036984. The sequence goes on from NZ_JBVJRL010000002.1 coordinate 456,591, forward strand.
TGGAATACGTGTTCGAAATTGATCGGCTGTCGACTGTCTCGGAGCGTTGAAATTCGCCGCTGTGGCCGCCCAGTGATCGCATCGGTCGCAAAAAATGCTGGAAATATCAGCCAGATCGTGCGACACACCGGCCCAATTGGCGGATGGCCTCATGCAAACCCCTCTACCGTGTGAGGCGTGAGCAGCAGCGGCCTCATCTACGCAGTCATCGTCGGGGCCTGGGCCGCCTACTTGGTGCCGATGTGGCTCCGTAGGCAGGACGAGCTGAACGAGGCCCGTCCGACGGAACGCTTCAGCACAGCCATCCGGCTGCTGTCCGGACGGGCGGGCATGGAGCGACGGTACGCCAGGGACCTGCGGGCGCGCTCCGCCCAGGAGGGGGAGCCGGACGCCGGCGATCCGGACGCCGTCACCGACACGGTGGACGTCCGGGCCTTCGCCGTGCCTCCGACCCGCCGTCAGGTCGACGCGGACACCGGGCCCGAGGCACCCAGCGGGGCGGAACCGGCACCTGACCAGAGCTCCGCGCCGGGGCACGGATCCGGGGCCGTGCCCGCGCAGCAGCGTGAGCCGGTCGAGCGGCGGGAGCCCTCCGCCCAGGCGGCCGCGGCGCGCGCCCGGCGTTCGAAGGTGCTCGCGCGCCGCCGGCGTACCACCGTGATGCTCTTCCTGGCCTTCACGCTCGGCGCCATCGTGGCCGCCGTCGGCGGACTCGCCTTCCTGTGGGCGCCCGCCGCGCCCGCCGTGCTGCTCAGCGCGTACATCGCCTACCTGCGTGCGCAGGAGCGCCGCCGCTTCGCGTACCAGATGGACCGCCGGCAGGCGGAGGTCGCGGCCCAGCGTCTGCGGGAGCGTCAGCCGCGCCGGCGCGCGCCCCTCGACGCGAGTCCCGCCGCGGACGAACCGGACGAGAGTGCGGGCCCCGAGACCGACACCGGCCTCTCCGTGCTCGCCGCCGACCGGCGCGCCCTCGTCGAGCAGACCGACCACGCCGAGTGGGTCGATCAGCAGCGCGAGCGGCAGCGACGTCCCGGGCACGGGGACAGCTGGGACCCGGTGCCGGTGCCGCTGCCGACGTACGTGACCGCGCCGGTCGCACCGCGCGCCACCTCCGATGTGGACCTGGGAGCGCCCGACACGTGGAGCTCGGCGCGTTCCAGTGCGGTCGTGCCGGAACAGGAGGCGGGCCGTGCGGCGGAGGCCGAGGCCGGCGAGCCGGAGACCGCGTCCGGGGACAAGCCGGCGGACGGCCGCGGCGGCGCGCTGCCCCGCGCGCGTATGCGCTCCCGCGGGGGCGCCCCCAACGCGGCCTCGGCGCGCCGGGCCCGGGAACGCGGACGCACGCCCCTCTTCGACCAGTACGAGGACGGCGACCGCCCGCGCGCGGCCAACGAGTGACCCCCCGCCCGTGCCCGCTCCGGCAACCCCCGCCCTGACCAGTCAGGGAGCGGATTTCCAAGCACCCCGATCGGGATGCTAAAGTTTCACTCGTTGCAAGGGCCTGTGGCGCAGTCCGGTAGCGCACCTCGTTCGCATCGAGGGGGCCAGGGGTTCAAATCCCCTCAGGTCCACGCACGACTGTCCCCGAGTCAGCTCGGGAGCGGTGAGCGAAGATCCCGCCGATCATCACGATCGGTCGGGATCTTCGTCGTTTCCGGGGAAGCCTGTCGGCGGTGTCCGGGCTCGCCCCGCCCGGCAGGTGGCGCAGATCACACCGTGCAGGCGGAGGTCGTGGCCTGCACGGTGCCTGTGCCGGGGGATGTTCAGAGCCGCTTGGCGAAGCAGCGGCTGTCCTCGTAGTCGCGATAGAAGCCGAACTTCGTGCACGGCGTGTAGCCGCTGGAGGTGTACAGGGCGATGGCCTCCGGCTGTTTGGTGCCCGTCTCCAGGACCATGCGGATCCGCCCGGCCGTGCGGGCGTCCTCCTCCAGGGCTGCGAGCATGCGGCGCGCCAGACCCCGGCCGCGCATCTCCGCGACGACGAACATCCGCTTGAGTTCGGCGTCCCCGTCCTCGTGACCCTCGCCGTTCTCGTCCTGGCTGCGCCAGCCGCCGGTGGCCACCGGGCGGTCGTGCTCGTCGTACGCGATCAGATACACGCCCCGGGGCGGGAGGAAGTCGGCGGCGTCCAGGACCGTGGCGTCGCCACCGTCGCCGTAGCGCAGGTGGTACTCGGCCTGGACCTCGTCGTTGAGCTTCACGGCGTCGGGGTGATCGAAACGAACACGGCGTATAATCATGCTAGGCATCGTACTTCTATGCAGTCGGCGGGGTCCTGGATTTTGCGGACCCCGACCAGTGTGCCGGTATCGTGCCCTGGTGCTGACTGTGACCTCGGTGAACGTGAACGGACTGCGGGCCGCCGCGAAGAAGGGCTTCGTGGAGTGGCTCGCCGCGACCGAGGCGGAGGTCGTCTGCCTTCAGGAGGTGCGCGCCGAGCCGCACCAGCTGCCCGAGGAGGTCCGGCAGCCGGACGGCTGGCACGTGGTGCACGCCCCGGCCGCCGCCAAGGGCCGCGCGGGCGTCTCCCTCTACACCCGGCGCGAGCCCGACCGGGTCCGGGTCGGCTTCGGCTCGGCCGAGTTCGACGGCAGCGGGCGCTATGTCGAGGCCGAGCTGCCCGGCGTCACCGTCGCCTCCCTCTATCTGCCCTCCGGCGAGGTCGGCACCGAACGGCAGGACGAGAAGGTCCGCTTCATGGGCGAGTTCCTCGCCCATCTGAAGGAGTTGCGGGAGCGGGCAGCCGCCGACGGGCGGGAGGTCCTGGTCTGCGGCGACTGGAACATCGCCCACCGGCAGGCCGACCTCAAGAACTGGCGCGGCAACACCAAGAACTCCGGCTTCCTGCCCGAGGAACGGGACTGGCTCGGCCGGGTGTTCGCGGCCGAGGAGGGCGGGTACGTCGACGTCGTCCGCGCCCTGCAGCCGGACGCCGAGGGTCCGTACACCTGGTGGTCGTACCGGGGGCGGGCCTTCGACAACGACTCCGGCTGGCGCATCGACTACCACGTCGCCACCCCCGGCCTCGCCGGCAAGGCGGTCAAGGGCTTCGTGGAGCGCGCGGCCACGCACGCCGAGCGCTGGTCGGACCACGCGCCGGTCACGGTCGTCTACGACCTCTAGCCCCGCTTGGCCGGCTGGTCCCGCTTGTTCAGCCGGCGGTCCAGGGCCAGCGAGAGTTCCGCCTCCACCACGCTGCGGGCCAGCGGGCGCAGGCGCTGAAGGTCCTCCTCGGGGGCGTGGCGCAGGATCACGTCGGCGAAGAGTTCGGCCAGGGCGTCGGCGTGTTCGCGGACGCGGGCGGCGGCCTTGAGGACCTCGGCGAGCGGGATGCCCTCACGGACCAGCGCGGAGGAGACGTCCAGCAGGCGCCGGCTGATGTGGACGATCTCGTCGCCGTCGGTGCCGAGGTAGCCCAGTTCCATGGCGGCGGCGAGGTTCTCCGGAGTGACCTCGCCCTCGAAGCGGGCGGCGAGCTCCTCGGGGGTGAGGCGGACCGGCTCCTCCTCGGAGGGGGTGCCGACGCCGAGCAGATCGGCGACGTTCCGGCCCTGGTCGAGGGCCTCCGCGAGTTCCGCGATGCCGTTCAGCGTGTGGCCGCGCTCCAGCAGGGCCGCGATGGTGCGCAGCCGGGCCAGGTGGTGGTCGTCGTACCAGGCGATACGGCCCTCGCGGCGGGGTGGCGGGAGCAGCCCCCGCTCGCGGTAGAAGCGCAGGGTGCGCACGGTGATGCCGGCCAGCCGGGCCAGTTCCTCCATGCGGTACTCGCGCCTGGCTCCGGGGTGTTCTGCGTCCTCTGCCACGCCCGAAGCCTATGGTGTACCGCCGGTAACTTTCCCTCCTCCGCCCCCTACCGCTCGGTAGCGAGCTGCTCTACGCTCCCATTGCGCCAGTGTTCACTGGCAGAGTTCCTAGGTGATGCGTGGAGGCTTCGGGATGGCCGAGCACGAGCATGTACGGGTGGCGGTGATCGGGTCCGGGTTCGGCGGGCTGGGGGCCGCCGTGCGGCTGCGCCGCGAGGGGATCACGGACTTCGTCGTCCTGGAGCGGGCCGACAGCGTCGGTGGCACCTGGCGGGACAACAGTTACCCCGGGTGCGCCTGTGACGTGCCCTCGCACCTCTACTCCTTCTCCTTCGCGCCCAACCCCGAGTGGCCGCGCACCTTCTCCGGGCAGCGGCACATCCGCGCCTACCTGGAGCACGTCACCGACCTGTTCGGACTGCGCCCGCACATCCGCTTCGACTCCGAGGTCAAGCTGATGACCTGGGACAACGCCAACCTGCGGTGGAACATCGAGACCACGCGCGGCACGCTCTCGGCCGACGTCGTCGTCTCCGCCACCGGGCCGCTGTCCGACCCGAAGATCCCCGAGATCCCGGGCCTCGCGTCCTTCCCGGGCAAGGTGTTCCACTCCGCCCGCTGGGACCACGACTACGATCTGCGCGGCAAGCGGGTCGCCATGGTCGGCACCGGCGCCTCGGCCGTCCAGATCGTGCCCGCCATCCAGCCGCAGGTCGGCCGGCTCACCCTCTTCCAGCGCACCCCGCCGTGGGTGATGCCCCGCGTCGACCGCGCCATCAGCGGCGCCGAACGGTGGCTGCACCGGAGGCTGCCCGTCACCGCCCAGGCCCGGCGCGGCCTGCTGTGGGGCATCCGGGAGCTTCAGGTGCAGGCGTTCACCAAGCGCCCGGACGAACTCGGTCTGGTCGAGCGGCTCGCCAAGCGCAACATGGCCCGCTCCATCAAGGACCCCGCCCTGCGCGCCAAGCTCACCCCGGACTACCGCATCGGCTGCAAGCGGATCCTGCTGTCCAGCACGTACTACCCGGCGCTGGCCCGGCCCAACGTGGACGTCGTGGCGAGCGGGCTCGGCGAGGTACGCGGATCGACGGTCGTCGCGGCCGGCGGCGCCGAGGCCGAGGTCGACGCGATCATCTTCGGTACCGGCTTCCACGTCACGGACATGCCCATCGCCGAGCGCGTGGTCGGCGCGGAGGGCATCACGCTCGCGGAGTCCTGGAAGAGCGGCATGCAGGCGCTGCGCGGTGCCTCGGCGGCCGGGTTCCCGAACTGGATGACGATCATCGGGCCCAACACCGGCCTCGGCAACTCCTCCATGATCCTCATGATCGAGTCCCAGCTGGACTACATGGCCGACTACCTGCGCCAGCTCGACGTCCTCGGCGGGCGGGCCGCCCTCGTCGCCCGGCCCGCCGCCGTCGACACCTGGAACCGCAGGGTCCAGGAGCGCATGAAGCGGACCGTGTGGAACACCGGCGGCTGCACGAGCTGGTACCTGGACGCGAACGGCCGCAACACCACCATCTGGCCCGGCACCACGACCGAGTTCCGGCGCGCGACCCGGCGGGTGGACCTGGCCGAGTACGAGGTCATCCGGGCGCCGGCGGGGGAGCAGGACGCGGCGGTCCAGCGGGGCGGTGCGGTCCAGCAGGACGCGGCGGTCCGGAAGCCGAGCGAGGCCACCGCATGAGCCGCCGCTCTTCCGTCACGGCCGTCACCTCCGGTCCGTACGCCCCGCCCGTCCCGTCCCGCACCCTCACCGTCGTCTCCGCCGACGGCGCGCGGTTGCACGTCGAGGTGCATGGCCGCGAGGACGCACCCCCCGTCGTCCTCTCCCACGGCTGGACCTGTTCCACGGCGTTCTGGGCGGCCCAGATCCGCGAGCTCGCCGCCGATCACCGGGTGATCGCCTACGACCAGAGGGGGCACGGGCGCAGTCCGGCGAGCCCCGCGTGCACCACCCACGCGCTGGCGGACGATCTCGAAGCGGTGCTCGCGGAGACGCTCACGCGCGGGGAGAAGGCACTGATCGCCGGCCACTCCATGGGCGGCATGACGGTCATGGCCGCGGCCGGGCGTCCCCGGTTCCGGGAACACGCCGCCGCCGTCCTGCTGTGCAGCACGGGCAGTTCGCGGCTGGTCGCCGAGGCGCGTGTGCTGCCGTGGCGTGCCGGGCGCGTGCGCACCTGGATCACCGGGCGCATCCTCGGCTCGCGCGCTCCTCTCGGACCGGTCACCCCGGTCGCCACACGCATCCTCAAGTACGCCACCATGGGCGCCGGTTCCGCCCCGCACCGGGTGGAGGCGTGCGCGCGGATCGTGCACGCTTGTCCGCGCGCCGTACGCCACGCGTGGTCGGCCGTACTCGCGGCGCTCGATCTCGACCACGGCGTACGGGAGTTGCACGCACCCACCGCCGTGCTGCACGGCGCGTCCGACCGGCTCACGCCCCCCGTGCACGCCCAGGCGCTGGTCGCCGCGCTGCCGCACTGCGTCGGCCTCACCGAACTGCCCGGCATCGGCCACATGACCCCGATCGAGGCTCCCGAGCTGGTGACCGCCAGGATCCGGGAGCTTGTCACCACGTACGTCACGGGGACCGGCCCCGGGGACGCGCACGAGCACCGTTCCACCCCCGCGCAGATCAAGGAGGGCGCATGAGCAGGGTCAGCCTGGAGGGGCAGGTCGCCGTCGTCACGGGAGCGGCGCGCGGCGTCGGCGAACTGCTGGCGCGCAAGCTGTCCGCACGCGGGGCGAAGGTCGCGCTGGTCGGACTGGAGGAGGAGGCGCTCAAGGAGGTCTCCGGGCGGCTGCACAGCGACAGCGCCCACTGGTACGCCGACGTCACCGACCACGAGGCCATGAGCCGGGTCGCGCAGGAGGTGAAGGCGCGGTTCGGGAAGGTCGACATCGTGGTCGCCAACGCCGGTGTGGCGACGGGCGGTCCGTTCGCCGACTCCGATCCGCAGGCGTGGCGGCGGGTGATCGAGGTGAACCTGATCGGTTCGGCGGTGACCGCGCGCGCGTTCCTGCCGGTGCTGGTCGAGAGCCGGGGCTATCTGCTCCAGATCGCCTCGCTCGCCGCGATCACTCCGGCGCCGATGATGACGGCGTACTGCGCGTCCAAGTCGGGCGTGGAGGCGTACGCGCACAGCCTGCGTGCCGAGGTCGGCTACCAGGGCGTGCGGGTCGGCGTCGGGTACCTGTCCTGGACCGACACCGACATGGTGCGCGGCGCCGACCAGGACGACGTCATGCGCGAGCTGCGGCAGCGGCTGCCGTGGCCGTCGAACAAGACGTACCCCCTGGGCCCCGCGGTGGACCGGCTCGTCGCGGGGATCGAACGGCGCTCGGCGCACGTGTACGGGCAGTGGTGGCTGCGCGGCATGCAGGGCGTGCGCGGCTATCTGCCGGCGCTCATCGGGACGGTCGGGCAGCGCGAGATGAAGCGGTTCGCGCCGCGCCTGAAGGGAATGCGGTCCGGACTCGTCGGCGCAGGTGGGGCGGCCGACGAGGCGGCCCGGGTCACGCACCGTAACTGATCGACATGCACTCCGTGTTCGCCCGTGTGAATCTGGTCGAGGCCCCACCGAGGGGCCAATCCCCCACTCACTACGGGAGTGAACCCATATGGGTATGAAGGACAAGTCGAGCCAGGTGCAGAACCAGGCCAAGGAGAAGATGGACCAGGCCCGCGAGAAGGCCGGCCAGCGCGGTCAGCAGAGCCGCCAGGGTCAGCAGAGCCGCCAGGGTCAGCAGAACCGCCAGGGCCAGCAGCAGTCCGAGCGGGGCGGCAGCCAGAACTTCCGTGACATCGAGGACACGGAGCAGCAGGTGGAGGACCGGTTCGACCGGGACTACGACGCCTAGCCACTGCGCTCGGCCTTGGCTGATCTCGGCGTGGGGCGCCCTTCTTCCAGGAGGGCGCCCCGCGTTGTTCGCCGGGGTGGTTCAGGCGGATTGTCGGGTGCGGGTGCGGGTGCGGGTGCGGGTGCGCGGTGGTTGCCCGCGCAGGTCCCCGTGCCCCTGACGATGCGCGTCCCTCGTCATGGCGTCGCCCTCGGTGGCAGCTTCGGGCGGGACCTGTTCGGGATGTCGGTGCAGTTCGGGGGTACCGCCGCGGGGTTGGACTCCAGGAGTTCCAGGGCCAGCTCGACCGCGTCGGCCAGTTGGGCGTGGCGGCCCTCCGCCCAGTCCAGGGGAGTGCGCTGGATCTCCAGGTCGGGGGCGACGCCGTGGTTCTCGACGGACCAGCCGTAGGCGTCGAACCAGGCCGCGTTCATCGGGACGGTGATGATCGTGCCGTCGCCCAGGCGGTGCCGTCCGGTCATGCCGACGACCCCGCCCCAGGTGCGCTGGCCGACGACCGGACCGAGTTTCAGCAGCTTGAAGGCCGCGGTGATCATGTCGCCGTCCGAGGACGTCGCCTCGTCGGCCAGGGCGACCACCGGGCCCCGCGGCGCGTTCGAGGTGTACGACACCGGTTGCGCGTCCCGGGTCAGGTCCCAGCCCAGGATCGTCCGGGTCAGTTTCTCGATGACGAGTTCGCTGATGTGCCCGCCCGCGTTGCCGCGCACGTCCACGATCAGCGCGGGCCGGGACACCTCCATGCGCAGGTCGCGGTTGAACTGGGCCCAGCCGGAGCCGCCCATGTCGGGGATGTGCAGATAGCCGCACTTGCCGCCGCTCAGCTCCCGTACGACCTCCCGGCGTTTGGCCACCCAGTCCTGGTAGCGCAGCGGCCGTTCGTCGATGAGCGGGACGACGGCGACCCGTCGGGCGTGCCCGGCATCGCCCTCCGCCGGGAGGAACGTCAGCTCCACCGTCGTACCGCCCGAGCCGGCGAGCAGCGGATAGGGGCCGGCCACCGGGTCGACCGGGCGGCCGTCGACATGGGTCAGCACGGCGCCCTCGCGGATGCCCGTGCCGGCCAGCGGGGAGCGGGCCTTGGAGTCGGAGGAGTCGCCGGGCAGGATGCGCTTGACCATCCAGCGGCCGTCGCGCCGCACGAAGTTGGCGCCGAGGAGGCCCTGCCAGCGCTGGTAGTGGGGCGGGCCCTCGTTGCGGCGGGCGGCGGTGACGTAGGCGTGGGAGGTGCCGAGTTCGCCGAGGACCTCGCGCAGCAGGTCGGCGAACTCGTCGGGGGAGGCGATGCGTTCGACCAGGGGACGGTACTGGTCGAGCACCGCGTCCCAGTCGATGCCGCACATGCCCGGGTCCCAGAAGTGGGCGCGGATCAGGCGCCCGGCCTCGTCGTACGCCTGGCGCCACTCGGCGGGCGGGTCGGCCTTGTGCAGGATGCGGCGCAGGTCGATCCAGACGGTCGAGTCGCTGTCGCCGATCTCCGTGGAGGGGACCGCGCGCAGGTCGCCCTCGTCCACGACGACCAGCCGGGTGCCGTCGCCGCTCACCGCGAACCAGTCGAGATGGTCGACCAGTTCGGACTTCTTCGCCTTGGTGATGTTGAAGTACTCCAGGGTCGGGCGTCCGCTGGTGTCGGCCGGATTGACGAAGGTCTCGCCGAGCGCGCCGGAGATCGGCCAGCGCAGCCAGACCAGGCCGCCGCCCGCGACCGGGTACAGCGCGGAGTACTTGGAGGCGATGACCGGGAACGGCGTGACCCGGTTCGCCAGCCCCTCCACCTCGACCGTCACCGTGCCGGCCTCGCCGGTCTCCTCTTCCTCCAGCGGGTCGAGGCCGCCCGCGGCCGGGCGTCCCTCGGGGCTGAGGGCGAAGGGGGAGGGGGTCGCCGAGGAGAGCGGGACGAGGTAGGGGCGGCAGCCGAGCGGGAAGGACAGATCGCCGGTGTGCACGTCGTACACCGGGTCGAAGCCGCGCCAGGAGAGGAAGGCGAGGTAGCGGCCGTCGCGGGTGAAGACCGGGTTCTCGTCCTCGAAGCGGCCGTTCGTCACGTCCACGATCAGCCGGTCCTTGATCCGGGCCAGCTTGATCTGGCGCAGGGTGCGGCCGATGCCGGGGTGCGACCAGGTGAGCCACGAGCCGTCGGGGGAGAAGGCGAGGTCGCGGACCGGGCCGTTGACGGACCGGATCAGCTCGGTCACGCCGCCGTGCGAGCCGGCGGCACCCGGTTCCCCGGCGGCCGCATCCGCGCCGGTCCCCTCGGCGGCACCGGCTGCCGGCCGGGCCGTCTCCCCGGTCTCTCCGGCCTCCGCCTCTCCTTCCGCCGCTCCCTCCTCCTCCGTCACATCGATCAGCAGCAAGCGCCCGTCGTGCGAGGCCACGGCCAGGCGTTCGCCCAGCGGGTCGGAGACCATCTCCAGGACCCGGCCCAGTTCGCCGGAGGCCACCCGGCGGGGCGCGCGGTCGCCGGTCGCGCGGGGCAGATGGGCGATCTCGACGGCGTCCGCGCCCTCGGCATCGGTGACGTAGGCGAGCTGGCCGGTGCTGCCCAGCATCTCCGGCAGCCGTACCCGGACGCCGGGCGTGTCGGTGATCGTACGGGCGGGACCGTCGCGGTGGGTGAGCCAGTACAGGCTGCCGCGGACGACGACCGCGCTGGCCCGGCCGGTCTCGTCCACGGAGATGCCGTCGACGTTCTGCGCGGCCGGCACCTGGTAGGGGCGGCGGCCGGTGCGCGGTCCGGCGAGCCGGATGTCGAGCCGGCGCGGTACACCGCCCGGGGAGAAGTCGTCCACCAGCCACAGGTCGCCCCCGCACTGGTAGACCACCCTGGTGCCGTCGCCGGCGGCGTTCCGGGCGTAGAAGGCGTCGTGGTCGGTGTGGCGGCGCAGGTCGGTGCCGTCGTAGGCGCAGGAGTAGAGGTTGCCGACGCCTTCGTGGTCGGAGAGGAAGGCGATCCGGCCGGCGACGAACATGGGGCAGGACAGATGGCCCTCGATGTCCGGCAGAAGCCGCTGTCCGTGCAGCCACAGCCGGCCCATGGCGCCGCCGCGGTACCGCTTCCAGGCGGCGGGCTCGTGCGGCGGGGTGCCGGTGAGCAGCAGGGTCTTGCGCTCGCCGGCGATCTCGGCGACCTGGATGTCGGCGACCGGGCCCCAGGGCAGCCGCCCGCCCGGGTCGCCGTCGGCGGGGACCTTGTAGGCCCAGGAGAAGTGCGAGAAGGGCTGGCCGTGGGAGGCGACGGCCAGGATGTCCGCGTGGCCGTCCCCGTCGGGGGGTGTCCAGCCGCACACCTGCGTGTCGGCGCTGCCCCAGTACGTCAGCTGACGTGCGGGACCGCCGTCGACGTCGACCAGATGGATCTCGGGGGCGAGGCTGCGCCAGGTCGTGTACGCGATCCGGCGGCCGTCGGGCGAGAAGCGGGGGTGGCCGGCCTTGGTGCGGTCCGCGGTGAGCCGCCAGGCGCGGCCCGGGGCGTCGAGCGGGGCCAGCCAGAGGTCGTCCTCGGCCACGAAGCAGAGCAGGTCGTCGCTGAGGTGGGGAAGGCGCAGATAGCTCACCTCCCCATGCTTTTCCGCTCGAAGGGCCGCAGCAACTTATGGGCTCTTCATCTTCGTGACCCAAGGCACGTACGAAACCGTTTCGTTTCGCATGTCCTCGGGGTATCTTCATGGATGTACGAAGACGAAGGCTCTGGAGCGGGAAGGTGACGGGCATGACCGAAGCCGCATCCAAGGGCGCGGCGTCAGCCGCCCCCGCGGAGCCGGTGCTCGCACCGGGGCGTCGCAGCCGGATCACGCCCGAGCGCGAGGCCGAGCTGTACGAGGCCGTGCTCGACCTGCTCGGAGAGGTCGGCTACGACGCCCTCACCATGGACGCCGTGGCCGCCCGCACCCGGTCCAGCAAGGCCACGCTCTACCGCCAGTGGGGCGGCAAGGCCCAGCTGGTGGTGATGGCGCTGCGGCACAGCAAGCGGGGCCATCCGGAGGACATCGACACCGGTTCCCTCCGCGGTGACCTGCACGCCCTCGTGGCGCTGGAGGACGACTGCACCATGGAGCGGAACTCCGCGCTCATGCGGGGCGTCGCCATGGCGATGCACCACAACGACGATCTGCGCCAGGCCTTCCGGGAGCAGCTCGTCGACCCCGAGATGGGCGGGTTCCGGCAGGTCCTCCAGCGGGCGATCGACCGGGGCGAGGTCCGCGCGGACTGCCCGGCGATCGACTTCCTGCTGCACATGATGGTCGGCGGCTTCGCCACCCGGGCCCTGCTCGACGACCAGCCGCCCACCCGGGCCTTCCTCACCTCGTACATCGACGCCGTGGTCCTCCCCGCCCTTGGCGTCACCACCACCCGAATCGCCTGATTCTCCCCAGTAAGCCCACCACCTGACGTCACCGCTCACGTCGTCGGGCTGATCGCCCCTGCCCATAACCCACGACTGACCGGGAGTACGCCTCCGTGGCCACGTTTCTCTACAAACTCGGCCGGCTCGCCTTCCGGCGACGGCACTTCGTCGCCCTGATGTGGGTCGCGTTGCTCACCCTCGCCGGGGTGGGTGCCGCCTCCGCGCCGGCGGCCGGCAACACGTCCTTCTCCATCCCCGGCACCGAGGCACAGAAGGCCTTCGACCTGCTGGAACAGCGCTTCCCCGGAATGAGCGCCGACGGCGCGACCGCCCGGGTCGTCTTCAAGGCGCCGAGCGGCGAGAAGATGACGGACGCCGGCAACAAGGCGGTCGTCGAGAAGACCGTCAAGGAGCTGCGCAGCGGTTCCGAGGTCGCCTCCGTCGCCGACCCCTACACCGGACACGCCGTCAGCAAGAGCGGCACCATCGCCTACGCCTCGGTGAAGTACAAGGTCTCCGGCATGGAGCTGGAGGACTCCTCCCGCGACGCCCTGAAGGAGGCCGCGCAGCACGCGCGGGACGCCGGGCTGCGGGTCGAGGTCGGCGGTGACGCGCTGACCGCGACGCCCGAGACCGGCTCCAGCGAGGTCATCGGCATCGCGATCGCCGCCGTCGTCCTCGTCATCACCTTCGGCTCCCTGCTCGCCGCCGGGCTGCCGCTGCTGACCGCGATCATCGGCGTCGGCATCGGCGTCTCCTCGATCACGGCGCTCGCCAGCACGCTGGACCTGGGCTCCACCACCTCCACCCTGGCGACGATGATCGGCCTCGCCGTCGGCATCGACTACGCCCTGTTCATCGTCTCCCGCTACCGCGCGGAACTCGCCGAGGGCCGCGAGCGCGAGGAGGCCGCGGGACGGGCCGTGGGCACGGCGGGCTCGGCGGTGGTCTTCGCCGGCCTGACCGTCGTCATCGCCCTGGTCGGTCTCTCCGTCGTCAACATCCCGATGCTGACCAAGATGGGCGTCGCGGCGGCGGGCACGGTCGCCATCGCCGTCCTCATCGCCCTGACGATGATCCCGGCGCTGCTCGGCTACGCGGGCCGCAAGGTCAAGCCGGCCGGCGAGAAGAGCAAGCTGCTCGGCGGCGGCCGCACGCCGAAGAAGCCCGGCCGCCCCAACATGGGCACCCGCTGGGCCAGCTTCGTCGTCCGCCGTCCGGTCGCCGTCCTCCTGCTCGGTGTGCTCGGCCTCGGCGCGGCGGCCGTCCCGGCCGCCTCCCTGGAGCTGGGCCTGCCCGACGACGGCTCCCAGCCCGTCTCCACCACCCAGCGCCGCGCCTACGACCTCCTGTCCGAGGGCTTCGGTCCCGGCTTCAACGGTCCGCTCATGGTCGTCGTGGACGCCAAGGACAGCGCCGACCCGAAGGCCGCCTTCAGCAAGGTCGGCGACGAGATCAAGGGCCTGAAGGACGTCGTCACCGTCACCCCGGCCACGCCCAACAAGACCGGCGACACCGCGACGATCACCGTCGTCCCCCGGTCGAAGCCGTCCTCGGCGACGACCGAGAACCTGGTGCACGCCATCCGGGACAAGGGCGCGGACATCGCGCGGGACACCGACTCCACGGTCCTGGTCACCGGCTCGACGGCGATGAACATCGATGTCTCGCAGAAGCTGAACGACGCCCTGCTGCCCTACCTCGCGCTCGTGGTGGGCCTGGCCTTCCTGCTGCTGATCGTGGTCTTCCGCTCGGTGCTGGTCCCGCTGAAGGCGGCCCTCGGCTTCCTGCTGTCGGTGCTCGCCGCGCTCGGCGCCGTCGTCGCGGTCTTCCAGTGGGGCTGGCTGTCCGGCCTGATGAACGTCGAGCAGACCGGCCCGGTCATGTCGATGATGCCGATCTTCATGGTGGGTGTCGTCTTCGGCCTCGCGATGGACTACGAGGTGTTCCTCGTGACCCGGATGCGGGAGGCGTACGTACACGGCGAGAAGCCGAGCCAGGCGGTGGTGACGGGCTTCAAGTACGGCGCCCGGGTCGTGACCGCCGCCGCCGTCATCATGATCGCCGTCTTCTCCGGCTTCATCGGCTCCAGCGAGTCGATGATCAAGATGATCGGCTTCGGCCTCGCGATCGCCGTCTTCTTCGACGCGTTCATCGTCCGCATGGCCATCGTCCCGGCGGTGCTCGCCCTGCTCGGCAAGCGGGCCTGGTGGCTGCCGAAGTGGCTGGACCGCGCGCTGCCCAACGTGGACGTCGAGGGCGAGGGTCTGCGCAGGCAGTCCTCGGCGGACGGTACGGACGGCACGGACGACGAGCGGGAGCTGGTACGCGCCTGAGGTACCGGTTCCTCTGAGCGGCCGGTGAGGGTGCCCGTGGGGACGGGGCTTGCACCCTCACCGGCTTTCGCGTGTACGGGGGCCCGCACCGGGTGGGGAAAACCCTGGTGAGGGCCGTTCGGGCGATGCCGTACCGTGCCGTCCATGACGACGACAGCCGCCACTGACGCCGAAGGTTCCGCAGCCCACCCCCAGTTCGCCGAAGCGCTGCGGGCGCTCGGACTGGACGACGTCCTCCCACGCACCCGGCGGTTCCCGGACGCGACCCGGACCGCGGCCGAGGCCGCCGCCGCGATCGGATGCGAGCTGAGCCAGATCTGCAAGTCGCTGATCTTCGCCGCCGACGACGTGCCGGTGCTGGTGCTGATGGACGGGGCCTCGCGGGTGGATGTGCGGCGGGTGCGGGAGGAACTCGGCGCCGGGAAGGTCACCCGGGCCGACGCCGGCCTCGTCCGTGAGACGACGGGGTACGCCATCGGCGGGGTACCGCCCTTCGGGCACCGCACGCGCACGCGTGTCCTCGCCGACCGCTCGCTGCTCGCGCACGACGTGGTGTGGGCGGCGGCCGGCACCCCGCACACCGTCTTCCCGATCGCGCCGCGGGATCTCGTCGCCCACGCGGGCGCGACGCTGGTGGACGTACGCGAGCCGAAGGCGTGACACCGCTCGTCGCCGCGGCCGTCCTGCTCGCCGCCGTCACCCACGCCAGCTGGAACGCCATCGCCCACCGCATCAGCGACAAACTGGTCGGCTTCACCCTGATCTCCGGCGGCGGGCTGCTGATCGGGCTCGCCCTCACCCCGTTCGTGGCCTTCCCGGCGGGGCCGGCCTGGCCGCTGCTGCTGGCCTCGGCGGCCGTGCACATCGTCTACTACGTCCTGTTGATGACCTCGTTCCGGCTGGGCGACTTCGGGCAGGCGTATCCCCTCGCGCGCGGCAGCGCCCCGCTCGTGGTCACCGTGCTCGCCGCCGTCTTCGCGCACGAGGTGCCCGGCGTCTGGGCGAGCGCCGGTATCGCCGTGTCCTGCCTGGGCCTGACCGGCGTCAGCCTGTGGGGCCTGCGCGGCAACCGGCCCGACTGGGCGGCGATCGGCGCGGCCCTGGCGACCGGCCTGACCATCGCCGCGTACACGGTCATCGACGGTCTGGGCGTCCGTGCCGCGCACACACCCCTCGGGTACATCGCCTGGCTCATGGCCATCCAGGGGTCCGCCGTTCCCGCGTACATGTACGTACGCGCTCGGGGCGACACCGTACGGCTGCTCCGGCCGTACGCCGGCCTCGGACTCCTCGGCGCCGCCCTGTCCGTCTCCGCGTACGCCCTGGTCCTGTGGGCCCAGACCCGGGCCGCGCTCGCCCCCGTCGCCGCGCTGCGCGAGTCGTCCATCATCGTCGGCGCGGCCATCGGCGCCCTGTTCTTCAAGGAGCGCTTCGGCGCACCCCGGATCGCGGCGGCGGCGCTGCTCGTGCTCGGGATCGGGTTGATGCTGCGGGCGGGGTGAGAGCGGCACGGGCAGCGCGCGCGAGGGGTGCCGCGGGCCCGGTGGTGCCCGGGGCGTGCCGCCGTGCCGGTGCCGACATGACGGGCCGGGGTGCTGAGGCGCACCCTGGAAGCAGCGGTTTTCGGAGGTGATCGTCATGACGCACACCGCTGTCGGATGGCACGTCGAGCTGGAGTTCAAGGAGGAGGACGACCAGCACACGCAGGCGGTGGCCCTGGTGCGCTTGCCGGACGGTACCGAGGTCCGGTCGCGCGGCCACGCCAGCAGGCACAGCATCGACGCGAACCAGCCCCGGGTCGGCGAGGAGATCGCCGGCGCCCGTGCCCTCAACGAACTGGCCATGCAACTGCTGACCAAGGCCCACGACGAGATCGACACGGAGTCCGGACGGACCTCGCATCCGATCCACGTGTGACACCACCGCGCCGTGCGCCCGGGGCGTAGGCGGTCTCGGCCCTGTCGTCACACCCGCCTGCCCCGCGAGTGTGACGACAAGGACCTAGGGGGCTTCGTTTGGATCAGCCCGGGTCCGCGACGCCCGGCACGGCACCTCGCCGCGTTGTCGGACCACCCGAGTACGCCCAGTACGCGGGTGATCCTCCGCCTTGCGATGCACCGCACCATGCGCCGCGGCCTGATCCGACCTGATCCAAACGAAACCCCCTAGGCGAGCGCCGTGCGGACCGCGCGGATCAGCGCCTGCGCCCTCGGGTCCGCCGTCACGCCCGAGCGGAAGCCGTTGGTGACATAGCCGAAGGCGATGCCGCTCTCCGGGTCGGCGAAGGCGAGGGCGCCGCCGCGCCCGGGGTGGCCGAAGGAGCCGGGGGAGAGCAGCGGCGACGCGGCGCCGTGCAGCATGTAGCCGAGGCCGAAGTGGGTGTTCACCACCAGGACCCGGTCCGGCCCGGCGGACTGCTCGGCGCGGGCCAGTTCCATGGTCTGCGGGGTGAACAGGCGGGTGCCGCCGTCCACCTCGCCGATGAGCGAGGCGTAGAAGCGGGCCAGTCCGTCGGCTGTGGCGATGCCGTTGGAGGCGGGCAGGGCGGCGGCGCGGTAGGCGGTGGCGTTCTCGTCGGGGAGCGGGGTGATCGCGGCGAACGCGCGGCGGGTGAGGGAGCCCGGGTCGGCGTAGGCCTCGGCGACCGCACGCTTGGGCCGGGTCCGCAGACCGCCCGCGGCCTGAGGGGCGTCGAGCGGGCCGACGCGCCCCGCGCGCGCGTGCTCCGGTTCCGGCAGGCCGAGCCACAGGTCCGCGCCGACCGGCCCGGCGATCTCGTCCGCGATCCACTCGCCGACCGGGCGGCCGGTGACCCGGCGGAGCAGTTCGCCGGTGAGCCAGCTGTAGGTCTGGGCGTGGTAGCCGTGGTCCGTGCCCGGCTCCCACACCGGCGCCTGGGCGGCGACGGCGGCGGCGCCGAGGTCGGGGTCGGCGGCCTCCGCGGGGGTCAGCGGGCTGTCCAGCACGGGCACGCCCGCGCGGTGCGCGAGCAGGTGCCGTACGCGGGTGTGGTCCTTGCCGGCCGCCTTGAACTCCGGCCAGTACGAGCCGACCGGGGCGTCCAGGTCCAGCTCGCCGCGCTGGTGCAGGAGCAGCAGCGCGGCGGCGGCGACGCCCTTGGTGGCGGAGCGCACGATCTGCGCGGTCCCGGGCTCCCAGGGCGCCGTGCCGGCCGAGCCGTCGATGTCCCGGGCGCCGGCCCACAGCTCCACCACCCGGTGCCCGTCCCGGTAGACGGCGACGGCCGCGCCGCGCTCGCCGAGCAGCGCGAAGTTCGCGGCGAACGCCTCCCTGACCGGCTCGAAGCCCTCGGCCACAGTGCCGTTCACGTCCACGCTCGCCGTCCCTTCCCATCGCCTGCGACAGTGGGTGCAACACCGGCTGCGTGCCTGCGATTCCTCGGCGGATCAGCCCAGCAGGATCGTTACGTCGATGTTGCCGCGCGTGGCGTTCGAGTAGGGGCACACCTCGTGGGCGGCGTCCACCAGCTTCTCGGCGATCTGTCGGTCCAGTACCGGCAACGAGACGCTGAGCGCGACCGCGAGGCCGTAGCCGTGGTGCTTGTTCGGGCCGATGCCGACCTTGGCGGCCACGGTGGAGCCGGTCAGGTCGTAGCCCGCGCGGTTGCCGACCAGGATCAGCGCGTTGTGGAAGCAGGCGCTCCAGCCGGCCGCGAACAGCTGCTCCGGGTTCGTGCCGTTGCCGTCGCCGCCCAGCCCGGGAGGCATCGCGACCTTCAGCCGGATCTGGCCGTCCTGGCTGGTGACGTAGCCGTCGCGGCCGCCGTGGGCGGTGGCCTCGGCGACGTACATGATCTTCGTCGGACGCGTGTCGACAGCGGTGCCCTCGGTCATGACCGGCCTCCCCCGAAACAAGTGGCGCACAAGTCCATCGTGCACAAGGTACCGGCTGGTAGGTACGGGCTGGGCCGGTGGGGGGGTAGCGACCGGGGGTAACACCCCGGCGCACCAGGTCAGCGGGTGCGCTTCGCCGCGCTTCCCGCCCTCTCGGCGAGCTGCCACAACTCCTCGCGCAGCCGCGCGACCTCCGACGCGTCGAGCGCCGTCGCGGTGAGCAGCGCGCCGGGCATGCGGGCCGCACGCTCCCGGAGTTCCTCTCCGCGCCCGGTGCAGGCGACGAGCACCGAGCGCTCGTCGTCCGCCGCGCGCTCCCTGCGCACCAGGCCCGCCCCCTCCAGCCGCTTCAGCAACGGCGAGACGGTGCCGTAGTCCAGCCGGAGGGCGCGCGCCAGCTCCTTCACGCTGGTCTCGCCGCGCTCCCACAGCACCAGCAGCACGAGGTACTGCGGATAGGTGAGCCCCAGGTCGTCCAGAAGGGGACGGTACGCGGCGGTCACCGCCCGCTGTGCGGCGTACAGCGCGAAGCACAGCTGGTCGTCCAGCAGCAGCGAGCCCTCGACGGCGGGGTCCTGGTTCGTCACGCGCCCATTGTCACGGACTTCGGGTCGAAGCCGAACGGCAGCTCCAGCCGGTGCGCCCGCATCAGCTCCTCGTCGCCGAGCAGCGCGCCGGTCGGGCCGTCCGCGGCGATCACGCCGTCGCTGAGGACGAGGGAGCGCGGGCACAGCTCCAGGGCGTACGGCAGGTCGTGCGTGACCATGAGGACGGTGACGTCCAGCGAGCGCAGGATGTCGGCGAGTTCGCGGCGGGAGGCCGGGTCCAGGTTGGAGGACGGCTCGTCCAGGACGAGGATCTCCGGCTCCATCGCGAGCACGGTGGCCACCGCGACCCGGCGGCGCTGGCCGAAGGACAGGTGGTGCGGCGGCCGGTCGGCGAAGTCCTGCATCCCGACCCGCTCCAGCGCGGAGCGCACCCGCTCCTCCAGCGCCGTCCCCTTGATCCCGGCGGCGGCCGGACCGAACGCCACGTCCTCCCGCACGGTCGGCATGAACAGCTGGTCGTCCGGGTCCTGGAAGACGATGCCGACCTTCTGCCGGATCGCGGCCATGTGCTGCTTGCCGACCGGCAGCCCGGCCACGGTCACCGTGCCGGTACCACCGCCCAGGATGCCGTTCAGATGCAGCACCAGCGTCGTCTTGCCGGCCCCGTTCGGGCCGAGCAGGGCGACCCGTTCGCCGCGCGCGATGGAGAAGTCCACGCCGAACAGGGCCTGGTGGCCGTCGGGGTAGGCGAAGGCGAGGCCGGAGACCTCCAGGGAAGCAGTACTCACAGGATCCATCCCAGCAGACAGACGACGAGGGCGGCGCAGGGCAGTGCGAGGGCGTGCCGCCACTGGGCGGCGGACGCGGTCACCTCGTCGATGACCGGCATGGCGCCGGCGTACCCCCGGCTCACCATGGCCAGGTGCACGCGCTCCCCGCGCTCGTAGGAGCGGATGAACAGCGCGCCGGCGGACTTGGCGAGGACGCCCCAGTGCCGCACGCCCTTCGCCTCGAAGCCGCGCGACTCGCGGGCGATCCGCATCCGGCGCATCTCGTCGGTGATGACGTCGCCGTAGCGGATCATGAAGGACGCGATCTGCACCAGCAGCGGCGGCAGCTTCAGCCGCTGGAGCCCGAGCAGCAGTTCGCGCAGCTCGGTGGTGGCGGCCAGCAGCACCGAGGCGGCGACACCGAGGGTGCCCTTGGCGAGCACGTTCCAGGCGCCCCACAGCCCGTTCACGCTCAGCGAGAGCCCCAGCACATCCACCCGCTCGCCCTCCGCGACGAACGGCATGAGCACCGCGAAGGCGACGAACGGCACCTCGATCAGCAGCCGCCTGAGCAGGAAACCGGCGGGCACGCGCGCGTGCTGCGCGACGCGCGCGAGCAGCACGGCGAACAGCGCGAACGCCCACATCGCCGCGCGCGGGGTGGACACGACGACCACCACGAACAGGAAGGCGGCGGCGAGCTTGGTGTGCGGCGGCAGGGCGTGCACGGGCGAGTGCCCGTGCCGGTAGAGCCGGTGCGCGTGTCCCGCTCCCACGTCAGACGCCGGTGTTCACGGGAGACACGTCGTCGGTGCGCCGCCTGCGCACCGCCCAGAACACCGCGCTGCCCGCGACGACCGTGACGCCGACGCCGATCACGCCCGCGAGGCCGCCGGACAGCCGGGCGTCGGAGACGTCCTTGACGCCGTAGTCGGCCAGCGGCGAGTCGGCCGCCGCGTGCTTCTCCGCCTTCTTGTCGATCCCCTTGTCGTGCGCGACCTTCTCCAGGCCGTCGGGGTTCGCGGAGGCGTAGAAGCTGACGAAGCCGGCCAGGACGAGGGAGGTGACGAGGCCGGTCACCCACAGCGTGCGCCGCGAGGTGCGCGCCGCCACGGGCACCGTGGGAGCCGGGGCGTCCACCAGTGCGCCGTTCACCCGCAACCGGAGCCGCTGCCGCAGGCCGCGTGCCCCGTACACCAGGTCCGGGCGTACGGCGATGACGGCGCCGACCGTCAGCGCGGTGATGACCGCCTCACCGGCACCGATCAGCACATGCACGCCGACCATCGCGGTCGCGACCTTGCCGATGGAGACGTCGGTGGTGCCGCCGACCGCGTAGAGCAGGGTGAAGGCGACCGCGGCGGCCGGCACGGACAGCAGCGCGGCGACGAAGGAGGCGACGGTCACCGAGCGCCGCTTGCGGGGCAGCACGGCGAGCAGACCGCGGAAGACGGCGTAGGCCACGACGGTGGTGACGATCGCCATGTCGGTGATGTTCACGCCGAGCGCGGTCAGCCCGCCGTCGGCGAACAGCACGCCCTGCATGAGCAGCACGACCGACACGCACAGCACGGCGGTGTAGGGGCCGACGAGGATCGCGGCGAGCGCACCGCCCAGCAGATGCCCGCTGGTCCCGGCGGCGACCGGGAAGTTCAGCATCTGGACGGCGAAGATGAACGCCGCGACGAGGCCGGCCAGCGGGGCCGTCCGCTCGTCGAGTTCGCGGCGGGCGCCGCGCAGGCTCACCGCGAGGGCGCCGGCGGCGACCACTCCGGTGACCGCGGAGGTCGGGGCGTCGATGAATCCGTCAGGTACGTGCACCGTACGATTTTAGAGCCTTGTTGCGAACCCTTTGCAAGAGAGATCGAGTCTCGGCTCTCATCGGGCGCGAACCGGAAAGTATGCGACGCTTGATGGAAAGCGGATGCACGGCTTTCGCATAGGTCACGGTGCGTGAGAGGGCGGTCCGATGTCTGTAGTCGAGCAGTATGCGCGCGCTCATATCGTCACGGACGAGGAGGACCCCGGGGCTGTACCCGTCGTGCTGCGGTACGACCCCGACAGCGATCCCCGGTCGGTCCGCGTCGGCTTGCCCGGACCGCACGAGTGGACCTTCTCCCGCGCGCTCCTCGAACGGGGGCTGCGGGCGCCGGCCGAGAGCGGCGCCGTCCGGGTGTGGCCCTGCGGGCGCGTCCAGGCCGTGGTCGAGTTCCACACCGACCACGGCGTCGAAGTGGTCCAGTTCGAGTCGAAGACCCTGGTCAGATTCCTGCGCCGGACCTACACCGCCGAGCCCGTGCGCAGCTGATCAGCTTCCGAGCTTCAGCAGCTTCGCCACGATCGGTCCGGCCGTGTCGCCGCCGTGTCCGCCCGCCTGGACCACGCCGGCCGCCGCGAGGTCGCCCCGGTAGGCGGTGAACCAGCCGTTCGGCTTCTTCTGCCCGTCGACCTCCGCCGAGCCGGTCTTCGCGCCGTAGTCCGGGCCGAGCCCGGACATCGCCTCGGCGGCCGTGCCGTACGCGGCCGTGTACCGCATCAACTCGCGCAGCTGGGACAGCGTGGTGGGCGACAGGGTGCGCGAGGCGGTGGCCAGCGTGCGGTGGTCCACGGACGGGGACACCAGGTAAGGCTGGTGGAAGGTGCCCGACTTCACGGTGGCCGCCACCGAGGCCATGTTCAGCGGGTTCATCCGCACCCCGCCCTGACCGATCAGCGAGGCGGCCATCTGCGCCGCCGACTGCACCGGCACCGAGCCGTCGAAGCTGGGCACACCGATCGCCCAGTTGTTCATCGACAGCCCGAAGACCTGCTGGGCCTGCCGGGTGAGGTCGTCGTTCTCCAGCTTCTTCGCCTGGCTGATGAAGGCCGTGTTGCAGGAGCGGGCGAAGCTCGCCTTGAACGTGCCGCCCTTGATCTGGAAGTCGTCGTCGTTGTGGAAGGTCCAGCCGCCGTACTTGGAGGTCTTCGGGCAGGGATGCCCCTTGTCCGCCGAGGCCAGACCCTTGTCGATGAGCAGCGAGGAGGTGATGATCTTCATCGTGGAGCCGGGCGCGAGCGAGCCCTGGAAGGCGGTGTTGAAGCCGTGCCCGCTGTTGGCGACCGCGAGGATCTCCCCGGTCGAGGGCCGCAGTGCGACCACCGAGGCACGCGCGCGCCGGGCCACCTGCTGCTCGGCCGCCGCCTGCAGGGTGGGGCTGAGCGTCGTCCTCACCGTCCCCGGAGTGCCCTTGCTCAGCTCCACCAGCGTCTTGTCCGACAGCTTGGCGGCCTTGGCCGCCTTGCCGCGCACCACGCGGAGCTCGACGCCCGCCGTACCGCCCGCCTTCTTGCCGTACTTCTCCCGCAGCCCGTCCAGCACCGTGCCCAGCGACGGGAACCTGGCGGCCGTCAGCTCGCCGCCGTCGCGGTCCAGCGCCTTGACGGGCGGGGTGCCCGACTCGCCGGTGACCAGCGTGTCGCCGTCCCTCAGGTCCGGATGGACCACGGCGGAGTGCCAGTCGACCAGCGGCCTGCCGTCGCTCGCGCGGCGCACGACGGTGAGCGAACTGCCGTAGGCGAGCGGCTTGCCGAGGTTCCGGTAGGCCACCGTCGCCTTGACGGAGAACGGCACCTCGGCGCCCTTCGCCGTTCCCGGGGTGAGCGTGACGTCCTTCAGGTGGGCGTCCTTGGTGTAGCCGGTGAGCAGGGTGCGGGCGGCGGACGGGTCGTCGGTGGCCGCCGCCGCCTCGGTGACCCTGCCGTGCTGCCAGGCGGTCAGGAAGCGGGTGGCGGCCGTGCGGACCTCCGTGGCGCTGAGCGGGCCGGTCTTCACCGGCTTGTGGCCGGCCGTGGCGGCGGTCGCCTCGTCGGCAGCGGCCCCGCCGCCGTACAGCGCGTAGACGCCGAACCCGGCACCGCCGACCACGACGGCGATCATCCCGCCGAGCACGGCGGGTCGGGTCTTGCGCCGCTCGGCGACGCGCCTTCTCTTGCCCACAGCCTCAGTTCCTCCGCGCCTTCCCCAGGGTCCCCACAGCCCTCACACTCCCCAACGACGGCAATCACCTTAAAGTCCCCGCCTTTGCGGGTGACGTCAGCCGGCGTTCCGTAGCACGCTTGCGACAATCGGCCCGGCCGCGTCGATGCCGTGCCCGCCGTCCTGGACCATCGCCGCCGCGGCCACGTCGTCGCGGTAACCGGCGAACCAGCTGTCCGGCCTGGCCTCCCCGTCGACCTCCGCGGACCCGGTCTTCGCGCCGATGTCCCCGCTCAGAGCGGCCATCACGCCCGCCGCGGTGCCGCTGCGCGCGGTGCGGTTCATCATGGCGCGCAACTGCTGGACCGTGCTGGACGACAGCCCCCGCGCGCGGGCCGGTTCGCGGTCGTCCAGCCGCAGCGGCACGATCACGGGCTGGCGGAAGGTGCCTGTCTTCGCGGTCGCCGTCACGGACGCCATGTTCAGCGGGCTCATCTGGACCTGGCCCTGTCCGATGAGGTGGGCCGCGGTGTCCGGGCCACCGGAGGCGGGAACCCGGCCGTCGAACGTCGGCACGCCGACCTGCCAGTTGTTCCGCCCGAGCCCGAACCGCTCCGCGGCCTCCTCGGTGAGCGAGTCGGCCTTCACCTCGTCCGCGAACTTCACGAACGCCGTGTTGCAGGAGCGGGCGAAGCTGTCGGCGAGGGTGGCGTGCTCGTCCGGCTTCAGGCCCTTGAGGTTCTGGAAGGTCTGGCTCTGCCAGACGGCCGACGGCGGGCAGGGCGCCGGGCCGCCCGCGGTGGTCAGGCCGTTGTCGATGAGGGTCGCTGCGCTGATGATCTTCATGGTGGAGCCGGGGGCGCGCTCGCCGAGGAGGGCCGCGTCGAAGCCGTCCACGCGGTTGTTGGCGACGGCCAGGATCTCGCCGGTGCTCGGCTTGACGGCCACGACGGAGGACTCGGCGTACTTCTGTACGGCCGTCTCGGCCGCCGCCTGCGCGCTCGCGCTCAGTGTCGTCGGGAGCTTGCCGGGCCTGCCCTTGACCAGGGTGGCGAGCGGGGTGTCCGCGGCCTGGCCGCCGTCCGCCGCGGCCTGACGGCGGATCACCAGCTCCACACCGGGCCGGCCGCCGGTCTTGTCGCCGTACCGTCTGCGCAACTCGTCCAGCAGGGGGCCGAGGGAGGGGTACTTCCTCCGTGTCAGCACCTTTCCGTCCCGGTCCACGGCCTCGATCTCCGGCGCGGCCGACTCGCCGGTGGCGAGCGTGTCTCCCTTGCGCAGGCGCGGGTGGACGACCGAGGGCTGCCAGTCGACCAGCGCGCGGTGCGAGGTCTCGCCGCGCACCACCGTCAGCGTGCTCCGGTAGGAGAGCTGCCGGGACGCGCCGTGGTACGACACCGTTGCCCGCACCGTGAAAGGCACCGTGTCGCCGGTGGCCGCACCGGGCGTGATCCGTACCTTCCCGATGTGCGCGTCGCCGTGGAAGGCCGTCAGTAACCTCTGCGCCGCCTGCGGGTAGTTCGTGTACGACGCCGCGGTCGCCGCGTCGCCCTTCTCCCAGGCGGTGAAGAAGGCGCTGGTCGCCTGCTTCACCTCGGAGCCGGTGGGCGGGCCCGTCCGCACGGGAGCGGCGTGCCCCGTGCCGCCGTCGCCGTTCAGTGCGGACGCGACGTTGTAGAGCCCGTAACCGGCTCCGCCCAGCATCGTGACGCACACACCGCCGATGACGACCGCCTTGACCCTGTTGCGCATGGCGCGGATCCCTCCCCGTTCGACCTGTTGAACACGTTCAAAACAGGATTCCGGGGCACTGTATGCGGTGGCGGGGCTCGCCGGGAAAGGCGTTGTCGAACCGTGACTCAGACCCAGGTGTCCAGCCACATCCGCGACCGCCAGTTGTCGACCGGGATCGCCTGGCCCGTGTACAGGGGCCAGAAGTAGATGAAGTTCCAGGCGATCAGCAGCACCAGGACGCCCGCCGCCGTCGCGCCGATCACCCGGCGGGTGTCGCTCGACCCCGGCGGGCCGACGATCGCGCCGATCATCATCGCCAGCGCCAGACACAGGAACGGCAGGAAGACGACCGCGTAGAAGAGGAAGATCGTCCGCTCCTGGTAGAAGAACCACGGCAGATAACCCGCCGCGATCCCGCAGGCGATGGCACCGGCCCGCCAGTCGCGGCGGAACGCCCAGCGCCACAGCACGTAGCCGATCGCGAAGCAGGCCGCCCACCACAGCAGCGGCGTGCCGATCGCCAGCACCTCCCGGGCGCACTTCTGTCCCGCGTCCGCCGGGCAGCCGTCGGCGCCGGGGGAAGGCGACTCGTAGAAGTACGACACCGGGCGGCCCAGCACGATCCAGCTCCACGGGTTGGACTGGTACGTGTGCGGCTGGTCGAGGTGGACGTGGAAGTTGTAGACCTCGTGCTCGTAGTGCCACAGACTGCGCAGCCAGTCCGGGAGGAACGACCAGGTGCCGCCCTTGCCGTCGGTGGCCGCCCAGTTGCGGTAGTAGCCGCCGGTGCCGTCGGCCGGGGACAGGATCCAGCCGGTCCAGGAGGCCACGTAGACCACCAGCGCCACCGGGATCGTCGCCACGAAGGCGAGGCCGGTGTCGTACTTGAGGGTGGAGACATACGGGTGCCGGGCGCCGGCCACCTTGCGGGCGCCGACGTCCCACAGGACCGTCATCACACAGAACGCGGCCAGGACGTACAGGCCGTTCCACTTCGTGCCGACGGCCAGGCCCAGCATCACCCCCGCCCCCCACCGCCAGGGGCGCCACCCGAAGCGGAAGGCGTCCGCGACCTGCGCGTCCGGCCGGACCCGGCCGTCCGGCCCCACCGGCAGCGCGGCGGCCAACCGCTCCCGCGCCCGGTCCCGGTCGACCACCAGACAGCCGAACGCGGCCACCACGAAGAACATCAGCACGCCGTCGAGCAGCGAGGTCCGGCTCATCACGAAGTGCAGGCCGTCCACCGCCATCAGCGCGCCCGCGAGACAGCCCAGGAACGTCGAGCGGCACATCCGGCGCCCGATCCGGCACACCAGCAGCACGCTCAGCGTCCCGAGCAGCGCCGTCATGAACCGCCAGCCGAACGGGTCGAACCCGAACACCAGCTCGCCGAGCCCGATGACGTACTTGCCGACCGGTGGATGCACCACGTACGCCGGATCCGTCGGGACCGCCAGGTGGCCGTGCTGCTGGAGGACCAGGTCGTTGGCGTTCTTGCCGTACTTGTCCCAGCTGACCTCGAAACCGCGGTGGACGAGCGCCCACGCGTCCTTCGCGTAGTAGGTCTCGTCGAATATCACCGCGCGCGGGCTGCCCAGATTCCAGAACCGCATCAGGCCCGCCATCAGCGTCACCAGCAGCGGCCCGCCCCACCCCGACCAGCGGGTGATCCGCTCGGCGAGGACCGGCGGCACGCCGAGCGCCCGCCACAGCCGGGGACTCGGCTCGGCGTACGGCGGCACCAGACGGTCGCGTACGTCGCCCGTGGGCGCGTCCGCCGCCGGTGCGTACCCGAATCGGCGCAGCCGCCGCTGCCACGACGGCCGCTGGTCGTGCGGCGCCTGGCCCTGCCGGAGGTCCATGGAGGACGCGGTACTGGTCACCGCGCCATCGTAGGGAACCGTGCTGTGCGAGTCCCGTGCATGTGCGGTACCGGTCGGGACACGTTCGGCCGCATCCCGCCTCCGGGCGCTCGGAAGGCGGCCCCGGAACTCCTGGGAGGATGGGGGTGTGACTGGAACCCTTGTCCTGGCAGGTACCCCCATCGGTGACATCGCGGACGCGCCGCCCCGGCTGGCCGAGGAACTGGCCGGCGCCGACGTGGTCGCCGCCGAGGACACCCGGCGGCTGCGCCGGCTCACGCAGGCGCTGGGCGTCACGCCCAAGGGCCGCGTGGTGTCGTACTTCGAGGGCAACGAGGCCGCCCGCACCCCCGAGCTGGTCACGGAACTGCTCGGCGGCGCGCGTGTGCTGCTGGTGACCGACGCCGGCATGCCCTCGGTCTCCGACCCCGGATACCGGCTGGTCGCCGCCGCCGTGGAGCAGGACATCCGGGTCACCGCCGTGCCCGGACCGTCCGCCGTGCTCACCGCGCTCGCCCTGTCCGGGCTGCCCGTCGACCGGTTCTGCTTCGAGGGCTTCCTGCCCCGCAAGGCCGGCGAACGGCTGTCCCGGCTGCGCGAGGTCGAAGGCGAGCGGCGCACCCTCGTCTACTTCGAGGCCCCGCACCGGCTCGACGACACCCTCGCCGCCATGGCCGAGGTCTTCGGCGCGGACCGGCGGGCCGCCGTCTGCCGCGAGCTGACCAAGACGTACGAGGAGGTACGGCGCGGACCGCTGGCCGAGCTGGCGCGGTGGGCCGCGGAGGGCGTGCGCGGGGAGATCACCGTGGTGGTCGAGGGCGCGCCCGAGGCCGGGCCCGAGGAACTCGACGCCGCGGAGCTGGTCCGCCGGGTGCGGGTGCGGGAAGAGGCCGGCGAGCGCCGCAAGGAGGCCATCGCGGCCGTGGCGGCGGAGGCGGGACTGCCCAAGCGGGTCGTCTTCGACGCCGTGGTCGCGGCCAAGCGTGTGGGTGAGTGACGAGGAGTCCGCGCAGCCGCAGGCGTGCCGCTGAGTGACGCTGGGTGACGGGGAGTCCGCGCAGCCGCCTGCCCCTTCCGGGTGCCCCCATGCCCCATGGCAGAGCAAAGCGCTGGCGTCGTCGGCAAAGCCCAGCCGTCTCATTCGCGCCACTTCGGCAAGCGACGTCCAAATCGCCTCCAACACTCGACAGGCCTGATGCATTCACGCCGGGCCGGGGCGTCCACTGGTCGAAGGGACGCACCCGTCCAGAAGGGACGCACCCGCCCGACAGGGAGCTGGCATGAGTGACATAGCAGGGCAGACCGGTCTCCGCGGTACGGCCACAGCCGTCGTTCACGAGTCGTATTCGTTCGCCTGCATGCGCTGCGGGCACGGCTGGGAGCAGTCGTACGAGATAGAGCACCACACGAACGCCGAGGGGGAGGAGTTCGTGCTGTACGTGGCCGACGGCCGGGTCGTGCCGTCGCCGCTGAGCCGGCCGGGCTGCCAGAACTGCGACGGCCATGTCGTGCGGATCATGCGTGCGGGCCAGGTCTCCGCGGTGCGCGGCGCGGCCGAGCGGCCCCACCGGGTGCCGCAGGCGGGCACGGTCGAGGCGCCGCCGGTGCCGGGGCAGGCCGAGGAGCCGCACCACTGGCACCTGTCCGATCTCCTGCACCCGTTCCAGCGCAGGACGAGCTGAGCGGGTCGGCGGCCTGGCATGCCCCTTTCGTAGGATCGGGGCATGCCTTCGAACGCCGACAAGAACGCGGCACCCCCGCTCCCGCCTCCCCTGGGGGTGCCCGTCGCCGACTCCCACACCCACCTCGACATGCAGTCCGGCACGGTCGAGGAGGGCCTGGCGAAGGCCGCGTCCGTGGGCGTCACGACGGTCGTCCAGGTCGGCTGCGACATCAAGGGCTCGCAGTGGGCCGCGGAGATCGCCGCCGCCCACGACGCCGTCCACGCCGCCGTCGCCCTGCACCCCAACGAGGCCCCGCGCATCGTCCACGGCGACCCGGACGGCTGGTCCCGGCAGGGCGCCCGCGCGCCGGGCGGCGACGCGGCCCTGGACGAGGCGCTCGCCGAGATCGACCGGCTGGCCGGGCTGCCGCAGGTGAAGGCCGTCGGCGAGACCGGCCTGGACCACTTCCGCACCGGCCCCGAGGGCAAGGCCGCCCAGGAGCGGTCCTTCCGCGCCCACATCGAGATCGCCAAGCGGCACGGCAAGGCGCTCGTCATCCACGACCGCGACGCGCACGCCGACGTCCTGCGCGTCCTGAAGGAGGAGGGCGCCCCCGAGCGCACCGTCTTCCACTGCTACTCCGGCGACGCCGAGATGGCCGCGATCTGCGCCCGCGAGGGCTACTTCATGTCCTTCGCCGGCAACGTCACCTTCAAGAACGCCCAGAACCTGCGCGACGCCCTCGCCGTGGCCCCGCTGGAACTGGTCCTCGTGGAGACCGACGCGCCCTTCCTGACCCCCGCGCCGTACCGCGGACGGCCCAACGCGCCGTATCTCGTCCCGGTCACCGTCCGCGCGATGGCCGCCGTGCGGGGCATCGACGAGGACGCGCTGGCGACCGCCCTGGGCGCCAACACCGCCCGCGCCTTCGACTACTGATCACCCGTTCGGGGCGCAACAGTACGTAGTCGAGCCGCTTTGGAGAGTGACCGACGCTCCGCTAGGTTCTGGGGGCCCGATCCGGACCCATCTGGCCCCCTGGAGCGTGTCGGCGTGAGCACGTCGCAGTACGAGACGTACGACCCCTACGGCCATGACGCCTCCGTCCACACGGCGGAGACGCTGCCGTACGGCCTGTACGAGGACACCTACCGGCCCGCCTACGAGGCCGAGGCGTACTTCGTCACCGAGCCGGTGCCCCCGCTGCCGCGGCAGACGACCGGCGCCCCCGAGACGGTGATCCCCGAGCCGGAGCCGCCCGCGGAGGCCGGCGGGCGGGCCGCGCGCCGACGCAGGGCGCGGTACGCCGAGCGCCCGGATTCCACCATGCGCCGGCTGCTGCCGCAGGCACTGGTCGTCGCCTTCCTGGCCGGCGGCACCACCGCCTTCGTCGCCGAGGACAAGGCGGTCGAGCTGAGTGTCGACGGCAGGCAGCGCGCCCTGCACACCTTCGCCGACGACGTACGGGAGCTGCTCGCCGAGGAGGGCGTCCGCGTGGGGGCGCACGACATGGTCGCGCCCGCCCCCGGCACGGCGCTCAAGAGCGGTGACCCGGTCGCGGTGCGGTACGGGCGCCCCGTCCGGCTCACCC
This sequence comes from Streptomyces sp. NPDC036984, assembly GCF_055607665.1. NCBI lineage: Bacteria > Bacillati > Actinomycetota > Actinomycetes > Kitasatosporales > Streptomycetaceae > Streptomyces > Streptomyces sp. NPDC036984. Next base: position 486,920 of record NZ_JBVJRL010000002.1, read on the forward strand.
TGGACGGCCTGCGGCGCGAGGTGTGGACGACGGCACCCACGGTGGAAGGCGCGCTGCACGAGCTGGGGGTGCGCGCCGAGGGCGCCTACCTGTCGACCTCACGCTCCCAGCGCATCGGACGCGCCGGGCTCGCGCTCGACGTGCGCACCGAGCGCGCGGTCACGGTCATGGCGGACGGCCGCACCCGCACCATCCGCACCAACGCGGCCACCGTACGCGAAGCGGTCGAGGAGGCCGGCATCTCCCTGCACGGCCAGGACACCACGTCCGTCCCGCCGGAGAGCTTCCCGCGCGACGGGCAGACGGTGACCGTGCTCCGGGTGAGCGGCGCCCGGGAGATCCGCGAGGAGCAGATCCCGTTCGAGACCGAGCGGACCGAGGATCCGACCCTCTTCAAGGGCACCGAGGTCGTCGCACAGCCCGGGCAGCCCGGACTGCGGCGGATCACCTACTTCGTGCGCACTGTCAACGGGGTCCGGGACAAGCCGCGCCGGGAGAGGTCCGAGGTGGTGCGCAAGCCGCGCAAGCGGGTGATGAAGGTGGGCACCAAGCCCCGGCCCCGCTCCGTGCATGGCGCCGACCACCTGAACTGGCGCGCGCTCGCCGCCTGCGAGTCCGGCGGCCGGCCGCACGCGGTCGACCCGTCCGGCACCTACGGCGGGCTCTACCAGTTCGACGCACGCACCTGGCACAGCCTCGGCGGCAAGGGCCGCCCCCAGGACGCACCGGCGGAGGAACAGACGTACCGCGCGAAGAAGCTGTACGTGAGCCGCGGCGCCAGCCCCTGGCCGCACTGCGGGGCGCGGCTGCGCAAGTGACCGCGGGCAGGCGTGGCTGCCGGGCACCCCGGCGATCCCGGCGGTCACACCCCCGTACCCTTGTCCCGTGAGCAGCCCCACCCCCGACGCCCTCCTCGGCCCGGCCGACATCCGTGAGCTGGCGGCAGCGCTCGGTGTCCGACCCACCAAGCAGCGCGGCCAGAACTTCGTGATCGACGCCAACACGGTCCGCCGTATCGTCCGTACCGCCGAGGTGCGCCCCGACGACGTGGTCGTCGAGGTCGGCCCGGGGCTCGGTTCGCTCACCCTCGCGCTGCTGGAGGTCGCCGACCGGGTCACCGCCGTCGAGATCGACGACGTCCTGGCCGGCGCGCTGCCCGCGACCATCGCCGCGCGCATGCCGGAGCGCGCCGACCGGTTCGCGCTGGTCCACTCCGACGCGATGCACGTCGCCGAGCTGCCCGGCCCCCCGCCGACGGCCCTGGTGGCGAACCTCCCCTACAACGTCGCCGTACCCGTGCTGCTGCACATGCTCGACACCTTCCCGAGCATCGAGCGGACCCTCGTCATGGTGCAGTCCGAGGTCGCCGACCGGCTCGCCGCCGCACCCGGCAACAAGGTCTACGGCGTGCCGTCCGTGAAGGCCAACTGGTACGCCGAGGTGAAGCGGGCCGGGGCCATCGGCCGCAACGTCTTCTGGCCCGCGCCGAACGTCGACAGCGGGCTGGTGTCGTTGGTGCGGCGGACGGAGCCGATCAAGACGACGGCCTCCAAGAAGGAGGTCTTCGCGGTGATCGACGCGGCCTTCGCCCAGCGCCGCAAGACCCTGCGGGCCGCACTCGCCGGCTGGGCCGGGTCCGCCGCCGCCGCCGAGGCGGCCCTGGTCGCGGCCGGGGTCTCGCCGCAGGCGCGCGGGGAGTCGCTGACGGTGGAGGAGTTCGCGCGGATCGCCGAGGCTGCGTCATCGCGGGGGGCGACCCCCGCAGCCCCGAACCAGGAGAGCGGCAAGTGAGCGTCACGGTACGGGTGCCGGCCAAGGTCAACGTCCAGCTCGCGGTCGGCGCCGCCCGCCCCGACGGCTTCCACGGCCTCGCCAACGTCTTCCTCGCCGTCGGCCTGTACGACGAGGTCACCGTCACCCCCGCGGAGGAACTCCGGATCACCTGCGAGGGCCCGGACGCCGGCCAGGTCCCCCTGGACCGCACCAACCTCGCCGCCCGCGCGGCCCTCGCGCTCGCCGGACGCCGGGGCATCGAGCCGAACGTCCACATCCACATCGCCAAGGACATCCCGGTCGCCGGCGGCATGGCGGGCGGCAGCGCGGACGGCGCGGGCGCGCTGCTCGCGTGCAACACGCTGTGGGGCTCGGGCGCCTCGCGTGCCGAGCTGCTCGCGATCTGCGCCGAGCTGGGCAGCGATGTGCCGTTCAGCCTGGTGGGCGGGGCGGCGCTGGGCATCGGGCGGGGCGAGCAGCTGACGTCCCTGGAGGTCGGCGGCACCTTCCACTGGGTGTTCGCGATGGCCGAGCGGGGTCTTTCCACCCCGGCGGTCTTCCGGGAGTTCGACCGGCTGGCGGAGGGGCGGGACATTCCGGAGCCGGTGGCTTCGGCGGAGCTGCTCCAGGCGCTGGCGAAGGGGGACGCCGACGCGCTGGCCGCCACCGTCTCGAACGACCTCCAGTCCGCCGCCCTGTCCCTGTTCCCGGAGCTGGCGGACACGCTGGAGGCGGGGCGGGGGGCGGGTGCGCTGGCCGCGCTGGTCTCCGGTTCCGGGCCTACGACGGCGTTCCTCGCGCGGGATGCCGAGTCGGCGGAGAAGGCGGCCCAGGTGCTGCGGGCGTCGGGGACGTGCAGGGCGGTGCGGACCGCGGCGGGGCCGGTGGCGGGGGCGACGGTTCTCTGAGGGGGCTCAGAGGGTGTCGATGGCGGTCAGGTCGATGACGACGGTCATTTCCCTGCGGACTCTCGGTTCTCGTGGCGCGGTACGACGCAACTCGCTCACCAGCAGGTCGATGACGACGCTGTGGAAGTCCCGCTGGGCACTCACGAAAACCAGGCTCCCGTCGATCAGCTCTGTGTGCGGCGGGAGATCCGGCAGCGTGAACAGGTCGTCCACGGTGTAGCCGTCCGGGGGGGGGCACCGGCCAGTGGTGGCGGTGCTCTACGGACTCGGCGGTCATGGTTTCCCCCATGGACGGGATCCTGCTGCCTGCCCTCCACGGTAGCGGCCGCATCCCGATCACATCATCACAAAGAGTGACAACCCCCTCGCGCCCCGCCTCTCACCCCCGAAGCCCTACGCTAGAAGGCTGACCCCCGCGGCGGAGCCGCACATCGATACAGCCGCGCGCACAGGAGTGAAATGGCCGTCAACCTGGTCAATGTCGAGAACGTCAGCAAGGTGTACGGCACCCGTGCCCTGCTGGACGGCGTCTCGCTCGGTGTGCAGGAAGGGGACCGGATCGGGGTCGTCGGGCGCAACGGCGACGGCAAGACCACCCTCATCCGGATGCTCGCCAAGGTGGAGGAGACGGACACCGGGCGGGTCACGCACTCCGGGGGCCTGCGGCTCGGCGTGCTCACGCAGCACGACTCCCTGGACCCCGCGGCCACCGTCCGCCACGAGGTCATCGGTGACATGGCCGACCACGAGTGGGCGGGCAACGCCAAGGTCAGGGACGTGCTGACCGGGTTGTTCGGCGGGCTGGACCTGCCGGGCTTCCCGAAGGGGCTGGACACCGTCATCGGACCGCTCTCCGGTGGCGAGCGGCGCCGGATCGCGCTCGCCAAGCTGCTCATCGAGGAACAGGACCTGATCGTCCTGGACGAGCCCACCAACCACCTCGACGTCGAGGGCATCGCGTGGCTCGCCGAGCACCTGCGCAACCGCCGCTCGGCGCTGGTGTGCGTGACGCACGACCGGTGGTTCCTGGACCAGGTCTGCACCCGCATGTGGGACGTGCAGCGCGGCGATGTGTACGAGTACGAGGGCGGCTACTCGGACTACGTCTTCGCGCGCGCGGAACGCGAGCGGATCGCCGCCACGGAGGAGGCCAAGCGGCAGAACCTGATCCGCAAGGAGCTGGCCTGGCTGCGGCGCGGCGCCCCCGCGCGTACGTCCAAACCGCGCTTCCGCGTCGAGGCCGCCAACGAGCTGATCGCGGACGTACCGCCGCCCCGGGACAGCAGCGAGCTGATGAAGTTCGCCTCCTCGCGGCTCGGCAGGACGGTCTTCGACCTCGAGGACGTCACCGTGCAGGCCGGCCCGAAGGTGCTGCTCAAGCACGTCACCTGGCAGCTCGGGCCGGGCGACCGGATCGGCCTGGTCGGCGTCAACGGCGCCGGAAAGACGTCCCTTCTGCGCGCCATGGCCGCGGCCGCGCGAACCGAGGGCGAGGAGCAGCCGGCCGGCGGCCGCATCGCCGTCGGCAGGACCGTCAAGCTGGCCTACCTCTCCCAGGAGGTCGCCGAACTCGACCCCACCTGGCGGGTGCTGGAGGCCGTACAGCGGGTCCGGGAGCGCGTCGACCTCGGCAAGGGCCGCGAGATGACCGCCGGTCAGCTGTGCGAGACGTTCGGCTTCACCAAGGAGAAGCAGTGGACGCCGGTGGGTGATCTGTCCGGTGGTGAGCGGCGGCGGCTCCAGCTGCTGCGGCTCCTCATGGACGAGCCCAACGTCCTCTTCCTGGACGAGCCCACCAACGACCTCGACATCGAGACCCTCACCCAGCTCGAGGACGTCCTCGACGGCTGGCCCGGCTCGATGATCGTCATCTCCCACGACCGGTTCTTCGTGGAGCGCACGACGGACCGGGTGTTCGCCCTCCTCGGCGACGGCGCCCTGCGGATGCTGCCGCGCGGCATCGACGAGTACCTGGAGCGGCGGCAGCGGATGGAGGAGGCGGTCGCCGCACAGGCCGCCGTCGCGGCGCCCAAGCCGGCCACGCAGGAGAAGAGCGCCGCCGACCAGCGTGCCGCCAAGAAGGAACTCCAGAAGATCGAGCGCCAGTTGGACAAGATCTCCGAGAAGGAGTCCAAGCTGCACGCCCAGATCGCCGACAACGCCACCGACTTCGCGAAGGTGGCCGAACTGGACGCCCGGTTGCGGGATCTGGCCGGGGAGCGTGAGGAACTGGAGCTGCGCTGGCTGGAACTGGCGGAGGACGCCTGACCACTCACTCCTCGCACGGAGGGGGCGCGTGCGCCGCGTGAAGGGGGCGTGAAGGCGCATAACGACGGCATCACGGGCCGGTCCTCCCTTGGGAACAGGGGAGGACGCGGCCCCCTGTGCTGTCTGTGCCGGGTGATAGAAAGAGCCGTCTGAGAACTGTCTTCAGAACGACCTTGGGTCCGTCACGAACCTCAGGGTGTGGCTAAAAATCAGTGAACGAGGGGGAAGAGCGCTGATGACTCAGCCGCCCAACCAGCCGCCGCAGGGCGGGTTCGGAGCACCGCAGGACCAGCCGCCGCAGGGTGGCGGTTTCGGCCCCGCCCCGCAGACGCCACCGGCACAGGGCGGTTTCGGTGCCGCCCCCCAGACGCCGCCGGCGCAGGGCGGTTTCGGCGCACCCCAGCCGCCCGCCGCGCCCCCGCAGCAGCCCCAGCCGGGCTACGGCTACCCGCAGGCGCCGCAGCAGCCGGGTCCGTACGGCGCCACCCCGGGCCCCTACGGCCATCCGCAGCAACCCCCGCAGCAGCCGGGCCCGTACGGCAGCCCGCAGCCCGGCTACGGCCACCCGCAGCAGCCGCCGTACCCGGGCATGCCCGGCGCCGTGCCCGGCGGGTCCGTCCCGGGCGGGCAGGGCTCCCGGAAGAAGACGGCGCTGATCATCGGTGCCGCGGTGGCCGCGCTGCTCGTCATCGGCGGCGCGGTGTTCGCGTTCACCGGCGGCGATGACGGTGGCGGCAAGAAGAAGCCCGTCGCCGGGCCGAGCGACGACCCCAAGCACTCCGCCTCCGGTTCGCCGACCGCGTCCAGCGGCGGTGCGGACCCGGAGAACCTCAACGGGGGCCGCCAGGCGGGCGAGGCCAAGGTGCTCTGGTACAAGCCGGCACCGGACGCCCCGGCGTCGGGCGCCGACGCGCCGGGCATGTGGATCACCGGCGACACGGCGGTGAAGGCGGCGTACAAGCAGGTCTTCGCCTTCAGCACCGGTGACGGCGGCACCGCCTGGGGGCCGGTCGACTTCCCGCAGAAGATCTGCGCGGTCACCCCGCAGAAGTCGGCCGACGACAAGGTCGTCGTGGCGTACATGAACAGCGGCGGCGACCGTGCCAAGTGCAACCAGCTCCAGCAGCTGGACCTGCGCACCGGCACGAAGGGCTGGAGCGGCGAGGTCGCCGACGGCGGGCTGTTCGACAGCGCGCTCAACATCGAACTGACGGTGAGCGGCAAGACGCTGATGGTGGGCCGCTCGCAGTCGGGCACGGCGTACGACATGGACAGCGGCAAGAAGCTGTACGACAAGAAGAGGTACGGCGCGGCCTGCTTCCCGGCCGCCTACGCGGGCGGCACCGACCGGCTGATCCAGGTGGCCTCCTGCGGTGTCGGCACCGGCAAGGAGCACGAGGAGATCCAGGAACTCGACCCGGCCACCGGCAAGGTGCGCTGGACCCAGCAGGTCAAGAAGGGCTGGGAGGTGAGCCGGGCGTACTCGGTCGACCCGCTCGTGGTCTACCTGACCAACCGGGACAAGAAGGCCTGGAACATCTCCACCTTCACCAAGGACGGCAAGTTCCGTTCGGAGGTGAAGGTCGACGAGAAGTTCGCGCCCCGCTGCGGCTGGGCGATCCTGGAGCGCGAGCTCCAGGGCTGCCAGGGTGTCGCGGTCGACGCCGACACGCTCTACCTGCCCACGGACGCCACCATCAGCGCGAACGAGATCGTCGCGATCAGCCTCTCCGACGGCAAGGCGAAGTGGCGGGTGAAGTCCCCGGCGGACGAGCCGATGTCGCCGGTGAAGGTCGAGGGCGGCAAGCTCATCGCGTACGTGAAGCCGTCGTACGACACGGGCGGCCAGGTGGTGTCGATCCCGGTCACCGGCTCCTCCCACAAGGCGACCGCACTGCTTCGGCACCCGCAGAGCGCGGCCGAGGTCGAGAACTCCTTCTTCGACGGTGTCGTCGAGTGGACCGGCGGGCGGTTCTTCATCTCCGAGGGCCGGCTGTCCGGTGACGACGACGCGAAGGAGAAGCTCATCATGGCCTTCGGCGACTGAGCCCGGCGCACCGCTCCCGGCTTCCATCCCGTCCCCTTCCGAGACCCTTACGCCGTCCCGAGGTACCCGCGCCATGACCCAGCCGCCCCCGCCGCCCCCGAACCAGCCGCCCCAGCCGCCGTCCCAGCCCCCGCAGCCCCCGCAGCCCGGCTACGGCTACCCGCCGGTCCCGCCTCAGCAGCAGCCGGCCCAGCCGCCGCAGCCCGGTTACGGCTACCCCGGCGCCCAGCCGCAGAACCCGTACGCCCAGCAGACCGCGGCGTACGGCCAGCAGCCGGTCGGCTACGGCGCCCAGCCGCAGAACCCCTACGCCCAGCCCACCCAGCCCATGCAGGCGGTGCCGCCGGGCTACGGCTACCCGGGCCAGGGGCAGCCGCCGACCGTGCCGATGCAGCCGCAGCCGGTTCCGGGCGGCGGCGGGCGGAACAACACCGTGCTGTTCATCGTCGTCGCGGCGGTCGTCGCCATCGCGCTGATCGTCGTCGGCGGCGTCTGGTACGCCTCGTCGGGTGACGACGGCAAGCAGCACCACGAGGTCTCCTCCGGCGGCGGCACCGGTGGCTCGGGCGGCTCCGGGGGCTCGACCGGTGGTGGCGGCAAGGAGAAGGCGCCGGCCGACCCGGCCTCCAAGCTGCTCTTCCAGGTGCCGCTGCCCAAGACGGACGAAACGGTCGTCACCTCGGGCTCGTGGCTGACGGACACGGTGTACGCCAAGAGCGGCATCGCGGAGATCGTCGGCTACGACCCGGCCAAGGGCACCGAGCTGTGGACGGTCAAGCTGCCCGGCCCCGTCTGCGCGGTCAGCAGCCACGTCAACGAGGACGGCCGCACGGCGGTCGCCTTCCAGCCGAAGATGCCCACGAAGGACTCCTCCGCGGGGTGCAGCCAGGTCGCGGCGATCGACCTCGCCGCGGGGAAGAAGCTGTGGACACAGTCGCTCAAGTCCGGTGACTACCCGATCACCTTCCAGAACGTGACGGTCGCTCAGCACACCGTCGCGGTCGGCAGCTCCGACGGCGGCGCCGCGTTCGACATCGACTCCGGCAAGACGCTGTGGCAGCCCAAGCCGGACGACACCTGCTACGACGCGGGGTACGGCGGCGGCAGCCGGCTGGTCGCGGTCCGCAAGTGCGGCCAGTACGACAACCGCCAGCTGCACATCCAGACCATCGACCCGAAGAGCGGGAAGGTGATCTCCGAGTACAAGATGCCCGACGGCATCCAGTACGCCGCCGTCCTCTCCACCGACCCGCTGGTGGTCGCGGCCGACGTCGGCGACAGCGCGGGCGACGGCAGCGGTGTCTCGGACTACTTCTCCATCGACGGCAAGACCGGCAAGCTGCTCGCCCGTATCTCCGCGCCCGGTGACACCTACAAGGGCCGCTGCGACGGCCTCACCCGGATCGAGGGCTGCTCGCAGATCGTCGCCGGCGACGGCAGGCTGTACCTGGCGACCGAGGAGCACGACGGCTCGGGCGAGTACAGCAAGACCAACGAGATCGTCGCCTTCGACCTGAAGACCGGCAAGCCGACCGGCCAGCGCGCCGAGGCCGGCGACGGCTACACGCTCTCGCCGCTGCGCATGGACGGCGGCAACCTCCTCGCCTACAAGTCGCCGCCGTACAACAAGGGCGGGCAGGTCGTCAGCATCGACGGCGGTTCGTTCAAGTCGGTCAAGCTGCTGGAGAACCCCGGCACGCGGAACGTGCACGAGGCGGAAACGCGCCTGCTGCCCGAGTACGCGGAACTCCTCTTCGGCAAGGGTCGCCTGTACATGTCGGCCGTCTACGCCCACAAGAGCAGCTCGTCGTACGGCAGGGAATACCTGGTGGTGGCGTTCGGCACCGGCGACTGACCGGTTTTCCGCCCCCGCGCCGGCCTCGCCCGAATGGGTGACTTGCCGAGAAGTGCCCCGGATTTCATCGATCCGGGGCACTTCTCATCGAGAGGGGCAGCGCGACGTCGAACAAGCGTGTAGCTTCCGGGGGCATGAAGGGCGGGGGTGCCGGGGGGACTGGGGGGTTGCTCTATGGGAGTGCGGCTCATGGTCGTCGACGACCATCGCCTGCTCGCGGAGGCGCTGGCGTCGGCGCTCAAGCTGCGCGGGCACCGGGTGCTGGCCGCGGCGGCACCGGCCGCGGGCGCGGCGGATCTGGTGATCGCGCGGTCGCCGGAGGTGTGCCTGCTGGGTACGGCGGCACCGGCCGAGCCGGGGATCTTCGACCCGGTGGTGAAGATCAAACGGGACCGTCCGCAGGTCGCGGTGCTGGTGCTGGGCCCGGTGCCGTCGCCGCGCGGGATCGCGGCGGCCTTCGCCGCGGGGGCGTCGGGGTACGTGCGGCACGACGAGCGGATCGAGGGGGTCGAGCGGGCCATCATGAAGGCCCGCGCCGGTGAGGCGGCGGTGGCCCCGCAACTGCTCCAGGGCGCCTTCAGCGATCTGCTGAACCCCGCCGCGCAGCCCGACGACGAGGCTCAGCGGCTGCTGGAGATGCTGACGCCGAGGGAGGTGGAGGTGCTGGTGCGGGTCGCCGACGGGGAGGACACCCGGCTGATCGCGGCCGGGATGGGCATCGCGCCGAGCACCGCGCGTACGCATGTGCAGCGGGTGCTGATGAAGCTGGGCGTCGGATCGCGCCTGGAGGCGGCGGCACTGGCCGCGCGGACGGGGCTGCTGGACCGGGCGGGCCCCGTGCGGGGCGCCGGCCCCGAGTAGGCACCCGGGGCTGCGGCCGGGCGCGGCTACGACGGCGTGGGGCGCCCCGAAGGGGCGCGGGGAACTGCTCGACCAGCCCCCACGCGCCCGCACTGGGCCCACGGCCTGCCGGCCCTCGGCGCTTACTCCTTCTCCCGCTCCTCCGGCAGACCCTCCGGAGGAAGCGGCGGGGGCGTCGGCCGCAGCTTCAGCCAGGCCAGGAAGAACAGGCCCAGCAGCAGCATGCCGATGCCGGTCCACAGGTTGATGTTGACGCCCTCGGCCTTGTCGATCGCGGCCTGGGAGTCGGTGATGCCGGTGATCGTGACGATGACGCCGTAGACGACGAACAGGCCGCCGATGATGCGGCGCAGGTCGAAGATGCGGGCCGCGGTCGCCGACTTGGTCTCCAGCTCGGAGACCTCGCGCTGGACGTCCTCCTCGGTGTAGTGCGGGGGACGGTGCGGGTGTTCGGGGTGCTCGGTCATGGTTTCCTCGGTCCTCCCGCGTCAGAACGAGAACGGGATGTAGCAGGCGGCGGCCAGGATGACCGCTCCCCAGCCCAGCAGGGCCGGCTTGCGGTACCAGGCCTCGTCACCGGGCGCGGGCGGTTCGGACATGCCGGGGGAGCGGGTGCCGTAGACCAGGCCCTGGAGCTCCGCGTCCGGCTTCGGCCGGGTGAACAGGGACACCGCGACCATCACGACCGCGCCGGCGACGAAGCCCGCGATCGCGGAGACGAAATTGGCGCCCTGGTCGGAGGGGATGGAGATGATGTCTCTCTTGTAGAGGACGAAGTAGTTGATCATCGCCGTGACGGTGCCGGCGAGCAGCCCCCAGAAGCCGGACTTCGCGGACGCGCGCCGCCAGAACATGCCGACGATGAAGACGACGAACATCGGCACGTTGAAGAAGGAGAACAGCGTCTGGAGGTAGCTCATGATGTTCGAGAACGAGGACGCCAGGAACGCCGTGCCGACGGACGCGCAGACGCCGATCGCGGTGATCAGGCGGCCGAACCGCACGTAGTACGCGTCCTCGCGGCCCCGCACCACGTACTTCGCCCAGATGTCGTTGGTGAACACGGTGTTGAAGGACGACACGTTCGCCGCCATGCCCGCCATGAAGGCCGCCAGCAGACCGGTGACGGCGATGCCGAGCACACCGTTGGGCAGCAGCTCCTGCATCAGGTAGGGGATGGCGTCGTTGTACTGGTAGCCGGAGGCGGGCGTGCCGAACTTCGGGATGAGCGCGGCGGCGACCAGGCCCGGGATCATCACCAGGAAGACGATGAAGATCTTCGGGTAGGCGGCGATCAGCGGGGTGCGCTGGCCGGCGGAGAGGTTCTTCGCGGACAGGGCGCGCTGCACCTCGGCGAAGTTGGTGGTCCAGTAGCCGAAGGAGAGCACGAAGCCGAGGCCGAGGACGATGGTGAGCCAGTTGGCGCCGAGCGGGTTGGCCTGGCCGATGCCGGTGCCGCCCCAGGCCGTGGTGAAGTCGGCACCGTGCTGCGCGGTGAGCTTGTCGGTCAGGCCGCCCCAGCCGCCGGCCTTCTTCAGGCCGAGCACGGTGATCGGGATGAGCGCGGCCAGGATCACGAAGAACTGGAGCACCTCGTTGTAGATCGCCGAGGACAGGCCGCCGAGGGTGATGTACGCCAGGACGAAGGCGCCGGCGACGACGATGGCGACCCACTGCGGCCAGCCGAGGAGGGCCTCGACGACGATCGCGAGGGCGTAGAGGTTGACACCGGCGATCAGGATGGCGGCGAATGCGAACAGGATCGAACTGAGCAGGTGGGCGGCCCGGTCGAAGCGCAGCAGCAGGAACTCGGGGACCGAGCGGACCTTGCTGCCGTAGTAGAAGGGCATCATCACCAGGCCCAGGAAGACCATGGCGGGGATGGCGCCGATCCAGTACCAGTGCACGGTGTAGGCGCCGTACTGGGCGCTGTTGGCGGCCATGCCGAGGATCTCGGTGGCGGCCAGGTTCGCGGAGATGAAGGCCAGGCCGGTGATCCAGGCGGGCAGCGAGCGTCCGGAGAGGAAGAAGTCGAGGCTGGTCTTCACCGACCGGCGGGCGGCGAAGCCGATGCCGAGGACGACCACGAAGTAGATCACCAGGATCGTGTAGTCCAGCCAGTTGGTGGGGAGCCGTAGCTCCGCCGCCAGGTAGGTGGAGCCGTATGTGGGGGTTTGCATGAAGAACTCGCTTCTTTGCGCGAACTGATCAGAGCGGAACCTACGCCTCCGCGTTCAGTAATTGAACACTTCTGTTGGTGTTCTTTGTTTGATTGTGATGAACCCAGATGTTGTCGGGTTGTGGTCTGTTATGTTTGATTGTGTTGAGTGGTTGGGTGCGGGACGTAGAGGAGTCCGGCGTTGAAGAAGACCTCGACACGGCTGGCCGACGGTCGTGAGCTGATCTATTACGACCTTCGGGACGACACCGTGCGGGGCGCGGTCGACCGCCGCCCGCTGGACCGTACGGTCACCACGTCCGAGATCCGCCGTGATCCGCTGCTCGGCGACTCGGTCGCGGTCGCCTCGCACCGGCAGGGCCGCACCTACCACCCGCCGGCCGACGAGTGCCCGCTGTGCCCGACGCGGGGCGATCGGCTCAGCGAGATCCCGGACTCCTCCTACGACGTCGCCGTCTTCGAGAACCGCTTCCCCTCGCTGGCGGGCGACTCCGGCCGCTGCGAGGTCGTCTGCTTCACCTCCGACCACGACGCCTCCTTCGCCGACCTCACCGAGGACCAGGTCCGGCTGGTGCTGGACGCCTGGACGGACCGCACCTCGGAGCTGTCGCATCTGCCCTCCGTCGAGCAGGTGTTCTGTTTCGAGAACCGTGGTGCCGAGATCGGTGTGACCCTGGGCCACCCGCACGGACAGATCTACGCCTACCCGTTCACCACTCCGCGCACCGCGCTGATGCTCCGCTCGCTCGCCGCCCACAAGGAGGCGACCGGCGGGGAGAACCTGTTCGACGCGGTCCTCCAGCGGGAACTCGCCGGTGAGCGGGTCGTCCTTGAGGGTGAACACTGGGCGGCGTTCGTGCCGTACACCGCGCACTGGCCGTACGAGGTCCACCTGTACCCGAAGCGCCGGGTCCCGGATCTGCTCGCGCTCGACGAGGCGGCGCGCACAGAATTCCCCCAGGTCTATCTGGAACTCTTGAGGCGCTTCGACCGGATCTTCGGCACGGGTGAGCCTCCGACGCCGTACATCGCGGCCTGGCACCAGGCCCCGTTCGGCGCCTTGGCGGAGTTCGACGGTGTGACGCGGGACGACTTCGCGCTCCACCTCGAGCTTTTCACCATCCGCCGCACTTCCGGCAAGCTGAAGTTTCTCGCGGGTTCCGAGTCCGGCATGAGCGTGTTCATCAACGACGTGCCGCCGGAGCGCGCGGCCGAGCGACTGCGAGAGGTAGCGAGTTCATGAAGTACCTGGTGACGGGTGGCGCGGGATACGTCGGCAGCGTCGTGGCGCAGCATCTGCTGGAGGCCGGCCACGAGGTCATCGTCCTCGACAACCTCTCCACCGGCTTCCGCGAGGGCGTGCCCGCCGGTGCCGCGTTCATCGAGGGCGACATCCGTGACGCCGCCAAGTGGCTCGACCCCTCCTTCGACGGCGTGCTGCACTTCGCCGCGTCCTCGCAGGTCGGCGAGTCGGTGGTGAAGCCGGAGAAGTACTGGGACAACAACGTCGCCGGCAGCATGGCGCTGCTCTCCGCGATGCGCGAGGCCCGCGTCCGCAAGCTGGTCTTCTCCTCCACCGCGGCCACCTACGGCGAGCCGGAGCAGGTCCCGATCGTGGAGAGCGCGCCGACGAAGCCCACCAACCCCTACGGCGCCTCCAAGCTCGCCGTCGACCACATGATCACCAGTGAGGCGAACGCCCACGGCCTGGCCGCGGTGTCGCTGCGCTACTTCAACGTGGCCGGCGCGTACGGCGCCCACGGCGAGCGCCACGACCCCGAGTCGCACCTGATCCCGCTGGTCCTCCAGGTCGCCCAGGGCCGCCGCGACGCGATCTCGATCTACGGCGACGACTACGCCACCCCCGACGGCACCTGCATCCGCGACTACATCCACGTCGCGGACCTCGCCGAGGCCCACCTGCTCGCGCTGACGGCCGCACGGCCGGGCGAGCACCTGATCTGCAACCTCGGCAACGGCAACGGCTTCTCCGTCCGGCAGGTCATCGAGACCGTCCGCGAGGTCACCGGACACCCGATCCCCGAGGTGGTGGCCCCGCGCCGGGGCGGCGACCCCGCGGTCCTGGTCGCCTCCGCGGACACCGCCCGCGAGAAGCTGGGCTGGAACCCGTCCCGCGCGGATCTCGCGGGGATCGTCGCGGACGCGTGGGAGTTCGCGCAGAGCATCACAAGGGAGCACTAGTGGGGGCACAGCAGGTCGCGGAGCGCTTCGCCGAGCTGTACGGGGCGCAGCCGGAGGGCGTGTGGGCGGCGCCGGGCCGGGTCAACCTGATCGGCGAGCACACCGACTACAACGACGGCTTCGTCATGCCGTTCGCGCTGCCGCACCAGGCGGCCGCGGCCGTCTCCCGCCGGGACGACGGCGTCCTGCGCCTGCACTCGGCGGACATCGAGGGCGGGTCCGCGGAGATCACCGAACTGCGGCTGGACGCCCTCGCGCCGCAGAGCGACGCGCACTGGACGGCGTACCCGGCGGGCGTGGTCTGGGCGCTGCGCGAGGCCGGGCACCCGGTCACCGGCGCCGACGTCCACCTGTCCTCCACGGTCCCGACCGGCGCGGGCCTGTCCTCGTCCGCCGCCCTGGAGGTCGTGATCGCCCTCGCGCTGAACGACCTGTACGGACTCGGTCTCCAGCGCTGGAAGCTGGCCCGCCTGTGCCAGCGCGCCGAGAACGTCTACGTCGGTGCCCCGACCGGCATCATGGACCAGACGGCCTCGGCCTGCTGCGAGCAGGGCCACGCGCTCTTCCTGGACACCCGAGACCTGTCCCAGCGGCAGATCCCCTTCGACCTCGCGGCCGAGGGACTGCGCCTGCTGGTGGTGGACACCCAGGTCAAGCACGCCCACAGCGGCGGCGAGTACGGCAAGCGCCGGGCCGGCTGCGAGAAGGGCGCGGCCCTGCTCGGCGTCGACGCCCTGCGGGACGTCGAGTACGCCGGCCTGGACGCGGCCCTCGCCCGCCTGGGCGACGAGGAGGAGGTCGTCCGCCTGGTCCGGCACGTCGTCACCGAGGACCGCCGGGTGGAACGCGTCGTCGACCTGCTGCACGCCGGCGACGCCCGCGCGATCGGCCACGTCCTCACCGAGGGCCACGCCTCCCTGCGCGACGACTTCCGCATCTCCTGCCCGGAGCTGGACCTGGTCGTCGACACCGCCCTGGCGAACGGCGCGCTCGGCGCCCGGATGACCGGCGGCGGCTTCGGCGGCTCGGCGATCGTCCTGGCGGAGGCCACGGACGTGGACAGCCTCACGAAGGCGATCGAGGAGTCCTTCGCCGGGGCCGGATTCGCCGCCCCGCGCGTCTTCGAGGCGGTGCCGTCGGCGGGCGCCCGCCGCATCGCCTGATCCTCGGTCAGCCCAGCCTCTTCGTCAGAGTGAACTCGGTGATCCCCGGCGGGTAGTCGGGGATCACGCACACCACCTCGTAGCCCTGCTTGCGGTAGAACTCCGGGGCCTGGAAGTCCCAGGTCTCCAGGCGGGAGGCCGTGCAGCCGCGGTCGGCCGTGGCGATGCGCTCGGCCTCGGCGAGGAGACGCGCGCCGAGGCCGGTGCCGCGATGGACGGCGTCGACCCACAGGTAGGTGATGTGCAGCCAGCTCGTCCAGGTGTGACCGACCAGGCCGCCCGCGAGGTCGCCGGCGGCGTCCAGTGCCCAGACGTGCAGGGGTGCCTCGCGTTCGCCGGGGGTGCCGCGCAGGGCGGCCAGCACCGGGGACGCCGCCGTGTTGGTGTCCCGCAGCCGCGAGCGGAGCAGATCACGTCGGACTTTGTCGACTTCCGCCTCAATACGAAACATGCGGCACACCATAAACGCCCCGGACGGCCAGTTCTGCAAATCTCCTTCCGCTGCGTGCTCCCATCCGTACTCTGTGGAACAGCACCGGTGGGGGCCGGTGCCGCTCAGGGGGCGAGACAGGCGGATACGACGCCTGCGGTGGGGGCAGCAGTTTCCGCGACGGCGGCGGCCGAGCGGTTGCGCGTCCTTGTCCGTGGGTGTCGTATCCGTGCGGGTCGTCGTTCCCCGAACCTTTTCCGGGCTTGTCCGGACCGGCCAGTTCCGGAGCCTTCCGGACCTTGGGTATCCCCTGCTCCGCGTGGAGCCTGGGGAAGGGGGTTTCGTGGTTCGCATCCGAGTCCTGGTCGTGGACGACCACCGGATCTTCGCCGAGTCGCTCGCGGCCGCCCTGGCCGCCGAGCCCGACGTCGACGTCTTCGCCGCCGGCAGCGGCCCGGCCGCGCTGCGCTGCCTGGAGCGGGCGGCCGGCGAGGGCCGCCGCTACGACGTCCTGCTGGTCGACGCCGACCTGGGCGGAAACCTGCCCGGCGTCCGCCCGGCCGTACCGGTGCAGGAGGGCAACGAGGACGGCCTGGTCGACGGGATCTCGCTGGTCGCCGGGGTCCGGGCCGCGCAGCCCGCGGTACGGATCGTCGTCCTCGCCGAGAAGGACGACCCGCGCCGCGCGGCCCTCGCGCTCCAGGCCGGAGCCTGCGGCTGGGTCGCCAAGGACTGCTCGCTGTCCCGGCTGCTGACGGTGATCCGCGGCGTGCTGCGGGACGAGACCCATCTGCCGCCCGCGCTGCTCACCGGGGTGCTCAAGGAGCTGACGGCCGCGCGCAAGCACCGCACCGAGAGCGAGCGGCTGGTGGAGTCCCTCACCCCGCGGGAGCGGGAGGTGCTCCGGTGCATGGTCGCCGGCCTCGGCCGCAAGGCCGTCGCCGAGCGGCTGTTCCTCTCCCCGCACACCGTCCGCACCCATATGCAGAACGTCCTCGGCAAGCTGGGCGTCCACTCCACGCTGGCCGCCGTCGCGCTCGCCCGGCGGGCCGGGGTGGGGCCGGTGGACCTAGCCGGGGATGTTGTCGAACGGGGCGGTCAGCTGGCGTAGCAGCCCCGCCAGCTCGGCGCGCTGGGCGCGGGACAGCTCGGCGAGGATCGCCCTCTCCTGCTCCAGCAGCCCCGCCAGCGCCTGGTCCGCGCGGTCCCGGCCCTCGTCGGTCAGCCGGACCAGCACGCCCCGCCGGTCGCTCGGGTCGGGCAGCCGCTCCACCAGGCCCTTCTTCGCCAGCCGGTCGATCCGGTTGGTCATCGTGCCCGAGGTGACCAGGGTCTGCGTCAGCAGCTGACCGGGGGAGAGCTGGTACGGCGTGCCCGCGCGCCGCAGCGCGGTCAGGACGTCGAACTCCCAGGGCTCCAGCTGGTGCTCGGCGAACGCGAGCCGGCGGGCGCGGTCCAGGTGCCGGGCGAGTCGGCTCACCCGGCTGAGCACTTCCAGCGGATCCACGTCGAGGTCCGGACGCTCCCGGCGCCACGCTGCGACCAGCCGATCGACCTCGTCCTCCATGGAGATCAGTGTAGTGGTTGTGTCGACATGAAGTCTCTTGATATCAAGTCTCTTGACATCGAGAGAAATGGGCGGGGAGAGTGGAGGACATGACGACCCCCACCTGGGACCCCGCCCAGTACCTCCGCCACGCCGGCCACCGGGCCCGCCCCTTCGCCGACCTCCTGGCCCGCGTCCCCCCGCCGCCCGGCGACCGCCCCCGCATCGCCGACCTCGGCTGCGGCCCCGGCAACGTCACCACCCTGCTCGCCGACCGCTGGCCCACCGCACACATCACCGGCTACGACAACGCGCCCGAGATGCTCGACAAGGCCCACGTCGACCACGAGGGCCCCACCGCGGGCGGCGGCCGGCTGGACTTCACCCACGCCGACCTGCGCACCTGGACGCCCGAAGAGCCGTACGACCTGATCGTCTCCAACGCCACCCTCCAGTGGGTGCCGGGCCACGCCGACCGGTTCGGCGACTGGATCGCCGCCCTGGAGCCCGGCGGCACCTTCGCCTTCCAGGTCCCCGACAACCTCGACGCCCCGCTGCACGTCCTGATGCGCGGCCTCGCCGCCACCCCCCGCTGGCGAGCCCGCCTCGCCGACGTCCTGCGCCGCACCGACTCCGTGCACACCCCCGGCGCCTATCTGGACCGCCTCATCCGCCTCGGCTGTGCGGCCGACGTGTGGCAGACGACGTACTTCCATGTCCTTCAGGGTGAGGACCCGGTGCTCGACTGGGTCAAGGGCACCGGCCTGCGGCCCGCCCTGACCGCGCTCGCCGACGACCCCGAGGCACAGGAGGCGTTCCTCACCGAGTACCGGGACCTGCTGCGGACGGCCTACCCGGCAACGCCCCATGGCACGGTCCTGCCGTTTCGGCGGCTGTTCGCCGTCGCCGTGAAGGGAGAGTGAGATGCTCGTCGCCCTCGACCACATCCAGCTGGCCGCACCGCCCGGCTCGGAAGACACACTGCGGGCGTACTACGCCGACGCCCTCGGCATGACGGAGATCCCCAAACCACCGGTGCTCGCGGCGCGCGGCGGATGCTGGTTCCGGGCGGGGGCCGTGCAGCTCCACCTGGGGATCGAGGAGGACTTCAGGCCCGCGAGAAAGGCCCACCCCGGGCTGCGGGTGCCGGACATCGAGGCGTACGCCGCCCGGCTCACCGCCCACGGGGCACCGGTGACCTGGGATGACAACCTGCCCGGCCAGCTGCGCTTCTACTCCGAGGACCCCGTCGGCAACCGGCTGGAATTCCTGCAGCCGCGCTGACCTCTCAGCTCTTGCGGTGACCTATCAGCCGCGGCTTCGGCTCCAGCCCGTCCAGGCCGTGCCACGCCAGGTTCACCAGATGCGCCGCCACCTCCGCCTTCTTCGGCCGGCGCACGTCCAGCCACCACTGGCCGGTCAGCGCGACCATGCCGACCAGCGCCTGGGCGTACAGCGGAGCGAGCTTCGGGTCGAAACCGCGCGACTTGAACTCGCGGCCCAGGATGTCCTCCACCTGGGTGGCGATGTCCGAGATCAGCGAGGCGAAAGAGCCCGTCGACTGCGGAATGGGAGAGTCCCGGACCAGGATGCGGAAACCGTCCGTGTACTCCTCGATGTAGTCGAGCAACGCGAACGCGGCCTGCTCGCACAGCTCGCGGGGGTGGCCGGCGGTCAGCGAGCTGGTCACCATGTCCAGCAGGCGCCGCATCTCGCGGTCGACCACCACCGCGTACAGCCCCTCCTTGCCACCGAAATGCTCGTACACCACCGGCTTGGACACCCCGGCCTTCGCCGCGATCTCCTCCACCGACGTGCCCTCGAAACCTTTCGCCGCGAAGAGGGTGCGACCGATCTCCAGCAGCTGCTGGCGGCGCTCGGCACCGGTCATACGGGTCCGGCGGGTCCGCCGAGGCTTGTCACTGGGAGTGCTGCTGGAATCGGTCGCCACGGCGTCAATCATGCCGCCTCGGCCGTCTCCCTCCGGCGCCGGGAGCGGTCATCTCCGGTGGCACGGCGCGAATCGATACGCGAGCGTGACGGCCAGCGCACGTCGTACGCCCAGCCGAGCCGCTCGAAGACACGGATGAAACGGGCAGACGAGTCGAGCTGGCCGCGCATCACCCCGTGCCGCGCCGAGGTCGGGTCGGCGTGGTGCAGGTTGTGCCAGGACTCGCCGCAGGACAGGATCGCCAGCCACCACACGTTGCCCGAACGGTCCCGCGACTTGAACGGCCGCTTGCCCACCGCGTGACAGATCGAGTTGATCGACCACGTCACATGGTGCAGCAAAGCCACTCGCACGAGTGAACCCCAGAAGAACGCGGTGAACGCGCCCCACCAGGACATCGTCACCAGACCGCCGATCAGCGCCGGCAGCGCCAGCGACAGCGCCGTCCACAGCACGAACTGGCGCGAGATCGCCCGGATCGCCGGGTCCTTGATCAGATCCGGCGCGTACTTCTCCTGCGGGGTCTGCTCCTCGTCGAACATCCAGCCGATGTGCGCCCACCACAGGCCCTTCATCAGTGCCGGAACCGTCTCGCCGAACCGCCACGGAGAGTGCGGATCACCCTCCGCGTCGGAGAACTTGTGATGCTTGCGGTGATCGGCCACCCACCGCACCAAAGGCCCCTCGACCGCCAGCGAACCCATGATCGCCAGCGCGATCCGCAGCGGCCGCTTCGCCTTGAACGAACCGTGGGTGAAGTACCGGTGGAAACCGATCGTGATGCCGTGGCACCCCAGGAAGTAGAAGAAGACCAGCAGGCCCAGATCGAGCCAGCTCACCCCCCAGCCCCAGGCCAGCGGCACGGCCGCCACCAGTGCCAAGAACGGCACGGTGATGAACAGGAGCAGCGTGATCTGCTCGATCGAACGCTTCTGCTCGCCGCCCAGCGTGGCGGAGGGAGGGCGTGTGTCGGTGGCCTTACGGGCTTCTTCGATCACATCGGAACTTGAGGTCATGCGCGTCCCCTGTGGGGTTCGAGGGTCGAGACGATGCCGGGCCGCGGGAACCGAGGGGGACTCGGCGGTTCCTTCCCTACGGTTCCGTAACCTACGGCGTCGTAAGTATGGCAGCGTGTCGTGCCGCGGCAAGAGCCCCAGAGCCTGCGCGTCCGCATCGCCACCTATCCTTGGACTCGGTCGGACAGCGCGGTCCGCTGAAGTTTCCCTTCCCGGACGCTCCGGCCCCTATGCGGCGCTCGCCGCGTGGCAGCCGGCCGGGTTCCCCTCCAGACGAGC
This sequence comes from Streptomyces sp. NPDC036984, assembly GCF_055607665.1. Lineage (NCBI taxonomy): Bacteria > Bacillati > Actinomycetota > Actinomycetes > Kitasatosporales > Streptomycetaceae > Streptomyces > Streptomyces sp. NPDC036984. Next base: position 507,398 of record NZ_JBVJRL010000002.1, read on the forward strand.
TTCAACACTGCAAGGAGCCGCACCTGTGAGCAGTGCCGACGACCAGACCACCATGACCAGCAGTGAGCTGCGCGCCGACATCCGCCGGCTGGGTGACCTCCTGGGCGAGACCCTCGTACGGCAGGAAGGCCCCGAGCTCCTCGAACTGGTCGAGAAGGTCCGCCGCCTCACCCGCGAGGACGGCGAAGCCGCCGCCGAGCTGCTGCGCGGCACCGAACTGGAGACCGCGGCCAAGCTGGTCCGCGCCTTCTCCACCTACTTCCACCTCGCCAACATCACCGAACAGGTACACCGCGGCCGCGAGCTGCGCGCCAAGCGCGCCGCCGAAGGCGGCCTGCTCGCCCGGACGGCCGACCGCCTCAAGGACGCCGACCCCGAGCACCTGCAGCAGACGGTCCGGAACCTCAACGTCCGCCCGGTCTTCACCGCCCACCCCACCGAGGCCGCGCGCCGGTCGGTCCTCAACAAGCTCCGGCGCATCGCCGCGCTCCTGGAGGAGCCCGTCCTCGACTCCGACCGGCGCCGCCACGACGTCCGCCTCGCCGAGAACATCGACCTCGTCTGGCAGACCGACGAGCTGCGCGTCGTCCGGCCCGAACCGGCCGACGAGGCCCGCAACGCCATCTACTACCTGGACGAGCTGCACGCCGGCGCGGTCGGTGACGTCCTGGAGGACCTCACGGCCGAGCTGGAGCGGGTCGGCGTCAAGCTCCCCGACGACACCCGCCCGCTCACCTTCGGCACCTGGATCGGCGGCGACCGCGACGGCAACCCCAACGTCACCCCCCAGGTCACCTGGGACGTCCTCATCCTCCAGCACGAGCACGGCATCAACGACGCCCTGGAGACGATCGACGAACTGCGCGGCCTGCTCTCCAACTCCATCCGCTACGCCGGAGCCACCGAAGAGCTGCTGGACTCCCTCAAGACCGACCTGGAGCTGCTCCCCGAGATCAGCCCCCGCTACAAGCGCCTCAACGCCGAGGAGCCCTACCGGCTCAAGGCCACCTGCATCCGGCAGAAGCTGGAGAACACCAAGCAGCGCCTCGCCAAGGGCACCCCGCACGAGGAAGGCCGCGACTACCTCGGCACCGGCGAGCTGCTGAAGGACCTGCGGATCATCCAGGCATCCCTGCGCGAGCACCGCGGCGGCCTCTTCGCCGACGGCCGCCTCGCCCGCACCATCCGCACCCTGGCCGCCTTCGGCCTCCAGCTCGCCACCATGGACGTCCGCGAACACGCCGACGCCCACCACCACGCCCTCGGCCAGCTCTTCGACCGGCTCGGCGAGGAGTCCTGGCGCTACGCCGACATGCCCCGCGACTACCGGGCCAAGCTCCTCGCCAAGGAACTGCGCTCCAGGCGGCCGCTGGCCCCCACCCCCGCACCCGTGGACGCGGCCGGGCGGAAGACCCTCGGCGTCTTCGAGACCGTCAAGAAGGCCCTGGAGGTCTTCGGCCCCGAGGTCATCGAGTCCTACATCATCTCCATGTGCCAGGGCGCCGACGACGTCTTCGCCGCCACCGTCCTCGCCCGCGAGGCCGGCCTCGTCGACCTGCACGCCGGCTGGGCCAAGATCGGCATCGTCCCGCTGCTGGAGACGACGGACGAGCTGAAGGCCGCCGACACGATCCTGGAGGACATGCTCTCCGACCCGTCCTACCGGCGCCTGGTCGCGCTGCGCGGCGACGTCCAGGAGGTCATGCTCGGCTACTCCGACTCCTCCAAGTTCGGCGGCATCACCACCTCCCAGTGGGAGATCCACCGCGCCCAGCGCCGGCTGCGCGACGTCGCCCACCGCTACGGCGTACGCCTGCGCCTCTTCCACGGCCGCGGCGGCACCGTCGGCCGCGGCGGCGGCCCCTCCCACGACGCGATCCTCGCCCAGCCCTGGGGCACCCTCGAAGGCGAGATCAAGGTCACCGAGCAGGGCGAGGTCATCTCCGACAAGTACCTCATCCCGTCCCTGGCCCGGGAGAACCTGGAACTGACGGTCGCGGCCACCCTGCAGGCCTCCGCCCTGCACACCGCGCCCCGCCAGTCCGACGAGGCCCTCGCCCGCTGGGACGCGGCCATGGACGTCGTCTCCGACGCCGCCCACGCCGCCTACCGGCGCCTGGTCGAGGACCCCGACCTGCCGACGTACTTCCTCGCCTCCACACCGGTCGACCAGCTCGCCGACCTCCACCTGGGCTCGCGGCCCTCCCGCCGCCCCGGCTCGGGCGTCTCGCTCGACGGCCTGCGCGCCATCCCCTGGGTGTTCGGCTGGACTCAGTCCCGGCAGATCGTCCCCGGCTGGTTCGGCGTCGGCTCCGGCCTGAAGGCCCTGCGCGAGGCCGGCCTGGACACCGTCCTCGACGAGATGCACCAGCAGTGGCACTTCTTCCGCAACTTCATCTCCAACGTCGAGATGACCCTCGCCAAGACGGACCTGCGGATCGCCCAGCACTACGTCGACACCCTCGTCCCCGACGACCTCAAGCACGTCTTCGACACCATCAAGGCCGAACACGAGCTGACCGTCCGCGAGGTCCTCCGGGTCACCGGCGAACAGGAACTGCTCGACGCCCAGCCCGTCCTCAAGCAGACCTTCACCATCCGCGACGCCTACCTGGACCCGATCTCCTACCTCCAGGTCGCCCTGCTCAAGCGGCAACGCGACGCCGCCGCGGCCGGCGTGAGCCCCGACCCGCTGCTCTCCCGCGCCCTGCTCCTCACCGTCAACGGTGTGGCGGCCGGCCTGCGCAACACCGGCTGACCCGCGGAAACACCGAAAGGGTGCCCCCGAGGTCCTACGACCCAGGGGGCACCCTTCGTTCACACGCCTGTCGCGCTCACTGCAGCGCCACGAACGCCGCCGTCAGCAGCCCGGCCCCGCACAGCCCCAGCACCCACGCCGGCCGGACCAGCCGCATCCCGCCCGCGACCACCACCGCCGCCAGCAGCAGCGCCCCGCCCAACGGCACCCAGGCGTACAGCATCCCGGCTGGACCCGAACGCACCGCATCCCCCGTACCGGGCTTCAGCACCACGTCGTACGTCGTCCCCGTATGCACCGCGACGGAGTTCTCGATCTCCACACGCGCGCGTGTCCGCGCCCCCGCCGACGCCGGCGTGAACGGACCGCTGCACACATCCCCCGCACACCCCGTCACCCGGACCGTGCCCCGCTCACGCCCCTTGGTCAGCATCACGTGCTGTGCGGTCCCCCAGGAACCCCACACCCCGGCGAACAGGATCAGCGCGGCGACCGCACCCGTCGCCGCGACCCGCCCGAACCGCAACGCGGTCACGGACGCCTGACGAGCGGTACTGGCTGTGGCAGGCATGGCCGGGATCATTGGCCATACTCCTACGGCAGGTCAACTCGCGTGGGCGTCCTGGGCGGACAAGTCAGGAGTTGTGCGACCCCCGCACCCTCAGGAGTTGTACGTGCTCTGCGCCCGCTCCAGCCCCTCGATCACCAAAGCCTCCACCGCGTCCGCCGCCCGGTCCACGAAGTAGTCCAGCTCCTTGCGCTCCCCCGAGGAGAAGTCCTTCAGCACGAAGTCGGCCACCTGCATCCGCCCCGGCGGCCGCCCGATCCCGAACCGCACCCGGTGGTAGTCCGGTCCCATCGCCTTCGTCATCGACTTCAGACCGTTGTGCCCGTTGTCACCGCCGCCCAGCTTCAGCCGCAGCACCCCGTAGTCGATGTCCAGTTCGTCGTGCACCGCCACGATGTTCGCCACCGGCACCTTGTAGAACTCCCGCAGCGCGTTCACCGGACCGCCGGACAGGTTCATGTACGACATCGGCTTCGCCAGGATCACCCGACGGCTCGCCGGCCCGGCAGGGCCGATCCGCCCCTCCAGCACCTGCGCCTGCGCCTTGCCCGCCCGCTTGAACTTCCCCCCGATCCGCTCCGCGAGCAGGTCCGCCACCATGAAACCGACGTTGTGCCGGTTCATGGCGTACTCCGGCCCGGGGTTACCGAGCCCGACGATCAGCCAGGGGTCACCGGCCGAGGTGGTCACGTCCATGTCTCCTTGGATACGCGCCAGCCGCCGCCCCCGGCGAGGGAGGCAGCGGCTGACCAGATGATGACGACGGCGAGGATCAGGCCTCGGCGGCCTCTTCGCCCTCGGCGGCCTCGCCCTCGGTCTCCTCGGCCTGCGCGGCCAGGACCTGCAGGACGACCGTGTCCTCGTCGACGGCCAGCGTGGTGCCGGACGGGAGGGGGATGTCCTTGGCGAGGATGGAGGCACCGGCCTCCAGGCCCTCGACGGAGACGGTGACCGACTCGGGGATGTGCGTGGCCTCGGTCTCCACCGGCAGCGCGTTCAGAACGTGCTCCAGCAGGTTGCCGCCCGGCGCCAGCTCGCCCTCGGTGTGCACGAAGATCTCGACCGTGACCTTCTCGCCACGCTTGACCAGCTGCAGGTCCACGTGCTCCAGGAAGCCCTTCAGCGGGTCACGCTGCACGGCCTTCGGGATCGCCAGCTCGTTGGTCTTGCCGTCGATGTCCAGGGAGATCAGGACGTTCGGCGTACGCAGCGCCAGCAGCAGGTCGTGGCCCGGCAGGGTCAGGTGCAGCGGGTCGGAGCCGTGGCCGTACAGGACACCGGGCACCTTGTTGTCGCGGCGGATGCGACGGGCGGCACCCTTGCCGAACTCGGTGCGGGTCTCGGCGGTGAGCTTCACCTCGGACATGTGGATCACTCCTCGTAGGAACTCGGAACGGACGTGGTCACCCGGCCACGAACGGCCTGCTACGAAGAGCGCGTCGATAACGGACCGCCGTATTCGCAGACACGAGTACGGCCTCCCTCGCCGAGCAACTTCAGCAGTTTACTCGCAGGGGAGGCCGCACCCAAAAGGATCTTCAATTAGCCCGCATCAGGGCCGTGCGGAAACTTTACTGCTCGTCGAAGAGGCTGGTCACAGACCCGTCCTCGAACACCTCACGCACCGCACTCGCGATGGTCGGAGCGATCGAGAGCACCGTGATCTTGTCCAGGTCCCGGCCCAGCTCCCCCGGCGTCGGCAGCGTGTTCGTGAACACGAACTCACTCACCCGGGAGTTCTTCAGCCGATCGGCGGCCGGACCCGAGAGCACACCGTGCGTGGCGGTGACGATGACGTCCTCCGCACCATGCGCGAACAGCGCGTCCGCAGCCGCACAGATCGTGCCACCCGTGTCGATCATGTCGTCCACCAGGACACACACGCGGCCCTTGACCTCGCCCACGACCTCGTGGACCGTCACCTGGTTCGCCACGTCCTTGTCACGCCGCTTGTGCACGATCGCCAGCGGCGCACCGAGCCGGTCGCACCACCGGTCCGCCACCCGCACCCGGCCCGCGTCCGGCGACACCACCGTCAGCTTCTGCCGGTCCACCTTCTTGCCCACGTAGTCCGCCAGCAGCGGCAGCGCGAACAGGTGATCCACCGGCCCGTCGAAGAAACCCTGGATCTGATCCGTGTGCAGATCCACCGTCAGAATCCGGTCGGCACCCGCCGTCTTCATCAGATCCGCGATCAGACGCGCCGAAATCGGTTCACGACCCCGGTGCTTCTTGTCCTGCCGCGCGTAACCGTAGAACGGCACGATCACCGTGATGGAGCGAGCCGACGCACGCTTCAGCGCGTCGATCATGATCAGCTGCTCCATGATCCACTTGTTGATCGGAGCCGTGTGGCTCTGGATCAGAAAGCAGTCCGCACCACGAGCCGACTCCTGGTAACGGACGTAGATCTCACCGTTCGCGAAGTCGAAGGCCTTCGTCGGGACGACCCCGACACCCAGCTGCTGGGCGACCTCCTCGGCAAGCTCGGGGTGGGCGCGGCCGGAGAAGAACATCAACTTCTTCTCGCCGGTCGTCTTGATCCCGGTCACAGCACAGTCTCCTCAGAGGTTGTCTCAGCCAGCGGGCTGCTCGGCGACCTCTCGGCTGGGCGATGAGAGGCCGAATCAGCTGGTAAGGGTGCAGGTGCACACGTGCGGATGTGCACTTATCACGGTACGCCGTGTTTGGCGCACCGGTTTCCGGTCAGTCCTCGCTCTCACCCTGCCGGGACGCCGCCTCGGCCGCCTTCGCCGCCGTGCTCCCCGGACGCTTCCGGGCCACCCAACCCTCGATATTCCGCTGCTGACCACGGGCCACGGCCAGCGAACCAGGCGGCACATCCTTCGTGATCACCGACCCGGCGGCCGTGTAGGCACCGTCCCCGATCGTGACAGGAGCCACAAACATGTTGTCCGAACCCGTCCGGCAGTGCGACCCCACCGTCGTGTGGTGCTTGTCCTGACCGTCGTAGTTCACAAACACACTCGCCGCGCCGATGTTCGAATATTCGCCGATCGTCGCATCCCCGACGTACGACAGGTGCGGCACCTTCGTGCCCTCCCCGATCGAGGCGTTCTTCGTCTCGACGTACGTCCCGATCTTCCCCTTGGCCCCGAGACGGGTCCCCGGCCGCAGGTACGCGAACGGCCCCACCGACGCCTGAGCGCCCACCACGGCCCCGTCCGACACCGTGTTGTCCACCCGGGCCCCCGGACCCACCTTGGTGTCCTTCAGCCGGCTGTTGGGCCCCACCTCGGCACCCTCGCCGATGTGCGTCGACCCGGTCAGCTGCGTCCCCGGATGCACCAGGGCGTCCCGCTCGAAGGTCACCGTCACATCGACCCACGTGGTCGCCGGATCCACGACCGTCACCCCGTCCAGCATCGCCCGGGTCAGCAACCGGTCGTTCAGAATCCGCCGCGCCTCGGACAGCTGCACCCGGTTGTTGATCCCCGCGATCTCCCGGTGATCGGCCGCCACGGACGCACCCACCCGATGCCCGGCCTCCCGCAGGATCCCCAGCACATCCGTGAGGTACTCCTCGCCCTGGCTGTTGTCCGTCCGCACCTTCTTCAGCGCGTCCGCCAGCAGCCGCCCGTCGAACGCGAACACCCCGCTGTTGATCTCCCGGATCGCCCGCTGCACCTCGGTCGCGTCCTTGTGCTCCACGATCGCGGTGACGGCACCCGTCGCATCGTCCCGCACGATCCGGCCGTAACCGGTCGCGTCCGGCACCTCGGCGGTGAGCACGGTCACGGCGTTGCCGTCGGCGCCGTGCGTCTCGGTGAGCTGCTTGAGCGTGTCGGCGGTCAGCAGCGGCGTGTCACCGCACACCACCACCACGGTCCCCTCCACGGCCCCGCCCAGCTCCTCCAGCCCCATCCGTACGGCGTGCCCGGTGCCGTTCTGCTCCGCCTGTACGGCCGTCCTGGTGGCCGGGTCGATCTCGGCGAGGTGGGCACCGACCTGCTCACGGGCGTGCCCGACCACGACGACCAGATTCTGCGGGTCCAACTCGCGGGCGGCGGCCAGCACATGGCCCACCAGGGAACGGCCGCAGATGTCGTGCAGGACCTTCGGTGTGGCCGACTTCATACGGGTGCCCTCACCCGCTGCGAGAACGACGACGGCGGCCGGGCGGATGGCGCTCACGGGGTTGCCCTTCGGCTGTGGAGGGTGGGGGTGACAGCCGCAGGATACCGGGGTGGGTTCGGGGGGAGACGAATACGGGCCCTGACTGCGCAGTCAGGGCCCGGTGGTGTGCAGCTCCCCCATCAGGATTTGAACCTGAACTTAAGGGACCAAAACCCTCAGTGCTGCCTGATTACACCATGGGGGATCAAACTCGACTAACCGGACATTCGGTTGGGTCGCCGAGTCGGCACCCAACACTATGCCGTACCAAGAGCCTTCGATGCGACGGTACAAGTCGGCACCTTTCGGGACTTTGATCACGAGGCAGCCGTGGTGGTCGTCACCGGCGTTCCTGCGGCCGGTCTTCGGGTTGTGTCTCTTGAGGGTCGTCCTGTTGAAGATCTTCAGCTCGTCGCGGATCCCGCGGAGGCTGCAGCTCGTTCGGCGCGGAAGCGGCCGCCTGCTCTCGCGGTCCCTCTGGTGGGCGCACTTGGCGAGTGAATGTGTCATGCGCATACCGTCCGGCCGGAATGCTGGGTTCCAGGGGGGAACGGGAAGGGCTCGCCAGTTCGAGGGAAACCGGTGGGTTTCGAGGCCGTTCGGTTACGGGGTGTGGTGTGTGGCGGTAGGTGAAAGTCACCGGAAAAGCCGTACCTGTCGCCCGTAGGCTGGAGGCATGACCACGACGGGGGAAGACCACGACAGGGCGCTGACCGGCCCTTGGTGGTGGGTGAGGTGGCGCAGTGCGGTGCTCGACGGGGCGCTGGCGCTGGTGTCCGCCGTGGAGTGCGCGGCGGAGGGTGTTCCGTTCGCCCGGGAGGCGGGGATTCCCGCGTCGCTGGGGATCGTGTTCGGGTTGATCGCCGGTGCGGTGCTGCTGGTGCGCCGGAAGTGGCCGATCGCCGTGGTGTTGGTGTCGATCGCGATCACGCCCGCGGAGATGGGTTTTCTGATGGGCGTCGTGGGTCTGTACACGCTGGCGGCGTGTGAGTTGCCGCGGCGGATCATCGGGGCGTTGGCGGGGATGTCGCTGCTGGGGACGGCGGTGGTGACGTTCGTACGGGTGCGGCAGGACATGGCGCGCGGGGATCTGACGCTGGGTGACTGGTTCGTGCCGTTCGCGGCGGTGACGACCGCGTTGGGGCTGACGGCTCCACCGGTGTTGCTGGGTTTGTACGTGGGGGCGCGGCGGCGGTTGATGGAGAGCTTGCGGGAGCGGGCGGACAGTCTGGAGCGGGAGCTTCAGTTGCTTGCGGAGCGGGCGGAGGAGCGGGCCGAGTGGGCGCGTAACGAGGAGCGGACGCGGATTGCCCGGGAGATGCATGACGTGGTCGCGCATCGGGTGAGTCTGATGGTGGTGCATGCGGCTGCGCTTCAGGCGGTGGCTCGGAAGGATCCGGAGAAGGCGGTGAAGAACGCGGCTCTGGTGGGGGACATGGGGCGGCAGGCGTTGACGGAGTTGCGGGAGATGCTCGGGGTGTTGCGGGCGGGGGAGGGTGCGGGCCGGCGTGCTGCGGGGGTGCCGTTGGCGGCGGTGCGGGAGGCGGCTGCGGAGGCGGCGTCGCGGGCTGCTCAGGAGGTGGGGACGGCGGAGGGGCCGTGTCTGTCGGAGTTGGACGAGTTGATCGGGCAGTCGGCTGCGGCGGGGATGGTGGTGGATCTGTCGGTGGAGGGGGAGGTGCGGTCGTATGCGGCGGAGGTCGAGCAGACGGCGTACCGGGTGGTGCAGGAGGCGTTGACGAACGTCCATAAGCATGCGGCGGGTGCCAAGACGCGTGTGCGGCTTGCGCATCGGGTGTCGGAGATCGCGATGCAGGTGGAGAACGGGCCGCCTCCGGAGCCGGCGTCGGCGTCGGCGGCGGGTTTGCCGTCGGGTGGGAACGGCCTGGTGGGGATGCGGGAGCGGGTTGTGGCGCTGGGTGGTGTGTTTGTGTCGGGGCCCACGGATGCGGGGGGATTTCGGGTGTCGGCGGTGATTCCGGCGGCGTAGGGGTGGGTGACCTTGGCTCGCGGGGGGCATCCAGTGGGCGCGTCGCTGGGTTCGCGGGGCCGGGGCGGAGGGGGGAGCCGTGGTGTGGGGGGTTCTGCTGGGTGTCTGTTGTGCGGTGACCGGGGTCGCTGTCCGGTGGTTTCGCCGGGCGTACCGGCGGTGTGCCGGTGCGCGGGTGGGTGGGTGGCCGCCGGGTCGTGAGCTGGACCTGTACGAGGTGGCGTTTCTGTCGGGCAGGGGTGGGGGTGTCGCCCGGACGGCCATGGCGTCGATGGTGCTGGGTGGGCGGCTTTCGGTGCGGGACGACGTGGTCACGGTGGTGGATCCGGTGCCGCGTGACGAGGTGGAGGCTGCCGTGATCGAGGTCGTCGGTCTGCGGCCGCGGCGCCGGATGTGGCGGCGGATGGACCGGTTGGCGAGGCGTCCGGAGATCGATGCGGTGGGTGATCGTCTGGCGGAGCGGGGCTTGGTCGGTGGTGCTCCGTCCCGGCGTCGCGTGCTGGATCTGGCCGACTTCCTGTTGTGGGTGGCGCACTGGGTGTCGGGGGTGCTGGGGGTGGTGGCTGTCGGTGTCGTCGGGGCGCAGGACGGGCCGGTGTGGTTCGCCGTGGTGGTTGTGGTGGCGGTGATGGTGGCCGGTGGGCTCGCTCGTCGCCGTGAGTATGTGCCGGGGCCGGATGCGACGGAGGCGGGGCGTGCGGTGCTTGCCGCGCACGAGGCCCGCTTTCCGAGGAAGGTGTGGGCGCCTGCCGGGAACGACGGCCTGTGCGGGAGGGAGGCCGTGCTCCTGGGGGATGCCGCTCGTGGCTGGCTCCTGCCCGGGCTGCGGTCGCTGAGCGAGGCGACGTCCTGGCCTTCGTCGGGGTCCGTCGGTGTGGGTTTCGACGATCCTCCGGGGTTGGGCGGCCTTTAGGGGGTGCTGTCAGCCGGCGGTGAGGCGTACGGGTGGGATGCCGGTGATGAGGGTGGCGAGGGCGTGGTCGATGTCGGGGCCGAGGTACCAGTCGCCGGTGTGGTCGATGGTGTAGACGCGGCCTTCGGCGTCGACGGCGAGGAGGGCGGCGGTGTCGGTTTCCTCGCCGAGGGGGCAGAGGTCGGTGCCGAGGGCGCGGCCGAGGTCGCCGAGGGTGCGGGCGAGGTGGAGGCCGTGCAGGGGGTCGAGGTGGAGGGTGGCGGGGGCGATCTGGCGGCCGGGGCCGGTGGGGGTGATGGTCAGGCCGCCGAATTCGGCCCAGGCTTCGACGGCGGCGGGGAAGACGGTGTGCCGGTGTCCGGCGGGTGAGGTGTGGTCGCGCAGGGTGTCGGCCCAGATCTCGGCTTGTTTTATGTCCCAGCGTCCGGGTTGCCAGCCGGCGGCGCGCAGGGCGGCGTCGACGGGTACGGGGAAGCGGGTGGTGGTGCGGTCGGGGTGCATCTGCCCTTCGTTCGTCGTGCGTGGACGCGTGCGCGTGCTGGTGGGGTGGTGCGGGTGTCGGTGTTGACGGGGTGGGTCAGCCGTCGGTTGCGGTGGGGTCGACGATGCGGACGCCGAAGTGGGCGCTGAGGGCGGTGCAGGCGCGGCAGGGGGCGGCGAAGCTGCCGTGGAGGGGGTCGCCGTCCTCGCGTATGCGGCGGGCGGTGAGTTTGGCGTGCTTGAGGGCTTTGCGGGCTTCGCCGTTGGTCATGGGTCTGCGGGCGGCGCGTTTGCTGCGGGCGGCGTCGGCGGTGGCGATGTGCCGGGAGATGAGGATGGTTTCGGCGCAGCGGCCGGTGAAGCGGTCGCGTTGGGCGCTGGTGAGGGTGTCGAGGAAGTCCTGGACGAGGGGGTGCAGGGCGGGGGGCTGGTCGCTGCGGGCGGCGGTGCCGGTGAGGGTGGCGCCGCGCACGGAGAGGGCGGCGGCGACGGTGGGCAGGATGCCGTCGCGGCGGTGGCGGAGGGCGGGGGCGGGGGGTGTGTCGGTGCCGCTCCAGTCGATGCGAGGGTCGCCGGCCCGCACGTCGCTACCTCCGGTCTGCAAGGTATTCATGATCGCTCTTCCCTCCCCGGGCATCCCCCGAAGGACACAGGGTGCCAAATGCCGTGGCTGGTGCGGAAGCTGGGGCGGGATGACACGCCCGTGCGGAGGCGTGCCGTGACGCTGGGGTGACGGCTGGTCACGGAGCCGGGGGTGGGTTCCGCTCGGTGTGCGGGTCGCTGCCGGGAGGGTGCCGGGTGCGGGGATGCGGTGGGCCGGTGACCGGGGTTCGTGTACCGCATAGGCTGTCGTCATTCGCGATCGACACCGCCGTTCAGGCCAGAGAGAACGCCGCAGGGGGCAACCGCCATGACGACAGGTCGGCTCGGGCTGGGGACACCGCCCAGCGGCCACGCTGGGGGACAAGCCGCGCCGCCGAATGCGGCCTACGCCGGGCAGGTCGTGCACTTCCCGGATCCGGTCCGGGCGGCACGTCACCCGAGAGGGGTACGGGTCGATGAGGGCGGTTATCCGGATTTCTCGCCGTACGCGCGCGTGGCGGTGGAAATCGCCGAGCCGCCGGAGGGCTTCGGCGTCGACGAGTTGCGGCTGACGGATTATGTGTCGGCGAACGCCGCGTTGGCGGCGTCGGGGCACGCGCTGTGGGACACGGTGGCGGAGGTGGCGACGCCGCACGGCTGGACGTGGCATCACGTGGCGGGTACGCGGCGGCTGGAGCTGGTGCCGGTCGAGGTGAAGGCGCTCCTCAGGCATCACGGTGGTGTGGCGACGTCGCCGGTGGACCACGGCAAGCGTGGTACGCGGCCGCTGCAGGAGGCACGGCCGGCGCATTTCGGTCTGCCGAAGTCGGGTGCGGCGGTCTCCGAGGCGCAGGTGCAGGGGGTCGAGGAGGATCTCGGCTACCGGCTTCCCGGTGCCTACCGCTCGTTCCTGAAGGCGGCGGGTGGGTGTGCGCCGGTCGGTACGGCGCTGGACGCCGGGCTGGGGCTGCTGCTGGATCAGCCGTTCTTCACGGTGCGGGACGAGGCCGCGGTCAATGACCTGGTGTATGTGAACAAGTGCCTGCGTGACCACCTGACGAAGGATTACCTCGGGGTGACCTTTGTGCAGGGCGGGCTGCTCGCGGTGAAGGTGAGGGGCGAGCGGGTCGGTTCGGTGTGGTTCTGTGCGTACGACGATGTGCGGGACGTGGATCCGTCCTGGTCGCCGGCGGAGCGGGTGGAGCGTCTGCTGTTGCCGTGCGGTGACGACTTCGATGCCTTCCTGTCCCGGCTGGCGGGTAGTCCGCCGGAGCTGGAGACGGTGGCCCATCTGATGGTGGACGGCGGTTTCGCCCGTGTCGTCCCGGTGTCTTCCGGCTCGGCGTCGTCCGGCCCGGTGGGGGAGTGAGCTTCAGGCGATGGTGACCTACGCGCAGGCGCAGGAGCGCGCCGAGGAGTGGATCAACGGTGACGTGCCCGCGTACCAGCATCGTGAGGTGCGGGTGCGGGAGTTCGAGCTGGGGTTCGTGGTGTGGGGTGAGGATCGGCCGGAGGGCCCGCGTTCGGACGCGGGTGGCCAGCGGCTGGTCATCGCCCGGGACAGCGGGGAGGCGACGCTGTGGCCCGCTCTGCCGGTGGGTGAGGTGATCCGCCGGTACGAGGAGGAGTACGGCCGTGCCGATGAGCCGCAGGACGCGGTCCCGGCGCCCGCCGCCCGCGTGGACCTGAACCAGACGTCGTTCCTGCTGACTCCGCCGGAGTGGCTGCAGGAGGCGGCGGACAAGCTGGGTATCGGGGAGCGGCGCCGGGAGGGTGCGGAGAGCGCGGATCCGGCGGCTTCGGCCGCTTCAGAGGCTGCGGCGGCTTCGGTTCCTTCGGGTGTTTCGGCTGGGGTGCCGGGTTTGCCGGGTTCTGAGGCGCCGTCGGTTTCTGATGGGGCGTCGGCGTCGGACGGTGGTTCTGCCGGGGGCACCGCTGCCTTCGGCGGGGGCGGGCCGGCCGAGACGCAGGCCGGGGTGCCGATGGGGGCGTCCGGAGAAGCGCACGGTGGTTCCGGTGCGCCGGGCGCGTCCGGTGCGCCGGGGGTGCCTGCTCCGGTGGACGTGCCTCCGGGTGCCACGCCCTGGGCCGGTACCGACACGAACGCGGACACCGGTGAGGACGACCGCTCGGTGCCGCTGCCCGCGACGGTGTTCGCGCCCCCGTTGAGCGATGTGGACCGTGAGGCGCCGCGCCCGCCGGCCGTCGCGCCGGACGCGCCGACGGCGTTGATGTCGGGCGGCAGTCAGCTGCCGCCGACGGCGGTCGCGCCGGCGCTGGATGTGCCGGGCGCGCCGGGTGCGCAGGGCTTCGCGCCGGGTGCGCCCGGCGGTCACGGTGCGCCGGGTGGGGGGCAGGGCGGCACGCCCCCGCCGCCACCGGGCACGCCGGCGTACGGTCATCCGCAGGCGCCGGCGGCTCCGGGCACGCCTCCGCCGGGCGCACAGCCCTACCCTCCGGCGCACGGCACTCCGCCCGCGCCCCCGACGGCTCTTGGCGCGCCGGGCGCTCCGCAGGGCAGCACGCCGCCGCCTGTGCCGCCGGGCGCTCCGTCGTACGGCTACCCGCAGGACCCCGGCGTTCCGCAGGGTGCTCCGGGGTACGGCTATCCGCAGGCGCCGGGTGGTGCGCCGGACGCGGCACAGCCTCCGGCGGGTCCGGGTGGGCCGGCGCGACGGCTGCCGCCGAACGCCGGGGACATCGCGGACGCCGCGACGAGCAAGGCTGCTCCGCCGCCGAAGAAGGCGCGCGGGGGAGTGGGCGCGCCGCCTGCGCCGCCGGGCGCCCCTGGAACGCCGGGCGCCCGCCCGGGGAGTGCGACGCCGCCGCCCGCGCCGGGTGCGGCCGCGGGCGGGTACGTGCCGACGCAGCTCGTGTCGGCGCTCGGGCCGGAGGGGCCTGAAGGACAGAGCCCGGGGAGCCCGGAGGGGGCGCAGGTGCCGGGCGCGCCGAATGCTCCGGGTGCCCCCAACCCGCCTGCCGCGCCGAATGCTCCGGGTGCCCCCAACCCGCCTGCCGCGCCTCCGGGCGGTACGCCCCCGGGCCATGTGCATCACGCGGCCACCGTGCTGGCCGACCCGAGCCAGCTGGGCGGAGGCGCGCCGCAGCCGCCCGGCGCCCCGGGTGTTCCCGGTACCCCGGGCGCACAGGGCGCTCCGGGCATGCCGCACCCGCCCGGCGCCCCCGCGGCCCCGGGCGCCCCGGGGATGCCCCCGGTGCCGGGCGCACCGCAACCGCCGGGAGCCCCGGGCATGCCCGGAGCCCCCGCCGCACCGAACGGTCCCGGCGCTCCCGGCGCTCCCGGCGTCCCCGGCGGTGGTCGCGGCGGTGCCGTGCACCAGGCCGAGACCATGCTGTCCGCTCCGCCGGTGGCCGGCCCGGGCGCGCCCCCGCCGCCGCCCGCCCCCGGGGCGGTCGGCATGCCGGGCGCTCCCGGCACCCCGCCGCCGATGCCGCCGGGTGCGATGCCGCCGCCGGGCGGGCCCCTGCCGGGGCAGGCTCCGGCGTACGGCTATCCGCAGCAGGGGCAGCCGACGGTCGGGCCCGGCTACCAGGCCGTGCTGCGCTACCGCGCGCAGGACGGCTCGGAGCAGCAGCTGATCCGGCGTTCGGCGCCGGGTACGCCACACCCGGAGTGGCAGATCTTCCACGAGCTGCGGGCCATGAACGTGCCGCCGGAGACCGTGCTGGAGCTGCACACGGAGCTGGAGTCGTGCGCGCTGCCGGGCGCCTACTGTGCGCGGATGATCCGTGAGCAGTGGCCGCAGGCGCGGATCACGAGCATCGCGCCGTACGGCACGGACCATGCGAGCCGGCAGCAGGGCATGCAGCAGCTGCTGGCCCACCAGGGCGAGTTGCACCAGGTGGCCGACGGTCCCGCGCGGCCCGGGCCGGTGCGGGCGCCGCTGCCGCCGGTGCAGGCCGCGCCGCCGGTCCCGCCGGAGGGGATCGCCCAGGAGCTGGCCGCGGCGTTCGGCCCGGGGATCTTCCGGTTCGAGCAGCAGGCGGTGTCCCGGCAGGGGGTGCCGCCGATCGTGGCGCACATGCTGGTGGTGGCGGGGCTGCCGCTGGACCTGGGCCCGTTCTTCTGGGCGCAGGCGCAGCCGGGCCGTCCGGTGCCGACGCTGGCGGAGCTGGCGGCCGAGCGCGGGGTGCAGCCGGCGGCGGACGCGGGCTCGTACCTGGTGATGGGCACCGACTTCGGCAAGGCGCTCTGTGTGCAGTACGGGACGGCGAACATCGTGGCCGTGCCCGTGGAGGCGGGGCCGGGCGGTGCGCCGGTGCCGCCGCAGTTCGTGAACACCGGGCTGCCGGAGTTCACACGGTGCCTGGCGCTGCTGGGCCGGATGTGGCGTCTGCGGTTCGGGCTGAACCAGGAGCAGGCGGGCCGCTGGACCGTCGACTTCCAGGCGCAGCTGGCCTCCCTGGACCCGGCGGCGCTCGGTTCGCCGGAGAGCTGGTGGTCGGTGCTGCTGGAACAGATGTGGGACGGGCTGCTGTGACGCCCCCCGCGCCCGCCGGCCGGGTGTGACCCCCTCGGGCCCTTCACGCGCACGCGTGAAGGGCCCGATGCGTTGCACGGAGGGCCTGTCCGCCACGCCGATCGCGAAGTGCGGGATCCCGGCCGTGACGTGACTGCGGAGTGTCGCGTTATGAACACTTACGTCCGATCCATCAAGATGTGCGCGAAATCTGTCGTGTATGTCCGGTGGAGAGGGATTCCAGGGTGAGCAGCGCATCGATGTCGCCGCACGGCTTCGTGACGGTCCGGGGGCGCGGCTACCGCCCCGAGCAGGTCGACGCGTTCCTGGAGGCGCTGTCCGAGGACCGGGACGCCGCCTGGGTGCGCGCCGCCCGGCTCACCGTGCTCGCCAAGGACATGGAGGCCGAGGTCGTACGGTTGCGCGAGGCTGTCGCCCGGCTCACGCCGCAGATGTACGAGACGCTCGGGGAGAGCGCCCACCGTCTCTTCCAGATCGTGCTGGAAGAGGCGGCTGACCTGCGGGAGCGCACACGGCGCGAAGCCGCGGAGCAGATCGCGCAGGCCCAGGCGCGCGCCGAGGGGCTGCGCCGGGAGGCGCAGGAAGCGGCGGACGCGCTCCGCGCGGACGCCGACGACCGCGCCCGCCAGCATCTCCTCGCCGCGCAGGCCGAGGCCGACGACCTCCGCGTCGGCGCCCGGCGCGAGGTGAAAGCAGGGCGCGGGGAGGAGCTCGCGGCGTTGCGCGAGGTGCGCCAGCGCACCACCGGCCTGCTCGCCGAACAGTCCCGGGACCACGCCGAACGCTGGGCCGCGGCCGAACGCGAGGAGGCCGAGCGGATCGCCGCGCTGGACGCCCTGCACGCCGAACGGATCAGCCGGGCCGAGACCGCGCTGTCCGAGGCCAAGCGCGCCCTGGAGGAGGCCGGGGAGTCCGCATGCCGCCGCCAGGAGGAGGCACAGGCGCGGGCCGCCGAAATCGTCGCCGACGCGCGCGTGCGCGAGGAGCGCATCGCCCGCGAGACGGAGCGGGTGCTGCGCGAGCACGGCGAGACATGGGACGACGTCCAGGCGCACATGGACTCCGTGCGCGACAGCCTCATCTCGCTGACGGGCAGGGCGGCCCTGGAGTAGCCGCCGAACGCGGCGGACACCCCGTCGGGCAGCCCGGACGCCCCGTCAACTCCTCTTGCGTACCGCCCCTGCCAGAATCCACCCCTCCACCGCCTCGTACTGGCGTCGCTGCCGCGCCGCCTCGGCGCGGTCCGACAGCACCGTGCCCAGCCAGCCGAAGAAGAAGCCGGCCGGGATGGACACGATGCCGGTCGTGGTGAAGGGGAACCAGTTGAAGTCGGCGTGCGGGAACGCCGAGACGGGCGACCCGGAGACGAGCTTGGTGCCCGGCATGAGCAGCAGCACGGTCAGCGAGCCCCCGATCAGCGTGCCCAGCAGCCCGCCGCGGGTGTAGCGGCGCCAGAAGAGGCCGTAGACCAGGGCGGGCGCCAGGGCCGAGGCCCCCAGGCAGAAGGAGAGCGTCACCAGGGGCTGGAGGCTGTGGTGCTGCACCAGGGTGGCCAGCAGGATCGTCGGCACTCCGGTGGCGAGCGCCGAGGCGCGGGCCAGCGCCATCTCGCGACGGGCCGGCATCTCCTGGACCCGGGCCGCGAACACGTCGTGCGCCAGGGAGTTGGCGCAGGCGAGGATCATCCCGGCCACCGAGGCGAGCAGGGTCAGGAAGATCGCGGTGGTGACCGTGGTGAACAGGACGGTCTCCGCCGCCGACACGTCGGCGCCGAACACCGCGCGCGTGCCCAGCAGATACGCCGTGTTGCCCTGCGGGTCGGCCGCGGCGATCGCCGTACGCCCGAGCAGCGCCGTGGCGCCGAATCCCACCACCGTGATGACCAGCACGAACAGGGCGACGAGGGAGACGGCCCAGGACATCGAGCGGCGTACCTGGCGGGCGCTGGAGGCGGTGTACATGCGCATGGTGACGTGGGGCAGGCAGGCGCCGCCGAGCACGACGGTCAGCTCCGAGGCGATCATGTCGGCGCGGGATCCGGGTGTGGTGCCGAACTCCAGCCCGGAGCGCAGGAAGTCCTGTCCGGCCCCGCTCCGGGCCGCCGCGGCGGTGAACAGGGCGCCCGGGTCCCAGTCGAAGCGGCGCAGGATCAGCAGGGCGACCACGGCGCCCGAACCGAGCAGCATCACGATCTTCAGGATCTGGATGAGCGCGGTGCCCTTCATCCCGCCGATCGCCGCGTAAGCGATCATGAGGACGCCGAGTCCCAGGACACACCCGGTCTGCAGGGACTCGCCGCGGAACCCCAGGATGAACGCCATCAGCTGTCCGGTCGCGGCCAGTTGGACCAGCATCAGCGGCAGCAGCGCGGCGATGGTCACCGCGCACGCCGTGATGCGGACACCGCGGCCGGGCAGCCGGCGGGCGAGCGCGTCCCCCATGGTGAACCGGCCGGCGTTGCGCAGCGGTTCGGCCAGCAGGAACATCAGCAGCATCAGCGACAGCGCCGTGCTGAGGGCGAGGACGACCCCGTCGTAGCCGCACAGGGCGATCACCCCGCCGGTGCCGAGGACGGTGGCGGCGGAGATGTAGTCGCCGGCGATGGCGAGGCCGTTGCGCAGCGGGGACAGGGAGCCGTAGCCGGTGTAGAACTCGTCGAGATCGTCCCGGTCGGGGCCGGTCATCACGCACAGCAGCAGGGTCAGCGTGGCGACGGCGGAGAAGGCGACCAGGGACATGGTCTGGGCGGAGTCGCTGAAGCCGGTGGACATCGGGCCGGCCGGGGAGCCCGCGGCGCCGGTCATCGCGTCGCTCCCCGGCGCGCGTCCAGCTCGGCCTGCCTGCGGATGTGCTCGGCGAGCGGATCGACCTGCCGGCGCGCGGTGTGCTCGTACAGGGCGATCGCCAGGAAGGTGACCGGGAGTTGGAGCAGGGCGAGCAGCAGGCCGGCCGGGATGCCGTCGGTGACAGTGCTCGTCATGAAGCCGGGCGCGTACGCGGACAGCAGGAGGAACAGCGTGAAGTAGCCCAGCGCGGTGAGTGTGGCGGTGCGCCGCTGCCAGCGGTAGGCGCTGCGCAGCAGCCGCAGGTCGCTGTGGTGGCCGAGGGGTTCGCGCGGCGGCCGACGGACCGGTTCGGGCGGCGCGGGCGGCTGCCAGGGGTAGGTCGGGTACGACGCGGATGACATGGACGACATGGACGACATGGACGACGCGGACGATGCGGACGACGGGTGTGCGGTGTACGGCGGGTACGGCGACGGTGGCGGGTACGGCGATCGTGGCGGGTACGGCGACTGCGACGGATGCGACGGGTGCGGCGGGTCGTAGGACATCCCGGGGCTCCTTGCGCGGCTCGGGTCCGTGGCGGCGGACCGCAGGGAGGTGGGGAGCGGAGCCACGCACGCTACTCGCGGGTCGCCGGACGCGCGGCGTTTTCACCGAACTGGCCGGTCGGTATGCGCTTTCCCCGCGAAAAGGGGTCCGACTGGCGTGCTACCCGCGTCAACGCCCCTCGGTGAGAGCGGGATTCACTCCTGGAGCACCGGGAACCGACGAGGCGCCACCACCAGCAGCACCATGAACGCCAGTGCCGCCGAGGCCGCCGCGCCGAGGTACACCGCGTGGACCGCCTCGGCGATCGCCCGCCGGGTCGCCTCCGGAGCCGTACCGCCGTCCAGCGCGCGCGTGACGGAGTCCAGGTCGCCCGCACCGCCCAGCCGCGCGGCCAGCACCCCGTTGGCGACGGCGCCGAACAGGGACGCGCCGACGGTCTGGCCGGTCTGCCGGCAGAACAGCACCGACGCGGTCGTGGTTCCCCGCTCCGACCAGCCCACGGTCGACTGGACCCCGACGATCAGCGGCAGCTGGAACAGCCCCAGTGCCCCGCCCAGCAGCAGCATCAGCAGTGTCGGCTGCCACCACGACCCGGGATACGGCAGGAACGGGAACGCGCACAGGACCAGCGCCGCCAGGCCGATGCCGAGCAGCGCGGTGTCCCGGAAGCCGATCCGCCGGTAGATGTGCTGGCTGAGCGCGGCCGATACCGGCCAGCTGAGCGTCCACACCGACAGCACGAACCCGGCGGCCACGGGCGCGAGGCCGAGCACCGACTGCGCGTACGTCGGCAGGAACACCGACGGCGCCACCATCAGCAGGCCCAGCGCGCCGAGCGCCAGGTTGACGGCCGCGATGGTCCGGCGCCGCCACACCCACCCCGGGATGACCGGATCCGCGGCCCGCCGTTCCACCACGACCACCACCGCGGCCAGGGCGAGGCCCGTGCCGAACAGGGCCAGCGACGGCGCCGACAGCCACGGCCAGGCGACCCCGCCCTGCACCAGCGCGGTCAGCAGCACCCCGCCGCACGCGAACACCGCGAGCGCGCCGGCCCAGTCCACGCGCGCGTGGCCGACGTTCTCCCGCTCGGGCTCCTTCAGGTGACGGACGATCAGCCACAGCGCGGCGGCGCCGATCGGCAGGTTGACCAGGAAGATCCAGCGCCAGTCCGCGTAGGCGGCCAGCACGCCGCCGAGCCCCGGACCGGCCACCGCGGCCACCGCCCACACCGTGGACAGCTTCGACTGGATCTTCGGGCGCTCGGCCAGCGGATACAGATCGGCGGCCAGCGTCTGGACCGTGCCCTGCAGCGCCCCGCCGCCCAGGCCCTGCACGATCCGGAACGCGATCAGCGAGCCCATGTTCCAGGCCGCCGCGCACAGCAGCGAACCCAGCAGGAACACGGCCGCGCCCACCACCAGCACCGGCTTGCGGCCGAAGGTGTCGGACAGCTTGCCGTAGAGGGGCAGCGAGACGGTGACGGCGAGCAGATAGCCGGAGAACAGCCACGAGAAGACGGAGAACCCGCCGAGGTCGCCGACGATCTGCGGTACGGCCGTGGAGACGACGGTGGAGTCGAGCGCCGCCAGTGCCATCGTCAGCATGAGCGCGGCGACCACCGCGCCCCGCCGCCCGGTGCCCTGCCGCCGGGCGGCGCCGCCGCGTATCGCCGGTGTCGTACTCCCCACCGCACACCCCTCCCGTGCTTCCCGCCGGAAGCCATCTCGGTGCCCCCTGCACCTGTCTTCGGAACGACAGCTTCCCACGGCATCCCGGGCTTGACCCTGACGCGGCGGCAGGGTGGAGGCTTTCCGCACCGAAGGGTGGAGGCGACCCCGAGAACCGCTCCACCCGGCGGTGGAGCGCCCCTAGGGGTACCTCCGTACTACGGCTCGGGGCGGGTTCCTCCCGGCGGAGGACGAGACCGGCCGGGTGCGCTCCTTAACCTGGCTTTACGCCGCTGGGGGGCGGCGGGCCGCACCGGCGGAGGTGGGGTTTTCCCCCCGGAAAGACGGGGCTTCGCACCAGCGCGCGGCACCCCGGCCTCCCGCCAGACTCATCGACGTACCCAGACGACACCCGGCATCCCGGGGCACTCACCACCGACTTGCTGACCGACATAGGAGACATACCGTGACATCGGCTGTAGGCATTCCCAGGCACGGGGGCGATTCAGAAGGTGTGGCGCGGAGCGCCTCGATGAGGAGCGGTGGTCGGGCGGCGGGAGGGAGTGCGGCCGTTGCCGCGCGGGCGCGGCAGGTCGTGAAGGCGTACGGGTCCGGCGAGACCCGGGTGGTGGCCCTTGACCACGTCGACGTGGACATCGCCCGCGGCCAGTTCACCGCGATCATGGGCCCCTCCGGGTCCGGCAAGTCCACCCTGATGCACTGCCTCGCCGGGCTCGACACGGTGACGAGCGGTCACATCCACCTGGACGAGACCGAGATCACCGGCTTGAAGGACAAGAAGCTCACCCAGCTGCGCCGGGACCGGATCGGCTTCATCTTCCAGGCGTTCAACCTGCTGCCGACGCTCAACGCGATCGAGAACATCACGCTGCCCATGGACATCGCCGGACGCAAGCCGGACAGGGCCTGGCTGGACCGGGTCGTGGAGACCGTCGGGCTCGCCGGCCGCCTCAAGCACCGGCCCACCCAGCTCTCCGGCGGCCAGCAGCAGCGCGTCGCCGTGGCCCGTGCGCTCGCCGCCCGCCCGGAGATCATCTTCGGGGACGAGCCGACCGGAAACCTCGACTCGCGCGCGGGTGCCGAGGTGCTGGGCTTCCTGCGCCGCTCGGTGGACGAACTCGGCCAGACCATCGTCATGGTCACCCACGACCCCGTGGCCGCCTCCTACGCCGACCGTGTGCTCTACCTCGCCGACGGCCGGATCGTCGACGAGATGCACCACCCGACGGCCGATCAGGTCCTGGACCGCATGAAGGACTTCGACGCCCGGGGGCGTACGTCATGACCGTCCTGAAGACCTCGCTGCGCAACTTCCTCGCGCACAAGGGGCGCATGGCGCTGTCGGCGACGGCGGTGCTGCTGTCGGTGGCGTTCGTGTGCGGCACGCTCGTGTTCACCGACACGATGAACACCACCTTCGACAAGCTGTTCCAGGCGACCGCCTCGGACGTGACGGTCAGCGCCAAGGGCTCCTCCGACACCGGGCAGACTATCTCCCGCACCGGCAAGCCGCCGGTCGTGCCGGCCTCGGTGCTCGGTGAGGTCCGCACGGCCGACGGTGTCAGGTCGGCCGAGGGCACCGTGTTCTCCACCGCGGTGACCGTCATCGACGCCGACAGGGACAAGCTGTCGCCCAGCAGCGGCGCGCCCACCATCGTGGGCAGCTGGAACGGCAACGACGCCCGCACCATGGAGATCACCTCCGGTAACGCGCCCAAGGGCCCCGACCAGGTGATGGTCGACGCCGACACCGCCGACAAGCACGACCTGAAGCTCGGTGACGAGATCGGTGTGATCACGGCCGTCGGTACGCACCACGCGCGCGTGTCCGGCGTCGCCGCCTTCAAGGTCACCAACCCCGGCGCGGCGATCTTCTACCTGGACACCCGGACCGCCCAGCAGACCCTCGTCGGCCGGACCGGCGTCTACACCAACATCAACGTCACCGCCGCCACGGGCGTGCCGGACGCCCGGCTCAAGCAGAACGTCACCGCCGCCCTCGGCCACCGCTACAAGGTGCAGACGGCCAAGGAGGTCGCCGACGCCAACCAGAAGGACGTCCAGAGCTTCCTGAACGTCATGAAGTACGCCATGCTCGGCTTCGCCGGGATCGCCTTCCTGGTCGGCATCTTCCTGATCATCAACACCTTCTCCATGCTGGTCGCCCAGCGCACCCGCGAGATCGGCCTGATACGCGCCATCGGCTCCTCCCGCAGGCAGGTCAACCGGTCCGTGCTGGTCGAGGCGCTGCTGCTCGGCGTCCTCGGCTCCGTGCTCGGTGTCGGCGCGGGCGTCGGCATCGCGATCGGCCTGATGAAGCTCATGGGCCGGATGGGCATGAACCTGTCCACCGACGACCTGACCGTCGCCTGGACCACCCCGGCGGCCGGCCTGCTCCTCGGCGTGATCGTCACCGTCCTCGCGGCCTACCTGCCCGCCCGGCGCGCCGGCAAGGTCTCACCGATGGCCGCCCTGCGCGACGCGGGTGCCCCGGCCGACGCCAGGGCCGGAGCAGTCCGGGCCGTCCTCGGCCTGCTCCTGACCGCCGCCGGCGGCTGGAGCCTGTACGTCGCCGCCACCGCCGACAAGGCCAAGGCCGGCTCGGGCTGGCTGGGCGCGGGCGTGGTGCTCTCCCTGATCGGCTTCGTCGTCATCGGGCCGCTGCTCGCCGCCGGCGTGGTCCGCGTCCTCGCCGCGGTCATGCTGCGGATGTTCGGGCCCGTGGGCCGGATGGCCGAGCGCAACGCGCTGCGCAACCCGCGCCGCACCGGCGCCACCGGTGCCGCCCTGATGATCGGCCTGGCCCTGGTGGCCTGCCTGTCGGTGGTCGGCTCCTCCATGGTCGCCTCCGCCACCGACCAGCTGGACAAGACCGTCGGCACGGACTTCATCATCCGGGGCGACCAGGAGTACAAGATGGTCAACCCGCAGATGGTGCGGAAGATCAAGGACACGCCCGGCCTGGCGCGGGTCACCGAGTACAAGATCCTGAAAGCGTCCCTGACCACGCCGGACGGTCGTGTCTCCAAGGACGAGACGATCAACGCGGCCGACCCGACCTACGCGCAGGACGTGCGCACCAAGACGGTCGCCGGCAACCTCGCCGACGCCTACAAGCCGGACTCCATGTCCGTCTTCGAGGGCTTCGCCGACAAGCACGGCATCAAGCTGGGCTCCACGGTCGCGGTCGACTTCGCGGACGGCAGGACGGCGAAGCTGACGGTCCGCGCGATCACCAGCGACGACGTCGTGGTCGACAAGGGCGCGATGTACGCCTCCATCGCCACGGCCGCGAGGTACGTGCCGGCCGACCGGATGCCCCTCGACCAGCTGGTGTTCGCCACCGCCGAGGACGGGCGGCAGGCGGCCGCCTACCAGGCGCTGAAGTCGGCGCTGCGCGACGACCCGGCCCTGACCGTGCGCGACCAGACCGACTACAAGAAGGCGCTGAAGGACCAGATCGGCCAGCTGCTCAACATGATCTACGGCCTGCTGGCCCTCGCGATCATCGTCGCGGTCCTGGGTGTCGTGAACACCCTCGCCCTGTCGGTGGTCGAGCGGACCCGGGAGATCGGCCTCATGCGGGCCATCGGCCTCTCCCGCCGCCAACTGCGCCGCATGATCCGCCTGGAGTCCGTGGTGATCGCCGTCTTCGGCGCCCTGCTCGGCCTCGGCCTCGGCATGGGATGGGGCGCGACCGCCCAGAAGCTCCTCGCGCTGGAGGGCCTGCACGTCCTGGAGATCCCCTGGCCGACGATCATCGCCGTCTTCGCCGGCTCGGCCTTCGTGGGCCTGTTCGCCGCGCTGATCCCGGCGTTCCGGGCGGGCAGGATGAACGTCCTGAACGCCATCGCGACGGACTAGCCGCGCGGGCCGGGCCGACGACCACCGCATACGGGGGTTGCGGGGGAGGACCCGGTGCCGGGGAGTCCTGGGACTTCCGGCACCGGGTTTCTGCTTGGCCGGTCTCGGCCCGGCCGAGTCGGGTGGCGGGTGGCATGGGCCGGGGTGCGGAGGGCGAAGCGCACTGGGAGGCCGGCTGCGGCACCGGGCACCAGGAAGCGGAGTTGTCCACAGGCTCCGACGGCAACCCCGACGGAGTCGTACGCTGGACACCCCCGGCCCGTCACACGAGTCGGGCCCTTCGTGTTGCCGACCCCCTGGACGGAAAGCCCCTCCATGAGCCTGCACGGTCTGCTCGACGCCGTCGTCAAGGACCCCGCCCTCGCGGAAGCGATCAAGGCGGCAGCGGACGGCAACCGCCCGCACGTCGACCTGGTCGGCCCCCCGGCGGCCCGCCCCTTCGCGGTCGCCGCCCTGGCCCGCGATGCCGGTCACCCGGTGCTGGCGGTCACGGCGACCGGCCGGGAGGCCGAGGACCTGGCCGCCGCCCTGCGCTCCCTGCTGCCCGAAGAGGGCGTCGTGGAGTACCCCTCCTGGGAGACCCTCCCGCACGAGCGGCTCAGCCCGCGCAGCGACACCGTGGGCCGTCGTCTCGCCGTCCTGCGCCGGCTGGCCCACCCCAGCCCGGACGACCCGGAGACCGGCCCGGTCTCCGTCGTCGTCGCCCCCGTGCGCTCCGTGCTCCAGCCACAGGTCAAGGGCCTGGGCGACCTGGAACCGGTATCCCTGAAGACCGGCCGGACCGCCGATCTGAACGAGGTCGTGGAAGCCCTCGCGGCGGCCGCCTACGCGCGCGTGGAGCTGGTCGAGAAGCGCGGCGAGTTCGCCGTACGCGGCGGCATCCTGGACGTGTTCCCGCCCACCGAGGAACACCCCCTGCGCATCGAGTTCTGGGGCGACGAGATCGAGGAGATCCGCTACTTCAAGGTCGCCGACCAGCGCTCCCTGGAAGTCGCCGAGCACGGCCTGTGGGCGCCCCCGTGCCGGGAACTGCTGCTCACCGACGACGTACGCGCACGCGCGCGTGCCCTCGCCGAAGACCACCCGGAGCTGGGCGAACTGCTCGGCAAGATCGCCGAGGGCATCGCGGTGGAGGGCATGGAGTCCCTCGCCCCGGTCCTGGTGGACGACATGGAGCTGCTGCTCGACGTGCTGCCCAAGGGCGCCATGGCCGTCGTCTGCGACCCCGAGCGGGTCCGCACGCGCGCCGCCGACCTGGTGGCGACCAGCCAGGAGTTCCTCCAGGCGTCCTGGGCGGCCACCGCCGGCGGCGGCGAGGCTCCGATCGACGTCGGCGCGGCCTCCCTGTGGTCCATCGCCGACGTCCGCGACCGCGCGCGCGAGCTGGACATGATGTGGTGGTCCGTGTCGCCGTTCGCGGCCGATCTCGAACTCGAGGCGGACACCCTCAAGCTCGGCATGCACGCCCCCGAGACCTACCGCGGCGACACCGCGCGGGCGCTCGCCGACACCAAGGGCTGGCTCGCCGACGGCTGGCGCACGGTGTTCGTCACCGAGGGCCACGGCCCGGCCGCCCGCACGGTGGAGGTGCTCGGCGGCGAGGGCATCGCGGCCCGCCTCGACTCCGACCTCGGCGAGCTGAGCCCCTCAGTGGTGCACGTCTCCTGCGGATCGATCGAGTACGGCTTCGTGGACCCGGCGCTCAAGCTCGCCGTGCTCACCGAGACCGACCTGTCCGGCCAGCGCACCGCGAGCCGCGACGGCGCCCGCATGCCGGCCCGCCGCCGCAAGACGATCGACCCGCTCACCCTGGAGCCGGGCGACTACATCGTCCACGAACAGCACGGCGTCGGCCGCTACATCGAAATGGTGCAGCGCACCGTGCAGGGCGCCACACGCGAGTACCTGGTGGTCGAGTACGCGCCCGCCAAGCGCGGCCAGCCCGGCGACCGCCTCTACATCCCGACCGACCAGCTGGAGCAGATCACCAAGTACGTCGGCGGCGAGGCCCCCACCCTGCACCGCCTCGGCGGCGCCGACTGGACGAAGACCAAGGCGCGCGCGAAGAAGGCCGTCAAGGAGATCGCCGCCGACCTGATCAAGCTGTACAGCGCGCGCATGGCCGCCCCCGGCCACGCGTTCGGCTCCGACACGCCCTGGCAGCGCGAGCTGGAGGACGCCTTCCCCTACGCGGAGACCCCCGACCAGCTCACCACCATCGCCGAGGTCAAGGAGGACATGGAGAAGTCGGTCCCGATGGACCGGCTGGTCTGCGGCGACGTCGGCTACGGCAAGACCGAGATCGCCGTACGCGCCGCCTTCAAGGCCGTACAGGACGGCAAGCAGGTGGCCGTCCTCGTCCCGACGACCCTGCTGGTGCAGCAGCACTTCGGGACGTTCTCGGAGCGGTACGCGCAGTTCCCGGTGAGCGTGAAGGCGCTCTCCCGCTTCCAGACCGACACCGAGGCGAAGACCGTCCTGGAGGGCCTGCGCGAGGGCTCGGTGGACATCGTCATCGGCACCCACCGCCTCTTCTCGTCCGAGACCAGGTTCAAGGACCTCGGCCTGGTCATCGTGGACGAGGAGCAGCGCTTCGGCGTCGAGCACAAGGAGCAGCTGAAGAAGCTCCGCGCCAACGTCGACGTGCTGACCATGTCGGCGACCCCGATCCCGCGCACCCTGGAGATGGCGGTCACCGGCATCCGCGAGATGTCCACGATCACCACTCCGCCGGAGGAGCGCCACCCGGTGCTCACCTTCGTCGGGCCCTACGAGGAGAGGCAGATCGGCGCGGCCATCCGCCGCGAGCTGCTGCGCGAGGGCCAGGTCTTCTACATCCACAACCGGGTCGAGTCCATCGACCGCGCGGCCGCGCGGCTGCGCGAGATCGTGCCCGAGGCGCGCATCGCGACGGCCCACGGCCAGATGTCGGAATCCGCGCTGGAGCAGGTGGTCGTCGACTTCTGGGAGAAGAAGTTCGACGTGCTGGTGTCGACCACGATCGTGGAGTCGGGCATCGACATCTCCAACGCCAACACGCTGATCGTGGAGCGCGGCGACACCTTCGGCCTGTCCCAGCTGCACCAGCTGCGCGGCCGCGTCGGCCGGGGCCGCGAGCGCGGCTACGCGTACTTCCTGTACCCGCCGGAGAAGCCGCTGACGGAGACCGCGCACGAGCGCCTGGCGACGATCGCCCAGCACACGGAGATGGGCGCGGGCATGTACGTCGCGATGAAGGACCTGGAGATCCGCGGCGCCGGAAACCTGCTCGGCGGCGAGCAGTCCGGGCACATCGCGGGCGTCGGCTTCGACCTGTACGTCCGCATGGTCGGCGAGGCCGTCGCCGACTACCGGCGCCAGCTGGAGACCGGCGGGATCGAGGAGGAGCCGCCGCTCGAGGTCAAGATCGAGCTGCCGGTCGACGCGCACGTCCCGCACGACTACGCCCCCGGCGAGCGGCTGCGCCTCCAGGCGTACCGGGCCATCGCCTCCGCCAACTCGGAGGAGGACGTCAAGGCCGTCCGCGAGGAACTCACCGACCGCTACGGCAAGCTGCCCGAACCGGTGGAGAACCTGCTGCTGGTGGCCGGGCTGCGGATGCTCGCGCGCGCGTGCGGCGTGGGCGAGATCGTGCTCCAGGGCACCAACATCCGCTTCGCACCCGTGGAGTTGCGCGAGTCGCAGGAGCTGCGCCTCAAGCGGCTCTACCCGGGCACGGTCATCAAGCCGGCCGCGCACCAGGTGCTGGTCCCGCGCCCGAAGACGGCGAAGGTCGGCGGCAAGCCGCTGGTCGGCCGCGAGCTGCTGGCCTGGGTCGGCGAGTTCCTCACCTCGATCCTGGGCTAGCCGGCGGTGCCCGGGGGCGGGGCCGGCGGTGCCCGGGTGCGGGGACCGGTCGACTCGCGTTCTCCCACTCCCGCCCGGCTTGCCCGGTAATTGCCCCTTTATGCACCATCTGGTGGGCGCCGAAGGGGAGTTACCGTGGGGAGCGGAACGATCCGCCGTACCGCAGAGCGGGCCAGGGCGGACCAGGGCGAGAGGGGGGCGCACCGTGAGGCGTCTGAGGGGCGGCGTGGCCACCGCCGTGGCCATGCTGGTCGCCGTCACCGGCTGCACGGCCGAGCAGACTGAGGGAACCTCGGGGCCCGAGGAGACCGGCGGCGGGGGCGCGGCCCTGGCCGCCGCCGGCTCACTGACCGTCAAGGGGCGGGCCCCGAAGACCGGTTACTCCCGGGCCCGGTTCGGCACCGCCTGGGCGGACACCGACTCCAACTCCTGCGACACCCGCGACGACATCCTCAAACGCGATCTGAGGCAGGTGAAGTTCACCGGCGGCACCTGCAAGGTCTCCTCCGGCCTGCTGGAACACGACCCCTACTCCGGCAAGGACATCACCTACCGGCGAGGCCGCAGCCAGGTCGACATCGACCACATCGTCGCCCTCTCCGACGCCTGGCAGAAGGGCGCCAAATACTGGGATCCCAGCAAGCGCATAGCGCTGGCCAACGACCCCCTCAACCTCCTCGCGGTCGACGCGCGCACCAACCGCGGCAAGGGAGACGGCGACACGGCCACCTGGCTGCCGCCCGACAAGTCGTACCGGTGCACCTATGTCGCCGCCCAGGTCGCCGTCAAGAAGAAGTACGGCCTGTGGGTCACCGCCGCCGAGCAGGCCGCCATGAAGAAGGTCCTCGCCGGCTGCCCCGGCCAGAAGCTCCCCACCGGCGGCAACCCGACGAAGGCCCCCGAGCGCTTCCGGGCCCGGTGACCCGCCCGGCGGCCAGGTGCAGCGCTGTCTCGCCGGGTGCGCACCGCTTACCGTGACCGGTATGGACATCAAGGTGAGCAGCCTCGCCGAGCGGCCCGACCGGCTGTCGGCGGTGCTCGGCATGACCGACACATGGCCCGAGTTCGTCACCAACGACCCCGTGGGCGACACCCACTACGGCCGCATCCCCACCGAACTGCCGGAGTACGCCCTGTTCGCCGAGGACGAGGACGGTCAGGTCGTCGCCCACGCCTGGAGCGTGCCGTTCGCCCTCGATACGGACGGCCGGCGCACCCTGCCCGCACGGGGCTGGGACCAGGTCCTCGCGTGGGCCTTCGCCGATCTGCGCCGCGGCACCCGCCCGGACACCGTGAGCGCCATCTCGGTCACCATCGCCCCGCACGCCCAGGGCCACGGTCTGTCCGCCGCCATGCTCTCGGCGATGCGCGACAACGCCCGCGCCCGCGGCTTCCGTGAGGTCGTCGCCCCCGTCCGCCCGAACGCCAAGCACCGCGAGCCGCACACCCCGATCACCGAGTACGCCCACCGGGTCCGCCCCGACGGACTGCCCGAGGACCCGTGGCTGCGCGTCCACGCCCGGGCCGGCGCCGCCATCGACTCCATCGCCCCGGCCTCCATGACCGTGAGCGGCTCACTGGAGGAGTGGCGCCGCTGGACCGGGCTGCCCTTCGACACGGCGGGCGACGTCGAGGTGCCCGGCGCACTCGTCCCGGTGCGCTGCGAACCGGAGCGCGACTACGCCGTCTACGTGGAACCCAACGTATGGATGCGGCACCCGCTGTGACCTGACCCGCGGCTCCCGCCCCGGCGCCAGGTCACAGTGATCAGGCCGGCCCGCCCGTCCCGCGGGTCACGCGGCCGACCCGTTCTTCAGGGAGCCCAGGATCCGGGTCGTCACCTTCTTCGCGGCGGCGGCACCGTCGTCGCTGCCCGCGGTGGACAGCACGGTGACCACGTTGTTGCCGGAACGGGCCGCGATGAGGGTGGTGCCGGTCTCCCAGGCGCCGCTCGACAGCGTCATCGTGTACGCCTCGTCGCCGAGCCCGGCCGTGGACCGGCCCGTCACCTTCACCTTGGCGTGCGTGTCCGTGTCCGTGAAGGTGGCGCACCCGCCCGCGACGGACTCCAGCTGCTTCATCACCGTCTTCGCCGTGGTGCCCTGGAACGCGTCGATCTCCTGGGCCACTTCCTCGGTCTTGTCCTGGTTCACGTAGTCGTTCTGCGCGAAGGACACGCCTCCCTCGAAACCGGTCACCTGGATCCAGGAGGTGCCCTCCAGCCGGGTGCAGTCCGGCTTCGCGGTCTTCCTGCTCGACGGAGCGAGGAACTTGGCCCCGCTGTCCGAGGCGCCGTCGGCCTCGACGGTGAGCCCGGCCGGGAA
The DNA here is from genome assembly GCF_055607665.1 of Streptomyces sp. NPDC036984. NCBI lineage: Bacteria > Bacillati > Actinomycetota > Actinomycetes > Kitasatosporales > Streptomycetaceae > Streptomyces > Streptomyces sp. NPDC036984. Next base: position 538,388 of record NZ_JBVJRL010000002.1, read on the forward strand.
GGCCGACGCGGGCGCCAGCGCCTTCTTCAGCTGCGTGCCGGTGAACAGACCGGCGTTGGGGTCCTTCGCCTTGGCGCTCGCACCGGTGTCGGAGGGCGAGTCGGAGGAAGAGGAGCAGGCCGACAGGGCCAGCGGGAGCGCCGCGACGGCGATCAGCGTGGCGGCACGGGACGAGAGACGCATGACAGTCCTTCAGAGGTGGGTGAAACAGGGGAGTGTGTACGGCAGGCCGTACGGCGTCCGGGACGGAGTTCGCCGCCCGGGCGCAGGTCCCACGGCCGGGAGCCGGTCAGGCCCGTCCGGACGCGGTGGGGTGGTGGGGGGAGCGGGAGAAGCGGGGGGAGCGGGGTGGGCCGGGGCGTGCGGTGGGGGACCGCACACCCCGCGCCCGGGACGACCGGACGGGTCAGGCCTTCTTCCAGTCACCGCAGCCGGTGGTCTTGAAGTAGGCGTCCGACGGGCTGATGGTGACGACGGCCGTGCCGGTGACGTTGTTGTTGGCGATGATCGAGTTCAGCCCGTGGTCGGCGTCCTTCGTACGCTCCCAGTAGCAGGAGTCGTCGGCGTTCCCGGTCGACTTGTAGGTGCCCGGCGCGATGTCCGTGCCGACCTTGAACATGCCTCCGTCGCCGTCCATCGACGAGCCGGGCGCGCCCTTCGCCTTCGGGTCCACGGCCTCCCAGCCCTTGCAGTCGCTGGACTTGAACACCTTGTCGGTGGCCTTGACGGTGACGTAACTCGTGCCGGTGACGTTGTCGTTGGCCAGCAGCGAGTCCATCTCGCCCGAGGCGTCCTTGGCGCGCTCCCAGTAGCACATGTCGTCCGTGTTGCCGGTCGTGCGGTACGTCCCCGGCTTCACATCGGAGCCCACCTGGTACTCGCCGTCACCGTCGATGGCGGCCTTCTTCTCCTCGGCCGCCTTCGCGCCCCCCGCGTCCTTCTTGCCACCGGACTTGTGCTCGGCCGACGCCGAGGAGCCCTTGCCGCTGCCGCCGGAACCGCCGTCCTTGCCGTCGCTGCCCGCGTTCGCGGACACGGCTCCGATGACGACGATTCCCACAACGGCACCGAGCGCGACCTTGGCCTTCATGCCCATGGCAAAACCCTCCCGAATGCGGCGGCCTCCCCCTCCGGTGGCCGCTCGTTCGCTGGGTCAATAAGACCAGAGCTTGTGAACCGAGTCAACACGGTTCACAGCTTCGGACTAGTACACGCCCGTGAATCCGGCGGTCTTGTGTACGCCGGTATGCTCTGTGCACACATGGGACGAGGGGAGCGAGGCCGGTGCAGGACAACGCGACAGAGGTGACCGCGGCCGGTATCGCGCGGCTCGCCGGAGTGGGCCGTGCCGCCGTCAGCAACTGGCGCCGCCGGCACGCCGACTTCCCCAAGCCGGTCGGCGGCACCGAGACCAGTCCGTCCTTCGCGCTCGCCGAGGTCGAGGCATGGCTGCGCAAGCAGGGCAAACTCGCCGAGGTCCCGCTGCGCGAGCGGGTCTGGCAGCAGCTCGCGGGCCACCCGGACGGGCCGCTGACGGCGCTGGTGCACACCGGCTGCGCGCTGCTGCTGATCCATGAGCGCCCCACCGTCTGGCTCGACGCGAGCGCCGGTTCCGACGCACGGCTGGCCGCGATCCTGCCCGGTGCGCTGGAGGAGGTGCTGACACCGCGTTTCGGCGGCGCGCGCGGGCACGCGGTTCACAGCGGGCGGTCGCGGACCGCCGCGGCGACTGTGAACGGGCCGCTTTCTGCGAATACCGGAGACAGGGGCAACACCGGCGACAGCGGCAACCCCGCCGACAGTGGCGACACCGGCGCCAGGAGCAGCGGTGTGAACCCGTCGCGGACGGCTTCCGCTGTGAACTCGTCTCCGACACCGCCGGGCGTGAACACCTCGCCGACCGTTCACGGTGCATCGGCCGTTCACAACGCGCCAACCGCTCACAGCGCCTCGACCGTTCACAACGCGCCGACGGCGCCGACCACAAGTGGCCCAGAAGCCCCACAGCTCACGCCAGCCGCATCAGCCACGTGGGCCACCTCAGCCCCAGAAACCACTCCAGCCCCACCAACCGCGCCAAGCACCCCCGCCGTCCCCGCCCCAGCCGTCCCCACCCCCACCGGCCCCCAACTCCTCCCCTCCGTCCCCCTCCTCCGCGGTGCCGCCGAACTCGCCGCCGAGGTGGGGGCGCGGCAGACGTTCGAGTTCCTGCTAGGCCGGCACCTGGACGCCAACCCGCGCCAGTACACGCTCACCCCGGCCGAGCTCGCCGGTCTCATGGCCGACCTCGCCGGTCCGGCCCGTACCGTCCTGGACCCCGCCTGCGGCACCGGCGCCCTGCTGCGCGCCGTGGACACCCGCCCCGACCAGGAGATGTACGCCCAGGACAGCGCTCCCGACCTCGCCGCGCTCAGCGCGCTGCGGCTCGCGCTGCACAGCCGGGCCACCGTGCGCGCCGCCGCCGGCGACACCTTGCGCGCCGACGCCCACCCGGAGCTGCGCGCCGACGCGGTCCTGTGCCATCCGCCGTTCAACGAGCGCAACTGGGGCCACGACGAACTCGCCTACGACCCCCGCTGGGAGTACGGCTTCCCGGCGCGCACCGAGTCCGAGCTGGCCTGGGTGCAGCACGCGCTGGCCCGGCTGACCGACGGCGGTACCGCCGTGCTGCTCATGCCGCCGGCCGCCGCCTCCCGCCGTTCCGGGCGCCGGATCCGCGCCGACCTGCTGCGCCGGGGCGCCCTGCGGGCCGTGGTCGCGCTGCCGGTCGGCGCCGCGCCGCCGTACAACATCCCGCTGCACCTGTGGGTGCTGCGCCGGCCCGACCGGACACCCGTCACGCCCGAGGTGCTGCTCGTGGACACGGGGAGGTTCGCCGGGGAAGGGCGGGGCGGCCCGGACTGGGAGGCGGTACGGGACGCCGTCATGGACGCCTGGCGCGCCTTCGCGCGCACCGGGGGCCTGGACGAGCGGCCGGGACTCGCCCGTTCCCTGCCGGTCATCGACCTCCTCGACGACGACGTGGACCTGGCCCCCGCCCGCCACCTGCCGCCGGCCGCCGTCGCCGACGGCGCGGAACAGCTCACGCAGGTGCGCGAGCGGCTCGGTGCCACCCTGCGCCTGACCGCCGACCTCACCCCGCCCCCCGCCGACCCGGCGCCGCCCGCGCGCTGGCCGCTCACCACCGTCGGCGAACTCGCGCGCGGGGGCGCGCTGGTGATGCGTACCGGCGGAAACGGCGGCCACGCGCGCGTGCCGGTGCTCACCGACCATGACGTGCTGGCCGGAACGGCGCCTTCGGGCACGCTTCCCGAGAGCGAGGAGGAGGCGGTGCTGACCGAGCCGGGCGATGTCGTCGTACCGGTGCTCGGCGGGGGCTCGGTGGCGCGCGTGATCGACGAGGCGACGGGGGGCGCCGCCCTGGGGCGCAGCCTCGTGCTGCTGCGCCCCGACGGCACGGCACTCGACCCATGGTTCCTCGCCGGGTTCCTGCGCGGTACCGCCAACAACCGGCAGGCCAGCAGTTACGCCTCCACGGCGACCCGCCTGGACGTGCGCCGGCTCCAACTGCCCCGGCTCCCGCTGGAGGAACAGCGGCGCTACGGCGCGCGTTTCCGCGCACTCGACGAGTTCGAGCGGGCGCTCAGGCACGCGAGCCGGCTCGGGGAGCAGCTCGTGCGCGGGATGTACGACGGACTGACGGACGGTACGGTCGCCCCCGACTGATCCCGCTGGTCCCGCACCGGCCCCCGGACAACGGTTCGGTACAACCCGGACCGCTTGTCCCTGCCGGGCCATATGCTCGAAGCGACAATCGCACGACCGGCGTTGTCCGCCCCCGCGGACCACGCCGGACGGGCGGGGACGCCCCCTTCAGGATCAGGAGCAGCCATGCAAGGCCACGGCTACGGACAGCCGGTGAAGCAGCCGCCGCACACCGCGTGGCTGGTCTTCCTGCGTGTGCTGTTCGTGGCGCTCGGGATCCTCACCATCGGCTTCCTGGCCTGGGCGATGATGCTGCGACTGGCGGCCGTCACGCGCCGGTCGCTGGACTGGGGCCTGTTCGTGGCGGTGCTCGCCGCCGACGTCCTGAGCATCACGCTGGTGGCGATCGAGCCCGGCGACGAGATCCACACCACCGGCGGCTATGTGGGCATCCTGCTCCTGCTCGGCACGCTCGTGGCCGCGATCGCGTACTACCTCGCGGCGGACATCCGGCACTTCCTGCTCCAGCAGCAGGCGTACGCGGCGCAGCGGCAGGCCCCGGCGTACGGCTACCCGGCGCCCGCGACGCCGTACACCGCGACGACCGTACCGACCCTGCCGACCCCGACACCGACCCCGATGCCGACAGCCCCGACCGGGCCGCACACCCCGCCCCCGGTGCCGCACACACCCGTGCCGCAGCCCCCGCTGGCCACCCCGCCGCCCCGGCGTCCGGCGCCCGCGCGGATCGACCAGGTGCGGGCCGAGCTGGACGAGCTGAGCGACTACCTGCGCAAGCAGGACGGCCATGAGGGCGGACGGTGAGCGTGGCGACAGGACGTCTCGTCGCCGACCGGTACGAACTGTCCACGCTCATCGGGCAGGGCGGGATGGGCCAGGTGTGGACGGCGTACGACCGGCGGCTCGACCGGCGCGTGGCGGTGAAGCTGCTGCGCCCCGACAAGGTGGCCGGCCAGGAGGCGGACGAGCTGCGCCGCCGGTTCCTGCGCGAGTGCCGGGTGACCGCGCAGGTGGACCACCCCGGCCTGGTGACGGTGCACGACGCGGGCAGCGAGGGCGAGGAGCTGTTCCTCGTCATGCAGTACGTCGACGGCGCCGACCTCTCCGACCATCTCGCCGAGCACGACCCTTACCCGTGGCAGTGGGCGGTCGCGGTGGCCGCGCAACTGTGCGCCGTACTGAGCGCGGTGCACGCCGTGCCGATCGTGCACCGCGACCTGAAGCCCCGCAACGTCATGGTGAAGCAGGACGGCACGGTGACCGTGCTCGACCTGGGCGTGGCCTCGGTGATGGACACCGACACCACCCGCCTCACCCACACCGGCTCCCCGATCGGCTCGCCCGCCTACATGGCGCCGGAGCAGGCGATGGGCGGTGCGGTCGGCCCGTACACCGACCTGTACGCGCTCGGCGTGCTGATGCACGAACTGCTCAGCGGCGAGGTGCCGTTCGCCGGCTCCACGGCGCTCGGCGTGCTGCACCGGCACCTGTACGAGCCTCCGCTGCCCGTGCGCCGGATCCGCCCCGAGGTCCCCGAGGCGCTCGAAACCCTGGTGCTGCGGCTGCTCGCCAAGGATCCGCAGCACCGGCCGGCGTCCGCGCAGGAGGTGTACGAGGACCTGGCGCTGCTCCTTCCCGCGCGCGGGACACCCACCGGGGCGCCCCTGGACCCCACGCGCCCCTTCCTGCGCCCGCACGCCCCCTGGCCGGACCGCGCGCGGACGCCCGCGCCCCAGCCCGCCCCCGTCGCCCCGGCGCCGCCGGCCGAGAAGCCCGATGTCGCCGCCGCCGTGGACGAGGTCAAGCGCCTGCTCGGGGAGGGCCGCATCACGCAGGCCGTCGACATCCTGGGCGCGATCCTGCCGGCCGCCGCGGAACAGCACGGCACGCACTCCCCGGTCGTACGGACCCTGCGCAAGCAGTACGCGGCCACGCTCATGGACGACGGCCAGTACCGGCGCGCGCTGCCCGAACTACGCCGTCTCGCCGACGAACGCGCCGCCGAGGCCGGCCAGGCCGACCCGCAGTCCCTGCGCTACCGCTACGAGGCCGCGCAGTGCCTGGAGCAGCTGGGCGAACCGGCGGCGGCGCTCGCCGAGTACCGCGCGCTGCTGCCGTACTACGAGAACCAGTACGTCTCCGGGGACCCGCAGCTCGCCCACGAGGTCCGCCGCCGCATCGGCCATCTGCTGCTCGCCCTGGGGGACCGGCCGGCCGCCCACGACACGCTCGCGCGCCTGGTCGTGGACGTCGAGCGGCTGCACGGACCCGGTCATCCGCTGGCCGTGGAGGTCCGGCGGACCCTCCAGTGGCTGGGGCAGGTCCGCGGCTAGCTCCCGTCGGTCCCCGGCCGGTCGTCGGCAGCCGGGAAGCGCAGACGCCGCACACCGCCCGTGGGGCCGGACAGCTCACCGGCCACAGCCGGGGCCCGCCTCCCGGAGCGGCGCGGCGGTGCCCGAAGCGCGCGCGAATCGTTGGTCGAATGGGTTGGCCGCGGCCTGCCCACTGCCTACCATCGATCACCGCAAGACTTTGTGCGCCCGCCCGTCGCCCGACCACCACCCCCGGCGGAGGCGCTGGCGCGCCGCACCTGTCATTGCAATCTCCCTTGGAGGTTTCCTTGCACCGCCGCCGTCGCACCGCGCTCGTCCTCACCGCCGCGATCGCCGCCGCGGCACCCCTGCTGACCGCCTGCGGAAACGATGCGCATCCGGGCGCCGCGGCCGTCGTCGGCGGGCAGCGGATCACCGTTGCCCAGCTGGAGAGCCGGGTCGGCGAGGTCCGCAAGGCTCAGCGGGCCGCGGTGCCGGACGAGAGCCAGTACCAGCAGGTCGTCTCCTCCACCAGCAGCCTCACCCGCGACACCCTGCACAACATGGTGCTCGACCGGGTGCTGCACCGCGCCGCCCAAGATGCGGGCGTCACGGTCACCCGCAAGGAGATCCAGCAGATGCGCGGGGACCTGGAACAGCAGGCCGGTGGCAGCAAGGGTCTGGAGACGGCCTGGCTGCAGAAGTACGGCATCGCCCCGGCCCACCTCGACGACAACCTGCGGCTCCAGCTGGAGGCGCAGAAGCTCGCCGAGAAGCTCGGCACCGACACCAGCCGGCCCGCCTTCTGGAAGGCCCTGTCCCAGGCGTCCGAGGAACTCCACGTCGACCTCAACCCGCGCTACGGCTCCTGGGACGTGCAGAAGAGCAGCCGCGTGGACGCCAAGACGCCCTGGGTACGGGAGGTCACGGCGGCGGGCGGAGACCCGCTGACGGCGTAGCCCCGCCGGCGGCGCGCGCTCGTCCGGGCGCCGCTGCCGGAACGGTACGGCAGCGGTCCCGCAGGGGTTCGGCAGTGGTTCGGCAGTGGTCCGGCATCGGTTCCGTAGCGTCCCGGAGGGGTCCGGCAGGGGTCCGTAGCGGTCCGGCAGGGGTCCCGGAGGGGTCCGTAGCGGTCCGGCAGGGGTCCCGGAGGGGTCCGGCGGCGGATCCGCAGCGCCTTCCGGTCATACGATCACACGGCCCCCTCGGCCCTGTGGATAACGCGATCCGCTCCCGCGCGCCGTGGGTTACGTTCGGACCGTGAACGAAACCAGCCCCGCAACCGGCCCCGAGACCGCCCCCGGCCGCATCGTCCTGCTCACCACCAGCCACCGCGTCGCCCCCGGTCTGCTCTCCTGGCCCGCCTGGCAGGCCCTGCGCACCGCCGATGCCGTGCTGTGCGCGGACGGCACGCATCCACAGCTGCCGTATCTGCGCGAGGCCGGGATAGCGGTGGCCGAGGCGTCCCCCACCGCGCAGGAAGTGGTCGACGCCTGCACCGGCGGGCGGACGGTGGTGGTCGTGGCGACGGGCGAGGGCGAGCCCGCGCTCACCGACGGCCTCGCCCGGCTCGCCGGCTCCGGCCGGGTCGCCATGCCGGAGCTGGAGCTGCTCCCCGCCTCCTACGACCTGCCCGGCGCCCGCCTGCTGGACCTCGTGCAGGTCATGGACCGCATCCGCGCCGAGTGCCCGTGGTCCTCCCGGCAGACCCACGAGGGCCTGGCGAAGTACGGCATCGAGGAGGCGTACGAACTGGTCGAGGCGATCGAGGCCGGCGACCGCGCGGAGCTGCGCGAGGAACTGGGCGACGTTCTCCTCCAGGTCGTCTTCCACTCCCGGATCGCCGAGGAGGACCAGGAGGCGCCCTTCTCCGTCGACGACGTGGCCGGCGGCATCGTCGCCAAGCTCATCCACCGGCACCCGCACGTCTTCGGTGACGAGAAGGCCGAGACCCCGGAGGACGTCAAGGAGCACTGGCTGCGCACCAAGGCCGAGGAGAAGCGGCGCACCTCGGTCACGGACGGCGTCCCGCTCGGCCAGCCCGGCCTGGCCCTCGCCGCCAAGCTCGCCTCCCGCGTCCGTACGGCGGGCCTGGAAGTCCCCCTGCCCAAGGGGGAGGGCATCGGCTACGAACTCCTCGCGCTGGCCGTCCGTGCCGAGGCGGACGGCGTGGACCCGGAGGCGGCGCTGCGGGCGGCGGCCCGGGTGTACCGGGACGCGGTGCGAGCCGCCGAGGGAGTGGGCGCTTAGGGGCATCCGAGAAGCGTGCCCGGCACCGGCGGGAGCGCAGCGGTCCCCGGCCCTCGATCACCGGTAACCGCAACGCCCCGCGGCCGCCCGGCCCTCGTGCCCGCCCGGGTCCGTCCCCGGTGGCCGCCCAGGTCTCCGCCGTAGCCGCCCGGGTCCGCCCCCGGTGGCCGCCCGGGTCCCCCCGAGGCACTCCCGATACCGTCGAGGAGTGACCGACCAGCCCCAGCCCCCGACCGCTCCCGCTCTCTTCACGTGGGAGTTCGCCACCGACCCCTACCCCGCCTACGCCTGGCTGCGCGAGCACGCCCCCGTGCACCGGACGCGGTTGCCGAGCGGCGTCGAGGCATGGCTGGTCACCCGGTACGCCGATGCCCGGCAGGCCCTGGCCGACCAGCGGCTGAGCAAGAACCCGGCGCATCACGACGAGCCCGCGCACGCCAAGGGCAAGACCGGCATCCCCGGCGAGCGCAAGGCCGAGCTGATGACGCACCTGCTGAACATCGACCCGCCGGACCACACCCGGCTCAGGAGGCTCGTCAGCAAGGCGTTCACGCCCCGGCGGGTCGCCGAGTTCGCGCCCCGGGTGCAGGAGTTGACGGACCACCTCATCGACCAGTTCGCGAAGGCGGGTTCCGCCGACCTCATCCACGAGTTCGCCTTCCCGCTGCCCATCTACGCCATCTGCGACCTGCTCGGCGTCCCGCGCGAGGACCAGGACGACTTCCGGGACTGGGCGGGGATGATGATCCGGCACGGCGGCGGGCCCCGGGGCGGGGTCGCCCGGTCGGTGAAGAAGATGCGCGGCTACCTCGCCGAGCTGATCCACAAGAAGCGCGAGGCGCTGCCCGCCGCGCCCGTGCCCGGCGAGGACCTCATCTCCGGACTCATCCGCGCCTCCGACCACGGCGAGCACCTCACCGAGAACGAGGCCGCCGCCATGGCCTTCATCCTCCTCTTCGCCGGCTTCGAGACGACCGTCAACCTCATCGGCAACGGCACCTACGCCCTGCTGACCCACCCGGAGCAGCGCCACCGCCTCCAGGACTCCCTCGCCCGCGGCGAACGCGGCCTGCTGGAGACCGGCGTCGAGGAACTGCTCCGCTACGACGGCCCGGTGGAGCTGGCCACCTGGCGGTTCGCCACCGAGCCGCTCACCATCGGCGGGCAGGACATCGCGCCGGGCGATCCGGTGCTCGTCGTACTCGCCGCCGCCGACCGGGACCCGGATCGGTTCGCCGACCCGGACGTGCTCGACCTCGCCCGCCGCGACAACCAGCACCTCGGCTACGGCCACGGCATCCACTACTGCCTCGGCGCGCCGCTCGCCCGCCTGGAGGGCCAGGCCGCGCTCGCCACGCTGCTCACCCGCCTGCCCGACCTGCGGCTCGCCGCGGACCCTGCCGACCTGCGCTGGCGCGGCGGACTCATCATGCGCGGCCTGCGCACCCTGCCGGTCGAGTTCACCCCCACCGCCTGAACACAGCCTCGCCAGCGGACATGACAGACGTTCAACTCTGTGATCTTCACGTGATCTGTGCGGCATTAACTTGTGACAAGTGATCGTCTGCCGATACGTTCACCCATCAGCGCGGCGACGGGCACCATCCGCCGCGCCGGCCCTGCTGTCGCTCGAAAGGCTTCTGCATGCTCTCCGGGAACGGTCGACACCGTCGCCCCCGCCAGGCTCCCGCCCTCCTCGTCGCGGCCGGCGTGACCGGCTCCGCCATCGCCATCCCGCTCCTCGGTGCGGCGAGCGCCAACGCGGCCGACGGCACCACGTGGGACAAGGTCGCCGAGTGCGAGAGCGGCAGCTCCTGGAGTGCGGACACCGGCAACGGTTACTACGGTGGTCTCCAGATCTCGCAGGAGGACTGGGCCACGTACGGCGGCACCCAGTACGCGGACAGCGCCGACCAGGCCAGCCGTTCGCAGCAGATCGCCGTCGCCGAGAAGATCCTCGCCGACAAGGGCACCGCCCCCTGGGCCACCTGTGCCCTGCTGTCCGGGTTGACCACGGACTCGGGCTCGGTGGACGTCGACACGGGTGTCGGCGAATCCGATGACGCCGAGGGTTCGGGTGACGCGTCCGGATCGGGCCACAAGTCCGACAGCTCCGGTACCTCCCAGTCGTCCGGCAAGCCGGATTCGCCGTCCTCCGACGGCGCCGACTCCGACACCGGCTCCGGTACCGGTTCCTCCTCGGGCACGACGGACACGCCGAGCACGAAGCCGGGCAAGGACGCCGGTACGGCCACCGGTTCCACCGGGACCAACACCCCCAAGTCCGACAAGTCCGCCACGCCGGACCGGGGAAGCTCGCAGGGCGCCGACAGTGCGTCCCCGGCCGCTCCGGCCACCGGCAATACGGACAACCCCCAGCAGGCCGCCGGTTCCTGGAGCCTGGTCGACACCGGAGCTCTCGGAGGGGGCGGACGTCACCGGGGTGTGAGCGCGGACGAAAGCGTGACAAACGGTCAGGAAGCCGCCTCGTCCGGTCGGCATGCCTCGCGCGAACCGGGTACCTACACCGTCCGTCAGGGTGACTCCCTCGCCTCCATCGCCGACTCCCTTGACGTCGACGGCGGGTGGCACGCGCTCTACGCCGACAACAGGAACGCCATCGGGTCCGACCCGAACCGCATCACCGCCGGTCAGACCCTGGAAGTCGAGGACGAAACGGGCGCGGAGTAGCGGGAGTTGACGCCCCACTTAACGCCCTAATGTCCGATTTGGCGAAAGTGTGGGATGAGTCTCAGAAGCCCTGATCGTCTTTGAAATTCCGCGGATCGCGTGTCTACGGTCGAGGCCGCTCGTCACCGCGAGCCCCGGCATCCGCAACGCCGAATCCTGCCAGCGGCTGCCCGGGAACAGTCGTCGCGTCAAGCGCCGCAGGCAGGAGCGGGGGACCCAAGGTAAGTGCCGGGACCAGCAGTTGAGGCTGGAACCGGCTGGGGGTGAAGCCGCGCCTCACGCACAGCGTGAGGTGTGGCCGGGCAACTCAACCGGCCCGAACCCGACAGCTCACCTCGCAGGCGTCGGTGAGGGGATCGATCCATGCTGTTTTCCGGCAAGGGCAAGCACCGTCGCCCGTCCAAGGCCGTCCGCGCCATCACGCTCGCCGGTGTCACCGGCGCCGCCGTCGCCGCCCCGCTGATGGCGGCCGGCAACGCCTCCGCCGCCACCGCCGCCGAGTGGGACACGGTCGCCCAGTGCGAGTCCGGCGGCAACTGGGCCATCAACACCGGCAACGGCTACTACGGCGGTCTCCAGTTCTCCGCCTCCACCTGGGCCGCGTACGGCGGCACCGCCTACGCCTCGACCGCCGACAAGGCCTCCAAGGCGCAGCAGATAGCGGTCGCCGAGAAGGTCCTCGCCGCGCAGGGCAAGGGTGCCTGGCCGGTCTGCGGCACGGGCCTGTCCGGCACCCCCTACAACGGCTCCGCCCCGAGCACCCCCTCGACCTCGGGCGGCACCACCACCCGCTCCACCGACCAGCAGGCCGCCTCCCGCTCCGCCGAGCGTCCGGCCGCGTCCGCGAGCAAGACCGTCACCACCCCGACCGGCAAGAAGGTCAAGAAGGGTGACGGCGAGTACAAGGTCGTCACCGGCGACACCCTCAGCACCATCGCCGAGAAGCACGGCGTCAAGGGCGGCTGGGAGAAGCTGTTCGAGCTGAACAAGGACATCGTCGAGGACGCCAACCTCATCTACCCGGGCCAGCAGCTGCACCTGAAGTAACAGCCGGCTCCGAGCGCAAGCCGCAGGGCCCGCACCTCCGTGCGGGCCACGCTGAAGGCCCCCGTGCGGGCCACCCCCGTCCCCACGGGCTCCCCGTCCCGGTGCGTGTTCCCCCGTACGCACCGGGACGGGGCTTTTTTGCGTCCGTCGACGCGGAGCCCTTTGTTTCGGGTCAAAACAAAAGGTACGGTCAGCTTGTCCACGGGGCGGTCGGTCGGTGGCCGACGCCCACGGGACGGTTAGGCTCTAGTCGCAAGGCACACCAGCCCCGCACTTCCAGCGTCACATCCAAGAAGGAGATGCTCGTGCCGTCCATCGACGTCGTCGTAGCCCGGGAAATCCTGGACTCCCGAGGCAACCCCACGGTCGAGGTCGAGGTCGGCCTCGACGACGGCAGCACGGGTCGTGCCGCCGTTCCGTCCGGCGCCTCGACCGGCGCCTTCGAGGCCATCGAGCTCCGCGACGGCGACCCGAACCGCTACCAGGGCAAGGGTGTCGAGAAGGCCGTCCTCGCCGTCATCGAGCAGATCGGCCCGGAGCTGGTCGGTTACGACGCCACCGAGCAGCGCCTGATCGACCAGGCCATGTTCGACCTGGACGCCACCGACAACAAGGGCTCCCTCGGCGCCAACGCCATCCTCGGCGTCTCGCTCGCCGTCGCCCACGCCGCCTCCGAGGCCAGCGACCTCCCGCTCTTCCGCTACCTGGGCGGCCCGAACGCGCACCTGCTGCCGGTGCCGATGATGAACATCCTGAACGGCGGTTCGCACGCCGACTCCAACGTGGACATCCAGGAGTTCATGATCGCCCCGATCGGCGCGGAGTCCTTCTCCGAGGCGCTGCGCTGGGGCACCGAGGTCTACCACACCCTGAAGAAGGTCCTGAAGAGCAAGGGCCTGTCCACCGGCCTCGGCGACGAGGGCGGCTTCGCCCCGAACCTGGGCTCCAACCGCGAGGCCCTCGACCTCATCCTCGAGGCCATCAAGGAAGCCGGTTACACCCCCGGCGAGCAGGTCGCCCTGGCGCTCGACGTCGCCGCGTCCGAGTTCTACAAGGACGGCTCCTACGTCTTCGAGGGCAAGGAGCGCTCCGCCGCCGAGATGACCGAGTACTACGCCGAGCTCGTCGAGGCGTACCCGCTCGTCTCCATCGAGGACCCGCTGTTCGAGGACGACTGGGAGGGCTGGAAGACCATCACCGCCAAGCTCGGTGACAAGGTCCAGCTCGTCGGCGACGACCTGTTCGTCACCAACCCCGAGCGCCTGGCCCGCGGCATCGAGGAGGGCGCGGCCAACGCCCTGCTGGTCAAGGTCAACCAGATCGGTTCGCTGACCGAGACCCTGGACGCCGTCGAGCTGGCCCAGCGCAACGGCTTCAAGTGCATGATGTCCCACCGCTCCGGCGAGACCGAGGACGTCACCATCGCCGACCTGGCCGTCGCCACCAACTGCGGCCAGATCAAGACCGGCGCCCCGGCCCGCTCCGAGCGCGTAGCCAAGTACAACCAGCTGCTGCGCATCGAGGAGATCCTCGACGACGCCGCGGTGTACGCCGGCCGCAGCGCGTTCCCGCGCTTCAAGGGCTGAGCCTTCCCGGGCTAAGTCGTAGCCAGTCGTACGTACGTCCCCGTACCCGGTCCCGTACCGTGTCCGGGGACGTACGCGCGTGTGACGGGAGGCGGGAAGATGGCCGTGAAGGACCGGGACCGGTTCTCCACCGCGACCAGGCTCAGGCTGCTCGGCGAGCAGACCGCGGCCCGGGTCTACCGCTCCCAGACCAAGCGGCAGGCCCGCCGCTCCCGGCTCACCGGCCGCGCGGCACTGCTCGCGCTGGTGCTGTGCTCGCTGGTCGTCGCCCTCGCCTACCCCATGCGGCAGTACGTCTCCCAGCGTGCGGAGATCGCCGACCTCCAGCGGCAGCAGGAGCAGGCCCGCCGACGCGTCGAACAACTGCGTGACCTCAAGGCGCGCTGGCAGGACGACGCCTACGCCGAGCAGCAGATCCGGCGCCGGCTGCACTACGTGATGCCCGGCGAGACCGGGTACGTGGTCGTCGACCCGGGCGCGGCCAAGCAGTCCCGCGCCGAGTTCGGGGCCGCCCGCCGGCCCTGGTACGCGAACGTCTGGGACGGTGTCGACAAGTCCGACGCCTCCGACCAGTGACCGGTCCGCCGGGCCGGTAACCGACAGAAAGCCAGTCTGAAAGCAGTCATGGAAACGCCTCCGCCGCCCACTCCGCGCACCGAGCCCACCGACGCGGACGTAGCGGCCTTCAAGCAGCAGCTGGGCCGTCCGCCGCGGGGCCTGAGGGCCATCGCGCACCGCTGCCCGTGCGGTCAGCCGGACGTCGTGGAGACGGCACCGCGCCTGCCCGACGGCACGCCCTTCCCGACGACGTACTACCTGACGTGTCCGCGCGCCGCCTCGGCGATCGGCACGCTGGAGGCGAACGGCGTCATGAAGGAGATGACCGAGCGGCTCCAGAGTGATCCCGAGCTGGCCGCCGCCTACCGGGCCGCGCACGAGGACTACATCCGGCGCCGGGACGAGATCGAGGTCCTGGCGGGCTTCCCGAGCGCGGGCGGCATGCCGGACCGGGTGAAGTGCCTGCACGTCCTGGTGGCCCACTCGCTGGCCGCGGGGCCGGGTGTGAACCCGCTCGGCGACGAGGCGATCGCGATGCTGCCGGAGTGGTGGGCCAAGGGACCGTGCGTGACGTCCGACGACACCGAGGGGGACGAGCAGTGACCCGCGTCGCCGCCGTCGACTGCGGCACCAACTCCATCCGTCTGCTGGTCGCCGACGCCGACCCGGAGACGGGCGAACTCACCGAGCTGGACCGCCGCATGACGATCGTGCGGCTCGGCCAGGGGGTCGACCGCACCGGCCGGCTCGCCCCCGAGGCGCTGGAGCGCACCTTCGCCGCCTGCCGCGAGTACGCGGCCGTCATCAAGGAGCACGGCGCCGAGCACCTCCGCTTCGTTGCCACCTCCGCCTCCCGCGACGCCGAGAACCGGGACGACTTCGTGCGCGGCGTCCTCGACATCCTCGGTGTCGAGCCCGAGGTCATCACCGGCGACCAGGAGGCCGAGTTCTCCTTCACCGGGGCGACCAAGGAGCTGACGGGCCAGAACCAGGGGGGCGCGCAGCGCCCTTCGACCGAGAGTGGTGGGCGCCGGGTGGGCGACCTGACCCCGCCCTACCTGGTCGTGGACATCGGCGGCGGCTCCACCGAGTTCGTCGTCGGCGACGACCACGTGCGCGCCGCACGGTCGGTGGACGTCGGCTGTGTGCGGATGACCGAACGGCACCTGGTGCTCGACGGCAAGGTGAGCGACCCGCCCACCGAGGAGCAGATCGCCGCCATACGGGCCGACATCGAGGCCGCCCTGGACCTCGCCGAGGAGACCGTGCCGCTGCGCGAGGCGCACACCCTGGTGGGCCTGGCCGGATCCGTCACCACGGTCTCCGCGATCGCCCAGGAGCTGCCCGAGTACGACTCCACGCGCATCCACCACTCCCGGATCTCCCGCGACCGCGTCCGCGAGATCACCGAGTGGCTGCTGCGCTCCACGCACGCCGAGCGCGCCGCGGCCCCGTCCATGCACCCGGGCCGGGTCGACGTCATCGGCGCGGGCGCCCTCGTCCTGCTCGCGATCATGGAGCGGATCGGCGCCGAGGAGGTCGTCGTCAGCGAGCACGACATCCTCGACGGCATCGCCTGGTCGGTGGCGTAGCTCTCTTTTGTTACTCGCCGGTAGCCGTCTGCTGAGCAGGTTGGATAACGTTTGAGCGGTGTCGAGGGCCCCTTCAAGGGGCCCTTCGGCCCTGCCGCGCGGAAAGCTTCGTGAAGTTCTTCACAAGGATTTCCCTCGCGCCGCACCCCGGAACCGGGCCCGCGCCCCCCTCCGGGGGGTCAAGGGCCGTTTGAACGTGTTCAGGCGAGGGGCGTGGAAGGGCTCCGGAAGGGGTTGTTCCGAGGGGGTCACCGGCTCCTCACGAGCCCCCCGCGGGCCCGGAGAGGCAGCTCACGCGCCCTTGACAACGGGGCGAACCGCCCCGCGGTTCCCCCTCGCCCGCATGACCTGAGTCACGCGAGCCGCGGAGTTTAACACAGGCCCTGTCGGAGCTTGTGAAGGGGCGCACGAGCGACCCCCTCCGGGCGGGTGGATACTCGATGGCATGAGCACCACGGAGCGTCCCAGGATCCTCGTAGTAGGCGGTGGGTACGTAGGCCTGTACGCAGCTCGGCGCATTCTCAAGAAGATGCGCTACGGCGAGGCGACCGTCACGGTCGTCGACCCCCGGTCGTACATGACCTACCAGCCCTTCCTCCCCGAAGCCGCCGCCGGCAACATCTCCCCTCGCCACGTCGTCGTCCCGCTGCGACGCGTGCTGCCGAAGGCGGAGGTCCTCACCGGTCGGGTCACCACCATCGACCAGGACCGCAAGGTCGCCACGATCGCCCCGCTGGTGGGCGAGGCGTACGAGCTGCCCTTCGACTACCTGGTCATCGCGATGGGCGCGGTCTCCCGCACCTTCCCGATCCCCGGCCTCGCCGAGCAGGGCATCGGCATGAAGGGCATCGAGGAGTCCATCGGCCTGCGCAACCACGTCCTGGAGCAGCTGGACAAGGCCGACTCCACGACCGACGAGGAGATCCGCCGCAAGGCGCTCACCTTCGTCTTCATCGGCGGTGGCTTCGCGGGCGCGGAGACCATCGGCGAGGTCGAGGACATGGCCCGGGACGCGGCCAAGTACTACAAGAACGTGTCGCGCGAGGACATGCGTTTCATCCTCGTCGACGCCGCCGACAAGATCCTTCCCGAGGTCGGCCCCAAGCTCGGCCAGTACGGCAAGGAGCACCTGGAGAGCCGGGGCGTGGAGATCTACCTCTCCACCTCCATGGACTCCTGCGTCGACGGTCACGTCGTGCTGAAGAACGGCCTGGAGGTCGACTCCAACACGATCGTCTGGACGGCCGGCGTCAAGCCGAACCCGGCCCTCGCCCGCTTCGGTCTGCCGCTCGGCCCGCGCGGCCACGTCGACTGCGAGCCCACGCTCCAGGTCAAGGGCACGGACTACATCTGGGCCGCCGGTGACAACGCACAGGTCCCGGACCTCGTCGGCCGCAAGGCGGGCAACGAGAACGCCTGGTGCCCGCCGAACGCCCAGCACGCGCTGCGCCAGGCCAGGGTCCTCGGCGACAACGTGATCTCCGGTATGCGGGGCTTCCCGCAGAAGGAGTACGAGCACGCCAACAAGGGTGCGGTGGCCGGTCTCGGCCTGCACAAGGGCGTGGCGATGATCGTCATGGGCAAGATGAAGATCAAGCTCAAGGGCCGCCTCGCCTGGTACATGCACCGTGGCTACCACGGTCTGGCGATGCCGACCTGGAACCGCAAGATCCGCGTCTTCGCCGACTGGACCCTCGGCATGTTCCTCAAGCGCGAGGTCGTCTCCCTCGGCGCCATGGAGAACCCGCGCGAGGAGTTCTACGAGGCCGCGAAGCCGGCGCCGGTCGCCGCCCCGAAGGCCGAGGAGAAGGCCAAGGCTTCCTGACCTTCCGGTCGGCACCCTTTCCACCTCCGGTCGCGAGACCATCCGAAGGACCTCCCGCCATCCGTGGTGCGGGAGGTCCTTCGGCGTTCCCCGGACCCTTATCTGCATGGCCTCTACATCTGCTTTGCCGAGTTGTAACTCCTTTGCGGGACTGTGCGGAACAGCAGACGGTGTTTACGTGGTTACCGGCATCCGGGATCTCGTCTTGGAGGTGTGCGCCATGGCCGACGCCGCGTCGCGGCTGAGGAGTCTTGCCGAACAGGTGCTGGGAGCCCCGCTCCCGATGCGCGTGAAGGCCTGGGACGGATCGCAGGCCGGGCCGCCGGGGGCACCGGCGCTCGTCCTGCGCAACCGCCGCGCCCTGCGCCGCATGCTGTTCAAACCGGGCGAGCTGGGGCTCGCCCGGGCCTGGGTCTCCGGCGACCTGGAGGTCGAGGGCGACCTGTACACCACGCTCGAGGTGATGGCCAGTCTGGTCTGGGAGCGCGACGAGGACGCCCGCGGTCTGCTCGAAGCCGTCCGCGACCCCGTCGTCCGGGCCGCCGTCCGCGACCTGCTGAAACTGGCCGGCCCGCCCATCCCGCCCGCCCCGCCGCGCGAGGAGGTCCGCAGACCGCGCCGGGCTCTGCACACCCGCCGCACCGACAAGCGGGCCATCAGCCACCACTACGACGTCGGCAACGACTTCTACGAGCTCGTCCTCGGCCCCTCCATGGTGTACTCCTGCGCCTACTGGGAGCAGGACGGCACCCTGGAGACCGCCCAGCGCGACAAGCTCGAACTCGTCTGCGCCAAGCTCGGCCTGAGAGAGGGTCAGCGACTGCTGGACGTCGGCTGCGGCTGGGGCTCCATGGCCATCCACGCGGCCCGCGAGCACGGCGTGAGCGTCGTCGGGGTCACCCTGTCCCAGGAACAGGCCGCCTACGCCCGTAAGCGCGTCGCCGACGAGGGACTGACCGACCGGGTGGAGATCCGGGTCCAGGACTACCGGGACGTCGCGGACGGCCCCTTCGACGCGATCTCCTCCATCGGCATGGCCGAACACGTCGGCGCCGAACGGTACCTGGAGTACGCCCGTCGGCTGTACGCCCTGCTGGGCCCCGGCGGCCGGCTGCTCAACCACCAGATCGCCCGCCGCCCGCAGCGCGACGAGACGGCGTACGAGGTGGACGAGTTCATCGACGCCTACGTCTTCCCCGACGGCGAACTCGCCCCCATCGGAACCACCGTCACCCAGCTGGAGCGGGCAGGCTTCGAGGTCCGGGACGTGGAGTCCATCCGCGAGCACTACGCCCGCACCCTGCGCCGCTGGGTGACCAACCTGGAGGCCGACTGGGACCGCGCGGTCGAGCTCACCAGCCCCGGCCGCGCCCGGGTCTGGCTGCTGTACATGGCCGCCTCCGCGCTCGCCTTCGAACGCAACCGCATCGGCGTCAACCAGGTCCTGGCGGTCCGCACCCCCGAGTCCGGCGCCTCCGGACTCCCACTGCGCACCCGCACCTGGAACGCCTGACGGGCCGGTGCGACGACAGGGGCCCCGCAACCGCGGGGCCCCTGTCGGTGCCGTACGGGCCGGTGCCGTACGGCTACTCGGCCTTGATGGCCGCCAGCATGTTCAGCCGGGCCGCGCGGCGGGCCGGCCACAGGGCGGCCAGGACGCCGACCGCGCCCGCCAGCAGCAGGAAGACCGCCATCCGACCCCAGGGCAGGACCAGTTCGTACGTCGGCATCTTCGTGCCCAGCAGCTCACCGGCCGCCCAGCCGAAGAACACGCCCAGGCCGATGCCCAGCACGCCGCCGAACAGGGAGATCACCAGGGACTCCAGGCGGACCATCCGCTTGATCGCCCTGCGGTCCAGGCCGATCGCGCGGAGCATGCCGATCTCCTGCGCGCGCTCGAAGACGGACATGGCCAGGGTGTTGATGACGCCGAGCACCGCGACGATCACCGCCATGCCGAGCAGGCCGTAGACCATGTTCAGCACCTGCGTGAACATCTTCCCGATCTCATGGGAGATGTCCTGCTTGTCCTGGACCTTGATCGCCGGGTTGGAGCCGAGGGCCTTCTCCAGCCCGTCCTTGGCCGCGTCCGAGGCGCCGTCGGCGGTCTTGACCATGACCTGCATGTCGGCCGGGTCGGTCAGGTGCGGGGTGAGCACCTTGTTGTCGAGGATGATCCCGTTGAACATGTCGTTGCCCTCGTACACCCCCGCGACCGTCAGCCGCCGCGCCTTGCCGTCCTCGAAGTGCGCGGTGAACCGCGAACCGGCCTTCCAGCCGAAGTCCTCGGCCCGCTCCTCGTCCACGACAACCCGCGTGCCGCCCACCGCGAAGGAGCCGTCGGTCACCTTCAGGTCCGTCAGCTCGCCGATCGCCGCGCCGTTGACGCCGGTCAGGAACTCCGTCCTGCCGTCGATGCGGGACTCACCGTTGCGTAGCGGGCTGCTCGCGGTGACCCCGTCGACCGCGGCGACCTTCTTCTCCACATCGGGGGAGAGCGGGCCGCGGTTGGCCATCGAGACGACGTAGTCGGCGCGGATCGCCGAGCTGGCCATCTTGTCGATGGACGTCTGGAGGCTGCCCGCCATCACCGTCATGCCGGTGATCAGGGTCAGGCCGATCATCAGCGCGGAGGCGGTGGCCGCGGTGCGGCGCGGGTTGCGCACCGAGTTCTGGCGGGCCAGCTTGCCCGACACCCCGAAGGCGCGCAGCACCGGTGCGGCGGCGGCGATCAGCGGGCGGGACAGCAGCGGGGTCAGGACGAACACGCCGACGATGAGCAGAACCGCGCCGATGCCCATCGCGCCCTGGCCGGTGTCGGCGTCCATCCTCGTGCCGGCGAGGACCACCGCGACGCCGGCCGCCGTGAACAGCGAGCCCAGCGTGTTGCGCAGCACCAGCGACTTGGTGGTGGCCTTGGCGTGCACGCTGCTCATCGCCGCCACCGGCGGGATCTTCGCGGCCCGGCGGCCGGGCAGCCAGGCGGCCAGCATGGTGATGAGGATGCCGACAGCGAGGGCGGTCACCACCGTGCCGGGGCTGATCACCAGCGGCCCGTCGGGCACGCTCGCGCCGAACGAGCCCAGCAGGGAGCGCAGGCCCGCGCCGATGCCGATGCCGGCGGCCAGGCCGGTCACGCCGGCGACCGTACCGACCGCGAACGCCTCGATGAGCACCGAGCGGGTGACCTGGCGGCGGGAGGCGCCGACCGCGCGCAGCAGGGCCAGTTCCCGGGTGCGCTGGGCGACCAGCATGGTGAAGGTGTTGGCGATGATGAACGTGCCCACGAACAGGGCGATGCCGGCGAACACCAGCAGGGTCTGCTTCAGGCCGCTCATGGACGAGGAGATCACCTCGGCCTGGTCGTCGGCGAGCTGCTTGCCGGTGGTGGTCTCCACGAGCCTGGCCGGCAGGGCCTTGTCCAGCGCAGACTTGAGCGCCGTCTGGCTGGTGCCGGCCGCGGCCCGCACGTCGATCTCGTCGTACGTGCCCTTCTTGCCGAACAGGGCCTGTGCGGTGGGCGTGTCGAACAGGGTGAGACTGCCGCCGGCGGCCACGTTGCCGTCGTCGGTGGTGAAGATGCCGCTGATGACGGGGGTGAGGACCGGGCCGTCGACGGACAGGCGCACGGTGTCGCCGACCCGGTAGCCGGCGCGCTTCGCGGTCGCGGAGTCGATCAGCACCTCGTCCCTGCCGTGCGGGGCGCGGCCGCTGACCAGCGGGTAGCGGGGGTCCTTGGTGCCCCAGTAGTTGCCGCCGGCGGACTGCCAGTCGCCGCCGACGAGCTTGCCGTCCTTGCCGGCGACGGCGGTGAAGCCGGTGACGACACCGGTGGCGGAGGCGGCACCGGGCACCTTGGCGGCCTTGTCGAGCAGCGCCTGGGTCAGTTCGGGGTTCTTGCCGACCGTGTCGCCCTCGGAGTCCTGGTACTCGGGCTGTACGGCGACGTCGACCTGGTCGAAGCCCTTGGCGGAGCTCTTCTGGTAGGCGTCGGAGATGGTGTTGGTGAAGACCAGCGTCCCGGAGACGAACGCCACGCCGAGCATGACGGCGAGCACGGTCATCAGCAGCCGGGCCTTGTGCGCGAGGACGTTGCGCAGGGCGGTGCGGAACATCAGCTGGTACGGCCCTTCGCGTCGAACTGCTTCATGAGGTCGAGCACGGAGTCGGCGGTGGGGCCGTACATCTCGTCGACGATCCGTCCGTCCGCGAGGAAGATCACGCGGTCGGCGTAGGCGGCGGCCACCGGGTCGTGGGTCACCATGACCACCGTCTGGCCCAGCTCGCGCACGGAGTTGCGCAGGAAGCCGAGCACTTCGGCGCCGGAGCGGGAGTCGAGGTTTCCGGTCGGCTCGTCACCGAAGATGATGTCGGGCCTGGACGCCAGGGCGCGGGCGACGGCCACGCGCTGCTGCTGGCCGCCGGACAGCTGCGATGGCCGGTGGCTGAGCCGCCCGGACAGCCCGACCATCTGGATGACCTGGTCCAGCCACGCCTTGTCCGGCTTCCGGCCGGCGATGTCCATCGGGAGGGTGATGTTCTCCAGGGCGGTCAGCGTCGGCAGCAGGTTGAACGCCTGGAAGATGAAGCCGATCTTGTCCCGGCGCAACTTGGTGAGCTGTTTGTCCTTCAGCTTGCCGAGCTCGGTGTCGCCGATGCGCACCGACCCGGAGGAGAAGGTGTCCAGTCCGGCCACGCAGTGCATCAGCGTGGACTTGCCGGAGCCGGACGGCCCCATGATCGCGGTGAACTCGGCCTGCCGGAAGTCGACCGAGACCTGGTCCAGGGCGACCACCCGGGTCTCACCCTGCCCGTAGATCTTCGACAACTCCGTGGCGCGTGCGGCCACAGCGGTGGTCCGGCCGGCGGTGGGTGTGGTGGTCACGGGACGGTGCTCCTGTCGGGACGACGTGTGTTCCTGGGGACCGTTCCATCGTCTCGGCGCGGGGGGCGCGTGTAGTCAGTCGCTGTTCCGGTTCCGGGGGGCGACTCGGGTCGGACGCAGGGGCCCGGTGTCATACCTGGGGAGGACGGGCGACCCTGACTCCCGCCGTGTTGAGAACAGGTGGAACACCCTCGTTCGGACGGTGAAATTCCGTCATTTCACGTACGCGCGCGCAGCCGTCACGTCACGCTATTGGCAAGTGCGGATGGCGCGTTCCGGCGGCTGATGCACCCTCAGACGCCAATAAAATAAGACAACATCGGTCCACCCGTCCGCTGTTCGGGGGATGGGTCCCGATAGGCTCGAACCTCGAAGCGGAGCCCATGGCCTGCCCGGATGGTGGAATGCAGACACGGCGAGCTTAAACCTCGCTGCCCCTTCGCGGGCGTGCCGGTTCAAGTCCGGCTCCGGGCACCTTCCTCCCCTTTGCCGCGGCTGCTCACCGAGAGCTGCGCGGAGCCAGTCCAGCGATCCCGTCTCCGGTACGGCATCGGCGAGCACCTGGCCGCTCTTCGTGACGATCCGGCCCCGACTGTTGTCGATCCACCGCCGCACGTCGGCGTAGCCCTGGCCCCGTTACTCGATGCCCTGGATCATGCGGAGTTCACCGGCCGAACGTCGAGCAGGGTCGGTGTCCGCGGAGAAGGGGACTGCCGATGCGTACCACCGTCGGGATCATCGGAGCGGGGCCGGCCGGGCTGTTGCTTGCGCGGTTGTTGTACCGAGCGGGGATCGACTCGGTCGTCCTGGAGAGTCGCGACCGTGGCTATGTCGAGCGCCGGCAGCGGGCCGGGATCCTGGAGCAGGGCACGGTCGACGTGCTGCGCGCCGCCGGGGCCGGGGAGCGGATGGACCGGGAGGGGCTGCGGCACGACGGGATCGAGCTGCGGTTCGACCGGCGCCGGCACCGCGTCGACTTCCCCGCGCTCACCGGCGGGCGGTCCGTCACCGTCTACGCCCAGACCGAGGTCTGCAAGGACCTGATCGCGCTCCAGCTGAAGGAGGGCGGGCCGCTGCTGTTCGGGGCCGAGGCGCTGGCGGTGGAGGGGGCGGAGAGCGAGCGGGTGCGGATCCCCTTCCGGCAGCAGGGGCGCGCGGACGTACTGGAATGCGACTACGCCGTCGGCTGCGACGGCTTCTGGGGCGTGGCCCGCAAGGCCGTCCCGGCCGGGGTCTCCCGGGTGTTCGAGCGGTCCTACCCCTACGCCTGGCTCGGCATCCTCGCCGACGTCGCCCCCTCCCACGACGAACTCGTCTACGCCCACCACGAACGCGGCTTCGCCCTGCTGTCGATGCGGTCGCCGTCCGTCTCCCGGCTCTACCTCCAGGTGCCCGCCGGCACGGAGCCCGGGCAGTGGAGCGACGAGGAGATCTGGGACGAGCTGCAGCGGCGGTTCGAGACGGACGACGACTGGCGGCTGGAACGCGGGCCCCTCACCCAGAAGTCGGTCACCCCCATGCGCTCCTTCGTCCACGAGCCGATGAGGCACGGCCGGCTCCTCCTGGCCGGTGACGCCGCCCACATCGTGCCGCCGACCGGCGCCAAGGGGCTGAACCTCGCCGTCGGCGACGTCGTCACCCTCGCCCGGGCTCTCGTCCACGAGCGGGAGACCGGCTCCCCGGACCTCCTCGACGCCTACTCCGCGACCTGTCTGCGCCGCGTCTGGCAGGCCGAGCGGTTCTCCTACGACATGACGACCCTGCTGCACAGCGCCCCGGACGCCACCGCCTTCGACGCCCGCCTCCAGCTGGCCCGGCTGGAGCGGATCGCCTCCTGCCGCGCGGCCGAGACCGACCTGGCCGAGGCGTACACGGGGTTTCCGCTCGGTCGGCCGACCGTCCATGGCCGGGAATGAGTCGTCCGCGTAGCGTGTTGCGCAGCACGACAGGGGAAACATGCACGGCAGGGGGAAGATCCTCCTCAAGTATCATGTCGATCCTTTGCCAATCCATTACTCTTGAGCCAAGGCTGCGCTCGGCAGCCATGGAGGAGTGAAATGAGGAGCAGCAACCCGGTCTTCTCGCGACGGGGGTTCAGCCGCGACAACGGCCACGCCGGCTTCAACACCGCACCGCAGGCCGGGTACGCACAGGGCAACCCGTACGCGCAGAACCCGTACGCCCAGAACCCGTACGCGCAGGGGGACGTCCAGTACGGCGCCCCGCCGCAGGCCCCGGCCGCCACCGACCGGATGACCATGGACGACGTCGTCGTCCGCTCGGCGCTCACGCTCGGCACGGTCGCCGTCGGCGCCGTCCTGGCCTGGGCGCTGCTGCCGGTCTCCGGTACCAGCTACGGCCTGGCCATCGGCTCCGCGCTCATCGCGTTCGTCCTGGCGATGGTCCAGAGCTTCAAGCGCACCCCGTCGCCCGCGCTGATCCTCGGATACGCGGCCTTCGAGGGCGTCTTCCTCGGCGTCTTCAGCGAGATGTTCAACAGCCGCTGGAGCGGCGCGCCCTTCCAGGCGGTGCTCGGCACCATGGCGGTCTCGGGTGCGACCCTGCTGGTCTACAAGGCCGGCTGGATCCGCGTCACCGCCCGCTACGCCCGCATCGGCATCACCATCGCGATCGCCTTCATGGTGGTCATGGCGATCAACCTGCTGCTGGTCGCCTTCGGCGTCGCCGAGGACGGCGGACTGCGCAGCTTCGGTCCGCTCGGCGCGATCGTCGGCATCTTCGCGATCCTGCTCGGCGCGTTCTTCCTGACCCTCGACTTCAAGCAGATCGAGGACGGCATCGCCTACGGCGCGCCGCGCAACGAGTCCTGGCTCGCCGCGTTCGGCCTCACCATGACCCTGGTGTGGATCTACGTGGAGATGCTGCGGCTGGTGGCGATCTTCAGCAGCAACGACTAGCGCGACCGCCGGTCGTACGCACGGGCCCCGGGCAACGCGCCCGGGGCCCTTCCGCGTTCAGAGCAGCTTGCGCGCCGCCCTCCTCAGGTCGTACTCGTGCACGATCGCCTTGGCGTGGCCGTACGCCAGGTCGTACTCGTGCCGGAGCCAGCTGACCTTCTCCTCGAAGCGGAACAGCGACGGGCCTTCTTCGACGGTGCGCAGCCAGTCGGCGATTTCACGACCGGTGCAGTGCGGGATGCGGGCGAGCAGATTGCGGTGGGTCTCCTCGGAGAAGACGTGGGACATCGGCGCCTCCGAACGCAAAGGGGATGTAAGCCGGTCCTTCCCGTCACCGTGCCTGAGCGTTCGCGTATTGGCAACAGTGCGGCGCGTTACGCTCGGCGCGTGGTTGATACGACGCCCTTGACCAAAGCAGTGGATCATTTCGCCGACCGGCTGCGCGCGGCGCCGCAGAGTCGGCTCCAGCGGGGGGCAGCGGCCGAGGCGCTGGCGCTGGCCAGGGAGTTGGCCGGCTGGGCCCAGCGTGTCGAGTCGCCCGGGGCGGAGCCCCGGGAGATGCCCGATGCCGGGATGTTCGCGGCGGCCGACCAGATCCTGGTGGCCGCGCACGATTTGGCCGAGGTGCTGCTCAGTGACGATCAGGTCGCCGAAGCCGTGCGGCTGGTGGAGGAGGCACGGCAGAGGGCGGGGGTCTGAAGACCGTCAGAGGGACGCGATGACCCTGTCGGCCAGGATGTAGACCATCTCCTCGCCGCACGCGAAGGTGAGGGTGTACGCGCCGGAGATCCCCGAGCCGCCGAGGAGGTAGGGGGACTCGCCCGACTCCAGGGCCGTCGCCAGGCGCTCCGCCGTCTCGCGGTGGCCCGGCGTCATGCACAGGGTGGTGCCGTCGGCGAAGACGTAGACGTCGAGCGTGCCGAGCGGGCCCGGGCGGACGTCGGAGAGTTCGATGCGCTCGGCGGCCAGCTCCTCCAGCACCGTCACCGTACGCTCGTGGTCGCTCACGGCAGGCGACTGCATCGGGACGAAGTCGGGGTGCGAGGGGTGCCGGCGGCGGGCCGCGGCCAGCTCCGGGGACTCCGTGGGGGTGCCCCCCTGGACGAAGTCCTTGGGGGAGAACTCGTCGGCGTCGGCGGTCGGCTCGGACACCGGCTCCAGCGGCTCCAGGCCCAGGAAGTCCGCCTGGCGCGGCAGGAACAGCTCGGGGTCGGGCAGGCCGTACAGCGAGGGTGTGTCGGAGGCGTCACGGGCTTCCTGTGCGGCCCAGAAGGCGCGCGCCTCGGCCAGTTCCCGCTCCCGCTCCTCGGCCAGCGCGTCGGCCACGGCCGCGCGTATCTGGTCGGCGTCGGCGCTCGTACGGGCGCCGGGCACCAGGGCGGGCGTGGTCGCGGCCTGGTTCTCGGCGAGCTGCCGCTGGAGCTCCGTCAGCTGCCGGCGCAGCTTCAGCACAGTGCGCAGGACGGCGACGCCCACGGCGCCGGTGGCAGCCGTGGTGAGCAGCAGGGCGATCGGCATGGCGCTCACTGACATACTCCCGGTTCAAAGTCGACCCCCGACTTCCTACATCAGCTTG
Source organism: Streptomyces sp. NPDC036984 (assembly GCF_055607665.1). Lineage (NCBI taxonomy): Bacteria > Bacillati > Actinomycetota > Actinomycetes > Kitasatosporales > Streptomycetaceae > Streptomyces > Streptomyces sp. NPDC036984. Next base: position 565,354 of record NZ_JBVJRL010000002.1, read on the forward strand.
AAGGGCGGACTAACCAGCTGTCAGTGCGTAACGTCACGAAACGGACAGGACTTTGTCCTCGCGCTTTTGTTGTACGCCGTGCCGACCTGCGCTGACCTGCACAGATGCGCCCAGAGGGCGAGATAGGTCACATCCTGGGGGAGATTGGATCACGGAAAGGCCCAGAACCGTGTCGTTTCCTCGGTTCTGGGCCCTTCTGCGACGTAACGTGCGGGCTCCGCTACGGACGGTGGGTCAGCTCAGGCGCTCGATGACCATCGCCATGCCCTGGCCGCCGCCGACGCACATCGTCTCCAGGCCGAACTGCTTGTCGTGGAACTGGAGCGAGTTGATGAGCGTGCCGGTGATGCGCGCGCCGGTCATGCCGAAGGGGTGGCCGACGGCGATGGCGCCGCCGTTGACGTTCAGCTTGTCGATGTCGACGCCGAGGTCCCGGTAGGAGGGGATCACCTGGGCCGCGAACGCCTCGTTGATCTCGACCAGGTCGATGTCGTCGATGGTCAGGCCGGCCCGCTGGAGCGCCTGCCTGCTGGCGTCGACCGGGCCGAGGCCCATGATCTCCGGGGAGAGGCCGGAGACACCGGTGGAGACGATCCGGGCGAGCGGGGTCAGGCCCAGTTCGCGGGCCTTGGTGTCGCTCATGATGACGACGGCGGCGGCGCCGTCGTTCAGCGGGCAGCAGTTGCCGGCGGTGACCCGCCCGTCCGGGCGGAAGACCGGCTTCAGGCCCGCCACGCCGTCTATGCTGACGCCGGCGCGCGGGCCGTCGTCCTTGCTGACCACCGTGCCGTCCGGGAGGGTCACCGGGGTGATCTCGCGCTCCCAGAAGCCGTTCTCGAGGGCCTTCTCGGCGAGGTTCTGCGAGCGGACGCCGAACTCGTCCATCTCCTCGCGGGTGACGCCCTTCAGACGGGCCAGGTTCTCCGCGGTCTGGCCCATCGCGATGTAGGCGTCCGGCAGCTCGCCGTCCTCGCGCGGGTCGTGCCAGCTCTCGGCCCCGGCCGCGGCGACGGCGGCGGTGCGGGCCTCGGCCTCGGCGAACAGCGGGTTGTGCGTGCCCGGCAGTTCGTCGGAGCTGCCCTTGGTGAAGCGGGAGACCATCTCGACACCGGCCGAGATGAAGATGTCGCCCTCGCCGGCCTTGATGGCGTGCAGCGCCATGCGGGAGGTCTGGAGGGAGGAGGAGCAGTAGCGGGTGATCGTGCAGCCCGGCAGGTAGTCCATGCCCATCTGCACGGCGACGATCCGGCCGAGGTTGTGGCCCTGCTCGCCGCCGGGGAGGCCGCAGCCGAGCATCAGGTCGTCGATCTCGCGCGGGTCCAGCTCGGGGATCTTGGCGAGCGCCGCCTGGATGATCGTGGCGGTCAGGTCGTCGGGGCGCAGGTCCTTCAGGGAGCCCTTGTTCGCGCGGCCGATGGGGGAGCGGGCGGTCGAGACGATGACGGCTTCGGGCATCACGGCTCCAGAGGAAGGGAGTGGGCAGGGCCTTCTGGGAAGTTACCCGTACGTATGAGCCGGGTCACCGGTGTCGTGGTGTGACACTGGCCGCAGTTTCTAAGCGCTTGCTTTCCCCGGTGGTGGCCGCCGGCGCGCGGCGGCCATGAGCCGGTCAGAGCGACGGAGTCGCCGGCTCGGCCTCCGGCACCCGACGCCTCCGCCGCCGCTTGAGCAGTGCCCACGGCCCCCGCGGCCCCGTGGGCATGGCCGCCGTGACCTCGGTGCCCGCCTCGGACGCGGCCTCGGCGGCCGCCCGCGCCACCGGCAGGAAGCCCTCGCGACGCGACACGTCCGGCCGCTCCTCCTCGGCCGGCCACAGCCCCAGCGCCGCGCACACCGTGGGCAGCACGGCCATCGCCGCCGTGGCGTAACCCTCCGCCGAGGGGTGGTAGTTGTCCGGCCCGAACAACTCCCGCGGGTTCGCCTCGAACTCGGGGCCGAGCAGGTCGCCCAGCGACACCGTGCGCCCGCCCTGCTCCACCACCCCGATGGTCTGGGCCGCCGCCAGCTGCCGGGACGCGCGCCGGGCCAGCCACCGCAGCGGCTGCTGCACCGGCTCGATCGTGCCGAGGTCGGGACAGGTGCCGACCACCACCTCGGCCCCGGCCGTGCGCAGCCGCCGCACCGCCGCCGACAGATGCCGTACCGAGCGGGTCGGCGGCATCCGGTGGGTCACGTCGTTCGCGCCGATCATGATCACGCAGATGTCGGGGACGGGGGAGGGGGACGACAGCACCAGGGCCACCTGGCGGTCCAGGTCGTCGGACTGGGCGCCGGGCAGCGCCACGTTCCGCAGCTCCACCGGGCGCTCCGCCACCGCCGCGAGGCCCGACGCCAGCAGCGCGCCCGGCGTCTGGCCCGCCCGGTGGACGCCCTGTCCGGCCGCCGTGGAGTCACCGAGCATGGCCAGCCGGAGGGGCGGTTCGCCGGGGATGTCGTACGTGTGGCCGTACACGCCGTCGGTCGGCGGCACCCGGCCGCCGCTGCCGTTGCCCACATGGCGCCGCGCCAGCCGGACCTCCGCCAGCACCAGACCGACGACGGCGGCGCCGACCAGCCCGGCCCCGCCGCCGCCGTACGCCGCTCCGGCCGCGATGCGCCGGGCCACCCTCGCCCTCGACATGCTCGTCATACGTCGCCGCCACCTCCTCGTAGCCGTACACCCACTCCTTGCCCCGTACAGGCCGTGCGCCAATCTCGACAGGGAGTGAACGACCGCCTCCGCCACACAGCTGGCCTTAGGCTGGCGACACCACTACGAACACACCTTTTGCAGCGACCGGAGACAACGGTGCAATTCCACGACTCGATGATCAGCCTCGTCGGCAACACCCCGCTGGTGCGGCTCAACAACGTGACCAAGGGCATCCAGGCGACAGTCCTGGCCAAGGTGGAGTACTTCAACCCGGGCGGCTCCGTGAAGGACCGCATCGCCCTGCGCATGATCGAGGCCGCCGAGAAGAGCGGCGAGCTGAAGCCGGGTGGCACGATCGTCGAGCCGACCAGTGGAAACACCGGTGTGGGTCTGGCCATCGTGGCCCAGCAGAAGGGCTACAAGTGCATCTTCGTGTGCCCCGACAAGGTGAGCACCGACAAGATCAATGTGCTGCGGGCGTACGGGGCCGAGGTGGTCGTGTGCCCGACGGCCGTGGCGCCGGAGCACCCGGACTCGTACTACAACGTCTCCGACCGCCTCGTCCGTGAGACGCCGGGCGCCTGGAAGCCCGACCAGTACTCCAACCCCAACAACCCGCTCTCCCACTATCACTCGACCGGTCCCGAGCTGTGGGAGCAGACCGAGGGCAGGATCACCCACTTCGTGGCGGGCGTCGGCACCGGCGGCACCATCTCCGGCACCGGTCGCTACCTGAAGGAGGCCAGCCAGGGGCAGGTCAAGGTCATCGGCGCCGACCCGGAGGGCTCCGTTTACTCCGGCGGCTCCGGGCGGCCGTACCTGGTCGAGGGCGTCGGTGAGGACTTCTGGCCGACCGCCTACGACCGCACCGTCGCGGACGAGATCGTCGCCGTCTCCGACAAGGACTCCTTCCAGATGACCCGCCGGCTGGCCAAGGAGGAGGGCCTGCTGGTGGGCGGCTCCTGCGGCATGGCCGTCGTGGCCGCGCTGAAGGTCGCCGAGCGGCTCGGCCCGGACGACGTCGTGGTCGTGCTGCTGCCGGACAGCGGCCGCGGCTACCTCAGCAAGATCTTCAACGACGAGTGGATGGCCGACTACGGCTTCCTGGAGGACGAGGGCCCGAGCGCCCGCGTCGGCGACGTCCTGAACCACAAGGCGGGCGGCTCCATCCCGTCCCTGGTGCACATGCACCCCGAGGAGACCGTCGGCCAGGCCATCGAGGTGCTGCGCGAGTACGGCGTCTCACAGATGCCGGTCGTCAAGCCGGGTGCCGGTCACCCGGACGTGATGGCCGCCGAGGTCGTCGGCTCGGTCGTGGAACGGGAGCTGCTGGACGCCCTGTTCAGCAAGCGCGCGTCTCTCGAGGACCCGCTGGAGAAGCACATGTGCGCCCCGCTGCCCCAGGTCGGCTCCGGTGAGCCGGTCGGCGACCTGATGCAGGTGCTGGGTTCGGCGGACGCGGCGATCGTCCTGGTCGAGGGCAAGCCGACCGGGGTGGTCAGCCGGCAGGACCTGCTGGCGTTCCTCGCCGAGGGCGGAAACAAGTAGCGAACGCCCGGTGAACGGCCCGTGGCCGAGGGGGACTTGGCGGGAGGCGGGGTTCGCGGAAGTGGTACGAGCGTGTCACGTCCGCGCAGCACCCGCTTAACACGGGTACGGCACAGTGGTGGGTGTCGGCAGGGGTGGGAGCGGCTCCCCGCCCAGGCCGGCGCCGAACGGCGCCAAGGACCTCCGGAGCGGCTCCCGGACCTCCATGGACGCCACGGACGCGCAAGCCCGGCCCTGACCCGGCCCGCGTCCCTCGCGGGGACCGCCGTCGTCCCGCCCCCCGGTTTTCGGGGGTGCGGCGGTCCCCGCGCAACTCTTTTCCGGCGGGCGGCACTCGACTCCCCACCGCCCGGCACCGCGGGCACGTCAGGAGCTGCGCGAGTCCTCCCCGCAAGGGTGAGGCTCCGGGAACCGCTCAGACCTCGTCGGCCCGCCGGTCCCGGTCGCGCCGGCCCGCGAGCAGCTCCGGGTGCAGCCGGACCGCCTGCACCGCGTTGACGCCGATGACGCCGATCCAGGTGGCCGTGATCCCGTACAGGCCGGCGAGAGCGCCGGAGATCGCGGACAGCGGGATCGCCAGGACCAGCGTGATCAGGGCGAAGCCGTAGCGCTCGGCCCAGGAGTCGGCCGGCTTCGGCCGCCGGGTCTCGCGCGCCGCCGTCATCTGCCGCTCGGCCAGCTGCCGCCGCACCCGGCGGTCCACCGCGTCGTCGATCCGCTGCTCCACCTTCTCCAGGAAGGAGTCCACGAGAGCGGAGTCGTAGTCCTCGCCCAGTTCCCTGCGGGCCCGCACCGTGGCGTCGAGGTCCTTCCTGAGGTCGACGTCGCGCGGATCGAGTGTGTCCATACCGGCCACCCTAGAAAGCGGCCGGCTCCGCCGCACTGGGGCTAACCCCCCGGTCCGGGGAGCGGACGACAGCTGCGCCGCACCCCCCTGCGCTGTATAACTGTATGCAGCGACATGTTGCCTGAATAAGTGGCCCGTGTCCGACCGAGCCTCGGCGCTGTACTCTCCCGGGGCGTCGAGGAGATCTGGAGGGGGAGTACGTCATGAGCGCGACCGACAGCCCTGCGAACCGCTTGCAGGCGCTCTTCGAGGGCCACCGGCTCACGCCGACCCAGCGCCGCATCGCGCACAGCATGGTGCGCCGGGCGGCCGACGTGCCCTTCCTGTCCAGCGTGGAGCTGGCCGAACTGGCCGGGGTCAGCCAGCCCTCGGTGACCCGCTTCGCGGTCGCCCTCGGCTTCGACGGCTACCCCGCCCTGCGCAGGCACCTGCGCGAGGTCGTCCCGGCCGAGCCGGCCGCCGAGGCCGGCGCCTACAACGAGTACCAGCAGGCCGTCGAGGCCGAGATCGAGAACCTGAAGCACCTCGCCGAGCTGCTCGCCGACCCGCGCCCGGTGCAGCAGGCCGGCCGGATCCTCGCCGCATCCCGCCCGCTGCCGGTGCTCGGGCTGCGCGCCGCCGCCTCCCAGGCGTACGGCTTCGCCTACTTCGCCGCCAAGGTCCACCCGGACGTCCGGCTGCTGCACGAGGGCGGCACGATGATCCACGACCGCGTCGACGCCGCGGTCCGCGCGGGCGCCACCGCCCTGCTGTGCTTCGCCCTGCCCCGGCATCCGCGCGAGGTCGTGGACACCCTCGCCTACGCCAAGGACGCGGGCCTGACCGTCGTCACGGTCGCCGACTCGGCGTTCGCGCCGGTCGCCAAGTACTCCGACCTTCTGCTGCCCGCCGCCGTCGGCACCGGGCTCGCCTTCGACACCGCGTGCGCGCCGATGCTGCTCGGCCGGGTGCTGCTGGAGGCGCTCTGCGACGACCTGCCGGACGCCCAGGCCCGCCTGGAGGAGTTCGACACGAGGGCGGCGACCCGGGGGCTGTTCGTGGAGTGACGCCCGTCCGGGGTCTCTCAGATTCGTCTCACGTTGTGCTACTAGCTTCCCTACGAGACGTAGAGACCGTGGGGACACGTGACACGGGAGGCTGACGTGGCGCGCGGAGGACAGGGACTGGCTCGGGTGGCCGTCGTCGTACGGGCGGGGGCCGCACCGCTGTGGTGGCTCGGGGTGGCCGCCGCGGGGATCGGTGTCGTGCCGGAGGGACTGACGGGACGCCGGATCGGAGTACTGGCCGGGGCGGTGCTGTTCCTGCTCGGCGCGGCCGTCGTGGCGCTGTTCCGCCGGGGCCGGTACGCGGCCCTGGCCCGCGGCGCCGCCCGCGCCGGCAAGTACGACGTCCTCCAGGACCGGGCGGTGACCGTACGCAACTGGCGCCGGGGACACCGCTGGTGGCTGCTGCTGGGCTGGGCGGTCGCGCTCGGCTCCGCCTTCGCGGTACCCGCGGCCGGCGGCCTGCTGCTGGCCGGGCTCGGCACCGGGCTGCGGCTGAAGGCCGCGTGGCTCGGACGGCTGGAGCGGGCCGCCCAGACGCTGCTGTGGGTGCGCGTCGACTGGCTCGACGGGTGCGGCGGACGCCCGGCGGGCAAGGCCGTGGGGGGCGTGCGCGGTACGGGCATCGCGGCCGGCGACGCGGCCCCGGGCGGGGCCCGCCGCCGCACCGCGGCGCTCGTCTGAGCTTCCGTCAGACCTCCAGCTCCTCCTCGATCCGCTTCAGCTGGTGCCGGGCCATCGCCAGGTTGGCCCGGCTGGAATCGAGGACCAGGTAGAGGAACAGGCCGTTGCCGCCGCGGCTGCTGAGCAGGCGGATCAGGTGGTACTGGTCGGACAGGGTGATCAGGATGTCCTCGATACCGGCCTTGAGCCCCAGCATCTCCATCGTGCGCATCTTGGCGCGGATCACGTCCGTGTTGCCGGCGGCGGCCACGTTCAGGTCGAAGCTCTTGCTGCCGCCCATCGTGCCCAGCGCCATCCCGCTGGTGTAGTCGACGAGCGCGACGCCGGTGGCGCCCTCGATGGAGGTGAGAGCTTCCTTCAGCGCGGTCTCGGTGTTGGCCATGGTGGTCCTCTCAACTGTCGGTTGCGGTGCGCGCTTCGGCACTCGTCGTGCGAGGCGCGCGGGTACGGATCGGGGGTGCCGCACTGACGGCTCCCAGGGGTCGTGCGCCCGGCCGGGCGGCCCGGGCGGCGGCCTCGGCGGCATCCAGCAGCTCCCCGATGCGGGCGCCGGCCCGGCGGCCCTCCAGGTGCAGCCGGCCGACGTTGACCCGGTCCTGGGCGAGCAGCGTCAGTACGGCGGTACGGCCGGCCGCGTAGGTGGCGATGTAGCCGCGCTCGCCGCGCACCAGCAGCTCCCGGAAGCCGCCGTGTCCGGTGGCGTCGGTGACCCGTACGGCCACGCCGAGCGCGGCCGCGGTGAGCGCGGCCAGGCCGTCCGGGTCGACACCAGGGGTGTCGTGGGCCACGACGAGGCCGTCGACGCCGGCCGCGAGGGCACCGGTCAGCTGCGGTACCCGGGTGCGCAGCCGGCGCAGCTCGGCCAGGACGGTCTCCAGGTCCTCTTCGGCCACCATCAGGTGTCTCCTCTCGGCGGGGCGGTGCCGTTCAAAGCGCCTCCAGCGCATCCCTGAGCCTCTTCAGCAGCGCGATGTCGGGGTCGGTGGTGACCTGGTGGGGCGGGGGCGGCGGGGCCGGTGCCGGGGGTGCCGGCGGCACCGGTGGCACCGGCGTGACATGCCCGGCCGCCGCGAGCCGGCGCACGTCGACCAGCGTGTGGAACGCCTGCCGGCCCAGGTTCCGCGCGATGTCGGCGGCCGTGCGGACGCCGTCCACGCGGTCCAGGACGGCCCGCTGCCGGGGCGTGACCGGCGCCGCCGGGGCGCGCCGGGCCGGGTCCGCGCGGATCAGCGCAGCGCTGTCGGCGGCCGGGTCGGGCCACAGCCGGTGCAGCAGCAGGCGGCGGCGGAGCGTCTCCCGTTCCAGCGCGACGACCGGGACCGAGGGCAGCGGGCCGAGCCGGGGCGCGTGGTCGTACCGGAACCATCCCGGGGTGCTGCTCGGCGCCAGCGCGAAGTACCCGGCGTCGTACAGCGCGTCCAGGTGGCACAGCTCCAGCGCGCCGGTGGGCAGGACCCCGGAGCGCAGCAGGAGTTCGGCCGCGTGCAGCGGTCCCGGGGTCTGGGCCGCGGCCTGCTGCCAGGCGGTGCCCGCGAGGGTGCCGTGGGCCGTGAGGAGCACGTCGAGGCCGGGGGCGAGGGGGCTCTCGGCGTGCACCACCCGGCCCTCGGCGAGGTGCAGGACGCCGTGTTCGCGGACCAGGACACCGGTGGCCCGCTCCTCGGCGAGCCGGGTCAGCATCGGTGACAGCGCGCGTGTGGCCCCCTTGTCCCGGACCGGCAGGGCCGGCGGAGGGGTCCTGACGGCGGTCATCCCAGCACCAGCCGGGCGGCCATCTCGCCGAGCCGGATCCGGGCGAGCGCGAGGTTGCCCTCCTCGCGGCCGAGCCACAGATGCAGGAACACGCTGCTGTCGAAGGACGTGTCGACGAACCGCAGCAGGTGGTAGCTGTCCCCGTTGCTGATGATCACGTCCTCCACCGGTGCCGGCTCGTCACCGCGGGCGGCGAAGGTGCCGTGCTCGGCGGCCATCCGGGCCAGTTCGGCGGCCTCGGCGGCGGTCGTCTCGTGGTCGCCGCCGGGCGCCTCCCCGACCGTGCCGAGGGCCAGTCCGCTCGTCCAGTCCACGAGGGCGGCTCCCCGGGCACCGGGCAGCCGCATCGCTTCCAATAGGCACTCGTCGATTCCGGGCACCGTGGCTCCCCTCCCGCCTGGGACTCCGGCTGAGTGACGCCGACACTACGCAACGTGTGCGCGGGAGGTGAGGCCTTTGGCATTTTCCGGTGGAACGTGCGTCCGGCGTACTAGTGTTGCTCAACTGGCGTGTGTTTCACGGCCGTTGATCCATTTGTTCGAGGGGCGGCCGGGGCGCGTCAACGGCTCGCGGGCGCACGAAGGGTGGTGAGCGCGGACGCGTGCGCCCCACCGGACTCGGCCACCACCTCGGCGATGGTCTGCGGCTCTCGTACGGCCGCGAAGGCGACGCCTCCCGCGCCGTCCGGCGCGTAGCCGTGGATGCCCGGCCGGGCGAGGGAGTTGTAGGCGTAGTGGTGGGCGAAGTAGTACGCGCCCGTGTCCAGCGCGGCCGCGTAGTCGCCCTGCTCCAGCGGTGGCAGGGTGCGCCCCTCGGCCAGCAGGTCGCCCGAGAAGCAGGCCGGCCCGGCCACGTCCTGCACCACCTCCGGCCCGGTCTTCGGCCGCCCCCCGGCGTCGTACGCGGCGATCCTGAGCGGCCACGCCTCCGGCGCGTACACCGTCCGCGTCGCCACCTGCACGCCCGCGTGCGTCACCGCGATCCGCCGCCCGCCCGCGCTCTTGGCGTACTCCACCCGGGCCACCACCGTCCCGTGCTTGGCCAGCAGCGACCGCCCGAACTCGGTCACCAGCCCGTACCGCCCGTCGAACAGCCCCGGCACCTCTTCGGCCAGCAGCCGTGCGTACTGCGCGTACGACGGTGTCGCCTCCTCCGACGCGAAGTTCACCGGCAGTCCGCCGCCGATGTCGATCGTGTCGACCTGGTGCCGCCCGACGGTCGCGTTGATCTCCTCCGCGAGCCCGTACGCCTCCGCCACGCCCCGCGTCAGCAGCGCCGGCGGGATGCCCTGCGAGCCGGTGTGCGCGTGCAGCCGGGTCAGCCACGGCCGGTCCGCGTACGCCTGGACGACCCATGCCCGCGCCCCCTCGTCCCGCAGCGCCACCCCGAACTTCGAGGTCCGCGTCGCCGTCGAGGTCGCCCCGATCGAGCCGGCGCCGAGCTGCGGGTTGACCCGGAGGCCGAGGGGGGACCGGCTGGGCGCGGACCGCGTCAGGGCGTCGAGCCGCGCCAGCTCCTGCGGGTTGTCCGCGTTCACCGCGATGCCCAGGGCCAGCGCCTCGCGCAGCTCCGCCGGGGTCTTCGCCGGCGAGTCCAGCACCGTCCGGGCGGCCGGTACGTCGGCCGCCCGGGCCAGTGCCAGCTCGCCGGGGCTCGCCACCTCCGCCCCGACCCCCTCCTCATGCAGCAGCCGCAGCACCGGCACCAGCGGGGTCGCCTTCACCGCGAAGGCGTGCAGCACCGGCGTGCCGGGGGGTGTGACCGCGTCGAAGGCCGCCCGCAGCGCCGCCGCCGACTCCCTGATGCCGGTGACGTCCAGCAGCCCCACCACGGCCGCGTCCGGCCCCAGCAGCCCCTGCTCGACCGCCGCCCGCACCGCCCGGTCGCGGCGGGCCGCGCGCTCCCGTGCGTCGCTCTCGATGTCGTGCTCCACGGCTTCCCCGTCCTGTGTCGGCCACCGGTGCTTCCAGCCAAACACCCGCGGCGCGCCGACGCGGCCCTCCCGACGTATTGACTAGTTCTATTCAGGAGGACAGGATGTGAATAGACGTAGGCACAGGAGGAGGCAGACGATGTCGGGACCCCGCCCCGTACGAGCACCGCGCGGCACGGAACTGAGCACGCTGGGATGGCAACAGGAAGCCGCCCTGCGCATGCTCCAGAACAACCTCGACCCCGAGGTCGCCGAGCACCCCGACAAGCTCGTCGTCTACGGCGGCACCGGCAAGGCCGCCCGTGACTGGCGCTCCTTCGACGCCATGGTCCGCACCCTGAAGACGCTCAAGCAGGACGAGACCATGCTGGTCCAGTCCGGCCGCCCGGTCGGCGTGATGCAGACCCACGAGTGGGCCCCGCGCGTCCTCATCGCCAACTCCAACCTGGTCGGCGACTGGGCCAACTGGGAGGAGTTCCGCCGGCTGGAGGCCCTCGGCCTGACCATGTACGGCCAGATGACCGCCGGCTCCTGGATCTACATCGGCACCCAGGGCATCCTCCAGGGCACCTACGAGACCTTCGCCGCCGTCGCCGCGAAGAAGTTCGACGGCACCCTCGCCGGCACGATCACCCTCACCGCCGGCCTCGGCGGCATGGGCGGCGCCCAGCCACTCGCCGTGACCATGAACGACGGCGTCGCCATCTGCATCGACTGCGACCCGCGCGCCATCGAGCGCCGCATCGAGCACCGCTACCTCGACGTCAGGGCCGACAGCCTGGACCACGCGCTCCGGCTGGCCGTCGAGGCCCGCGACGCCCGCCGCCCGCTGTCCATCGGCGTCCTCGGCAACGCGGCCGAGCTGGTCCCGCAGCTCCTCGCGATGAACGCCCCCATCGACATCGTCACGGACCAGACCTCCGCCCACGACCCGCTGTCCTACCTGCCGGCGGGTGTGGCCTTCGAGGACATGGCGGACGAGGCGGCGAAGGACCCGGCCGGCTTCACCACCCGGGCCCGGGAGTCGATGGCGAAGCACGTCGAGGCCATGGTCGGCTTCATGGACGCCGGCGCCGAGGTCTTCGACTACGGCAACTCCATCCGCGGCGAGGCTCAGCTGGCCGGATACGACCGGGCGTTCGCCTTCCCCGGCTTCGTCCCGGCCTACATCCGCCCCCTCTTCTGCGAGGGCAAGGGCCCGTTCCGCTGGGCGGCCCTGTCCGGCGACCCCGCCGACATCGCCAAGACCGACAAGGCGCTCCTGGAGCTGTTCCCCGAGAACGAGTCCCTGGCCCGCTGGATCAAGATGGCCGGTGAGCGGGTCCACTTCCAGGGCCTGCCCGCGCGTATCTGCTGGCTCGGCTACGGCGAGCGCGACAAGGCCGGCGAGCGCTTCAACGACATGGTGGCGAGCGGCGAACTGTCCGCCCCGCTGGCCATCGGCCGCGACCACCTCGACTGCGGTTCCGTCGCCTCCCCGTACCGCGAGACCGAGGCCATGCTCGACGGTTCCGACGCGATCGCCGACTGGCCGCTGCTGAACGCGATGGTCAACGTCGCTTCCGGTGCGTCCTGGGTGTCCATCCACCACGGCGGTGGCGTGGGCATGGGGCGGTCCATCCACGCCGGGCAGGTGACGGTGGCCGACGGTACGAAGCTGGGCGGCGAGAAGATCCGCCGGGTGCTGACCAACGACCCCGGTATGGGTGTCATCCGGCACGTGGACGCGGGGTACGACATCGCGGAGTCCGTTGCCCAGGAGCGCGGGGTCCGGGTGCCGATGCGCGAGGGTGACCAGGCGTGACCTTCCACAGCATGTGGGCGGAGCTGCTGCCGATCGGCCGCAGCTCCGCCTCCGGCGGCTACCGCCGCTTCGCCTGGACCGGCGCCGACGCCGAGTGCCGGGCCTGGTTCAAGGAGCAGGCCGAGGCGCGCGGGCTGGCGTACGAGGTGGACCGGAACGGGAACCAGTGGGCCTGGCTGGGGGACCCGGGTGCCGGGGACGCCGTCGTCACCGGGTCGCATCTGGACTCCGTGCCGGACGGCGGGGCCTTCGACGGGCCCCTCGGGGTCGTGTCCTCCTTCGCCGCTCTCGACGAGCTGCGGGCCAGGAACGCGCGGTTCACCAAGCCCCTCGCCCTCGTCAACTTCGGCGACGAGGAGGGCGCCCGGTTCGGGCTCGCCTGTGTCGGTTCCCGGCTCACCGCCGGGCAGCTGACCGTCGAGCAGGCCCACCGGCTCACCGACGGGGACGGCATCAGCCTGCCCCGGGCCATGGAGGCCGCCGGCTACGACCCCGAGGGCATCGGGGCCGATCCCGAGCGGCTGGCCCGGATCGGTGCCTTCGTGGAGCTGCACGTCGAGCAGGGGCGGGCGCTGGACCTGTCCGGCGACCAGGTCGGCATCGCCAGCGCCATCTGGCCGCACGGGCGCTGGAGGTTCGACTTCCGGGGCGAGGCCAACCACGCCGGCACCACCCGGCTGGCCGACCGGCGCGACCCGATGCCGTCGTACGCCGAGACCGTGCTCGCCGCCCGCCGGGAGGCCGAACTCGCCGGTGCCGTCGCCACCTTCGGGAAGATCGCGGTGGAGCCGAACGGGGTCAACGCCATCCCCTCACTGGTGCGCGGCTGGCTGGACTCCCGCGCCGCCGACCAGAGCACCCTGGACACCGTGGTCGGCGCCATCGAGAAGGCCGCCCGGGAGTACGCGGACGCCCAGGGCGTCGATCTCGACGTCGTCCGGGAGTCCTTCACCCCGGTCGTGGAGTTCGACCACGCCCTGCGGGACGAGCTCGGCCGCATCCTGGGCAAGGACACCGGCATGCAGGTGCCCGTCCTGGGAACCGGTGCCGGACACGACGCCGGAATCCTCTCCGGGAGCATTCCGACCGCCATGCTGTTCGTGCGCAACCCCACCGGTGTCTCGCACTCCCCGGCCGAGTTCGCGGCCGAGGACGACTGCGTGGCCGGGGTGCTCGCGCTCGCCGACGTACTGGAAGGGCTGGCCTGCGAGTGACCAAGGCGACCTACTGGCTGGAGCACGCCTGGCTCGGCACGCTCCCCCGAGCTCTCGGCTCCGCTCGAGCAGGGGGGACCCCCGTCGAGCCGGGCGTGGCCCTCGACACGGAAGGCGGCCGGATCACCGCCGTCCGTACCGACGTGCCCACCCCGCCGCCCGGCGCGGAGGTGCTGCGCGGGCTCACGCTGCCGGGGCTCGCGAACGCCCACTCCCACGCCTTCCACCGCGCCCTGCGCGGCACCGTCCAGGTCGGCAGCGGCACCTTCTGGACCTGGCGCGAGGTGATGTACTCCGTCGCCGACCACCTCACCCCGGAGACCTACCACGCGCTGGCCCGCGCGGTGTACGCGGAGATGGCGCTCGCCGGCATCACCTGTGTCGGGGAGTTCCACTACGTGCACCACGCCCCCGGCGGCACCCCCTACGCCGACCCCAACGCCATGGGCGAGGCGCTGATCGCGGCCGCCGCCGAGGCCGGGATCCGTATCACCCTGCTCGACACCTGCTACCTCGCCGCCGGCTTCGGTGAGCCGCCCAACACCCACCAGCTGCGGTTCTCCGACGGCAGCGCGGAGGCCTGGGCCGAACGCTGTGCAGTTCTCAAGGAGCGGGATCACGCGCGGATCGGTGCGGCGATTCACTCCGTACGGGCCGTGCCGGCCGGGCAGCTGGCGACCGTGGCGGGGTGGGCGCAGGAGCGGCTGGCCCCGCTGCACGTGCACCTGTCGGAGCAGACCGCCGAGAACGACGCCTGCCTGGCCGCCCACGGCCGCACGCCCACCCGGCTGCTCGCCGACCACGGCGTCCTCGGGCCACGCACCACCGGTGTGCACAACACCCATCTCACCGACGAGGACATCGAGCTGCTCGGCGGCTCGGGCACCGGCACCTGCATGTGCCCCACCACCGAGCGGGACCTGGCCGACGGCATCGGCCCGGCCGTCGCCCTGGAGCGGGCCGGCTCCCCGCTCTCCCTCGGCTCCGACAGCCACGCCGTCATCGACCTGCTCGAAGAGGCGCGTGCGATGGAGCTCAACGAGCGGCTGCGCACCCGCACCCGGGGCCACTGGACGGCCGCGGCGCTGCTGCGGGCCGCCACCGCCGACGGCCACGCCGCCCTCGGCTGGGACGAGGCCGGCGCGATCCGGCCCGGCGCGCTCGCCGACCTGACGACGATCGCCCTGGACTCGGTCAGGACGGCCGGGCCGCTGCCCGGGCTCGGCGCCGAGACGGCCGTATTCGCGGCGAGCGCGGCGGACGTACGGCACACGGTCGTGGGCGGGCGGCACGTCGTACGCGACGGCGTGCACACCCTCGTGCCCGATGTGCCGCGGGCGCTGGCCGCCGCCGTCGAAGCCCTGCGCGGCTGAGGACCGCCGACCCCCACAAGGACGACACCATGAGCAGCAGCACCGTCATCACCAACATCGCCACGCTGGTCACCAACGACCCCTCCCTCGGCGACAACTCCCCCCTGGGCCTGATCCAGGACGCGGCCGTCGTCATCGACGGCGACCGCATCGCGTGGGCCGGTGAATCCAGCAAAGCACCCGCCACTGACAATCGCGTCGACGCCGGCGGCCGGGCGGTGCTGCCGGGCTTCGTGGACTCCCACTCCCACCTGGTCTTCGCGGGCGACCGGACGCAGGAGTTCAACGCCCGTATGTCCGGCCGCTCCTACACGGCGGGCGGCATCCGCACCACGGTCGCGGCCACCCGGGCCGCGAGCGACGCGGAACTGGAGGCGAACCTCACCCGTTACCTGGACGAGGCCCTGCGCCAGGGCACGACCACGTTCGAGACGAAGTCGGGCTACGGCCTGACCGTCGAGGACGAGTCCCGGGCCCTGCGCCTCGCGGCGAAGCACACCGACGAGGTGACGTACCTCGGCGCGCACATCGTCTCGCCGGACTACGCCGACGACCCCGCGGCCTATGTCGCCCTGGTCACCGGCGCGATGCTGGACGCCTGCGCGCCGCACGCCCGCTGGATCGACGTCTTCTGCGAGAAGGGCGCCTTCGACGGCGACCAGGCCCGCGCGATCCTCACGGCGGGCAAGGCGAAGGGCCTGCACCCGCGCGTCCACGCCAACCAGCTCTCCTACGGCCCGGGTGTCCAGCTGGCCGTCGAACTGGACGCGGCCAGCGCCGACCACTGCACCCATCTGACGGACGAGGACGTCGACGCCCTCGCGGGCGGCCGTACGGTCGCCACGCTCCTGCCCGGCGCGGAGTTCTCCACCCGCGCCGAGTGGCCGGACGCCCGCCGCCTGCTGGACGCGGGTGTGACGGTCGCCCTCTCCACCGACTGCAACCCGGGCTCGTCCTTCACCTCCTCCGTGCCCTTCTGCATCGCCCTGGCCGTCCGTGACATGCGGATGACCCCGGACGAGGCGGTCTGGTCGGCCACGGCGGGCGGTGCCGCGGCCCTCCGCCGCACCGACATCGGCCGTCTCACCCCGGGCAGCTACGCCGACCTGACCCTCCTGGACGCCCCCAGCCACGTCCACCTGGCCTACCGGCCGGGAGTGCCGCTCGTGACGGGCGTGTGGCGGCGCGGAGTGCGCGTGGTCTGACCCCCGGCGCCAGCGCCCCCCGGTGGTGGGCGGCGTCGGCCGTGGTAAGCCGAAAGAGGTTCCCGGGATGACCGCATGACGGTCGGGGCGCCGGGTACCCCCCAGTCGGCGAGCTGGGCCCCGGGGACGGCGAAGCGGCCCGGCGCCGTCGGCCGAGCCGCTTCCCGCGGGCCGTTCGCGTGGCCCGGACGGAGGTCACTCCTCCAGCGTCAGCCCCTTGCGCAGCCGTCCCAGCGTCCGCGACAGCAGCCGGGACACGTGCATCTGGGAGATGCCGAGTTCCTCGCCGATCTCGGACTGGGTCATGTTCGCCACGAAGCGCAGGGAGAGGATCTTCCGATCGCGCGGCGGGAGTTCGGCGATCAGGGGCTTGAGCGACTCGATGTACTCGATGCCCTCGAGCCCGTGGTCCTCGTATCCGATGCGGTTCGCGAGCGCGCCCTCGGACTCGTCCTCCTCGGGCTGGGCGTCCAGCGAGGAGGCGGTGTACGCGTTGGACGCGGCCATGCCTTCCACGACCTCCTCGTTGGAGAGGCCGAGGCGCTCGGCGAGTTCCGCGACCGTGGGGGCGCGGTCCAGCTTCTGCGCCAGCTCGTCCCCGGCCTTGGCCAGGTCGAGCCGCAGCTCCTGGAGCCGGCGCGGGACGCGCACGGACCACGAGGTGTCACGGAAGAACCGCTTGATCTCGCCGATGATGGTCGGCATCGCGAAAGTGGGGAACTCCACACCGCGGGCGAGTTCGAAGCGGTCGATCGCCTTGATCAGGCCGATGGTGCCGACCTGGATGATGTCCTCCATCGGCTCGCTGCGGGAGCGGAAGCGGGAGGCGGCGAACTTGACGAGTGCGAGGTTGAGCTCGACGAGGGTGTTACGGACGTACGAGTACTCGTGCGTCCCTTCCTCCAGCGACTCGAGGCGCTCGAAGAGAGTCTTGGACAGGGCCCGCGCGTCGACCGGGCCGATCTCGTCGTACGGGGGGATCTCCGGGAGTCCCTCGAAGAGGTCGAGGGTGCCGATGGGATGATCCAGTTGTTCCGGTGGGGGTGTCGACGTCGCGATCGGGGTATGCGATGCGTCGAGCCGGGGTGACATGGGTGTCCTCCATCGTTCTCGGCATATGGCTGCCGAAGCCAGTACGTGCACTGCGGTGTGCGGCGCCTCCGAAGCCGGCGTGTAGGGATGTGTGTCCGTACTAGCCCTACCCGCTTGACCGAGTGGGTCGCAAGTGCGTTCTGTTCTGGTATGTCCGATTGTGCGCGGATGTTCGGGTGTCGGAGTGCGCATGGAAGGCGTAATGTTCGAGGGCATCAGCAGCCACGACCTCGGGAGAGAGAGACGGCATGGACCACGGGACGGTCGGCAGCGCACAGTCGGGCCGGCTTCTGGTGGAGGTGCGGGAAGAGGGCTCCAGCGCCGTTGTGACACCGGCGGGTGAGCTCGATCACCACACCGCCGATCTTTTGCGTGAGCCCCTCGACGACCTTCTGGCCAAGGGCTTCTCGCGACTGGTGGTGGACTGCTCACGCCTGGAGTTCTGCGACTCCACGGGGCTGAACGTCCTGCTCGGCGCCCGGTTGAAGGCGGAGGCCGCCGGAGGCGGGGTCCACCTGGCCGGGATGCTGCCGGTGGTCGCCCGCGTCTTCGAGATCACCGGGGCCGAGGCGGTCTTCACCGTCCACGATTCCGTGGAGGCGGCCCTGGCCGACGGTGCCGACTGACCCGCCGCCCCCTCCTCTCCGGTCCGGCCGGCGCGCCGGCCCCCGCGGGCGTTGCACCCGTCACGTCCAATACGGGGGTGTTCCGTCGGATCGGTCGGGCAGGAGAGGGCAGAAGATACGCAGGAGGCGTCCCGTCGGCCGCCGGCCGCCGGCCCTCCCGGGACCGGCGACCGACCCGGACGGGACCCATGAACCACACGGGACGTACGCACGTCCGTACGGTCGGGACGCAGCGCGCGCCCGGCGGACGGGCGGTCACGGGACCCCGCCCGGGCGGCGGGCGGCCGGTGACCGGTCGGTCGGACGGCGTACGGACCGGCCGGCGCCGCACGGCGTTCGGACCTTTGACCGGACTTTCGAATTGTGAACTGGTGAATCGGTGAGGTGAAGCGCTGATGAGCACCACCCGGCCTTACTCGCCGGGCGACCGCGGCCCGGAGCCCAGCGGCGCTTCCGGGGTCTCCGAGGGGGAGGCGCCGGCCGTCGGCGCAGCCACGGGGGCAGTCGCGCCGTCCGTGCCGGCCGTGCCGACCGACGGTG
The DNA here is from genome assembly GCF_055607665.1 of Streptomyces sp. NPDC036984. Taxonomy (NCBI): domain Bacteria; kingdom Bacillati; phylum Actinomycetota; class Actinomycetes; order Kitasatosporales; family Streptomycetaceae; genus Streptomyces; species Streptomyces sp. NPDC036984. The sequence goes on from NZ_JBVJRL010000002.1 coordinate 583,647, forward strand.
CGCCCCGGGTACAGGGCCGGCAGGTCCGCAGACTGCGCCTGGAGGGCGAGAGCGGGGTCGTCCCGCTCGCCCGCGACTTCACCCGCCAGGCGCTGTACGCCTGGGGCTGGCTGCCCGCCGCCGGCGCCGACCAGCGGGCCGCGGCCGAGGACGTGCTGCTCGTCGTCTCCGAACTGGTCACCAACGCCTGCCTGCACGCCGAGGGCCCCGACGAACTGCGCCTCGCCTGCGACAACAAGGTGATCCGGCTCGAGGTCTCCGACCGCGGCACCGGCCAGCCCGCCCCGCGCACCCCGCACCGCGCCGGCCGCCCCGGCGGCCACGGCATGTTCATCGTGCAGCGGCTGTGCCTGGACTGGGGCGTCGTCCGTGCTCCCGACGCGCCGGGCAAGACGGTGTGGGCCGAACTGGGCGCGCCCGCCTGACCGTCGCCGGAAGGCACCCGATCCCCCGCCTCCACTCCGACACCCTGTCCCACACGCCGGATCGCCACAACTCCGGCGTGTGCCGCGTCTTCCTTCCTCACGACCCCCGGCGTACCTTGACGGCCGAATCTGATGTGTCGTCAGGAAGCTTGCCCCTCAAGTGGGGTCGTGAAGGATTGGGGTGGACCGACGTGTCGTACCCGAAACGAACCGCCGCGCTCGCGTCCGCCGCGGTCCTGGCCGGCTCGGCGGTGCTGCTGGCCGCGCCGGCGGCCCACGCCGACGTCGTCGACGTCAACTACCGCTGCCAGACGCCGATCGGCGTCAAGAGCGCGGTCTCGCCCATCGACGTCAAGAGCGTCAAGAGCGGCAGCGGCTACAAGATCACCATGTCCTGGCAGAAAGGCGTCTCCTCCAGCCCGGTCGAGCTGGGCAAGGGGGCGATGAGCCCGAGCGCCACCATCGGGCTGGGCGGCGCCGACAGCGGCACGCTCGCGGTCAGCGGCCCCGCCAACGCCGCCGCCATCCCGGCCAACACCCCCATCAAGATCAGCGACTTGAGCGGTACCTACACGCCGAAGAAGAGCGGCAAGGTCACCTTCACGGCGGGCACGCTCACCATCAAGGCACTCGGTACGACGACGACCTGCACGCCCACCAACAGCCCCAAGCCGTCCCTGACCCTGGACGTGACAGCGGCCGGCGGTTCCTCCTCCGGCGGCAGTTCCTCGTCCTCCTCGGGCGGCAGCGCGTCGTCCTCCTCGGGCGGCAGTTCCTCCGGCGGGCAGCTTCCGCAGACCGGCCCCGAGGACTCCGCCCTCGCCCTCGGCACGCTCGGCGGCACGGTCCTCCTCGCCGGCGCGGCGGGCGCCCTGTGGCTGACCCGACGAGGCCAGGCCGCCCGCCGCTGACCGGGTACGCCCCGACCGCAGCCCGCCGACCGGGTACGCCCCGACCGGACCCCGGCGACCGGGTACGCCGGTCCGAACCACGCCGCCTGGCGCCGCCCGCTGAACCGTCCGGCCACCACCGCTGGAGCCGCCCATGCCGCTCGCCGCACGCCTCCTCGGCCCGCCACACATCCCGAGCACCCCGACCACCCGGAGGCGACGCACCGCCAGCACCCCACGCACCGCGCGGAACCCAAGCACCGCCAGCACCGCCAGCACCCCGAGCACTGCAAGCACCTCACACACCCTGAGCACCCGACGCACCGCAAGCAGTACCACGGGCACCGCGAGCCACCGGCGCACCGACATCACCCCACGCACCCCCCGCACCCGGCTCGCGCTCCTCGCCCTGCTCCTCCCGCTCGCGCTGCTGACCGCCGCCCCGCGGGCCGGCGCGCAGTCCGGTGGCTGGTCGCTCGCGCCCCTGGGCGGCGCGCGCCCCGCGATCTACGCCGAGGGCGCGCCCGGAGCGGTGCTGCGGGACACGGTGTCCGTGACCAACCACGGCCGGACACCGGTCACGATCCGGCTGCGCGGCACCGGCGTGCCGGCGGTGTTCCCCCGCGGCGGGCTCCGGATCCCCGCCCGTACCCGCGCCGAGGTGCCCTTCACGGTGACCGTGCCGCGGGGCGCCGCACCCGGCGACCGCACCGGCGCGATCATCGCCGGCGACACGCGGGGCCGTACCGCCACCGTGCCGGTCCGGCTGCGCGTCGACGGCCCGCCGCTCGCCGCGCTGACCGTCGAGCACCTCGCCGTACACGCCGACCGGCTCACCTACGAGCTGGTAAACCGCGGTACGACCGTTCTGGTGCCGAAGCTCGCGGTGCGTGCCGACGGTGTCTTCGGCCGGGTCCTGGACCGCGCCCCGCGCACCCTGCCGGTCCGGCTGCCCCCGGGCGCCCGGCGCACGCTCAGCGAGCCGTGGCCCGACCCGCCGATGCTGGACGAGGTGCGGGTCCGGCTGACGGTGACGGCGGCGGGCGGGGCGCGCGCCACGGCGGACGCGTCGGCCGCGTTCGTGCCGTGGGGTGCGGTGGCCGGGGGCTCGGCAGCGGTGGCCGCGGGCACGGCCGTCCTTCTCCGGCGGCGGTGCGGGCGCCGGGCGCGGCCCGTTTCCCGGCCCGCCGGGGCCGAGCCGACGGGAGCGGTGTCGTGAGGCGGATCGTCGTCCCGGTGGTCGCCGCCCTGCTGCTGGCCCTCGCCGGTCCGGCCGGCCCGGTCCGGGCGGCGGACGGCCCGGCCGTGCGGCTGTCCGCGTCCCAGGCCGGCACCGGCGGCTCGGTCACCGTCGGCGGCACCGGCTGGCGGCCCCGCACGCTGCTGATGCTGCTGGTCTGCGGGCGGGCCACGCCGGCCCGGGGCGTCATCGGCGGCACCAACTCCTGCGCCAACGGCGACGGGCGGGCCGTGACCACCGGCGCCGACGGCGCCTTCCGCCGGAAGCTGCCGGTCGCCGAACCGCCCGTGCCCTGCCCGTGCGTGGTGCACGTGGCCGCCGTCACCGGCGCCCGGGCCGAGGCGGACGCCGTCCTGGAGGTCGCCGGGCATCCCGTGGCCCCGCTGCCCGCCGAACGCTCCGCCGGCCGGCTGGCGGTGGTCTCCGACACCCGGCTGACCGGGTCGAGCGGTCTGCTCACCTGGTTCGGGGCGCCGCCGAGCCGCACCCTGGTGTTCACCGTCGGCAACACCGGCACCGGCCCGATCGAGAACCCGGTGTTCCAGGTCGGCACCGCGCACGGCGTGTTCGCGCCCGAGTGGGACGAGCGGCAGTGGCACGGCACCCTGGCGCCCGGAAAGAAGGCGCAGATCAAGCTGCCGGTCGAGCTGTCGGCGGGGGCGCACGGCGACTACACCGTGACGCTGAGGTACGCCGGCCGGGTGCTCGCCGAGCAGCCGTGGGGCGTGGGCCGGCCGTGGGGCGTGACCCTGTTCTGGATCCTGCTCTGCCTGGTCGTCCCGGCCGCGCTGTTCCGCGCCGGCATGGCCGTGGTGGACCGGGTCCGGCCGCGCCGCCCGGGCGGCGCGAGCCATCGGCGGCGCCTGCCCCGGCCCGCGTCGCCGGCCCTGCGCCTCCCGCGCTCCTCCCGTACCGCCGGTTCCCCGGCCGCCACGGCCGACCAGGCCGAAACGACTCCGGCCCTGCCGTGGTTCACCCCGGACTCCGCTCCGGGCGGCCCGGCCGGCCGGACCTCCGCACCGCACGACGACAGCCCGACGAGTCCTACGACTCCCACCACGAAGGGACCCACGTGAGCATGCGAAGGAGAGGCACAGCGGCCGGGGGACGCAGTCCGGCGGCGGCGGCGGGCGCCGCGCTGGCGCTCGGCGGTGCGGGTGTCCTGCTGGGGCTCGCCGCGGCACCCGCGCAGGCGGCCGAGGTGTCGTACGCCACCCACTGTGTGCCGCCCGCGGGCATCGATCCCGTCGACGGCACCACGAAGGTCGAGATCACCGCGCCGGCCACGGCGAAGGTGGGCGACACGGTGGACATCGTGTGGAAGTTCGTCCAGGCCGCGTCCAAGAACCCGGACATCATCGACCTGCCCGCGAACTCGGTGCAGCCGTCCGGCGTGCTGAAGGCGGCCGGGGCGCAGACCGCCGACCTCGCCATGCGGGGCCCGCGGCAGAACCCCGCGATCCCCAAGGGCGGGGCCATGGTGCTGTCGGACATGAAGGGCAGCCTGAAGCTGACGGCGGCCGGCGAGGTGACGCTGACGCCGGACGCGTACACGGTCAACGCGATGTCGACCGACACCAAGTGCACGCCGAAGGAGGCCGTGCAGAAGGCGGCGACGATCCAGGTGACGGCGGACGGCGGCGGCACGTCCAGTTCGACCCCCACCCGGTCCGGGCCGCCGACCACGTCCGCGCCGCCCACGCACACGGCCACCCCGACGGCGACCGGCGGCACCGGGCAGACCGACTTCACCGGCAAGGAGGTGCAGATCCCGTACGCGTGCAGGACCCCGATCGGTGACAAGAGCGCGACCTCGCCGGTGCAGATCAACGCGAGGAAGGACGGCGGGAGTTACGCCCTCACCGTGCAGTTCAAGAAGTCGGTGATGAACAGCCCCGCCGAGATCCCGAAGGACTCCGTGAAGCCGTCGATGGAGGTGGTGCTGGGCGGCGCCGACAAGGGCACCGTACATGTGGAGGGGCCGACGAACGCCAATCCCGTCAAGTCCGGCGACCCGATCGAGATCCCCGACCTCACCGGCACCTACAAGCCGGGCGCGAGCGGCACCTCGACGCTGTCGCCGGGCGTGCTGACGGTCAAGGCGCTCGGTACGACCACGACGTGCACGCCGACGAAGACCGAGGTCTCGCTCACCCTGGACACCACGGAGCAGCCCGGCGGCGCCGCGGGCGGCACGTCGACCTCCGGCGGCTCCTCCTCGTCGGGGACCTCCTCCGGCACCACCGGCGATGACGGCGGCCTCGCCGAGACCGGCGCGAGCGACCACGGCGCGCTGAAGGCCCTGGGCCTGGTGGCGGGCACGGCGATCCTGCTGGGCGCCGCGGTGTTCACGTTCCTGCCGGGCCGCAGGACCCGCTGATCCGACTCCCCGCGGAGACTTCGTGCGGAGATCCCGCAGGGAACGGAAGAGGGCCACCGCGTCCCGGGGATGCGGTGGCCCTCCTCAGTGCTTCAGGGACTTCGTCAGTGGACGTCGCCCATGAGCGTGTTGACCTTCTTGCGGTACATCCACACCGCGACACCGGCGACCACGGCGAGCGCGGCCTCCAGGGCGACGAAGCCCATCCTGTCGAGGTTGACGCCACCGATGGCCGGGTTCGACAGCAGGGCGGTGACGGAGTCACCCGCGGTCACCGCGAGGAACCAGACGCCCATCATCTGCGAGGCGTACTTCTTCGGCGCCATCTTCGTGGTCACGGACAGGCCGACCGGAGACAGCGTCAGCTCACCGATGGTCTGCACGAAGTAGATCGCGACCAGCCACATCGCCGCGGCCTTGTGGCCGCCCTCGGCGATCGACAGCGGGGCGAGGAAGACGAGGAAGGACGCACCGACCAGCACCAGGCCGGAGGCGAACTTCACGATCGTGCTCGGCTCCTTGCCGCGCCGGTTCAGCCACAGCCACAGCCAGGCGAAGACCGGCGCCAGCGCCATGATCATGACCGGGTTGACCGACTGGTACCAGGAGACCGGGAACTGCCAGCCGAGGACCGAGTTCTCGGCCTTCTTCTCGGCGAACAGCGACAGGGTCGAACCACCCTGGTCGTAGATCATCCAGAAGACGGCCGCGGCGACGAAGAACCAGATGTACGCCGACACCTTGGAGCGCTCGGCCGTGTCCAGGTCCTTGTCCCGCAGGATGCGGGAGATGACCAGGATCGGCACGATCAGGCCGATGAGGGTGAGCGGGATCAGCGCCCAGTTCAGGGTGAAGTGGCCGGTGCCGCCGACGATGCCGTAGAAGACCACGGCGATGGCCAGCCAGATCAGGCCCTTGCGCAGGGTGGCCGCCTTCTCGACCGGCGTCAGCGGGGTCGGGACCTGGCTGCTCTTCGGGTTCAGGTGGCGGCCGCCCAGCAGGAACTGGACCAGACCCAGCGCCATGCCGAGCGCGGCCAGCGCGAAGCCCAGGTGCCAGTTGACGTTCTCACCGACGGTGCCGATGACCAGCGGCGCGACGAAGGCACCGAGGTTGATGCCGATGTAGAAGAGCGTGAAGCCACCGTCCCGGCGCGGGTCCTCCGGGCCGTTGTAGAGGTGGCCGACCATCGTGGAGATGTTGGCCTTCAGCAGACCCGAACCGATGGCGACGAGAACCAGGCCGACGTAGAAGCTCGCGGCGGCGGGCAGCGCCAGGCAGAGGTGGCCGAGCATGATGATCATGCCGGCGACGGCGACCGTCTTGCGGGGGCCGAGCATGCGATCGGCGAACCAGCCGCCGGGCAGGGCGAGCAGGTACACGAGCGACAGGTACACCGCGTAGATCGCGCTTGCCGTGCCCGCACTCAGGTGCAGGCCACCCGGGGCCACCAGGTACAGCGGGAGCAGGGCCCTCATGCCGTAGTAGGAGAAACGCTCCCACATCTCGGTCATGAAGAGAGTGGCCAGTCCGCGGGGGTGGCCGAAGAAGGTCTTCTCGGAACCGGGGGTGCCCGGGCGGACCGAGTCCTTCGTCAGGCTGGACGCCATGGTCGTTCCTTGCTGGTCGGGGCGTGCGCCTGGGGGCCCCTCCCTGCTCGAGCGAAGCCGAGAGCTTGGGGGAGTGCGCGCCCGTGGGGGTGCGGCCGGCACCGGCAGTCGGTCGTCCACCCCCACGCCCAGGGGGAGTCCGTTCCGGATCACGGAGCGGCGGACGGCGACCACCGGGATCCACGCCCCACGACGCGTCACTGCGTCCGGAGCCCGGCCGGAGGTCTTTCCTTTGAAGGCTGATCTTGGTCAGCCCGTACACAAAAGAGACCTTCAGCGTCTACTGCCCGCCAAAGGTCCCCGGTGTACTGCGGCGTTCAGGTCACCATACGGCAGGACACTGCCGGATATGGAAGGACTTGAGACGGGGATCACAGGTGTCGCGGGAACCGCGCGAGCTGATTCGAAGGTCTCTCCTACGATCGCATCCCCAGGTCAATGGTTCGTACCAATGCGGTGCGAAGGTAAGAAGAGGGGAAACCGATCACACCCCGGCACCTCGCCCGGGCGGTCTACCATCACCTCATGACCCGTGTACTGCTCGCCGAGGACGACGCGTCCATCTCGGAGCCGCTGGCCCGCGCCCTGCGCCGGGAAGGTTACGAGGTCGAGGTGCGCGAGGACGGACCCGCCGCACTCGACGCCGGAATGCAGGGCGGCGTCGATCTGGTCGTGCTCGACCTGGGCCTGCCCGGCATGGACGGCCTGGAGGTCGCCCGCCGGCTGCGTGCCGACGGTCACACCGTGCCGATCCTCATCCTGACCGCACGGGCCGACGAGGTGGACACCGTCGTCGGCCTGGACGCGGGCGCCGACGACTACGTCACCAAGCCCTTCCGGCTCGCCGAACTGCTCGCCCGGGTGCGGGCCCTGCTCCGGCGCGGCGCCGCCGAGCCGCAGCAGCCGCCGGCCACGCACGGCGTGCGGATCGACGTCGAGTCGCACCGCGCCTGGATGGGCGACGAGGAACTCCAGCTCACCGCCAAGGAGTTCGACCTGCTGCGGGTGCTGGTGCGGGACGCCGGACGCGTGGTGACGCGGGACCAGCTGATGCGCGAGGTCTGGGACACCACCTGGTGGTCGTCCACCAAGACCCTCGACATGCACATCTCCTGGCTGCGCAAGAAGCTCGGCGACGACGCGGCGAACCCGAGGTACATCGCGACGGTACGCGGCGTGGGCTTCCGGTTCGAGAAGAGCTGACCCCGGCCCAGCGATCAGCACAGGTAACCGACCATGCGCCGACGTCTCATCCAGTCCACCCTCGCCGTCGTCCTCGTGGTGATCGCCGTCTTCGGCGTCTCCCTCGTGATCGTCGAGACGCGGACGATCAGCAACAGCGCCCAGGAGCGGGTGGAGTCGGAGGCGGTCCGGCTGGCCAGCATCGTGGACAGCCGGATCCTCGCCGCGGAGAACGTCAACGCGGACGTGCTGCGCAACCCGGTCAGCAAGGACCAGTACGCGGTCATCCGGATGCCCGGCCGGGCACCCATCGAGATCGGCAGCAAGCCCGAGGGCGACACCATCCACTCCACGCAGCGGGGCGAGGAGGGCGAGACGGTCACCGTGCAGGAGCCCCGCTCCGCGGTGACCCGCGAGGTCGGCCGGACCCTGCTGATCATCGGCCTGGTCGCGCTGCTCGCGGTGATCGCGGCCGTGCTGCTCGCCGTACGGCAGGCCAACCGGCTCGCCTCCCCGCTGACCGACCTCGCCGAGACCGCCGAGCGCCTCGGCTCCGGCGACCCGCGCCCGCGGCACAAGCGGTACGGCGTCCCCGAGCTGGACCGGGTCGCCGATGTGCTGGACGCCTCCGCCGAGCGGATCGGGCGCATGCTGACCGCCGAGCGGCGCCTCGCGGCCGATGCCTCCCACCAACTGCGCACGCCGCTGACCGCGCTGTCCATGCGGCTGGAGGAGATCACCCTCACCGACGACCCGGACACGGTGAAGGAGGAGGCGACGATCGCGCTGACGCAGGTCGAGCGGCTGACGGACGTGGTCCAGCGGCTGCTGACCAACTCGCGCGACCCGCGGACCGGCTCCGCCGTCACCTTCGACCTGGACGAGGTCATCCAGCAGCAGCTCGCCGAGTGGCGGCCCGCCTACCGCAGCGCCGGCCGGGCCGTGGTCAGCTCCGGCAAGCGGCATCTGACGGCGGTGGGCACGCCGGGCGCGGTCGCCCAGGTGCTGGCCGCGCTGATCGAGAACTCGCTCATGCACGGCGGCGGCACGGTCGCCCTGCGCACCCGGGTCACCGGCAACCAGGCCGTGATCGAGGTCACCGACGAGGGGCCGGGCGTGCCCGCCGATCTCGGGGCGCGGATCTTCGAGCGCACGATCAGCGGACGGAACTCCACGGGGATCGGCCTGGCTGTCGCCCGGGACCTCGCGGAGGCCGACGGCGGCCGGCTGGAGCTGCTCCAGGCGCAGCCCCCGGTCTTCGGCCTGTTCCTCTCGCGCACGCCCCCGGGGCGCAAGCCGGACGAGGAACGGCCGACGGTCCGCTAGCGGGGAAGAGCGCCCCGCGGGGCTACGGGACGCGCTGAGTCGGCGAGGGCCGCTGCGACTCCTGCTTCAGAATCGATTCCGCGCTCGCCACGGTCTTCCGGGCCGGCAGCGCCTGAAACACCCAGGTGCGGTACGACCAGAACCGGAACAGGGTCGCGACGCCGATGCCGACGAACTTGAAGATGTTGCTCTGGAGCGGGCTGTCCCAGCCGAAGCCGTACGTCGCCAGGTACAGCACGCCGTTCTCGATCACCAGGCCGACCGCGCTGAACAGCAGGAACAGCGTGAGTTCCTTGGTCCGCCCGCTCTTGTCGCGGTCCCGGTACGTCCAGTACCGGAAGCCGACGTAGTTGAAGGCGATCGCCACGATGGTCGCGATGATGCTGGCGCGCACCACCGGCAGGTCGGAGACATGCCGGACCAGGTTGAACACGCCGAGATTGACCAGGACACCGGCGCCGCCGACGGCGCCGAACTTGACCACCTCGCGTACGAGCCGTTGCAGCCCCGAGGAACGAGGTTCCATGGCGGTGCAGCTCCCGTCGGTAGGTTTCGTCAACCCCGCCATGCTAGCCGCGGGGACCGGCGGACGCCCGTGGACCAGGCCATGGCTCGGAAACGGGTCGGAAAGAGCAGGGAAAGCGCTGGGTAAGAAGCCGGCAGAGGGATGCGATCCGGCCGCCCCGGCGTGGCCGATACCCTAGGGGTGTGACGTTCCCGGTAGTCGGCATGGTCGGCGGGGGCCAGCTCGCTCGTATGACACACGAGGCGGGCATCCCGTTGGGCATCAGGTTCAAGCTTCTCAGTGACACCCCTCAGGATTCCGCGGCGCAGGTCGTGAGCGATGTCGTCATCGGCGATTATCGCGACCTCGACACGCTGCGTGACTTCGCGCGCGGGTGCGATGTGATCACTTTTGATCACGAACATGTACCCACCGAGCACCTCAGGGCCCTGGAGGCGGACGGCATCCCCGTCCGCCCAGGGCCCGATGCGCTGGTGCACGCCCAGGACAAGGGCGTGATGCGCGCGAGGCTCGACGCGATCGGCATCCCGTGCCCACGGCACCGGATCGTGAGCGATCCGGCCGACGTCGCCGCCTTCGCGGCGGAGGGCGACGGGTTCCCGGTGGTCCTCAAGACCGTCCGCGGTGGCTACGACGGCAAGGGCGTGTGGGTCGTCGACTCCGTCGAGGAGGCCGCCGAGCCGTTCAAGGCGGGCGTGCCGGTCCTCGCCGAGGAGAAGGTCGACTACGTCCGTGAGCTCGCGGCCAACGTCGTCCGCTCTCCGCACGGCCAGGCCGTCGCCTACCCAGTGGTCGAGTCCCGGCAGGTCAACGGCGTCTGCGACACCGTGATAGCCCCGGCCCCGGACCTGCCCGAGGACCTGGCCCTGCACGCCGAGCGGATGGCGCTGACCATCGCCAAGGAACTGGGCGTCGTCGGGCATCTCGCCGTCGAGCTGTTCCAGACCCGCGACGGCCGCGTCCTCGTCAACGAGCTGGCGATGCGCCCGCACAACTCCGGCCACTGGACCCAGGACGGCGCGATCACCTCGCAGTTCGCCAACCACGTCCGCGCGGTCCTGGACCTGCCGCTCGGCGACCCGCGCCCGCGTGCCACGTGGACGGTCATGGTCAACGTCCTGGGTGGTGACTACCCGGACATGTACTCCGCGTACTTGCACTGCATGGCCCGTGACCCCAAGCTCAAGATCCATATGTATGGCAAGGACGTGAAGCCCGGCCGCAAGGTCGGACACGTCAACACCTACGGCGACGACCTGGACGACGTGCTGGAGCGCGCCCGTCACGCAGCCGGCTACCTGAGAGGCACCATCACCGAATGAGCCCCGTTGTTGGCATCGTCATGGGGTCGGACAGCGACTGGCCCGTCATGGAGGCCGCCGCCAAGGCCCTGGACGAGTTCGAGATCGCCTACGAGGTCGACGTCGTCTCCGCGCACCGCATGCCCCGCGAGATGATCGCGTACGGCGAGCAGGCCGCCGACCGCGGCCTGAAGGCGATCATCGCCGGTGCGGGCGGCGCCGCCCACCTGCCCGGCATGCTCGCCTCCGTCACCCCGCTGCCGGTCATCGGCGTGCCGGTGCCGCTGAAGTACCTGGACGGCATGGACTCCCTGATGTCCATCGTGCAGATGCCGGCCGGTGTCCCGGTCGCCACGGTCTCCGTCGCCGGCGCCCGCAACGCCGGTCTGCTCGCGGTCCGCATGCTCGCCGCGCACGACGAGGAGCTGCTGCACAAGATGCGCGACTTCCAGCAGGACCTCAACGACCAGGCCACCGAGAAGGGCAAGCGGCTGCGCGCCAAGGTCGAGGGCGCGAGCGGCTTCGGCTTCGGGAAGTGACCGCCGTGGCCGCCCTCGACGAAGCACGCGCGCTGCTGCGCGAGTTCCCGGTGGTCGACGGGCACAACGACCTGCCCTGGGCGCTGCGCAAGCAGGCCGGCTACGACCTGGACGCCCTGGACATCGCCGGCGACCAGCACGAGCACCTGCACACCGACCTGCCGCGGCTGCGCGAGGGCGGGGTCGGCGCCCAGTACTGGTCGGTGTACGTGCCCTGCGAGCAGCCGGAGCCGGTCGCGGCGACGCTGGAGCAGATCGACTGCGTCCGGCAGCTGCTGGCCCGCTACCCGGCCGAGCTGGCGCCCGCGCTGACCGCCGCGGACATGGAGGCGGCGCGCCGGGACGGCCGTATCGCCTCCCTGATGGGCGCCGAGGGCGGCCACTCCATAGCCAACTCCCTCGGCACGCTGCGCGGCCTGTACGGGCTCGGCGTGCGCTACATGACCCTCACCCACAACGACAACGTGGACTGGGCGGACTCCGCGACCGACGAGCCGAACGTGGGCGGCCTGTCCGCCTTCGGCCGCGAGGTCGTGGCGGAGATGAACCGCCTCGGCATGCTCGTCGACCTCTCGCACGTAGCGGCCACGACCATGCGCGACGCGCTGGACGCCACCTCCGCGCCGGTGATCTTCTCCCACTCCTCCGCGCGGGCGGTGTGCGACCACCCCCGCAACATCCCCGACGACGTCCTGGAGCGCCTGCCCGCGAACGGCGGTGTGGCGATGGTGACGTTCGTGCCGAAGTTCGTGCTCCAGGCGGCGGTGGAGTGGACGGCCGCGGCGGACGAGAACATGCGCGCCCACGGCCTGCACCACCTGGACACCAGCCCGGAGGCGATGAGGATCCACCGGGCCTTCGAGGAGCGCACCCCGCGCCCGGTCGCCACGGTCTCGACGGTCGCGGACCACCTGGACCACATGCGCGAGGTGGCCGGCATCGACCACCTGGGCATCGGCGGCGACTACGACGGCACCGCGTTCACCCCGGACGGCCTGAACGACGTCTCCGGCTACCCGAACCTGCTCGCCGAGCTGCTGGACCGCGGCTGGTCCAAGGCCGACCTGGCCAAGCTGACCTGGCAGAACGCGGTCCGGGTGCTGGGCGCGGCGGAGGACGTGGCCCGGGACCTCCAGGCCACGCGCGCCCCGTCCCTCGCCACCATCGAGTCGCTGGACGGCACGAACGGCTGACCGTTCGGGGTGTTCCGGCCAAGGCGGGGCCGGAATACCCCGAACGCCCCACTCACCAGGAAGCTCCCCTCCGCTCCGTGCGACCGTGTCGGTACGCCAGCCACAGCACGCCGTAGCTCACGACCGACGTAGCCCAGACGACGTACGGAGCCCGTCATGGCCGACCTCCAGGACGACATGCCCACCACGACCGAGGTGGGCGAGGACGACGGCCTGCGAGACGGCCCTCCCGCCGTCCCGGCTTCGCTCGGCCCGGGCTGCCCCCGTCCCGATCAGCCCGCGGGCGAGCTGCTGGCGCGGGCGCACGCCCTGCTCGCCGTCCACCCCGTGGCCGACGGCTACAGCGGTCTGCCCTGGGCCCTGCGCCATCTGCCCTGGTACGACCTGGAGCTGGGCGAGGCGGCCATCGACACGGACGTGCCCCGGATGCGCGAGGGGCATGTCGGCGCGCTGTTCTGGTCGCTGCACCTGCCCGAGGGGCCGGTCGGCGAGCGAGCCGCCGCGGCCACCCTGGAGCAGCTGGACCAGGTCCGCACCGTCATCGAGGCCCACCCGGAGGGGCTGCGGCTGGTGCGCACCGCCGGGCAGATCATCGACGCCCACAACTGCGGCCGGGTCGCCGTGGTGCTGGGCCCCGCGCACGGCGCCGCGCTGGACGACTCCCTCGGCATCCTGCGCATCCTGCACGGCCTCGGGCTGCGCGTGCTCACCCTCGCGGGAACCGCCTGGGCGGGCGAGTCGGGGCTGACCCGGTTCGGCGAGGAGGTCGTTCGCGAGATGAACCGGCTCGGGGTGCTCGCCGACGTCTCCGGCGCCTCACAGGCCACCGCCGAGCGGACCGTCGCCCTGTCCAGGACGCCGGTGCTGTGCAGCCGCTCGGCCGCCCGCGCCCTGCGCCCGCACCCTGCCAACCTGCCGGACGACCTGCTCGCCGCCCTGGGCGCGGCCAAGGGCCTGTGTATGGTGCCGCTGACCGCCGAGCAGACCGGCCCGACCGTCCCGGACGTCGCGGACCACCTCGACCACGTCCGCGACGTGGCCGGCCCCGAGTGCGTCGGCCTGTCCGGCACCTACGACTCCGGGGCCGTCCACCCCCGCGGCCTCGCCGACGCCTCCCGTTATCCCCACCTGGTCGCCGAGCTGCTCAGACGCGGCTGGTCCGAGGCCGAGCTGGCCCTGCTGACCTGGGGAAACGTGCAGCGGGTGCTGCGCAGCGCGGACTCCATGGCCCGGGCCGCGCAGCAGCGCCGGGAGGCCTCGACGGCGCGGATCACCGACCTGGACAGCCCCTAGGGCGCCCGGCCCTCACGGCTGCTCGATCCGGCACAGGCAGAACGGATGCCCGGCCGGGTCGGCGTACACCTGGAAGTCCTTCTTCTCCCGGTCCTCCAGGTCCAGCGGGCGGGCGCCGAGCGCGAGCACCCGCTCGTGCGCCGCGTCGACGTCCGCCCAGGTCGGGCCCGCGTCGAAGTCCAGGTGGCACTGCTGGCCGTTGTGGTCGGCGCGCGGCCACTCCGGCGGGGTGTGCCCCTCGGCCCGCTGGAAGGCCAGCCGGGGCCCGTCAGGGACCTGGAGGACGACCCAGTCGTCGTCCTCCGGCCGCGGGGTGCCTCCGGCCACCGCCGCGTAGAAGGCGGCCAGCGCGTGCGGATCGGGACAGTCGAGCACGACGTTACGGAGACGGGCCACCGACGCCATGGTGTGTCCTCCTTCGGTTCGGCAGGCGGTTCAGCGCGCGCCCCGGTTCAGCAGGCGCACAGACAGAACGGGTGCCCCGCGGGGTCCGCGTAGACACGGAACGTGCGCGAGCGGTCGGTGTCCAGCGGCTTCGCGCCCAGCTCCAGCACCCCCTTCTCGGCCGTGTCCAGGTCCTCCACGAGCAGGTCCAGGTGGAACTGCTGCGAGTGGTCCGGCGCGGGCCACTCGGGCGGCACGAATCCGGGCGCCTGCTGGAAGGCCAGCGCCGGCCCGCCGGGCACCTTCAGGTCGACCCACGAGCTGTCCTCGGGGTCCCCCTCCACCGTGCCGCCCAGCACACCGGCGTAGAAACCGGCCAGCGCACGGGGGTCGGGACAGTCCAGGACCACGACACCGAGCTTGGCAAGAGCCATGACTACCTCCTTGGGTTACCCATAGATCCGGGTAACCGGTAACGGTTACTGCATGCTCCCGCAGAAGAGGTAACGTCGCAAGCATGAGCGAGAGATCGGCCGCCCCCGGCGGCCTGGCCCTGGTCGAGTCCCTGGTGAACACCCTGGACATCGAGACGGGCGCCGACTCGCTGGACACGGCGGAGGGCCGCGGCCGTTTCGGGATCACCGAGGCCGGTCTGGCCGACGCCCGGGAACTGCGCGAGGCGCTGCGGGCCGCGCTGCTCGCCCACGCCGGCCATCCGCCGCACCGCGCGGTGACCCCCCTCGGCACCCTGCTGGCGCGAGCCCCGCTCTACGTCGCCGTCGACGACCACGACGGCTCGGCCCGCCTCGCCCCGGCCGACGCGGCCCCGCTGCTCTCCCGGGTGGCCGCCGGCGTCGCCGAGGCACTGATCGCGGGCACCTGGACCCGGCTGAAGGCGTGCGAGGCCGCGACCTGCCACTGGGCGTACTACGACCGCAGCCCGGCCGGCCGCGGGCGCTGGTGTTCGATGCAGGTGTGCGGGGCCCGCGCCAAGATGCGCCGTTACCGGGCGAAGGAGCCGTGATCCGCGGCGGTGTGGTGCAGAATGCGGACAGACGCCGGTTCGGCCGACTGAGCCTCGGCCGAACCGGCGTCACCTGTCTTTCCGCGCGGTCTTCTCTTTCCGCGCGTGTCTTCTCTTCCGCGCGTGTCCGTCCGCTCTTCCGCGCGTGTCCGTCCGCGCGTGTCCGTCCGCGTGCGGCCGGCTACGCCGTCGGCCGGCCCATCGCGCGGTACGTCCACCCGGCCCGCCGCCACAGCTCCGGGTCGAGGGCGTTGCGGCCGTCCAGGATCACCCGGGCCGCGGCCACCTCGCCCAGCGCCGCCGGGTCCAGCTCGCGGAACTCCCGCCACTCGGTCAGATGCAGCACGACATCCGCGCCCCGGACGGCCGCCGGCGCGGAGTCGGCGTAGCCCAGGGTCGGGAAGACCTTCCGGGCGTTCTCCATGCCCTTCGGGTCGTACACGGTCACCTGGCCGCCCTGGAGGTGGATCTGGCCGGCCACGTTCAGCGCGGGCGAGTCGCGGACGTCGTCCGAGTCCGGCTTGAAGGTGGCGCCGAGCACCGCGACCCGCTTGCCCAGGAAGGAGCCACCGCCGAGCGCCTCCCGGGTCATCTCGACCATCGCGCCGCGCCGGCGCATGTTGATGGAGTCGATCTCGCGCAGGAAGGTCAGCGCCTGGTCGGCGCCCAGCTCGCCCGCGCGGGCCATGAACGCCCGGATGTCCTTGGGCAGACAGCCGCCGCCGAAGCCGATCCCGGCGCGCAGGAACTTGCGGCCGATCCGGTCGTCGTGCCCGATGGCCTCCGCGAGCTTCGCCACGTCACCGCCGCCGGCCTCGCACACCTCCGCCATCGCGTTGATGAAGGAGATCTTGGTGGCGAGGAAGGAGTTGGCGGCCGTCTTCACCAGCTCCGCGGTCGGGAAGTCGGTGACCACGAACGGCGTGCCCTCGCCGATCGGGCCGGCGTACACCTCGCGCAGCAGCTTCTCGGCGCGCTCGCTGCGCACCCCGGCCACGATCCGGTCCGGGTGCAGGGTGTCCTGGACGGCGAAGCCCTCGCGCAGGAACTCCGGGTTCCAGGCCAGCTCGGCGTCGCCGCCCGCCGGGGCGTGCTCGGCGAGATAGGCGGCCAGCCGGTCGGCGGAGCCCACCGGCACGGTCGACTTGCCGACGACCAGGGCCGGACCGTGCAGATGCGGGGCGAGGGAGGCGATGGCGGCGTCGACGTACGACATGTCGCAGGCGTACTCGCCGTGCTTCTGCGGAGTGTTCACGCACACGAAGTGCACATCGCCGAACGCGCCGATGTCGGCCCAGTCCGTGGTGAACCGCAGCCGCCCGGTGGACCCCTCGATCCCGGCCACGTGCTTGCGCAGCAGCTCTTCCAGACCCGGCTCGTACATCGGGGTCTCGCCGCGCTCCAGCATGGCGATCTTCTCGGGGACGACATCCAGGCCGAGCACCTCGAAGCCCAGCTCGGCCATGGCCGCGGCGTGCGTGGCGCCGAGATAGCCGGTGCCGATCACGGTGATCTTCAGGCTCATGGGGTGCGCTCCAGCTCGGGTCCGTCGGTGCTGCCAGGTCATGCGGTGCCCGAGCATAGTCGGGCCCTTCACCGGGCAACTTTCCAGCTGTCGCCAAGCTCACGTAGGCGTCCGAGAACAAGCCCTCTAAAATTTCAGTTACTTAACGGTAATTAGCGTCATTATCACTGCGTCTTTGGAGCGTGAGAGACCGTGGCCGGATCGGCTGACTTCGACCTGTACCGCCCGTCCGAGGAGCACGACATGCTCCGGGACGCCGTCCGTTCCCTGGTCGAGGCGAAGATCGCGCCGTACGCCGCGGCGGTGGACGAGGAGGCCCGCTTCCCGCAGGAGGCCCTCGACGCCCTCGTAGCCAACGACCTGCACGCCGTGCACGTCCCCGAGGAGTACGGCGGCGCCGGCGCCGACGCGCTCGCCACGGTCATCGTGATCGAGGAGGTGGCCCGCGCCTGTGTCTCCTCCTCCCTCATCCCGGCCGTGAACAAGCTCGGCTCCCTCCCCGTGATCATCTCCGGCTCCGAGGACCTGAAGAAGAAGTACCTCTCGCCCCTGGCCAAGGGCGACGCGATGTTCTCGTACTGCCTCTCCGAGCCGGAGGCGGGCTCGGACGCGGCCGGCATGAAGACCAAGGCCGTCCGCGACGGCGACCACTGGATCCTCAACGGCGTGAAGCGCTGGATCACCAACGCGGGCGTCTCCGAGTACTACACGGTCATGGCGGTCACCGACCCCGCGAAGCGCTCCAAGGGCATCTCCGCCTTCGTCGTCGAGAAGTCCGACGAGGGCGTCTCCTTCGGCGCCCCGGAGAAGAAGCTGGGCATCAAGGGCTCCCCGACCCGCGAGGTCTACTTCGACAACGTCCGCATCCCCGCCGACCGCATGATCGGCGAGGAGGGCACCGGCTTCATGACGGCCATGAAGACCCTGGACCACACCCGCATCACCATCGCCGCCCAGGCCCTCGGTGTCGCCCAGGGCGCCCTCGACTACGCCAAGGGCTATGTCCAGGAGCGCAAGCAGTTCGGCAAGCCGATCGCCGACTTCCAGGGCATCCAGTTCATGCTCGCCGACATGTCCATGAAGATCTCGGCGGCCCGTGCCCTCACCTACCAGGCCGCCGCCGCCTCCGAGCGCGGTGACGCCGACCTCACCTACCTGGGCGCCGCCGCCAAGTGCTTCGCCTCGGACGTCGCCATGGAGGTCACCACCGACGCCGTCCAGCTCCTCGGTGGCTACGGCTACACCCGCGACTACCCGGTGGAGCGCATGATGCGCGACGCCAAGATCACCCAGATCTACGAAGGCACCAACCAGGTCCAGCGCATCGTGATGGCCCGCAACCTGCCGTAAGAAGCACCCGGACGGTTCGGGAAAGGCGCCCTCCGGGGCGCCTTTGTGCTGTGTGGGGGGACCTCCCGACCGGTCGGTCACATGCGCGGCGGACCACGGGGACGTAGGACGGAAGCACACGGGGCCCGCCCCGGGTCCCCCGCCTCCGAGGAGGAGCCATGACCCAGTCGCAGATGATGCCCGCCCTCACCCAGCAGATGCAGGACTGCATCGAGGCCTGCATGAGCTGCCACAGCATGTGCGAGGAGACCATGACCTCCTGCATGCAGAAGGGCGGCCAGCAGCAGATGCAGATCATGCGCGCGCTGATGGACTGCTCCGAGATGACCCGCATGTGCGCCGACATGATGATGCGGCGCTCGCCCATGTCCCCCGATCTGTGCACGCTCTGCGCCAAGGTGTGCGACATGTGCGCCGAGGCGTGTATGTCCATGCCGGACGACCAGCAGATGATGCGCTGCGCCGAGGCGTGTCGCCGCTGCGCGGACACCTGCCGGGCGTCGGCGGGCGCCGGCATGTGAGCTTTTCCCGGCCGACAGCGGTCGAGGGCACCCGCGCGGGTGCCCTCGGTCCTGCCGCGGCGGCCGGCTAGTTGCCGGAGACCGTGACCTTCTCGTCGTTGTTCAACTCGTCCACCAGCGTCTTCACCTTCGCCTTGTCCCAGACGAGGTTGCCGCCGGAGGAGCCGGAGATCGGCATGTTCATCGACGTGCCGTCGCCGCCGCTGACGCCCTTCATCGCCCAGAACATCGAGGCCAGGTCCCACAGGGACATGTCCTTGTCGACGATCAGGGAGTCCAGGCCCGCGCCCATGGTCGGGTAGAACTTGAACGGGTTGAGAATCGTCGACGGGGTGGCCACCTGGTGGGCCAGGGCGGCCAGGAACTTCTGCTGGTTCTTGGTGCGCTGCAGGTCCGACGCGGCGAACGCGTGCCGGGTGCGGACGAAGGCGAGCGCCTGCTGGCCGTTCAGGGTCTGCTTGCCGGCCTCGAAGTCGGCGCCGGACCACTTGTCCTTGAAGCCCTTGTCGATGTCGATCTCGACGCCGCCCACCGCGTCCACGATGCTGGCGAAGCCCTGGAAGCCGATCTCCACGTAGTGGTCGATGTGCAGCCCGGTGTTGGCCTCGATCGCGCGGACCAGCAGCGTCGGCCCGTCTTCGGCGTAGGTGGCGTTCAGCTTCGCGTGCCGGCCCTGCGCCGGGTAGAGCTTCCCGGACGTCGAGCCCTTGTACGACGGGACCACCACGTCCGAGTCGCGCGGCAGCGAGATCAGCGTGTCGCCGTTGTCGCCGACGTGCAGGATCATCATCGAGTCGGTGCGTTTGCCAGGTGCGCCGCCGGTGTGCAGGTTCTTCTTGTCCTCCTTGGACATGCCCTCACGGCTGTCCGAGCCGACGA
The DNA here is from genome assembly GCF_055607665.1 of Streptomyces sp. NPDC036984. Lineage (NCBI taxonomy): Bacteria > Bacillati > Actinomycetota > Actinomycetes > Kitasatosporales > Streptomycetaceae > Streptomyces > Streptomyces sp. NPDC036984. The sequence continues at coordinate 603,235 of NZ_JBVJRL010000002.1, forward strand.
TCAGGTAGTTCGTGCCCTCGCCCGTCTCCGGCCGGTCGATGACCGTCGACAGGTCGACCTCGCGGCGCAGCTTGGAATCGGCCCAGAAGTAGGTCGCCACCGACGTGACGAGCACCACAGTCGCCAGCGTGAGCGCGGTCCACTTGATCCGGCGCCGCCAGTTCGGCGCGGGCCGCGGGGCGCGGGTGGGCGCACCCGCCGGACCGCCCGGCCCGCGGCCGCCCGGGGCGCCGTAGACCTGGCCCGTGTTGTAGCCGCTGTCGTAGTCGGCGCCGTCCTCGTGCCCCTGGCCGTCGACGTACGACGGCTGCTGCGGCACACCGGCCGCGTACGGCGGCGCCGCGGCGCCGCCGTCGTCGTACGCCGAGCGCGGTCCGGGCGGTACCGCCGGGCCGCGCCGCACCTGACGCATCACGCGGGCCCCCTCCGGCTGCGCGCCGGCACTGCCGCGTCCGTAGCGCGAGCCGCGGTTGTCGTCGGACCATCCCTCGGGCCAGTCATTCATGGGCCCCAGTGTGCAGGGCGGCGCCGTGTCCTTCACAAGGGCTGTCGGAAAATCAGGGCGGCGCTGTTGCGAAGCCGACACAAAAGTCCGCGAATGCGGCCTCGGCATAAGGTGGAGGCCATGACAGACCAGGCCACGGACAGGGAACCGGACATCCCGGGCAAGCCCACGTCCGCCTCGCGCACCACCCTCAGCCACATCATGACCCACAACGACACCAACCTCCTGGGGACGGTGCACGGCGGAGTGATCATGAAGCTGGTCGACGACGCGGCGGGCGCGGTGGCCGGCCGGCACTCCGGCGGTCCCGCCGTCACCGCCTCCATGGACGAGATGGCGTTCCTGGAGCCGGTCCGCGTCGGTGACCTGGTCCATGTGAAGGCACAGGTGAACTGGACCGGCCGGACCTCCATGGAGATCGGCGTCCGGGTCCTCGCCGAGCGCTGGAACGAGTCCGCCCCGCCCACCCAGGTCGGCTCGGCCTACCTGGTCTTCGCGGGCGTGGACGCCGACGGCAAGCCGCGCCGGGTGCCGCCGGTGCTCCCGGAGACCGACCGCGACCGCCGCCGCTACCAGGAGGCCCAGATCCGCCGAACCCACCGCCTGGCCCGCCGCCGGGCCATCCGCGAACTGCGCGAGCAGCGGGCGGCGGAGGGGTTCCAGGACTAGGGGGCTTCGTTTGGATCAGCCCGGGTCCGCGACGCCCGGCACGGCACCTCGCCGCGTTGTCGGACCACCCGAGTACGCCCAGTACGCGGGTGATCCTCCGCCTTGCGATGCACCGCACCATGCGCCGCGGCGTGATCCGACCTGATCCAAACGAAACCCCCTAGGCCCAGGAGGCCCCTAGGCGTTCTCGGGGCACACCGCCTCGTCGCCCCGCAGCACGGTCTGCTCCGGCTGTCCCGGGTCCTCGAAGCGCACCTTGTGCACGCTCTTGAAATCGGCGCCGACCGTCACCTTCAGCAGCGGTCCCTGACCCGGTACCGCGCGCAGCTCGCTGCCCGGCAGGGCGGCGGCCAGGGAGCGGGCGGAGAGGTCCCAGCGGGGGTCGTGAAGGATCACCGTGCGCGGTACATGGGCGGGGGCGGTCACCGGCCGGCGGGTGGTGGCGAAGCCGGTCGCCGCGAGCGCCGCGTCGACCCGCTTGCCCAGCCCGATCGTGCCGGTGCCGTTCGCCACCTGGACCCGGATCCGGTCCGGGGCCACCTCCACCGGCACCGGCACCGGAGCCTGTGCCGGGGCACGGCGCGGGCGGTCCGTGGTGAGCGGCTTGTCGTCGCGCAGCGAGCTGAACAGCCGGCCGGCCTTGACCTGGTCCCACTTCAGGGTCGAGCCGATGCCCTTGACCTGGAAGTTCAGCTGTCCGATGGGGACGGTGGTGAACTCGGACGAGGACGGCGAGAAGCTGCGCATCGCGCGGCCGAGGTCGAGCAGCTCGTCGGTGCCGAAGCCCTCGTCGGCGCGGACCGAGCCGAGCACCGCCCGGGTCACGTCCCGGAACCGCATCGGGTTCAGCAGCACCCCGGACGAGGTCGCCTTCTCGAGCAGCGCAGCCAGGAACCGCTGCTGCCGCTTCATCCGGCCCAGGTCGCTGGCCCCGTCGAGGTGCCGGGCCCGCACGTACTGGAGCGCCTGTCCGCCCAGCAGGGTGTGCGTGCCCGGCGCCAGGTCGAGCCCGGTGTACCTGTCCTTCAGCGGCGTCGGCGTGCAGACCTTCACCCCGCCGAGCACGTCCACCGTCTTCATGAAGCTGGTGAAGTCGACCTCCAGATAGTGGTCGATCTTCACATGGGTCATGTTCTCGACCGTGCGGATGGTCAGCTGGGGGCCGCCCTCGGCGTAGGCCGCGTTGAGCTTGACCGGGTGCGGGCCGTGCCGCCGCCCGGAGTTCTGGTCGACGTGCGCGGGCATCTCGGCGTAGGAGTCGCGCGGCAGGCTCACCACGGTGGCCCGCTCCCGGTCCTCCGAGATGTGCACGATCATCATCGTGTCGGTGCAGTGGCAGGGCCGCCCGCCCAGCCGGAACGTCCGCCGGTCCCGTTCGCTGACCTTGTCGCGGCCGTCGGTGCCGACCAGCAGGACGTTCATGCCGTGGCCGGCCTGGGGTCGGTTCTTCATGTCCTTGAAGGCGTCGATCCTGGCGATGCCCGCGTCCAGGCTGCTGACGACCGCGTGCCCGATCCCCGCGGAGGCGAGCACCACGACCGACAGCGTGCTCACCGCCCGCATGGCCCAGCGGGGCCGCCTGGGCGGCCGGACGGACCGTACGGGCCGCTCGGGCGGGCGCGGCAGGCGGCGAGGCGGCTGCGGGCGGCGCTGCGGACGCGCGGGGGACCGAGGCGGGCTGGGCAAGGAGGACACCTCCGGACGAGGCCGTGCGTGGAATCCGTGAGCACAGTAGGCCGATACGATCTCCAGCCCGCGCCGCACGCCCGGCGGCGCGCACCCGTGTCCCCCGTTCGCGGTAACGTGAGGCCCCTATGAACGCCAAGCCCGACGTGCGGCTCCCCGCTGTGTCCGTGATCATGCCCGTCCTCAACGAGGAGCGGCATCTGCGCGGGGCCGTCCAAGCGATCCTCGCGCAGGAGTACGCCGGCGAGATGGAGGTCGTGATCGCCCTCGGTCCGTCCACGGACCGCACGGACGAGATCGCCGCCGAGCTGGTCCGTGAAGACCCGCGCGTGCACACCGTGCCCAACCCGACCGGCCGCACCCCGGCCGCGCTGAACGCGGCGATCAAGGCGTCCCGGCACCCGATCGTGGTCCGCGTCGACGGCCACGGCATGCTCTCGCCGAACTACATAGCGACCGCCGTCCGGCTCCTGGAGGAGACCGGCGCGCAGAACGTCGGCGGCATCATGCACGCCGAGGGCGAGAACGACTGGGAGCACGCGGTCGCCGCCGCCATGACCTCCAAGATCGGTGTCGGCAACGCGGCCTTCCACACCGGCGGCCAGGCCGGCCCCGCAGAGACGGTCTACCTCGGCGTCTTCCGCCGCGAGGCCCTCGAACAGCAGGGCGGCTACAACGAGGAGTTCATCCGCGCCCAGGACTGGGAGCTGAACTTCCGTATCCGCGAGGCGGGCGGGCTGATCTGGTTCTCGCCCGAGCTGAAGGTGTCGTACCGGCCGCGTCCTTCGGTGCGGGCCCTCGCCAAGCAGTACAAGGACTACGGCCGCTGGCGGCACGTCGTCGCCCGCTACCACTCCGGCTCCATCAACCTGCGCTACCTCGCCCCGCCGACCGCGGTGTGCGCCATCGCGGCGGGCCTCGTCGCCGGCGCGGCGCTGACCCCGTGGGCCTTCGTGATTCCCGGCGGCTACCTCGCCGCGATCGTCGCGGGCTCCCTCCCGGCCGGCCGGGGACTGCCCCTCAAGGCCCGGCTCCGGATCCCGGTGGCCCTGGCCACCATGCACATGTCGTGGGGCTGGGGCTTTTTGACCAGCCCCAGGTCCCTGGCGAAGAAGGTCATCGCCTCCCGCCGGCCTGCGGTCCTCGACGCCGTCTGACGGACACGCGAGGGGCCCCTCCTGCCGCAGGAGGGGCCCCTTTCACGTCCGCCGGGCCGTCAGTGCCACTGGTAGGGCTTGTACACGTCCATGCACTTCGACTTGTCCGAGCCGTTGACGGCGTCGGCGCCCTCGGGCAGGTCTCCGGCCTTCGGGGCGGACTGCTTGGGATAGGCGGTGCCCGTGCGCCAGTCGGCGCCCACCACGAGCGTGACCCCCGACACATCGGTCGACTTCCGCACCTGGCTCATCGGGATGCCCAGCGCCTTGGCCACGGCCTGGGCGTCGCCCTCCAGGTCGGCGCTCGGATACCGCACGACCGTCTTGTCCTCGGCGAGGCTCCCCGAGGTGTCGGCCGTCGCCCGGGCGTAGCCCTTGCCCACCAGCTCCTGGCTGATCGCGGACGCCCGCTGCCGCACCGCGGCCTCGGTGGAGGTCCGGGTGGCGTTCTGCACCAGCACCCCGAGCCCGCTCGCGTCGACCGAGGGCTTCTTGGTCGCCTCGTCCTTGTCCGCGCCCTGCTTGGCGTCCGTCTTCTCGCCGTTCTTGTCGAACGGCACGTCGTCCTGGAGCATCTGCCACATCTTGGTGGCCTTGGACTTGTCCGGTACCACGTGGTTGTCCGGGTCGCTCGGGTCGGGGACGTTGGGCATCGTGACGCTCGTGACGCGGTCCGTCGGCACCGACTTCATCTCCATGCCCAGCCCGTACAGCTTCTTGACCGAGGCGATCTCCTCCGAGACCTTCAGGGACTTGGTGGCCGCCTCGGCCAGATCCATCAGCCGGCCGGTGTCGGTGAACACGTTCTGCCGCTTCAGCGTGCGGATCATCGAGTTCAGGTACATGTGCTGGGCGCGGGCCCGCATCAGGTCACTGCCCCAGGCGTGCCGGGTGCGCAGCCACTTCAGGGCATCCTCGCCGTAGACCTTCTGCCGTCCGGCCTTCAGCTTCAGCCCGGAACCGCCGCGCTGACGGGCCGTCGAGCGGTCCCAGACGTTCTGGTTCACGCAGACCTCGACACCGCCGATGGCGTCCGCCATGTTCACCACGCCCGCGAAGTCGATCGTCATCCAGTGGTCGATGTAGACCCCGGTGAGGTTCTCCCAGGTGAGCAGCGTGCAGCCGGCCCCGCCGCGGGCCAGGGTGACGTTGATGATGTCGTTGGTCGCCGGGTAGACCTTGCCGGTCTCGGGGTCCGTGCACTTGGGGATGTCCACCCGGGTGTCCCGCGGGATGCTGACCATGGCGGCGCTCTTGCGGTCCGCCGAGAGGTGGATGAGCATCTGCACGTCCGCGAGCGGGGGGTCGCCGACGTGGTCCCTGCTGCCGCCGAGTTTCAGGTTCTCCTTGGAGTTCCGGCTGTCGGAGCCGATGAGCAGGATGTTCAGCGGGGTCTGGCCGGCCGCGTTCGGCTCGGTCCGGTGCGCCTTGGAATCGTCGCCGTTGGCGCGTGCGCCCTTCTGGATGTTGCCGTTGAGATGCTGGTAGTACAGATACCCGGCGCCCGCGGTGCCGAGTATCACCACCGCCAGGACGGTCGCGGACCAGCGCAACGTGCGCCGTCTGCGCCGTCGCCGGTCGGTCTTCGGACCGCCTGCCCGCCGCCCGCCGCCGCGGCGGCCGGAACGCGCCGGCGCGTTCGAGGTCTGCGGCGTGAGCGACATCGTGTCCTCGACCGCCGGAGCCTCCCCGTGTACCTCGCTCTGCGCCAACTCCCTGCCCTCCCACCCTTGCGCCAAGCAACGGGCCCGTCCCGCGTCGGGTTAGACGCACGACGGGCCCCTTGGGTTACCTACGAGGCGCACTTCACCTTGTCTGCCGTGGACTTGTCGACGTCCGGCGCCTTCGACGGCGTCGTGAGGGAGACCCCCGCTCCCTCGAAGTCCTTGCCCAGGGTCAGCGTCATCGCCGGCAGCCCCTGGGAGTTGGTCACGCTCTTGCCGGGTTTCAGCGCCGATCCGGACAGGCCCATGATCGCGGCCAGCCGGCGCGCCTGGGCCGCCTGGTCGGGCGCGTACTCCAGCGTCGTCTTGCTCAACGCGGCGGGCGCGTTGCCGGCGTTCTCCGACTTGGTCACGCCCTGGTTGTTCTGGAGCCAGTTCAGCTCCGCCTGGGCGCTGCCGGCCGCGGCCCCGCCGTTGAGGATGCGCACCCGCACTTCGGAGGCGGGCGCCTTGGCGCCCTTGAGCCGGGCGGCCTGGGCGTCCTTCGCCGCCTTCTGCTTCTTCTTCACCTCGGTGAAGGAGACGTCGTTCCGGATGGCGTCGAAGACCGCGGGCGCCTTGGCCTCGTCCAGCACCACGGTGGCCTTGACCTTCTCCGCCGGGTTGTCCTTGACCGGCACCGTCGTGAAGGTCAGGTTCTTCGGGTTGAGCTTGCCCAGCTCCAGCCCCAGGTCCTTGAGCTTGCCGATGCTGTCGAGCTTGTCGTCCACGGTCAGCGCCTTGGTGCCGGCCTCCGCCAGCTTCACCATCTTCGTCGGGCTGCTCAGCGTGGAGTTGCCCTTCAGCTTGCGCATCAGCGCGCTCAGGAACTGCTGCTGGAGCCCGATCCGGCTCAGGTCGCCGCCGAAGCCCACGGAGTGCCGGGTGCGGACGAACGCCAGCGCCTGCTCACCGGAGATGTTGTGCGTGCCCTCGGACAGCTTCAGATGCGAGTCCGGGTCGTCGATGTTCTTGGCCAGGCAGACCTCGACCCCGCCGACCGCCTCGGTCAGCGTCTTGACCGCGTTGAAGTCGGCGACCATGAAGTCGTCCGGCTTGATCCCGGTCAGCCCGGTCACCGTCCGCATGGTGCAGCTGGGCGTACGGTCGTCCTGCCCGAGGCTCGTGTTGAAACGCGCCTTGTCGGAGCCCGCGATGACCTTCTGGCTGCCGTCCTCCTGCTGCGTCGGGCAGTCCGGGATGTCCACGATCAGGTCACGCGGGATGCTCAGCGCGGTGGCGTTGGAGCGGTCCTTGGAGACGTGCAGCAGGATCGTGGTGTCGGCGTGGCCGACGCTGCCCGAGTCGCCGTAGCCCTCGTTGCCCTTGCCGGTGCGCTTGTCGGTGCCGATCAGCAGGATGTTGATCGCCTCGTCCTTGCGGAAGCCGCCGGTGCCGGCGCCGTCGTCGGACACGGACGTGATGTTGTCGTTCAGGTGCTTGATGTAGAGGTAGCCGGCGGCCGCCACGGCGACCAGCACGAAGGCCATGGACCCGCCGGTCCACAGCAGTATCTTCTTCGCCGTCGACTTCTTCTTCACCGGCCGCCGGGACGCGCGCCGTCCCGGCGGCGGAGCCTCCGGTTCGCCGCCCCGGCGCCGGGCCGAGCGCGGCGGCGGCACGGTGCCTCGCGCCCGGGGCGTCTGCCGGGTCTGTCCCGCCGGCTGCCGCGCACGGCCGCCCGCCGCGCCACCGCCGTCCCGGGAGGACGGTCTGCGCGGTCCGGGCACCGGCGACTGCGCTGTGGAAGGGCTCAGTCGCAGTTCGTATTCGCCGGTGTTCGGATTGAGTACCCACTGGTCTGCGGGGTCGATGTTCTCCGCCCGCCCACGGCCTTGCGCGTCCACGGTTGTCCGAATCCTCCGTCGGGGCCACGCGGCGCCTTCCCCCTCCAAGGCGCTCGGGTCTCGGTGAATCAGTGCACGACCCCAGGACGGACCTCGCGGCCAGGTGCACCGGATCGCTCACACTATCCGCCCAGTTCAGCGTCGAGCGACGCCGGTGACAAATTCGACCTTCCTACAACCGGGCAATCCCCCTCATTTTCTGAACGGAAGTTCGTCGTTCTTGCCGTCCCCTTACGCGCAGACCTGTTCGGCGGCCGTGTTCCCGCGGAACGTCGGGGCGGCCGAGGGGTCGTCCGCACCGTCCGGTTCTGTGTCCTCGCCGGGGGCATCCTGTGCATTCTCCCGGGTCACCGCCACCGGCTGGTCGGCCCGCAGCCGCCCGAAGAGCCTCTCGGCCGCCGGCTCCACGAGTTGGTCACGGTTGGCGTCGTAGACGTACGACTCCCGTGGCACGGTCAGGAACTGCACACGTTCGGTGGGGATGTCGCGCAGCCCCCGCACCAACTGGTACAAGCCCCTCAGACTTGCCAGTTCCGGATCGGTGGTCAGCGCGGAGGTCGCCGCGTCCAGCACCGGATACAGCTTCACCGGGTTCAGCAGGACGTCGTTGCTCTGCACCTTGGTGACGAGCGCGCCGAGGAACCGCTGCTGCCGTTCCATCCGTGCGGTGTCGCTGCCGTTCCCGAGCGACTTGCGGGCACGCACGTAGCCGAGCGCCTGCTCCCCGTCGAGGGTGACCTTCCCCGCGGGCAGCCGCAGCTTCGCCGCCTTGTCGTCGACGGGTTCCTTCAGGCACACCTCGACCCCGTCGACGGCGTCCACGATCTCCTTGAAGCCGCTGAAGTCCACGACCACGTGGTGATCGATCCGGATGCCGGTCAGCTTCTCCACGGTCCGGATCGTGCACGCCGAACCGCCCACCTGGAAGGCGTGGTTGAACATCGTGAACACCGGGTCGCTGCGCCGGCCGTCCTCCTGCCGGCAGCCGGGGATGTCCACCATCAGGTCCCGGGGCAGCGAGACGGCGGTGGCGCTGTCCCGCCCGGCGTCCAGGTGCAGCAGGATCGTCGTGTCCGACCGCTCGCTGCCCAGGTCCTTGCCGTACTTGCCGTTGCCGTCCCCGGCCCGTGTGTCGGACCCGATCAGCAGGATGTTCTGCGCGCCCCGCACCAGCGCGGTGGGCCGCTCCCTCTCGTACCGGGCGAGTTCGGCGGCGGCCGCGTCGTCGGCGGTGATGTTGGCGCTGAGCTTGGCGTAGACGGCCCAGCCGGTACCGCCGGCCGCCACGAGGAGTACGGCCACCGAGAGCGCCGTACCTGTGACCCACCGCCGACGCCGCCGCCGTACGAGCCCTTCCCCGGTGGCCGAGGAGCCGGCACCGGGACCGAGGGAGTTGCCTGCGGCGTCGCTCACGTCAGGTCCACCCCTCCATGGCGTACGAGCGTCACGTCCTGCTCTTACGACGATGGCGGGGCGGGGGAGCGACAGCGCCCTTTGCTACTCCGATCGGGGGAACGGCGCCGGCCCACGGGCGCGGGGCCGGGCCGGCACGCGGCTCGGCCGCGACGGGCAGGCCGGTACGGCCCTACCGCCGAACGGCCGTCACCCGCTCGCTCTCGATCCGCTTGGCGAGACCCTCCTCGGCCAGCTCCTCCAGATGCCGGCACAGCACCACGGACCCGCCGACGGCCAGCGGCGAGAGCAACCCGGCGCACAGCCCTTCCCAGGTGTCGTACGGCAGCGCGGACAGCATGCGGGACCCGGGTCCGGTCAGCTCCAGCGACGGCGCCTCCGCGACGGCCCGCTCCACCACCTCCGCTCCGCTGAACTCCCGGCCGGCGACGATGAGCGCCGGCTCCTCCGGATCCACCGGAGCGAACGGGGCGAACCGGTCGCCCTGGCCCGGCACCTCCACCGCGTAGTCGAGGAACCCGGCCGGTGGCTGCGGGAAGCGTCCGCCGAGCGGCCGCAGCGCCAGAGCCACCCGCTCACCGGTGCAGGCGCGCGCGGCCTCCAGCGAGTCCGGCCCGCTGACGACGACGTCGGCGGCCGCCGGATCCCCGGCGACGTCCGCGACCGCGCCCACCGCGGAACAGGCCAGCAGCCACACCGCCGTCTGCCAGTGCGCGGGCAGCAGCAGGGCGACCCGGTCGCCGGGGCCGGCGGAGAGGTCGCCCTGGAGGAGGTTGGCGGTCTTGGCCACCCAATTGGCGAAGGTGGCCACGGAGAGTTCGACGCGTTCACCCGTGGCGTCGTCGTAGAAGGTCACCAGCGGACGGCCGGGGTCCGCGGCGAGCGCGGAAGTGAGCAGGTCGGCGAGGGTGCGATCGGTGGCGTTCACCCGGGACAGGGTACGCGCGGGCGAGCGCGCGCACGGGGCGGCGGAGCCACCGGTTCGGCGGAACGCTTCCCGACGGTCCGTCAGTTGTCCTATGGACAGATTTGTATGGCTATGTCCAAGATCATGCACATGCGTGGATTCCTCACTTCCTCTTCCGGTATCACCCCGCTCGCCGCCCGCTCGATCGGCATCACCTGCGCCACGGTCGTCGCCCTCACACCGGTTCTGCCCGCGACGGCGGCGACGGCGGTGAACGCGGCGGCCGCAGCGACCACCGCGACGGCGGCGGCGGTTGCACCGGGGGCGACGGAACGGTCCGCCGGGGCTCAGGGGGACGGCCGGGTGGGCAAGGGCGGGGCACAGCGGCCAGGTTGGCTGGGTGCGGCCGCGCGTCCGGGTGTCGGGCGGTCGGGTGAGGCCGGGGTCCCGGGCAGTACCCGGTCACTGCCGCTCGTCCCCCTCTCCCGCGAGCGCGTTCTCGGCGCGGCCCCGGAGCAAGGGCTGTATCGCGCCGACCTCGACCGGTTCGCGCTGGTCGGCGTCGTCTGGGACGACCCGGGCACCGAGCTGCACGGCCGGGTGCAGGTGCGCACCCGGTCCGCCGTGACGGGGGAGTGGTCCGGGTGGCAGGACATCGAGACGCACAACGCCGACCACGGCGCCGACCCGGGCGCGGCGGAAGGCTCCTCGCGGCAGGTGCGCGGGGCGACCGCGCCGCTGTGGGTGGGCGACTCGGACGGCGTGGACGTGCGGGTGCGGGCGGAGCGGGCGGATGGCGCGGACGGCACGAAGGGCGCCGGGGGAGCGGGGGGTGCGGAGCGGGCGGACAGTGCGGGTGCCGCGGGGAGCGCTGGTGGCGGGGGCAGGCGTGCAAGTGGGGTGCGGGCGCCGTTGCCCTCCGGGCTGCGCCTGGAGCTGGTGGACCCCGGGGAGGACACGGAGGGCGCGGGAGGGGCGGGGGAGGAGGGGAAGGAGGGGACGGCCGGATCGGCCGGCGAAGCCCGGGAGGCCGGAGGGGCTGCGGCGCCCGGGGAGGCACTCCCCGAGCACCTGCCGGCCGACGAGCCCCACACCGAACTGGACACGGAGGCCGCGATGGCCGCGTCGGCCGCCAACGCCGACATCACCGACTACGGCGCCACCGCGATCCCGGCACTGGACCGGTGGGCCACCGAAGAGGAGCTGAACCGCCTCCTCGGCACACCGCGGGCGAAGCCGTACATCGGACCGCGCCCCCGGATCGTCACGCGCCGGGGCTGGGGCGCGGACGAGTCACTGCGCGAACACGGCTTCGTCTACACGAAGAAGGTCAAGGCGGCCTTCGTGCACCACACGGCCTCGGGCAACACGTACACCTGCGCCCAGGCCCCGTCCGTCATCCGCAGTATCTACCGCTACCACGTCAAGAGCATGGGCTGGCGGGACATCGGCTACAACTTCCTCGTCGACAAGTGCGGAACCCTTTACGAGGGCCGGGCCGGGGGCGTGGCCAAGGCGGTGCAGGGCGCGCACACCCTCGGGTTCAACACCAACAGCATGGGCATCGCCGTGATCGGCACGTACAGCGCGAGCAAGCCGTCGGGCGCGGCGGTGACGGCCATCGCCAAGCTGACCGCGTGGAAGCTCGGGCTCTTCGGGGCCGATCCGCGCGGAAAGACATATCTCACGTCGGGTGGTGGCAATCTCTACCCCAAGGGGAGGAACGTACGACTGAACGTGATCTCCGGCCATCGGGACGGTTTCGCCACCGAGTGCCCCGGCAAGCGGCTCTACGCCAAGCTCGGCACGGCCCGCTCCAACGCGGCGCGCTACCAAGGGCGCTGAGGCCGGGGCCCGCGTTCACCCCCGTCGGGGGACGGGTGGGGCGGCGGGGGCCGGGCGGGGCCGTACGGGGGCCGGCCCGAGGCAGTCGGGGGAAACCGCACGCCGATCTCGCGGGACACCGTGCGGCCAGCGAGGGCGCCGTCGCCCGGTCTGCATACACTGACCGGCCGAAACGAGTGTGACGAGTACGTTCGGCCGGTCCCGGCAGGAAGCAGAGACGACAGGTGACAGAAGCGATCCTTCTGGTCGGCGGCAAAGGCACCCGGCTGCGCCCGCTCACGGTGCACACGCCCAAGCCCATGGTCCCGGCCGCCGGGGTGCCGTTCCTCACCCATCAGCTGGCCCGGGCGCGAGCGGCGGGCGTGGAGCACATCGTCCTGGCCACCAGCTATCTGGCCGAGGTCTTCGAGCCGTACTTCGGCGACGGCTCCGCGCTGGGCCTGCACCTCGAGTACGTGACCGAGGAGGAGCCCCTGGGCACGGGTGGCGCCATCCGCAACGTCGCCTCCCGCCTGCACTCCGGCCCGGACGACCCGGTGCTGATCTTCAACGGCGACATCCTGACGGGCCTGGACATCAGGGCCCTGGTCGACACCCACGAGTCGACCGGCGCGGACGTCTCGCTCCACCTGACGAAGGTGACGGACCCGCGCGCCTACGGTCTCGTGCCGACCGACGAGACCGGCCGCGTCCTGGCCTTCCTGGAGAAGCCGCAGACGCCGGAGGAGATCGTCACCGACCAGATCAACGCGGGGGCGTACGTCTTCCGCCGCTCGGTCATCGACACGATCCCGGGGGGCCGCCCGGTGTCGGTCGAACGGGAGACCTTCCCCGGCCTCCTGGCCGCCGGCGCCCATCTCCAGGGCATGGTCGACTCCACGTACTGGCTGGACCTCGGCACCCCGGCCGCCTTCGTGCGCGGCTCGGCCGACCTGGTCCTCGGCCGCGCGCCCTCTCCTGCGGTTCCCGGCCGCTGCGGCGACCGGCTCGTCCTTCCCACGGCCAGGGTGGCGCCGGACGCCAAGGTGACCGGCGGCACGGTGGTCGGCGAGGGCGCGTTCGTCGCCGAGGGCGCGCAGGTCTTCGGCTCGGCCATCCTCCCCGGCGCCGTCATCGAACCCGGAGCCGTCATCACCGACTCCCTCATCGGCACCCGGGCCCGCGTCGGCGAACGCTCCGTCCTCACCGGCACGGTCGTCGGCGACGGCGCCATCGTGGGCCCCGACAACGAGCTCCGCGAGGGAGCCCGCGTATGGTGCGACGCCCGCATCCCGGCAGGCGCGGTCCGCTTCTCCTCGGACCAGTAGCCGACGGCCGTCCCGCCCTGGCACGACGGCCAGCCCCACCGCTGCGCGTTCGGCCCGCCCTGTCCTAGCTGCGGGCAGTCGTGCCGCTTGGGGCGGCACGGGTGGGCGCAGCGGCACCCGGCCGGCGCCGGTGAGTGTCCCCGGCGCGGTCCGGCGGCAGCGCCTCGCACCCGCCGGCGCCGGCAGGTGGACGCCCCCCTCACAACAACCCGATATCCACCCGAGGCATCTTCGGCACCCGCCGCGCCGGCACGCACCCGCTCAGCAGAATCAACCGAGCCGCCCGATGCCGCTGCCCGGCATACGGCTCCAGCAAGCGCAGCATCTCCGCGTCATCGGCGTCCCGCTCCCCCGCCAACGCCCACCCCACGATCCCCGGCAGATGCAGATCCCCCACGGTCACCGCATCCGCCGCCCCATGACTGCGCTGCACCACTTCCGCCGACGTCCACGGCCCGATCCCCGGCACCACTTCCAACCGCGCCCGAGCCTCCACGGCCGGCATCCCCACCGCCTGCTCCAGCCGCGCAGCGACCCGCACGGCCCGCAGAATCGTCGAGGCCCGCTTGTCGTCGACCCCGGCCCGGTGCCACTCCCAGGAGGGAATCAGCGCCCAGCTCCGCGGCGCCGGCACCACCCACATCGGCCGTTCGCCCACCCCGGCGGGGCCCGGCGCCGGCTCCCCGAACCTCTGTACGAGCAGCCGCCACGCCCGGTACGCCTCGTCGGTGGTGACCTTCTGTTCCAGCACGGACGGGATCAGCGACTCCAGCACCAGCCCGGTCCGGGTCAGCCTGAGCCCCGGCCGCCGGTGCCGCGCCAGCGCCACCACCCGGTGCCGGGGCACGAACGCGTCCGGATCGTCGGCCGCGCCGAGCAGCTCGGGCAGCCGGTCCAGCAGCCACTCCGCGCCGGGCCCCCACGCCTCGCCGAGCACCTCACCGCCGTACGCGCGCACCCGCAGCGTGCCCGGCCCGGCAGGAGTACGGCTGGTCCGCCACACGGACCCGTCCGCCGTGGCCCGGAACGTCGGGTCGGCGGGCCCGCGCCGGAGCGGCCCGAGCGTCAGCCCCAGGTCCAGCGGCCCCTCCGGTACCCATCGCCGTACCCGCGCGGGAGCGGTCGCCTGCCGCGGTATCCCGGCCGCGGCCCCCGCGGGTACGGCGACATGCCCGCCGCGCACGGTCGTACGCGTGGGCCGCTGGGGGAAACGTCCTGCCACGAATGGGTCCCGGGGATGTCAGGGGTGCGGGTGCCGTCCTACGAGCCTAGGCGTTGAGGGACTCACCGCACCTCCACGAACGCCCCCGCGTCCCGCTCCGGCCGCGGTCCCGGGTCCTCCGCCGGGCGGCCGACCGCCACCGCGCCCATCGGATCCCAGTCGGCCGGCAGCTCCAGCACCTCGCGCACCACGTCCCGGCAGAACATCGTGGACGACACCCACGCCGAGCCCAGCCGCTCTCCGGCCAGCGCGACCAGCAGGTTCTGCACACCCGCGCCCATCGCGACCACGAACATCTCCCGCTCGGCACCGTCGCGCCGGGCGTCCCCGTAGGTGTGCGAGCCGTCCATGACCAGGCACGGTACGACCAGATAGGGCGCGTTGCGCAGGACGTCACCGCGCCGGATCCGCTTCGCGACGGACTCCTCGCTCCTGCCGTCCCGGCGCAGGTCGGCGATCCAGGCGTCCCGCATGGCATCCAGCAGCCGTACCCGCGACTCCGCCGACTCCAGCAGCACGAACCGCCAGGGCGTGGTGTGGTGCGGGGCGGGTGCGGTGAGAGCCGCCGCCACCGCGCGGCGGACCGCGCCGGGGTCCACGGGTTCGTCGGTGAAGGCCCGCACGGTGCGGCGCTGGGTCATCGCCTCCCGGACCGCCTCGGAGGTGCCGAGCCGGAACATGTCGTCCTGCCCGATGCGCACCAGCGCCCGCGCGCCCTCGCCGTCCGCGCCGGCATCGGCCTCCACCACGTGCGGGAGTCCCCGTACGACGGCGACCGGCCGGCCCGCCGCCTTGCCCTTGACCAGGTCACCGGCGGCGGCCAGCTCGTCCGCCGTGGCGACGACGGTCGCGTTGAGCGGATTGCCGTACGCGTCCGTGCCCCCGCGAAGATCGTCCAGCACGCGAACCCCGGCGGCGCCGATCGCCACGTCCGTGAGCCCCGAGCGCCAGGGTCGCCCGAAGGTGTCGGTGACGACGACACCGACGTTGACACCGAGGGCATCGCGCAGGCCGGCGCGGATGGCGCGCGCGGACGCGTCCGGGTCCTCCGGCAGCAACAGCACGGTGCCGGCGGGGGTGTTGGAGGCGTCGACCCCGGCGGCGGCCATGACCAGGCCCTGCCGGTTCTGCACGATGCGCAGCGTGCCGCGCCGGGCCACGACCCGGACCGTCTCGGCGTCGATCGCGGCCTCCCGGTCGGCCGCCTGCATGATCCGGCCCTCGGCCTTGGACACGATCTTGGAGGTGACGAGCAGCACGTCCCCGTCGGCCAGGCCCGGTTCGGCCGCGGCGATCAGCTTGGCCAGGTCGTCGCCCGGCTGCACCTCGGGGATGCCGGACAGGGCCCAGACCCGGTATTCGGGGCGCGCCTCGGTCATGCCTCGCGCACCTCCTCGGCCAGCGCCAGCGCCTCCCGCGCCATCTGCGCGGTCGCGTCCGGGTCGGTCATCATCAGCGGTACGGCCCGGCAGCGGATGCCGTCCGCCTCGACCCGCTCGACCACGCCCGCGTCCACGGTGTCCACCAGCCAGCCGTCCAGCAGCCCGGAGCCGTAGTGCTCGGCGACCGCGGCGGCCGTGGACTCCACGCCGACCGCGGCGAGCACCTTGTCGGCCATCCCGCGCACGGGCGCGTCCCCGACGATCGGGGAGAGGCCGATCACGGGCACGCCCGCGTCCGCGATGGCCTCGCGGATGCCTGGGACGGCGAGGATCGTGCCGATGGACACGACCGGGTTGGAGGGTGGGAAGAGGATCACGTCCGCCTGGGCGATGGCCTCCAGGACGCCCGGGGCCGGCTTGGCCTGCTCGGCGCCGACCGGGACGACGGCCTGGGCCGGGACGGAGGCCCGCAGCTTCACCCAGTACTCCTGGAAGTGCACCGCCTTGCGCTCACCGTCCAGCTCGACGGCCACATGCGTCTCGACGCGGTCGTCGGTCATCGGGATGAGTTTCACGCCCGGCTTCCAGCGGTCGCACAGCGCCTCGGTGACCGCGCTCAGCGGGTAGCCGGCGCCGAGCATCTGTGTCCGCACGATGTGCGTGGCGAAGTCCCGGTCGCCCAGCCCGAACCACTCCGGGCCGACCCCGTAGGCCGCCAGTTCCTCCTTGACGCGGAAGGACTCGTCGGCCCGTCCCCAGCCTTGCTCCTCGTTGATGCCGCCGCCCAGCGTGTACATCACCGTGTCCAGGTCCGGGCAGACCTTCAGCCCGAAAAGATGGATGTCGTCGCCGGTGTTGCCGATGACCGTGACGTCCGCGTCCGGCACGGCCCGCTTCAGACCACGCAGGAAACGGGCACCGCCGATGCCGCCTGCCAGAACCACAATGCGCATTGAAACAGTGTGTCAGCCGCCGGGCCGACTCGTTGAGGGGTGGTGGTCGGGCGACGGGCGGGACGGTGCTGCCGGCGGGTTCGACGACGCGTCAGACGCCCACCGGCCGAGGGGCCGTCGGCTTTCGGGCAGCCACCCGGCGCGGGGCCGGCGGCCGTCAGGCGGTCACCGGGCTCGGCTCGGTGCGCGCCTCGCAGTGCGGGGACGTGTGCATCGGCATCTCGGTCAGGCCCGGGTAGTACACGTGCAGGCTGACCGCCGGCTCCAGCGCGTCGTTGACGACCTCGTGGACGTACCCCGGAGCGAACACCCGCTGCGCCCCCGCCGTGAGCGCGCGCGTGCGCTGCCCGCTGTGCTCGGTGAGCGTGCCCTCCAGGACGGTGAGGATTCCGGACGAGTGCCCGTGGTCGTGCGGCCCGGTGCCCTGCCCGGGCACCCAGGACAGCAGCCAGACCTCGTAGCCGGGTCCCGTGCGCAGCCGGTGGTACCAGCGGGTGGTGGCGTCGTACCGCACGAGGTGCGCCCACTGGGCGCGGTCGGCGGCGATGGAGCGGGCGAGCCCCACGAATTCGGCGATGGTGGCCGGGTGCTCGCGCGGCGGCTGGAGCAGGTGCGGGACTTCGAGGATGTCGCCGGCGATCTGGAGGTCGTTGTCGCTGTTCATAGGGGTGCTCTGGTCCTCGGCGGAAGAGTGGGGTCCGGGAAGGAGGGTGCTGCGAAGGGGAACGACCGAGTCGGCACGACACAGGACTCGGGACCGGCTGGAGCGAGAGACGGGCTCAACAGCAGGAACAGCGACAACAGCGACAGCGAGACCGGGCAGCACCGTGGGACCCGGCGGTGCGGGTCGAGGTGAGTGCCAAGTTCGCGAGCATGCCCACTAGGACAGCGGCTCACACCCGTGGTGTCAACTCGACGCCCGGTATGTGGGACATGTTTCACCTCATCCGGTTCATCTGTCAGGTGAAAGGTTTGTTCAACGGGACCTCGGGACACATGGGGCACATCCGAGCGCTAGAGCCTCGCGGAACGCCGTCGAACACGGAGGCGTCTTTCTCCGTACAGGGAGCTGTACGGGTCCGGCCGTCCCCGCGGTCCAGGCTGGGCGGGAAGGTTTATGGCGATTTGAACACTTTCCGCACGGCCTTGGTTCCGCAGAGTGAATAACGGGCCCAATAGCAGATCTCGGCTTGACTCGCCCGGAGCAGCACACTTGTAATTTCACTCGTGTCGTTCAGCCGAAATCGGTAACGGCTACGCACGGGGACGCGAAAGACAGACGAGGGGCGCACATGACCGAGCTGGTGCAGCAACTGCTGGTCGACGACGCGGACGAGGAGCTCGGCTGGCAGGAGCGCGCGCTGTGCGCCCAGACCGACCCCGAGTCCTTCTTCCCCGAGAAGGGCGGCTCCACCAGAGAGGCCAAGAAGGTCTGCCTCGCCTGCGAGGTCCGCTCCGAGTGCCTCGAATACGCCCTCGCCAACGACGAGCGCTTCGGCATCTGGGGCGGCCTGTCCGAGCGCGAGCGCCGCAGGCTCAAGAAGGCCGCCGTCTGAAACGGCCGCGCACACGCGTGCACACGCGCGCGCGTCCACCCGAAATCGTCACGAACGGCCCGTCGCCGGTGGGTTATCCACAGGCGGCGGGCCGTCGTCATGGCCAGCCGATAGTGTGGTCGCTCGTCCGAGACGCCCCGCTGTCCCCTCGACCCGCGAGGAGGCACAGGCGTCCACCGCAGTCCATCGAACCGGGGCCCGTACCTCGATGTCCGTGCACAGCCATACGGCAGCCCAAGACCCGGCTGCCACTCCTGAGTTCCCGCGTCATGTGGTGACCGCGGTCCTCGTCTCCCATGACGGCGCCCGCTGGCTGCCCGACGCGCTCGCCGGGCTGCTCGGCCAGGAGCGCCCCGTCCAGTACGCGGTGGCCGCCGACACCGGCAGCGCGGACGACTCCGCCCAGCTGCTCACCGACGCCCTCGGCGACGCCAACGTGGTGCACCTGGCCCGCCGCACCGGCTTCGGGCAGGCCGTCGAGGAGGCGAGCCGCACCGCGCCCGTCCTCACCCCGGAGGACCTGCCGTACCTCAAGCGCCCCAGCGGCTGGGACCCCGTCACGCGCACGTGGCGCGACGACGCCTACGACCTGCCCGAACTGCCGCACGGCGAGCCCGTCCAGTGGCTCTGGCTCCTGCACGACGACTGCGCCCCCGAACCCGACGCCCTCGCCCAGCTGCTGCGGGTCGTCGAGAACGAGATCGAGCTCGGCCGCGACGACGTCGCGGTCGTCGGCCCCAAGCTGCGCGGCTGGTACGACCGCCGCCAGCTGCTGGAGGTGGGCGTCTCCATCGCCAACTCCGGCCGCCGCTGGACCGGCCTGGACCGCCGCGAACAGGACCAGGGCCAGCACGACCACGTCCGCACCGTGCTGTCCGTCTCCACCGCCGGCATGCTCGTCCGCCGCGACGTCTTCGAACAGCTCGGCGGCTTCGACCGCCGGCTTCCCCTCATGCGGGACGACGTCGACCTGTGCTGGCGCGCCCACACCGCCGGCCACCGCGTCCTGGTCGCCCCCGATGCCGTCGTCCGGCACGCCGAGGCGGCCTCCCGCGAACGCCGAACGGTCGACTGCGCCGGCCGCACCACCGCCTCCCCGCACAAGGTCGACAAGGCGGGCGCCGTCTACACCCTGCTCGCCAACACCCGTACGGCAGCGCTGCCCTGGGTGCTGCTGCGGCTCGTCCTCGGCACCGTCCTGCGCACCCTCGCCTACCTCGTCGGCAAGGTCCCCGGCCAGGCCGTCGACGAGATCCGCGGCCTGCTGAGCACCCTGCTGCGGGCCGAGCGGATCATCGCCGCCCGGCGCCGCCGCGGCCCCTCCCGGATCGACAAGGGAGAACTGCGCCAGCTCTTCCCGCCGCCCGGCGCCACCATCCGGGCCACCGTGGAGCAGATCGCGGGCAACTTCACCAGCGGCACCGACGCCGACACCACCTCGGCCGGCCGGCACGGCGGCGCCGTGGAGTCCGGGCCCGGCGGCGACGACGCCGACTTCCTGGAGGTCGAGCAGTTCGCCCGGCTCAAGCGGATCGCCCGCAAACCCGGCCCGGTGCTCTTCCTCACACTGCTGCTCATCTCCCTCGTCGCCTGCCGCGCCCTGCTCGCCGGCGGCGCCCTCGCCGGCGGCGCCCTGCTGCCCGCTCCGGCCGGCGCCGGCGACCTGTGGTCCCGCTACCTGGACGCCTGGCACCCCGTCGGCGCCGGTGGCACCCCGTCCGCACCGCCCTATCTGGCCATCGTCGCGACCCTCGCGTCGATCCTGTTCGGCTCCACCGGACTCGCCGTCACCGTCCTGCTGGTCTGCTCGGTGCCGCTCGCCGGATGCACCGCCTACTTCGCCTCCCGGCCCCTGGTCACCTCCCGGCTGCTGCGCGCGTGGGCCGCCATCGCCTACGCCTTCCTGCCCGCCACCACCGGCGCCCTGGCCGGCGGCCGCATCGGCACCGCCGTCCTCGCCGTACTGCTGCCGCTCATCGCGCGCGCGGGCATCGCCGCCAGCGGCCTCGCGCACCGCACGGGCGCCCGCGGCAGCTGGCGCGCCACCTGGGCGTACGCGCTGCTGCTGACCATCACCACCGCCTTCACACCGATCGTCTGGCCCATCGCGCTGCTCCTCGGCGTGGGTGTGCTCGTGCTGCGCCGCGGCGATCTCGTCGCCCACGGCCTGCGCTTCCTCGCCCAGCTCGGCACCCCGCTGCTGGTCCTCGCGCCCTGGTCGCTGACCCTGCTCCCGACCGGCTTCTTCCAGGAGGCCGGCCTGGAGTACGGCCCCTCGGCCGCCTCCGCGCTCGACCTGCTCGGCACCGCACCCGGCGGCCCCGGCACCGTGCACGGCCTGATGCTCCTCGGCATCGTGCTCGCCGCGCTCGCCGCCCTTCTGCGCTCCGAGCGGCAGCTCGGCGTCCGCACCGCGTGGGCCGTCGCCCTGGTCGGCCTCGTCTTCGCCGTCCTGTCCAACAAGTCCGCCTGGGCGGGACCGGCCACCCTCGTCTACGGCATCGCCCTGCTGGCCGCCGCCGCCCTCGGCGCCGACGGCGCACGCGCGCGCGTGGCCGAGCAGAGCTTCGGCTGGCGCCAGCCCGTCGCCGTCCTGATCGCCTTCGCGTCGGCCGCCGGCCCGCTGCTCGTCGCCGCGGGCTGGATGCTCAGCGGCGCCGACGGCCCCCTGGAGCGTCGCGACCCGGCGCAGGTGCCCGCGTTCGTCGCCGAGGACTCCACCGGTGGCGACCAGGCCCGCACCCTGGTCCTGGACAGCGACTCCACCGCGCG
The DNA here is from genome assembly GCF_055607665.1 of Streptomyces sp. NPDC036984. Classification (NCBI taxonomy): domain Bacteria; kingdom Bacillati; phylum Actinomycetota; class Actinomycetes; order Kitasatosporales; family Streptomycetaceae; genus Streptomyces; species Streptomyces sp. NPDC036984. The sequence goes on from NZ_JBVJRL010000002.1 coordinate 624,159, forward strand.
CGTGCGCTACACCCTGGTCCGCGGCTCCGGCGCCCGCATGGGCGACGCCGAACTCACCGCCACCGAGGACCGGAACGCACGCCTGGGCAAGATCGTCGCCAATCTCGTCGCCGGCTCCGGCGCAGACCAGGCCGACGAACTCGGCGGCTTCGCCGTGCGCTACGTCCTCGTGCACAAGGGCGCCCCCCGCGAGATCACCCGCGTCCTCGACGCCACCCCCGGCCTGACCCGGCTCAGCCAGCAGAACGGCGGCGCCCTGTGGCGCGTCGACCAGGAGGTCTCCCGCGCGGCCATCGTGCCCGCCGCCGGCTCGGGCAAGGCCCGGCCGGTGCCCGCGGGACCGGTGGAGATCCACACCACCATCCCCTCCGGCTCCGGCAGCCGCGTCCTGCGCCTCGCCGACAGCGCCGCCGACGGCTGGACAGCCACCCTCGACGGCAAGCCGCTCACCCGCACCACGGTCGACGGCTGGGCCCAGGGCTTCTCCCTGCCGTCCACCGGAGGCAGGCTGGACGTCACCTACGACGCGCCGATCACCCACACCGCCTGGCTCTGGGCACAGGGCGCGCTCGCCGTCGTCCTGGTCGTCCTCGCCCTGCCCGGCCGCCGCCGCGACGTCGACGACGATCTGCCCGAGGAGCAGCCGCTGCCCGCCCAGGCCACCGCAGGCGAGGGCCGCCGCGCCCGCCGCCTGCGCGCCCAGGCCGAGGAAGCGGCCACCGAGAACCAGCCCGGCACACCTCCGCCCCCGGACCAGCCTCCGGCGGCCGTGCCCCAGCAGCAGTCGTACGACATGGGGGTCCCCCCGGCCGAGGAAAGCCGGGGCTGGGCGACGGAGCCCTCCCCGTACAGGCAGGCGGAGTACGGCGGCTACGGCACCGACCCGTACCAGACGGCGACCGGCTACGACCAGCAGACGTACCAGCAGCCCGACCCCTACCAGACGGCCCCGTACGACCCGTACGCGTACAGCGGCACCACCGACCAGATGCCGTACGACCCGGCGGCCTACCAGCAGCAGGGCTACGACCCGGCGTACGACCCCGCCCAGCAGGGCTATGACCCCGCCCAGCAGGGTTACGACCCGGCCCAGCACCCCCACGGCACCGGCAGCCAGCGCCCCGACGGGAGCCAGCAGTGAACCGCACGACCCTGTCCCTGATCGCCGGCACGGCAGCGCTGGCCGCCGTCACCGCGTTCGCCGCGCTCGACTCGCCGTCCGCCTCCGGCGCCGCCGCGCCCGAGGCGGCCGCCCACCTGCCCGTGGAGCGCACCAGCCTGCTGTGCCCGGCGCCGAGCCTCTCGGACATCGCCGACACGTCGTACACGTCGTTCACGCCCGTCACCAAGGGCGCCGCCGGCAGCGGCAAGGCCCAACTCCAGGCGGCCACCGAGCAGTCGGGCGATCCGGCCGACGACGAGAAGGACAAGGGCGACAAGGGCGACAAGAGTGACAAGGGGGTCGAGGGCGGCAAGAAGAAGGCCGACCAGCCGGTGCTCACCCCCAAGGCACCGGGCACGCCGGTCACCGGTGACACCTCCGGCGCCGACGCGCCCGCGCTCGTCGGCACGGCGGACGGCAGGTTCGCGCCCGGCTGGACCGTCCAGGAGACCACCGAGGTCGCCGTCGGCACCGGACGCGGCCTCCAGGGCGTCAACTGCACCGGCGCCGACACCGAGTTCTGGTTCCCGGGCGCCGGCACGGCCGCCGGCCGCACCGACTACGTGCACCTGACCAACCCCGACGACACGGCCGCCGTCGTCGACATCGAGCTGTACGGCAAGGACGGCGCGATCAAGTCCACGCTGGGCGAGAACCTCACCGTCAAGCCGCACGCCAGCGAGCCGATCCTGCTCTCCACGCTCACCGACGAACACCAGGCCGACCTGACCGTGCACGTCGGCGTGCGCAGCGGCCGGGTCGGCGCGGCCGTACAGGCGCTGGACGACAAGACCGGCGGCGACTGGCTGGCCGCTGCCGCCGACCCGTCCGGCAGCCTGGTCCTGCCCGGCATCCCGAAAGACGCCACCGACGTCCGCCTGATCGCCTTCACCCCCGGTGACGACGACGCCGACCTGAAGATCCGCCTGGCCTCGCCCGACGGCCTGATCACCCCGGCCGGGAACGAGACCCTGCACGTGAAGTCCGGCATGACGACGGCGGTCGACCTCGGTGACGTCACCCGTGGCGAGGCCGGCTCGCTGGTCCTCGACCCCAACGACGAGGCGGTTCCGGTCGTCGCTGCCCTCCAGGTCGTCCGGGGCAAGGGCGACAAGCGGGAGACGGCGTTCATCCCGGCCACCGCCGCCGTCGGCACGCGCGCGACCTCGGCCGACAACAGCGCGAAAGGCACGACGCTCGCCCTGACGGCCCCCACCGGCACGGCCACGGTCAAGGTCACGGCATCGGCCGGCAGCGAGGGCGGGACACCGGTCACCAAGACCTACACGATCAAGTCCGGCACCACCCAGAACGTCGACGCCCCGGTCCCGGCGGGCCTGAAGGGGACGTACGCCCTGACGGTGGAACCCACCTCCGGCGGCCCCGTCTACGCCTCCCGCACCCTCGCCGCCACCGAGGGAGGCATCCCCGCCTTCACCATCCAGACGCTCCCGAACGACCACGGCATGGTGGCGGTACCGGAAACGGACGAGGACTTGTCGCTGCTCCAGAAGTAGCGGCGCCGGGGTGGGCCGGCGCCGCTAGTCCTCCCCGTACCGGGGATCCACAGTCTCCGGCGTCAGTCCCAGCAGCTCGGCCACCTGCTCCACGACGACCTCGTGCACCAGCGCGGCCCGCTCGTCCCGCCCCTTGGTCCGGATCTCCACCGGACGCCGGTACACGACCACCCGACCCCGCCGTCCGTCACGCGGGGGGACGATCCCCCCGAGCGGCACGGCCTCGTCACTCCATGGCGCCGCCGGATCACCCGGCCCGTCCAGCCGGGGTACCTCCAGCACGAGGAAATCGATGTCGGCCAGCTGCGGCCACCGCCGTTCGAGGCGCTCCACGGAGTCCTGCACCAGGTCCGCGAACACCTCGGCACGGCTGGCCGCCAGCGGCACCTGCGGCGGTGCGATCGGCCCCCGCATGCCCCGCCCGTGGCGATCACGGCGACGAGGCCCGGGGCCGGCGGCACGGGGCGGTACACGGTTGTCCATCACTGATGAAGCGTAGTCCTCGCACCCCTCGGTCGTCCGGCCCCACGCGCCAACGCGCCCTTGACCCCCTGCCGCAGGATGACCATTCCAGCCAACGTCTGGCTCGTTTCCGTAAGCCTCCAAGACCGCCGAACTCAAGGCAATTGACGGTGTTTGTGCCGGCTCGTGACCGGACACGATCCCGCCCGACTCCCGCCGGAAACCCGTCGGTGCAGGTCAGCGGGGTGCGCTCGCAGGGGTGTGTGGGGCGTTTCACAGTACGACACAGTGGAGTGACCTGGTGGGGAGTCGTCGCGGCCCGCTCAAGAGTGCGGTACCGTCCAACGTCGTGAGCCCTGTACGTCGCTGTTCGCGCACCGCCTGCGGCCGACCCGCCGTCGCGACGCTGACGTACGTCTACGCCGACTCGACCGCGGTCCTCGGCCCGCTCGCCACCTACGCCGAACCCCACTGCTACGACCTGTGCGCCGAGCACTCCGAGCGCCTCACCGCCCCGCGCGGCTGGGAGGTCGTACGCCTCCTCGACAGCTCTGCCCCCGCGCGGCCCAGTGGGGACGATCTGGAAGCGCTTGCCAACGCCGTACGCGAGGCGGCCCGCCCGCAGCAGCGCGCGGCCGAGGCGGGCGGCGGCGGTCCCCGCACCGCGGACCCCATGGAGGTCGCCCGCCGGGGCCACCTCAGGGTCCTGCGCTCCCCGGACAACTGAGCGCCACCACCGAGCGCCACCCCACGCCACCCCCGCCAGGCGTGACGGTCCGCCCCGTCCCGGCGTTACGGGTGGGGGTCCACCGAGCGTCCACCCGGTGTCCGCGCACCCCGCCCGTCCTCCCGACGGGTAGTTTGTGGGCACCCCATAGGACTTTCAGGAGGGTTGGCCGTGGCTGCTGATCTGTCGCAGATCGTGAAGGCGTACGACGTGCGCGGAGTGGTCCCGGACCAGTGGGACGCGTCACTGGCCGGACTCTTCGGTGCCGCCTTCGCGGAGGTGACGGGAGCGGCGGCCATCGTCGTCGGCCACGACATGCGGCCCTCGTCCCCCGGCCTCTCCCGCGCCTTCGCGCGCGGCGCGGCGGACCGCGGCGTGGACGTCACCGAGATCGGCCTGTGCTCCACGGACCAGCTGTACTACGCCTCGGGCGCACTGAACCTCCCGGGCGCGATGTTCACGGCCTCCCACAACCCGGCCCAGTACAACGGCATCAAGCTGTGCCGCGCGGGCGCCGCCCCGGTCGGCCAGGACACGGGCCTCACGCAGATCCGCGAGCTGGCCGAGCGCTGGCTGGCAGAAGGCGCCCCGGAGCCCGTGGCCCGGCCGGGAACCCTCTCCTCGCGCGAGACGTTGGAGGATTACGCGGCGCACCTGCGCTCCCTGGTCGACCTGACCGCCATCCGCCCGCTGAAGGTCGTGGTCGACGCCGGCAACGGCATGGGCGGCCACACGGTCCCCTCGGTGTTCGCCGGCCTGCCCCTGAGCCTCGTCCCGATGTACTTCGAACTGGACGGCACCTTCCCGAACCACGAGGCCAACCCGCTGGACCCGGCCAACCTCGTCGACCTCCAGAAGCGGGTTCCGGCGGAGGGCGCCGACCTCGGCATCGCCTTCGACGGCGACGCCGACCGCTGCTTCGTCGTGGACGAGAACGGCGACCCGGTCTCCCCGTCCGCGATCACCGCGCTGGTCGCCGCCCGGGAGCTGGCCCGCAACGGCGGCAAGGGCACGGTCATCCACAACCTGATCACGTCCCGCACGGTCCCCGAGGTCGTACGGGAGCACGGCGGCACCCCGGCCCGGACCCGGGTCGGCCACTCCTTCATCAAGGCCGAGATGGCCCGCACCGGTGCCATCTTCGGCGGCGAGCACTCGGCCCACTACTACTTCAAGGACTTCTGGAACGCCGACACGGGCATGCTGGCCGCCCTGCACGTCCTCGCGGCCCTCGGCGGCCAGGAGGGCCCGCTGTCCGGCCTGGTCGCCCAGTACGACCGCTACACCGGCTCCGGCGAGATCAACTCCACCGTGGCCGACCAGTCCGCCCGCCTCGCCGCGATCCGCACCGCCTACGAGGGCCGCGCCGACGTCACCCTCGACGACCTCGACGGCCTCACGGTCGCAGCGGCCGACTGGTGGTTCAACGTCCGCCCGTCCAACACCGAGCCCCTGCTCCGCCTGAACGCGGAGGCGAAGGACGAGGCGACGATGACGAAGATCAGGGACGAGGCGCTGGCGATCATCAGAGGCTGAGCGCCCTGCCCATCAGCGGTAACCTGACCAGGCACATCCACAGACGCATACCCGCCCTCTGAAGGGACACCCCATGCCGCTCGAAGCCGGCCTCCTGGAGATCCTCGCCTGCCCGGCCTGCCATGCTCCCCTGAAGGAGCAGGAGTCCGAGCTGATCTGCACGGGTCAGGACTGCGGCCTCGCCTACCCGGTCCGCGACGGCATCCCGGTCCTGCTGGTCGACGAGGCCCGCCGCCCCGAGTGACAGGGCCCTTCCCCGCGTAGCACCCCAGGACCCCGGCGACCGGAGGCTGCCGCCCATGCTGGACGAATCGCTGCTCGATACCCCGGAGGGCCTCGCCGAGGCCGACCACCGGGGGCTGCTGCGCGGTGCGGCGGAGGCCGGCGCCCGCGTGCGCACCGCCGCCCGGCACGCCGCCGAGGCCGGCGTCGGCGAGCTCAAACCCGACGGCCGCCCACGCGCTGTCCTCATCGCCGGACCGGGCGCCGCCGCCACCCACACCGCCGACCTCCTCGGCACCCTGGCCGGCCCCGGCAGCCCCGTCGTCCGGCTGGCCCCCTCCGGCGTCGCCCCGGCCGCGGGCGCCTTGCGCTGGGAGCTGCCGGGCTGGGCCGGGTCCGTCGATCTGCTGCTGATCGCCACCCCGGACGGCACCGAGCCGAGCCTCTCCCTCCTCGCCGACCAGGCCTACCGCCGCGGCTGCTCGGTCGTCGCCGTGGCCCCGCCGCGCACCCCGCTCGCCGAGGCGGTCGAGGGCGCGCACGGCCTGTTCGTACCGATGGCGACGGCACCGTACGACCAGGAGGAACCGCTCGCCGCGTCCTCCCCGGGCGTCTTCTGGGCCCTGCTGAGCCCCCTGCTGGCGCTCCTGGACCGGATCGGCCTGATCGCCGCCCCACCGAACGCCCTGGAGAAGATCGCCGACCGTCTGGACCACATCGCGGAGCGCTGCGGCCCGGCCATCGCGACCTACAGCAACTCGGCCAAGACCCTCGCCGCCGAACTCGCCGACGCGCTCCCCGTGGTGTGGACGGAGGGCACCTCGGCTGGCCCGGCGGGCCGCCGCTTCGCCGCCGCGCTCGCCGAACTCGCCGGCCGCCCCGCCCTCGTCGCCGAACTGCCCGAGGCGCTCGCCGCGCACAGCGCCCTGCTGGCCGGCCCGCTCGCCGCCAGCGCAAACCCGGACGACTTCTTCCGTGACCGCGTGGAGGAGCCGCCCGCGCTGCACGCGCGCGTGGTGCTTCTCCGTGACCGCCCGAGCGGCGGTCTCACCGCCGCCCCCGCCGCCCGTGACCTGGCCCTCAGCCACGACACGCCGATCAGCGAACTCGAACCGGAGGAGGGCGGCGAGCTGGAGACCCTCGCGGAACTGATCGCCGTCACGGATTTCGCCGCCGTTTACCTGGCGCTCGCTTCGGGGGCCTGATCTGGCTCCTGGCCGACCGCTCGCGCCCACCAGGGGCGCGAGAAGAAGTGGCATCGCCGGCCGAGCAGCGTACGTACGGAGACAGAGAAGACACATGGACCGCCTCGACAACACCGTCCGCCCCTACGCCTGGGGTTCCCCCACCGCCATCCCGCACCTCCTCGGCGTCGAGCCGACCGGCGAACCCCAGGCGGAGATGTGGATGGGCGCCCACCCGGGCGCCCCGTCGCGCACCGCGCGCGGCACCCTCGTCGAGGTCATCGAGGCCGCTCCGGAGCGGGAACTGGGCGCCCGCGCGGTCTCCAGGTTCGGCCCGCACCTGCCGTTCCTGCTCAAGATCCTCGCCGCCGGCGCACCCCTCTCCCTCCAGGTGCACCCCGACCTGAGGCAGGCCAAGGAGGGCTACGCCGACGAGGAGCGGCGCGGCATCCCCGTCGGCGCCCCGCACCGCAACTACAAGGACGCCAACCACAAGCCCGAGCTGATCTGCGCGCTCACCGAGTTCGACGGCCTGTGCGGCTTCCGTGCCCCCGACCGGACCGCCGAGCTCCTCGACGGGCTCGGCGTCGACTCCCTGAAGCCGTACGTCGACCTGCTGCACGCCCACCCCGAGGACGCGGCCCTGCGTGAGGTCGTCACCGCCCTCCTCGGCGCCGACCCGGAGGAGATGGCCCACACGGTCGCCGAGGCCACCGCCGCGTGCACCCGCCTCGGCGGCGCCTACGCCCCCTACGCCGACATCGCCCACCACTACCCGGGCGACCCCGGCGTCATCGCGGCCATGCTGCTCAACCACGTCCGGCTCCAGCCCGGCGAGGCCCTGTTCCTCGGCGCCGGCATCCCGCACGCCTACCTCAGCGGCCTCGGCGTCGAGATCATGGCCAACTCCGACAACGTCCTGCGCTGCGGCCTCACCCCCAAGCACGTCGACGTCCCCGAACTGCTGCGGATCGTCCGCTTCGAACCGAGCGACCCGGGCGTGCTGCGCCCGGAGGCCTCTCCGGACGGCGAGGAGGTCTACGAGACGCCGATCGACGAGTTCCGGCTCTCCCGGTTCGTCCTCCCCGAGGGGGGCAGCGTCCACGACGTCACCCGGGACACCCCGCAGATCCTGCTCTGCACGGCCGGCTCCGTGCGGGCGGGCGAGCACCAGCTGCGCCCCGGTCAGTCGGTCTTCGTCCCGGCCGGCGAGAAGGCGGAGATCTCGGGCGCGGGCACGGTCTTCCGCGCCACGGTGATCGTCTGACCGACCAGGCTGTGGACGGCCGGCCGATCATATGACCGGGGTTGTGGATACCTGACGCACCGATACCCGGCCGGGCTGCAAGAATGGCCCACCGGCAAAGGCCGGGCAAAGCCGGGTACACGCCCGGACGGACGGACGAGCGCGACAGAGGCGAAGGGACAACGCGGACACATGAGCGCGTCAGGCGGTACCAAGGCGATCGTGGCGGCACTCGGCGCCAATCTCGCGATCGCGGCATCGAAGTTCGTGGCGTTCGCGTTCAGCGGCTCCTCCTCGATGCTCGCCGAGGGCGTCCACTCGCTCGCCGACTCCGGCAACCAGTTCCTGCTGCTGGTCGGCGGCAAGAAGGCACAGCGCGAGGCGACCCCGCAACACCCCTTCGGCTACGGCCGCGAGCGGTTCATCTACGCCTTCCTGGTCTCCATCGTCCTGTTCTCGGTCGGCGGCATGTTCGCGATCTACGAGGGCTACGAGAAGATCAGCCACCCGCACGACGTGGAGCACTGGTACTGGCCGGTCGGCGTTCTCATCTTCGCGATCATCGCCGAGGGCTTCTCCTTCCGCACGGCCATCAAGGAGTCCAACGAACTGCGCGGCAAGCTCTCCTGGAAGGAGTTCATCCGCCGCGCCAAGGCGCCCGAACTGCCCGTCGTCCTCCTGGAGGACTTCGGCGCGCTCATCGGCCTGGTGCTCGCCCTCGGCGGTGTCGGCCTGGCCCTGCTCACCGGCGACGGCGTCTGGGACGGCATCGGCACCGTCTGCATCGGTGTCCTGCTCGTCCTCATCGCCCTGGTGCTGGCCGCCGAGACCAAGTCGCTGCTGCTCGGCGAGGCCGCGGGCCTGGAGGACGTCAAGAAGATCGAGGCCGCGATCGTCGACGGGGAGACGGTCACCGGCATCATCCACATGCGCACGCTGCACCTCGGCCCCGAGGAGCTGCTGGTCGCCGCCAAGATCGCCGTCCAGCACGACGACACGGCCACCGAGGTCGCGAACGCCATCAACGCCGCCGAGGCCCGTATCCGCGCCGCCGTCCCCATCGCCCGCGTCATCTACCTGGAACCCGACATCTACAGCGAGACCGAGGCCGCCAAGGGCCCGGACCCGGAGGCCACCCCGGGCGGCCCGACCCCGCACCCCGCCGGTCACTGACCTCCGCCACTGCGGCTGCGGTCAGACCGGCTGCACGGGCCAGGGCGCCGGCGGCACCGCCGGCGTCTTCCGCCGCCGTACCACCAGGAAGCCGATCCCCAGCCCGACGCCGGTGAGGACCAGCACCCCGCCGACGAGCAGGGCCGTACCCAGTAGCGCCGGGCCCGTACGGTCGTCCGTCACCCGTCCCTGCACGGCGTCCACGGGGACGGTCCCGCCGTGATCGTCGGCGAAGAAGCGTGAGTCCATCGAGTTGGACCGGTGGTCGCCCATCAGGAACAGCCGGCCCTTCGGCACCGTCACGTCGTAGGGCCGGTGCACCCCGTCGGCGTCGCCGTCGTAGACGTACGGCTCCCTGACCGGCTTGCCGTTCACGGTGACCCGCTCCTCGGTGCCGACGGCCGTGCAGCAGGCCACCCGGTCTCCGCCCACGCCGATCACCCGCTGCATGAGCACACCGCCGGCCCGGTAGCGCCCCGGCATCGAGAACATCACGACGTCACCGCGTCGTACTTCGCTCCCGTCCACCCGCTCCCAGACGATCCGCTCACCCCGCTGGTACGTCGGCTCCATGCTCTGGCTGGGCAGGGTGCCCGTGCCGTACGCGCCGCGTCCGTACAGATAGGTGCCGCCGGCCAGCAGAACCCCCAGCAGCCCCACCACGAGCGCCGCGATCCCGAGCCCGCGCCCTCTGCGTGCCATGTCCCACCCTCCCCACGCGGCCCGTCCGCGGCGCGGAGCATAGCGGCTTTCTGCGAACGCTCCACGGCCGCTTCTCCGGGAAGCGCATTACGTGAACTCCGCCGGAGGGCGAAGCGAGTGCGGGCAACTCGGGCAGGACCCGCACTCTTCGGTCCCGAAGCGAGGCGCGTGCGGGCCAGTCGGGCGGGACCCGCACTCCGCGGCCTCAGCGCGCCCGTCTCACCCGACCTCCCCGAGCACGTCCAGCAGCGCCCGCTCGTCCTGCGCCGCGAGCAGCCGTTCCCGGAACCCGGCGTCCATCAGCTTGCGGGACAACATCGCGAGGATTCGCAGGTGCTCGTCGCCCGCGGCTGCCTCCGGTACGGCGATCATGAAGATCAGCCGGGCCTTCGTACCGTCCAGCGACCCCCACTCGACGCCCTCCGCCGACCGGGCGAAACCGACGACCGGCGCCGTCACCGCGTCCGTCTTGGCGTGCGGGATCGCGATCTCCTCGCCGAGCCCGGTGGTGCCCTGCTCCTCACGCCGCAGCGCGGTCGCCACCAGCTCCGCCACATCGGCCACCCGGCCGCTGCGCGCCAGCAACTCCGCCATCTCCCGGATCGCGGCCTCCTTCTCCGCCGCCCCGAGCGCGACCCGCACGGTCCGCTCGGTCAGATACCCGGACAGCACCTCGGGCACGGCCGCGACCTCGGGAACCTGGGCGGCCTCAGGCACAGCCGCGACCTCGGACACAACCGCGACCTCGGGCCCCGCGGCGGCGTCGGGGACAGCCGTGGCCTCCGGCCCCGCGGCGGACTCGGCGGTCGCACTCCGCCCTCCCGATCCGCGCGCCGCCGCGGCCTCGACGGCAGCCTCCGCTTCGACGGCAGCCTGTGCCTTGTCGGCGGCCTCCGCCTCGCTGGTGGGCGCACCGTCCGGCGAAGGCTCCCGTCCCGCCTGCCCGGGTACGGCCACCCCGGCATCCGCGCCGGCCGGGACCGGCCCGGCCGCACCCGGTGCCTCCCCGGTGGCCTCGGCCTGCCTTTGCCGCCCGCTCACGTCGACCAGCGTCACCGTCGTGAGTGCCGTCGCCACCGTGCCGATCGCCACGGCCACGAAGAACATCGGCACCCCGCTCACCGCGCCCAGCACCGCCACGATCGGCCCGCCGTGCGGCACCGCGTCCTTCACCCCGGCCAGTCCCGCGACCGCGCCGGCCACCGCGCCGCCCAGCATGTTCGCCGGAATCACCTGCGCCGGCCGGGCCGCCGCGAACGGGATGGCGCCCTCGGAAATACCGAAGCAGCCCATGAACAGGGCCGCGAGACCCGTCTCCCGTTCCTGCTCGGTGTAGAGCCGCCGGCGGATCAGCGTGGCCAGGCCCTGTCCGAGCGGCATCACCGGGATCGCCGCCGCGCACATGCCCATCACCGTCTGGTTGCCGCTCGCGATGAGCCCCGCGCCGAACAGGAACGCCGTCTTGTTGACCGGCCCGCCCATGTCGAAAGCGATCATCAGGCCGAGGAGCGCCCCGAGGAGTACGGCGCTGGTGCCGGTCATCCCGCCGAGCCGGCTGGTCAGGTGTTCGAACACCCAGGAGATCGGCTTGCCGATGACGTAGACGAAGAACAGCCCGAGCGCCGTCGTCGCCACGATCGGGATCACGATGATCGGCATGATCGGTTGCACGAACCTCGGCACCCGGACCTTCTTGATCCACAGCACCAGATACCCGGCGAGGAAGCCGGTCACGATCGCCCCGATGAAGCCCGCGCCGGCCTTGGAGCCGTACAGCGCCCCGGTGTTGGCGATCCAGCCGCCGATCATGCCCGGAACCAGCGCGGGCCGGTCGGCGATGGCATAGGCGATGTAACCGGACAGGATCGGGATCATCAGCTGGAAGCCGATCCCGCCGATCGCGTTGACGTGCGCCCAGAAGGTGCCGTCCGGGATCACATAGCCCTTGGCGGTGGCATGGCCGCCGAGCGCCAGCGAGACCGCGATCAGGAGCCCGCCGACGACGACGAACGGGATCATGTACGACACGCCGTTCATCAGCGCCTTGTACACCGGCCCGCGCTCCCGGCCACCGCCCGCGCCCCTCGTCGACCCCTGCCCGGGACCGGCCTGGGGAGCGCCGTGCACGGGCGCCGACCGCACCCGCTCGAGCAACTTCTCGGGGTGGCGGATGCCCTCGGCGACCCCGACCGTGAGCACGCGCTTGCCGGTGAAGCGGCTCAGGTCGACGTCCTTGTCGGCGGCGACGATGATGCCGTCCGCATCTCTGACATCGTTGTCAGCAAGTACATTTTCAGCCCCGATCGATCCTTGCGTCTCCACCTTCAGCTCGATGCCCCGGCTCGCCGCGGCCTGCGCGAGCTTCTCAGCCGCCATGTACGTGTGTGCGATGCCGGTCGGGCAGGCGGTCACAGCCAGCAGCTTCAACGGTTGCCGCTCGTCATCGCGGCCACCCGTCACGGGTGGCCCGGCCGGACTGGTCACGTCGCTCTCCTCACGCCTTCGTCGCGCGCGGCGCCGTCCCGGACGCCCCGCGAGCGGAACCGGAACATCCCGGTCCCCCTGCATCCTGCACCACCCCACTCCCGCCCCGGAGAGGTAAAAGTCCCAGTTCAAACCGGTATGTCGGCGCCGGTTCCACGGTTTCCGCACAACCCCGACCCTGCGCGCCCGCCCCCGAACCGATCGCCGAACGGCCCGAAGTATGCGCATGCGGACTGGGGTCGACCGGGTCCTCCGGTGTAGCTTGGGACGGAGCCAGACGTCGCTGCTGATGGCGGTCGGGCGGTCCCACGCGGATCGGCCGAGGGAGAGAGGGCCTCCGACGGACTGCGCTGCGCGTACGTGGGCATGCCTGTGTCCTCTTTTCGGGCACCCCTGTGTCCGCCGCCGCGCAGACCAGCCGTACCCACTTACCTCGACCCAACCCCGAGGAGCAGCTCGCAATGACGACTGTCGACAACCGACAGGACTTCAAGGTCGCCGATCTCTCGCTGGCCGAGTTCGGCCGCAAGGAGATCACCCTCGCCGAGCACGAGATGCCCGGCCTGATGGCGATCCGCAAGGAGTACGCCGAGGCGCAGCCCCTCGCCGGCGCCCGTGTCACCGGCTCGCTGCACATGACCGTGCAGACCGCCGTCCTCATCGAGACCCTGGTCGCCCTCGGCGCCCAGGTCCGCTGGGCCTCCTGCAACATCTTCTCCACCCAGGACCACGCCGCCGCCGCCATCGCCGTCGGCCCGAACGGCACGCCCGACAACCCCCAGGGCATCCCGGTCTTCGCCTGGAAGGGCGAGACCCTGGAGGAGTACTGGTGGTGCACCGAGCAGGCGCTGACCTGGCCGGACAGCCCCACCGGCGGCCCGAACATGATCCTGGACGACGGCGGCGACGCCACCCTCCTCGTCCACAAGGGCGTCGAGTACGAGAAGGCCGGCAAGGTCCCCTCCGTCGACACCGCCGAGTCCGACGAGCACCGCGTCATCCTCGAACTCCTGCACCGCACCATCACGGACGGCTCGCAGAAGTGGACCCAGCTGGCCTCCGAGATCCGCGGCGTGACCGAGGAGACCACCACCGGCGTCCACCGCCTGTACGAGATGCAGCGCGAGGGCTCCCTCCTCTTCCCGGCGATCAACGTCAACGACGCCGTCACCAAGTCGAAGTTCGACAACAAGTACGGTTGCCGCCACTCCCTGGTCGACGGCATCAACCGCGCCACCGATGTCCTGATCGGCGGCAAGACCGCCGTCGTCTGCGGCTACGGCGACGTGGGCAAGGGCTGCGCCGAGTCCCTGCGCGGCCAGGGCGCCCGCGTGATCATCACCGAGATCGACCCGATCTGCGCCCTCCAGGCGGCGATGGACGGCTACCAGGTCACCACCCTGGACGAGGTCGTCGAGACCGCCGACATCTTCATCACCACCACCGGCAACAAGGACATCATCCTTGCGTCGGACATGGCGAAGATGAAGCACCAGGCGATCGTCGGCAACATCGGCCACTTCGACAACGAGATCGACATGGCCGGCCTGGCCAAGATCCCGGGCATCGTCAAGGACGAGGTCAAGCCGCAGGTCCACACCTGGACCTTCCCCGACGGCAAGAAGATCATCGTGCTGTCCGAGGGCCGCCTGCTGAACCTGGGCAACGCCACCGGCCACCCGTCGTTCGTGATGTCCAACTCCTTCGCGGACCAGACCCTGGCCCAGATCGAGCTGTTCACCAAGCCCGACGAGTACCCGATCGGCGTCTACGTGCTGCCCAAGCACCTCGACGAGAGGGTCGCCCGCCTCCACCTGGACGCGCTGGGCGTCAAGCTCACCAAGCTGCGCCCGGAGCAGGCCGCGTACATCGGCGTGGAGGTCGACGGCCCCTTCAAGCCGGACCACTACCGCTACTGAGCCGGATCCCCATCCGGCCCGCCGGGGGGGTGCGCCGGTACACCGACGCACCCCTCCCGGCAGCAGGTCCTTCGAGGCAGGCCCCCGCACCCCCGTGCCGGGGGCCTGCCCTTTTGGCCCCCCGATGTGGCCCGCCGACCCATGGCTGTCGGCCGGACCAGCCCGTCAAGACCCAGGACCCCCATGCCCCGCGGCCGATATTCGCTCCACGATCCGCACGATCACACCCCCCTCGCCGAAGAGCACTTCCAGTGCGCCCCCGGCCCGTCCGGCTGGCGCTACGTCTCCCGGCTGACCGGTCCCGCCGGCGACGACCGCGGCTCGGTCGACCTCGCTCTGGACGACTTCGGCCGCCCCATCCGCCTCGAACTCCACGCGGGTGGCTGGCAGGTGCGCGGCGCCGCTCTCGACGGCGTCACCTGGGTCCGTACCGACCCCACCGGCACCCATGCCACCGAAGGCAATGTGCATGCCCACGCCTTCACCGGCACGTCCCCCGCGTTCCTCGTCGCCACCGCCCGGCTGCTGCGCCTCACCCCCTCGTCCGCCGCGACCCGCGTACGCCTCGTGGCTTTCACCGACCCGGTCCTCGCCCCCCGCACCGTGGACCAGTCCTGGGCTCTGGTGAACAGCGAAGCACACGCCACTGACAACGGCTCCTTGATCGTGGACGAATACCAGGTCACAGCCCTGGACACCGGCGAACAGCACGCCGTCCACATCGCCGGCGACGTCGTCCTGGCCGCACCCGGGATCGAGCTGGAGGACCTTCAGGCACCGCCGTCCCGCTTCGACTGAACGCACCGCCGCCGGCCGGGCCCGGTGCACCCGGCCCGACCGCATCCCTCTGCACGCCGACGGAGGGAAGCCATGCCGGCGGGCGGTGAGCTACGCCGGTGGCGCGAACCCGGTGGCCGGTCGGGCCGGACGGTCGGCCTGTGCCTCGTCCGGCAGCGGCGCGGGCGAGGGAGCGAAAGGGGCCTGCGGGTGCGGGGCCCGTTCCAGGGCCGGAGCGGGCTGGACGGAAGGCTGGGGCCACGCCGCGGGAGGCCGGTACGAGGCCGGCGGCTGCTGGGACGGCGCCGGAGGGTGTTGGTACGAAGCCGGGGACTGCTGGGGGAAGGTCGGAGCACCCGGCTGAGCCATCGGCTGTGCCAGGAGCTGCGGCATCGGCGGGGCGAAACCACCGCGGCCGAACGCCTGCCGGGCCTCACGGGACTGCCGCTCATGCACCACGGCCGCAAGGAAAAGGGCCGGAGGAAGATCCCGGGGCATCGGCGCACCGGTGTGCGCCGCGAGGTCGGCCGCCAGCCGCTGGGCCATACCCGCCGACACCTGCGGGTCGAGCTGCTGCATCCGGGTCAGGTACTGCCGGACCGCAAGCCACAGCCCATCCGGAACCGCCGACAGATCCAGCTCGGCGAACCGCCCCGCGAGCCACGGCGGCGGAGGCGGAACGAAACCGGTCCGCCCGGCGGGTATCCGCTCGCGCACGACCAGGGTGCCCGCGAACACGTCCCCGAGCCGCCGCCCCCGCGCCGAGACCAGCGAGGCGATACAGGCGACGACCCCGAACGTCATGAGGATCTCGACCACCCCGATCGCGCCGCGCACGAGCGCGTGCCGGAACCGGATCGGCCCACCGTCGTCCCGTACCACCCGCAGCCCGAAAGCCAGCTTCCCCAGTGAACGCCCGTGACTCAGCGTCTCCACCGCGATCGGCCCGCCGACCAGCACCAGCAGAAACGACGCGATGGACAGCGCCACCTGTGCGGCCTCGTCCAGCGACGCCGTGGACGCCACCAGCACGGTGACCACGACGATGTACGCGACCACGGACACCACCAGGTCGAGCAACACGGCCAGCGCCCTGCTCGGCAGCTTCGCGGGCCGCAGTTCGAGAGCCACCGCCTCGCCCGTCACCAGCTCACTCACGCCCGCCGTCCTTCCCTGGTCCGCCCCCTGCACCGCAAGTCTGCCAAGCTGTGGGCGCATCGCGTCGCGGTACGACAAGCTGACAACAATCGCGAGCATCCACGACGAGCCGTGCACGACCAGCCGAGGAGCAGGCAGACCCGATGGACCTGGACGTCTTCGTCTCCGTACACCGAGCCGAATGGGACCGGCTCGATGCGCTGCTCCGCCGCCGGCGCCGCCTCACGGGCGCCGAAGCAGACGAACTCGTCGCCCTCTACCAGCGCACCGCCACCCACCTGTCCCTCATCCAGTCCAGCGCTCCGGACCCGCAGCTGACAGGACGGCTCAGTCAACTCGTGGCACGCGCGCGCAGTGCCGTGGCAGGCAGCCGCCGCTCCTCGTGGCGTGACGTCGCGCGCTTCCTGACCCAGGGTTTCCCGGCCGCCGTCTACCGCTCCCGCCACTGGTGGGTTCCCACGGCGCTCGTCTCCACCGCCATAGCCATCCTCCTGGGGTGGTGGATCGGCACCCACCCCGAGGTGCAGTCGTCCATCGCGGCCCCCAGCCAGCTGCGCGAGCTGACCCGCCCCGGCGGCGAGTACGAGACCTACTACTCCAGCCACTCCGCTGCCGCCTTCGCCGCACAGGTGTGGACGAACAACGCTCAGGCGGCGGCGATGTGCCTGGTCCTGGGCGTCTTCCTGGGACTGCCCGTCCTCTGGATCCTCTTCGAGAACATGCTCAACCTGGGCGTCGGCTTCGGCCTCATGTCCTCGGCGGGCCGGCTCGACACCTTCCTCGGACTGGTCCTTCCGCACGGTCTGCTCGAACTGACCGCGGTCTTCGTCGCGGCCGGTACGGGCCTGCGCCTGGGCTGGACGTTGATCGACCCCGGCCCGCGCACCCGGCGCGCGGCTCTTGCGGAGGAGGGGCGAGCCGCCATCGGCATGGCGATCGGCCTCGCCCTGGTCCTGTTCGTCTCCGGCGCCATCGAAGGCTTCGTCACCCCCTCCGGCCTGCCCACCTGGGCTCGCATCGGCATCGGAGTCGTGGCCGAGCTGGCCTTTCTGGCGTACGTCTACGTCCTGGGCGGCCGCGCGGCTCGCGCCGGTGAGACGGGCGATCTCGAGGCCACGGACCGCAGCGCCTCCGTCCCCACCGCAGCCTGATGTGCGTTCGACCCCTGTGAGCTGCTAATCTCCTCTTCGCCCCGCAAGAGCCGTTGACACGGAGGGAGTGGGGAGGTAGATTCAAACAGTTGCGTGGAGCTGGACAGGCTCCGCGGCAGCCGATAGAATCTATGAGCTTCCTCAGAAGTCCTGAGTGACATTCCGAGAAGCATCCCCCGATTACTCAGAAATGAGCGGCCGGTTCGACCGGCCAAGAACTTCTGATAAAGTCGGAACCGCCGGAAAGGGAAACGCGAAAGCGAGAACCTGGAAAGCGCCGAGGAAATCGGATCGAGAAAAGATCTGATAAAGTCGGAAACGCAAGACCGAAGGGAAGCGCCCGGAGGAAAGCCCGAGAGGGTGAGTACAAAGGAAGCGACCGTTCCTTGAGAACTCAACAGCGTGCCAA